>JAABNQ010000019.1:31086-52498 GCA_009928435.1 Bacillus sp. HF117_J1_D
ATCTAATTTGAAAACAGCCATACTGTCCGATTTATCCGAAATACTGTCCGATTAAGAGGGGATACTATCCAGAAAATCGGAATACTATCCAGGAAAATCGAAATACTATCCAACTTGCTCGGAATACAATCCGAAATAGCAAAATACTATCCAAAAAATCAAAATACGATCCAGTTTGACCAAATTACTGTCCAAGCAGGAGAAAACTATCCAAAAAAGCGGTCTTTCATCTCTTTGAAGATGGTCCAGTAATCATGCCCGCTTTTAATACAAGCAACAAAGGATGGGCACGAAGCCCATCCTATTTCCCGTAAACGACAACAAGCTTTCCTTCACGCTTGTCCATTTTGAATCCGCGCCAGCCTTTTTCGAGGAGATTCTGCTGGCTTTTGATATCACTCATGGCTAGCTCCGTTGTTTCAGCCCATTCATAAGGAGTATCCTCCCCAAGCTGTTTATAAAAGACATAGCGCAAGCGCCCTTCATATTTCTCTTTTAAGGCTGCGATTATCATACCTTGGCTGAATTTGTCCTTCAGGCTTGGGATATTGAAAGGCATGACCGTTGCGCAAATATATTTATAAGTTTGTTTTTCTTTTGAAAGCTCCTGCATAATCAACTGTGCAAGTTTCTGTTGCAGGTGGTTGCCGCGGTAGTCAGGATGGACATTCGATATTTCCTGATAAATGACATGATGAAGTTCGTTTTTTGGCAAACCAATATCGAGGCCTAAATGGCCGTCTTCATCAACAGGTGGAACCAGTAGAGCCCGGAAGGCAATCAGTTTTTGCTCCGCAAATGCACCGATAAGGATCCCATTCCCATCTGTAATAAATCGAAATTCTTCATTAGACAGCGGTTGTAATATATCTTGATTGTCTAATGTTTGAACAACAATCTCCTGCAGGGCAAGAACCTGTGCCATATCATTTTTGGACAGGCGGCGAACTTGATAGGGAATGCTATTTTTTAAAACTCCTTCAAAAAAATAGCTCATGATCGAACAACGTCCTTGAACTTTGTCAATTCATCCAATGTTTGCTCGTTCACTTCCACACCAAGTCCAGGCTTCTCATTAAGTTGAATGAAAGGGACATCATATGTAAGGTTTCCGATGTCTTTTGAAAACTTTAATGGTCCGGTCAATTCAACACTTGTGATGTTTTTCTTTGAAAAAGCAACATGGAAACCGGCAGCAGATCCAATGGAAGATTCGACCATTGACCCTACTTGGCATTCAATTCCGGCCATTTCAGCTTGATACGCAAGTTTTGCAGCTGGAAGGATGCCCCCACATTTCATTAGTTTGATATTTACTTTATCCGCTGCCCGCTTGCGGATAATTTCTCGCAGCTCGCGTGGGCCTTTCATACCTTCATCAATCATGACTGGAATATCGGTTTTGGATTTGATTTCAACCATTCCGTCAATATCGTCGGCGCTCACAGGCTGTTCTATCCAATCGATATTCAAATCCTTTAATGAACGCATAGCGACAAGAGAATCAGCACTGTTTTTCCAGCCTTGATTGACATCGACGCGGATGTTAATACTTTCTCCAACCCTTTCTCTCACAGCTTGAATCCGTTCAACATCTTTTTGAACAGCTGTACCAACTTTCATTTTAAAGGAGTCATAGCCTTTTTCTATCATGTCAGCTGCCTCGTCGGCCATTTCTTGTGGCTCCGCGATACTGAGGACATGGGTGATAGGGAACTTTTTGTGATAACGTCCGCCAATCAACTGATAGACAGGCTGGCCGAGCTTTTTACCCACAGCATCGAAGCAAGCAATGTCCAAAGCGGCTTTTGCGGCAGGAACAGCATAAATTGTCTCGTTCATCAGATTATGGAGTTTTTCAAATTCCATTGGATTTTTGCCGATTAGCAGTGGGGCAAGAGTATGTTTTAAAAGGGAATACGTGCTTTCAAGGGACTCTCCGGTAACGTATTCGTCCGGCAAAGCTTCACCATAACCTACAATGCCTTCATCTGTTTCTAATTTTAAGATGATGGTTGGCATGTCATGATATGTACCATAGCTTACTATAAAAGGGCTATGCAATGGCAAACGGATGGCATGGATATGTATAGCTTCAATTTTCATGATGAATCAATCCCTTCACTTTACAAAGATAAATTTTTTGAATAAAATTGTCGTTAAATAGTCGTTAAATAGAGGAGCTAATTTTATGACTACAAAAATCGCAGTCATAGGGCCAAACGATTTTATGCATAATATAACTCTTTTGGCCGAACAAATCAAGGATGTGGAAATTGTTCCTTACATATACTCGCAGCCGGAAGAAGCAGATGCCATTACAAGAAATGTAAAACCTTGCGATATCGTGTTTTATTCAGGAGGGCTTCCGTACCATTTTTCCATGAAAGCCAGAAAGCAATTGACGATCCCTGCACTCTATATGGAACAGGATGAAATGACGATCGCCATTTCTCTCCTTTCAATTGCTCATCATCAAAACATCCCTTTGGAGCATTTGTCTGTAGACGTTTTAGATGCTTCTTATTTCTCCAATGTCCTGAAAAATATTGGAGCACCTGAAGCCAGACATCATGTGATTGATTTTGTCGGCATGCTGCCGAAAAACTTTGATATCAGTCAAATCGTCCAGTTTCATCGGGAGTTGTATCGAGCCGGCCACACAAAAATGGCGCTAACAAGTATATCTTCTGTCTATGATCAGCTGGTTGAAAATGGGATCCCTGCACAGCAGATGATTGATCCTTCCAAAGCGCTTATTCAAGGGCTTCTGAATGCGAAGGCGGAAGCTGAATGGAAAAAAAAGAATGCCGCTACAATTGCAGCTTGTTATTGGTCATTTCCTTCTTTCGCCTATCCCGACTCCAAAGTGGACAGTCTTGCTAAGTCCATCCAGGCCTCAGTTCATCAAAGGACAGATTCTGCTGTTTCCCTCTTCTGTACTCGCGGGGATATTGAAAGTGCCATACATACAGAAAGCTTTCGCCAATTCCTGCATAGCGGGGAGGAGGCTGTTGCTGTTGGATTCGGTTATGGAGAAACAGCTTCAAATGCTGAAGAGAACGCGAAGATCGCCCAACGGTTTGCAGAGCATGAAAAAACAAGCTGTGCTTATATTTTGACGGAAAAGAAGGAACTGTATGGTCCTTATCCGGATGATGTAAAGTTTCAAAGCTTGGTAAATGTCCATCCTGAACTTGTAAAATTGGCTAAAGCGATTAAAATCAGTCCGGCAAATTTATCAAAAATCATTCAATTCTCCCAATATCGTCAAACCATTCCATTCACCGCGGCGGATTTATCCTCATATCTCCAGGTGACACGAAGGTCCGCAGAACGTATGATTAAAAAACTGGTCGATCACGGTTCGGTAAAAGTAGTCGGTGAGGAAATGACATACACACAAGGGCGTCCCCGAGCTTTGTATGAACTGAATATTCCTGTCTATAATTTTGGGAAAGAAAGTCAGTGAATGACTATCTTTTTCTAAGCGTAAAAGATATTTTATCACGTTCTACCGCCTTGCACGCACTTTTCTTTATGGGAAAGTCGCGAAAAGTTTCTTCCTTCAAACCTGTTGAAGGAAGAAAATATCTATGATTAAATATCGCAAAATTCACCAATGGTAGATTAATATAAAAATGCCTTTTATTTTTAGGAATGTTGTTATATAATAATAAATGTAACTAACATCTGATGTATAACACAGGAAAGATTTTTCTTTAGTACAGAGGAGGAGAGAGAGATGGAGGACTATCTGGATGTGAATGGACTGAAAGTGGCGTCCATTTTGCACGAATTTATTGAAAAGGAGGCATTGCCAGATAGCAAGGTCGATAGTAAAAGTTTTTGGAAGGGCTTTAGTAGTATCATTGAAGACCTTGCACCTAAGAATAAACAGCTTTTACAAAAACGAAAAAATTTGCAGTTGAAAATGAATCAGTGGCATCAGGAAAACAAAGGCTCAGTAGATCTGAAAAAATATAAATTATTTCTTAAAGAAATCGGATATTTGGAAGAACAGGTCGAAGATTTTAGCATCACAACGAAAAATGTGGATGAAGAAATTACTGCGCAAGCAGGCCCGCAGCTTGTTGTTCCAGTAAATAATGCAAGATATGCCATCAATGCCGCCAATGCAAGATGGGGCAGCTTATATGACGCGCTTTATGGAACAGATGTGATTGATGAAACGGATGGAGCGGAACGGACAAGCGGCTATAACCCCGTTCGCGGTCAAAAAGTCATTGATTACGGAAGAGATTTCTTGGATCAGATTGCTCCATTACAACAAGGTTCCCATCATGACTCTGTTCAATATAGTATTTCCGATGGTCAATTGAATATTGAACTAAGCGATGGCAAACATGTGAAGCTCCAGGACCATCAGAAGCTGGCTGGATTTCGGGGGAGCATGGATCATCCGAGTGCTATTTTACTTCAAAACAATGGTCTCCATGTTGAAATACAAATCGATTCGGAAGATCCAATTGGTCGGACTGATTCCGCTGGAATCAAAGACTTGCTAATCGAATCGGCCATTTCTACCATCATGGATTGCGAAGATTCAGTTGCAGCAGTTGATGCAGAAGACAAAGTACTTGTTTATAGAAACTGGCTTGGATTGATGAAAGGCAGCATTCGCTCTGTATTTGAAAAAAATGGGAAAAACATCATTCGGGAGATGAATGAGGATCGAAGCTATACGTCACCGGCTGGGACCGAATTTTCTCTGCGAGGCCGCTCGCTCCAGCTCGTACGAAATGTAGGTCATCTGATGACGACACCAGCCATTTTAGACCAATCCGGGGAAGAAGTTCCTGAAGGCATTGTTGATGCTGTGATCACAAGTTTGATAGCCAAACATGATCTGCTAGGAAAAACATCTCGAAAAAACTCTGAAAAAGGCTCTGTTTATATTGTAAAGCCCAAAATGCATGGTTCTGAAGAAGTGGCATTTGCCAATGAGCTGTTTGATCGTACTGAGGATTTGCTTGGACTTGAACGAAATACGCTGAAAATGGGCGTCATGGATGAAGAACGCCGAACGTCATTAAATTTAAAAGCTTGTATCAAAGAAGCCAAAAATCGGATTGTCTTTATTAATACAGGATTCCTTGACCGCACTGGCGATGAAATTCATACCTCAATGGAAGCGGGTACAATGATCAGAAAAAATGATATGAAAGGGTCTAGATGGTTAAAGGCATATGAACAATCGAATGTATTTTCTGGGCTTGAAACAGGACTCCCGGGCCGTGCACAAATCGGTAAAGGGATGTGGGCCATGCCTGATCAGATGAAGGCCATGACAGAGCAAAAAATTGGACATGTAGAAGCGGGGGCTAATACAGCCTGGGTTCCTTCCCCGACTGCTGCTACATTACATGCTTTGCATTATCATCAGAAGAATGTCTGGGAAATTCAGCACAACCTGTCTAAAGCAATCAAGGATGTAGAGGATGAAATGTTGGAGATACCAATTGCACCCAATCCTCATTTTACAAATGAAGAAATACAAGAGGAACTCGACAACAATGCTCAAGGAATATTGGGGTATGTTGTTAGGTGGGTAGAGCAGGGCATAGGTTGTTCAAAAGTTCCAGATATCCATAATGTTGGTTTAATGGAAGACCGTGCGACACTGAGAATCTCAAGTCAGCACATGGCTAATTGGCTTTATCATGGAATATGCACCGAGGAGCAAGTTTTGGAAACGATGAAACGTATGGCAGCCGTTGTTGATGAGCAAAATGCCGGGGATCCGAACTATACTCCAATGTCGGCTAATTTTGACGAGTCTGTAGCTTTTCAAGCTGCTTGCGATCTTGTATTGCTTGGAAGAGAACAGCCTAGTGGGTATACCGAACCAATTCTTCATCGCCGCCGTCTGGAATTTAAACAAAAGCTATCCATAAAGCAGTCTTAGTAATATCTGAAAAAAGCAGAAAAAACAAATAAAGAAATTTTTTGAAAAATATTGTATTATAACAATTGACTAAAATGATTTTCTGTTATATATTAGTGGCAACCTAATAAAAAAGCGCAGGAAGGTGGAGAACATGCAAACGAAACAGACAGCGGATAGAGATTATATTGAAGAGTGGATCTTGGAAGAGATGACGAAAGGAAAGACTGTTGAAGAAATGAGTGGAACAACTTTCGTTCTGGGAAACGAATTGCTGACATTAAAAAGAAATACTGAAGGTTCGTTTGATGTTGAGCCGCTGGCAACGAAAGAAGTGGTTGTCATTCGTGAGGAAGCGAAAATGAAAATTGAAAACATTTGCAATAAATGTGGAATGGAGCATCCAACATATAAAGAAGTCATTCAATGCTGCGAGGACGTTGAATAATTTTTTTGGCACATCTGTTATATAACATTATTAAATTACTTGAAACAGATATATTACAGATGAATCATAGTTTGATTCAATCTGTTTATTAAATATAAAAACATGGAATAGGAGAGGTTTATCATGACAAGAGAAGCACAAATCCGCCAAGTTGAAGAAAGCTGGAAAGCAGATCGCTGGAAAGGGATCGAAAGACCATATTCTGCAGAGGACGTAGTGAAGCTGCGAGGGTCAGTTGTTATTGAGCAAACATTAGCACGGATGGGTGCAGAAAGGCTTTGGAATCTGATCAATACAGAAGATTATATCAATGCGTTGGGGGCTTTGACTGGTAACCAGGCACTTCAACAGGTAAAGGCTGGTCTTAAGGCCATTTATCTGAGCGGCTGGCAGGTTGCGGCTGATGCGAACCTTGCAGGACAAATGTACCCGGATCAAAGTTTATATCCAGCCAACAGTGTTCCACAGGTTGTTAAGCGCATCAATCAGACGCTGCAACGTGCAGATCAAATCCAGCAGGCAGAGGGAGAAGGGGATACGTATTGGTTTGCTCCTATTGTTGCAGACATGGAGGCAGGATTTGGAGGTCCTCTCAACGTTTTTGAATTGACAAAGGCTATGATTGAGGCTGGAGCTGGCGGGGTCCACCTTGAAGACCAGCTTGCTTCCGAGAAGAAATGCGGACACTTGGGCGGTAAAGTTCTTCAACCGACACAAACGGCTGTACGCCATTTGATTGCAGCAAGACTTGCTACAGATGTTATGGATGTGCCTACTGTCATCGTTGCCAGAACGGACGCGAATGCAGCGAACCTGATTACAAGCGACGTTGACCCATATGATCGCGAATTTTTAACAGGAGAAAGAAGTCCGGAAGGGTTCTATTACACAAAGCCGGGACTTGATCAAGCCATTGCGAGAGGACTTGCCTATGCACCTTATGCAGACCTCATCTGGTGTGAAACGGCAGAACCGAATATCGAGGAAGCCCGACGCTTTGCAGAAGCTATCCATGAAAAATTTCCTGGGAAACTGCTTGCCTATAACTGTTCACCTTCCTTTAACTGGAAAAGTAAGTTGAGTGATGAAGAGATTGCGAGCTTCCAACAAGAGTTAGGCAAAATGGGATATAAATTCCAATTCGTTACCCTTGCAGGCTTCCACGCTCTCAATCACAGTATGTTCGAATTGGCTAGCGGATACAAAGATTCTGGAATGGCTGCTTATTCCAAACTACAACAAGCAGAATTTGCTTCTGAGAAGGAAGGGTATACAGCTACACGTCACCAACGTGAAGTAGGTACTGGTTACTTCGATGAAGTATCAATGGTCATTTCTGGCGGAACATCTTCTACAACAGCATTGACAGGTTCAACAGAAGAAGCACAGTTTCAGTCATAGTAAAAATATTAAAAGCCCTATCAGGTGAAACTCTCCTGATAGGGCTTTTAACTTGATTCAATATAAGTCTCCAACTTCTATCATGTGTATTGCTATTCCACTCGGTGAGGATTCAAACCCCAGCGGATGCCACAGATTTTCTGAGGAATTTATCGAGTCAAGTTCGATAATATTTGAGCGCAAATGGCGCATTTGATAACGGAATAATGAAGCAAGATTTCAAATTAAATATCATGCAGCTTTTGGTACAACAATATTTTTTGAGATTACAATTTCAAAAAATGATCAAAGTGCTGACGACAAAATCATCCAGGATGATTTTGTCGATAAAAATGGAAAAGCAGGGTAAAAACTTTGTTGTTTTTACCCTGCTTTTTTGTTGCGGTATAGGAAATGATAAAATTTTGTGCCTGTGTATAACTTGTTTATCAGATTATGCTGCGTCCAGCTCCAACGCCTATCGACTAGCAGACTTCGCGAGCTCCTCCTACGATAAGTCAACATCGCTTCGACGGACAGGACGTCCTAGTGCAAGCGAAGCGACAGGATGTCGCGTTTTGAGCCTGCCACTGCGTTTCGCGTGTTTCCTTTATCTCGTCGGAGTCACTCCAGTCTGTACGTCGATGAACAGGCGCTTTTCGCTTTTGTTCTAAAATCCGTATATTTAATGTCCAGTTTTTGGACAGCAGGTGCATATCACCGTTTGCTATACTTCGAATGGGTCCAACATGAAGTTGCAAAAACAGGCCTAATCCAACAAGAAAGGAGGAAATGAGATGTCAATATTTAAGAGACTTTCGGTAGTGATTAGTATCCTGTTAGTCCTGCAATTGCTAGTTCCGATTTCAACGACTTTTGCCGAAACATCTGAGGAAGATAGTGGCGGAAGAATCAAAGTTGAAAACATGGATCAAAGTCAAGAGTCTATCAAATGGCTGGTCACGATCAATGCTTCTGGAACAGAAAATGATGGAATCAATACAAAGATAAACCTTAGTTCAGGTTTGTCACATGGGACAATCACTGAAGTAAAAAATGCCAAAATTGCAAAAAATGATGAGGGTTATGAGATCCAAACACCTGCTGGAAACGAAACATATCAATTTGAGGTAGAAGCAGACATTAGTGATCCGAATCAATCAGCTTATGAATTGACAACTATATCTGAATATTCAGATGGAGAATTTGAGGCATTGAGCCGAACAGCTCCAAAAGAAGAACCAGCACCTGAAGAGAGTAAAAATGCAGTTCAGAAAGAAGAGCCTGCAACTG
The DNA here is from genome assembly GCA_009928435.1 of Bacillus sp. HF117_J1_D. Taxonomy (GTDB): domain Bacteria; phylum Bacillota; class Bacilli; order Bacillales; family Bacillaceae_C; genus Siminovitchia. The sequence continues at coordinate 40,116 of JAABNQ010000019.1, forward strand.
AAGACAGTAAAAATGCAGTTCAAAAAGAAAGGCCTGAAAGTGTAAAGGAAAAAGAAACAGATGCGGAAAAAGAAAAAACAGCAGAAGAAACGCCATTAGAAAAAGATCCTGAAGCTTCTTCCGAAAATGAAGAATCAGATTCACAAGAAGCAGATTCAGAGGAAATAAATGGTCAGCCTCATCCGCCATTCCTAGCAACGTCAAGGCCGAACGCCTTAAAGGGGGTTCGTAGCGGTCCCAATTGGCCAGATCCAGGGTCACTCAAACTGACAAAAGATGGTACTCCGACAGGAAAGTACGCGGAATGGGAAGTTGAGCTGACTATTCAAGGAAAAAACCTGAAGACAAGTTCTGACATTGTTATTGTATTCGACAAATCCGGAAGTATGAACGATGGTCGCCGTCTGAGCCAGGCGAAAGCAGCTGCGAATGAATTTGTCGATCAATTACTAGTCGAAGGATCTTCAACTAGAATTGCACTTGTTTCATTTAGTACTGAATCCAGTAGGGATCAAGATTTTACTGGATACAGCAATAAGCAGCAATTAAAAAATAGAATCAATGGGATTCGGGCAAATGGGGGAACAAATATACAAGCAGGGCTTCATCAAGCTCAAACATTGCTTGCTGGAAGCAATGCGGATCTAAAAACAATCGTGCTGTTAAGTGATGGGGAACCGACGTACAGTTTTAGTGCTAGAAATGCTGCATCCTATACATGGCCTGGAAATAAGTATAATTTTATCCTTTCCGATTTTAATTACAATAACCGGATTGGGCCTGGTAGTAGCTATAATCTGGACAGGAATCAACGATATACCGTAAACGGATATAACGTCCGAACAAACGGCATCGCAACAATTTCTGAAGCAAGACATGTTATGAATTCCGGAATTGGCATTTATTCAGTTGGTCTTGAGGTAGGGAATAATTCGGATGCAAAATATGTCCTTGAGAATAGCCAGAACAAAGGATATTACTTAGGCGGCCAAGATGATCTCAGCCGTATTTTTGAGGAAATTGCTGCGAGTTTGAATTTCGCGGCTACTGATGCAGTCGTTACGGACCCGATGGGAGAGATGTTTAATCTCGTCAAGGATGGAAGCTACAATGGGCAAAACTTTGAAGCCTCACATGGAACGGTGACATGGGATGATGCGACTGAGACTTTCACATGGAATGTGGGGGCAATCAAAGAAAATGAGATTTACACACTCAAATATAAAGTAACGATTGACTGGGATAAAAATCCGCAGGGGAACGTCTTATATCCTATGAATGGTGATACACCATTGAACTATAAGGACCCAAATGGTAATCCATCTACTAAGCCTTTTCCAATTCCTGAAGGAGCAATCGAAAAAGGAAAAATTATCAAAAAAGGTTACCGCGTAAACATCGATGGTGAGCCAGTTGATCGTAATGGAAATGTTGTATCAAGTCCAGCTGAAGCGGAACAGTTTTATGAAGAGTTTCACAAGGAAAACAACAGTGAAGAATTACTTCTCAATAAAACATACGCTGTATCAGCAAATGATGTTCCTGATTATACGCTAATGGTTGGGGAGAACCCTACGGACATTACATTGAAGCCTGAACAACCGTTTCAAACGGTTTGGTTCGGATATGTAAAGACAGAGGATTTAGTCGCTGGGGATGTGACAGCAAAGTATATAGATGAAAACGGAGATGAAATTGCACAAAGTGAAGTGTTCACTGGAAAAGTTGGTGATCCATACACTACAAAGCAAAAAGAAATCCAAGGATACGAGTTTGTAAAAGTGGATGAAGACGGTGCACCAGCAACAGGGACATTCAAAAAAGACCCACAGACAGTCATCTATATATATAAGAAAAAACTCGGTTCATTAACGGTAACAAAGGTAGATGAAAAGGGTGCTCCACTCGCCGGCGCAGAATTTGAATTGCGTAATAAAAACGGGGATAGCGTAGGGGCAGCTCAAACAACGGACGAAACCGGAAAGGTTATTTTTGAAAATCTTGACTGGGGCGAATACAAACTGGTTGAGACGAAAGCACCGGAAGGTTACCGTCTGCTGAGTAAGCCGATTGATGTCAAAATTACCGCAAGTGAATTGAACGTTGAGCTGAAAGTAGAAAACTCCAAACTCGGTTGGGAACTGCCGGAATCTGGAGGAATGGGAACGACCCTATTTTACGCTTTAGGCGCAATATTAATGATTATTTCCCTTGTTTTCTTATTGAGAAAAAAGAGAACAGGAGAGTCTACGCAAGATTAAAAATATTTTAGAAGTGAGAGGAGAACGTTCCAATGGCTGTAGCTAAGAGAAAGTCACTACATATTCTGTTGGCTTTTACATTATTAGTATCACTTTTTATACCGAGTATTGCCTTGGCTTACGACATTAAAGGAGATTCGGACAACCCCACATTGACCATTCATAAGTTTGAGCAAGAACCTGGAGCTAAACCTGGGGAGGAAGGAACAGGGCTGCCAGGACAAAATGCTGAAGGTACTGCAGTTGAAGGTGTTGAATTCACTTTAAAATTAACACACAAATATGATGTGGAAAATGATCAGTGGATTGAAGTGAACGATGGAAAGACAATCACAGGAACAACTGGAGCAAACGGACAAGTTGTTTTCACAAAAGACCAAGGATTGGAATTAGGTCGCTACGAAGTTACTGAAACAAATGGACCTAGCCATATTATTTTGAATCCAGATCCTTTCTTTGTCGACGTTCCGATGACAAGTAAGGACGGCGCAACATTAAACTATGATGTTCATGTCTATCCAAAGAACGAAACCATTCGTTCTGATGTGGAATTAGTGAAAAAAGACGAAGATGGCAATCCATTAGCGGGTGTTTCTTTTAAGCTTTATAACGCCGATGGTTCACCAGCTGTAGATAATGAGGGTAAGACAATTCCTGAATTAACTACAGGTGCAGATGGAAAAGTTAAAGTGGCAGGATTGGCTGCTGGCAAGTACTACTTCCAAGAAACAAAGGTTCCTGCTGGCTATGCGCTTAATCAGACAAAAATCGAATTCGAAGTAAAGAAAACGGGAGACAAAGGCCAAGACATTGAAGTTGTATGGAAAAAAGTTGATGGTTTCGTTGAAAACGGAGTAATCACTAACTATAAAACGCCTGTAGTTGAGAAAGATGCAGAAGGAAAACAGCAAGTAGACATCGATCGCGATAAAGAGTTCAAGTACAACTTAACGATTAAAACTCCTAAAGATATCGATAAATATAAAGCACTTGGTCTAACAGATACACTAGATAACCGTTTAGAGTATGCAGGTTCTTGGGAAGTGACAGGAACAGCCGAAGAGAATATTGCCTTTAAGCAAGAAGGTCAAACACTTATTTGGGATGTAAAAGATTTATCAAAACTTAAGCCAGGTCAAGACATTAAAATTACTTTCACAGCAAAAATCAAACCTGATGCAGTGTTGGATCCAGAAGAAACAGGTATTCCGAACACCGCAAAGCTAGATTTTGACAATGACAGAGGCTGGTATACAAAACCGAAGGATGATGAGGAGCCTCCAACTGATCCTGAGAAGCCAACAAACCCACCAGTTGTTACACCAACTGAAGGTGGATTAAAAGTAGTCAAAGTAGATTCCAAGGATAACAAGATTAAATTAGAAGGTGCAGAGTTTAAATTAACCGATAAAGACGGAAAAGTCATCGATACCTCTAATGCAGGTGAGGTAGTAAAAGTAAATGGTGTAGTGTTCAATGGACTACTAGAAAACTTAAAAACTGATAAAGACGGTACGTTTAACATTAGCGGATTAACACCAGGCACTTACTACTTACATGAAACTAAAGCACCGACTTATACAGATGAAAAAGGAAATGTAAAACCATATCGTCTATTGACAAAACCTGTTGAAGTAAAAGTTGAAAACCAAAAAGACTTGGCTTATGAGGTTGAAAACTCTAAGTCAGGCTGGGAGCTTCCAACAACAGGTGGAATTGGTACAATCTTGTTCACGCTTATCGGACTTGCGTTGATGGTAACAGCATTTGCACTGTATCTGCGCCGCAGAAAATCAGAAGCTCAAGTAGGTTAAGTATTCATAATGGGAGAGAGATCTATTCTCTCCCATTTTATATGTAAACATATAAAATTTATTTACGATAGGATGGGAAAGAAATGAAAAAAGCACTGGTCATATCAATATTCATCGTTGGATTCGGCATTTTTTTCTATCCTATGATAAGTAATATTTTATCTACAAAAGTACATCAATCTGTCGTGGAAGATTATAGTGATACGGTCCAAAGCATGGATAAGGATCAGATAAAGAAAGAGAAGGATAAGGCAGATTTGCATAATAAGGAATTAGAAGATTCGCAATTGGATTTTGTTGATCCTTTTTCCGAAGAGGCAGAAGCGGATAAAATCCAAGGAAATCAAAGCTATTATGATGCATTGAATATTGGCCCTGCCATTGGTAGTGTTGAAATTCCAAAAATAAATATGCAACTACCCATTTATCATGGGACGAGTGAAGAGGTATTATCCAAAGGCGTAGGGCATCTAGAAAACTCGTCATTGCCTACAGGAAAGGCTGGAACTCACAGTGTTCTAACAGCCCATCGGGGGCTACCGTCGGCAGAGCTGTTTCGACATTTGGATTCACTGACGTATGGAGATCAGTTTTATGTGCAAGTGCTTGATGAAACAATGGCCTATGAGGTATTTAAGGTTGACGTCGTTCTTCCTCATGAAACGGACTGGCTGCAAATGAAGGATGATGAGGATATCGTCACACTGCTTACATGCGATCCGTATATGATTAATTCACATCGACTGCTCGTCACTGGCAAACGTGTACCTTATCATCCTGATGAAAAACAAACGGTTGAAAATGCCGGATTACCTGTATATGTGTATGTGTTGGCAACTCTTATTCTTCTAGCCATTATTTATTTATGGTATCGAAGGAAGAAGAAGGCGGGGAATCATGATGAAGCATAAAGGGATTATGTCAATATTTATTGTAGGACTCCTCATTATGGCTTACCCGCACATCGCACAAATCATGAATAATTATTTTCAAAAAAACCAGGTAGAGGAATTTCAAAGTGGATTAGGAGATTTATCGGATGACGAGATCAATGAATTAATGGAGCGAGCCCAAAGCTGTAATAAGGAAATCTATTATGACTTGGACGGTTTCCGTGATCCGTGGGGAGATAATCAGGAAAAATTAACAGCTTTTAATGACTGTTTGGGTTTGGATGATGATGAAGTATTCGGAGCCATTGAAATACCGAAATTGAAATTAATGATCCCTATCTATTTAGGGTCATCAGAAGAAGTATTAAGCAAAGGAATTGGACAGGTAGAGGGCTCTTCCTTACCGCTTGGGGGAGAAAGTACGCATACGGTTTTGGCTGGTCATCGTGGAATGGGAACGAAGGCGATGTTTCGAAATATTGATGAATTAAACGAAGGTGACGTGTTTTACATTCTGACGATGAATGAAACCTTAACCTATCGAGTCATGAAGCAAGAAGTGATTTATCCGCATGAAACGGACTCTCTTGAAATTGTGGAAGATAAGGACCTGGCTACATTATTAACCTGTCATCCCTATCGTCATAATTATCAAAGATTGTTAATTCATGGTGAGCGAGATGAATAAAATAATTTCTCTATAATTTATCTAAATTAAATTTGATAGAAAATGCTTAATTTTCATTAAACTAGGGTATGTAAAAATTATACAGTAAAAATGATTCAGGTATTAAGAGGGGGAGAATTTGTTTGAGGGTAGTTCTAATCGATGATGAGCGATTGGCTCTTGAGCATTTGGGGAAAAAATTGGAGGAAATCGCCGGAGTAGAGGTTATCGGAAAATATTCGGATCCACATACTGGGTTGAAGGAAATAAGAAATGAACAGCCTGATGCTGTTTTCTTAGATATAGAGATGCCTGGGGTTAATGGACTAGATCTGGCGAAGGAAATAAAACAGTCACTGCCAAACGTCAAAATTATTTTTACGACAGCTTATCGTGAATACGCTGTTGATGCATTTGAAGTGAGTGCAGATGACTACCTCCTGAAACCGATTATGAAAGAGCGTTTGATCAAAACGATTAATAGGCTGTTCGGAACAAATGAAAAAAGTAGAAATTCCTCTGATAAAATAATGGTTTGTTGTTTTCATAAATTACATTTCAAAATGTACAAAAAAAAAAATGAAGTATTAGATGTCTATTGGAGAACGACTAAAGCACGAGAAGTATTTGCGTACTTGCTTCATCATCGCGCGGGATTTGTACGCAAGGTGGAATTGCTGGAACATTTTTGGCCAGAATCTAACCCGAAAGACGGATTGTCCCAGCTTTATTCTACCATCTACCAAATCAGGAAGACCTTGAAATCTATCCATTGTCCCATTAAAATCGACAATTCAGAAAATGCCTACAAACTAGATCTGAATGGGGTGCTGGTGGATGTCGATGAGTGGGAAAATAAAATGAAAGAAATGTCGTTGGTAACAAAGGAAGTTTTTTCTGATTTTAAACAGGCACTTGATCTATACAAAGGGGATTATTTTGAGAAGGATGATTTTTGGTGGACTGAAACGGAGCAGAACAGGTTAAGGCTTCTTTGGTTGGATTATGTAAAAAGACTGGCGGATTTTTTCATTTTTGAAGAAGACTACATTGAAGCCATCATGCTTTATTTACGCGCCCAGAAGCTCCACCCTTTTGAAGAAGACATATATTTTATGCTTATGCAGCTATACGATACTGTGGGAGAACGTCATTCGGTCATAAGGGAATACAAGCATTTAAAAGAAATGCTTCTAGAAGAGTTCGGGTCCTTGCCGAGTGAACATATTCAAAAATGGTATCTAAACTGGGAAAAACGAACGGTGATCAACGAATCCCATATTTGATGACAGGATATTTATCCTACATAAAAAATAGCAGGGCAGTAGGGCAAGTGCTTGTTTTATGTACATACGACTGAGCAGAATGGCGGAATCGCCGTGGTAAGTCCCATCAAGTTTAAGCCGATTCCTGAGGAGTATAAGGAATTGGCTTAAATCTTTGAACAGGATCAATGATCAATTCATCATCTTACATTTTTAGTGAAAAGACAGGAGATATAGAAATGAAGCTTTGGATCAAGAAAGTGTTCGTCTTTCTTATTGCCCTCGTGACCTTAGGATTTTACATCCCTTCCATTGAACAAGAGGCAGAAATCAAAGAAGAGCGCGAAGTCCATACGCCATTTGAAGCATTGGAGGAAAATGGTGATTCTGAAGCGGAATCTGCGGATGGTTTTGGAATATTAAAAGAAAAGGAAAACAAAACGCTGCTGCTCACCGGTCTGGCAAGAGAACAGGCAATGGCGAAACTGGGGCCAAGAATTTTGAAACAGGTGGAAGACGAATTCTTGGAAGGGATCTTGCCAGAATTGGAAGAAGTATTGAGTTCCTTACTGATGGAGGCGGGGCCTCAAGAAGCTGTTTATTTCAACATCACTGATCGGCCTTCTTATGGGTATGGGGAAAGAATCTTTCATATATATGATGTACGGAGCGAAAAGGATGTTGCTAGATTTCATGTCCGAAGGGATAAACGTCCCTTGGAAGGGTACTGGTTTAATTTCCATTATCATTTGAGCAAAGATAATTTTGAAAAGCATCATCAAATAGGGGAAATTTATTGGTCTAAGAATACCCCTCCGAAATGGATGGCATAGCAGGAGGACTAGATTGTTAGTCTCCGTACTTGGAGTCGTACACATGGCAGGATTTGACATGCCTAGATTGCGGGGAGATTCTTCCTATATTAGATGAACGCAAAATAAGAATGAGAAAACGAGGCTGTTGAACGTGAAGAAAATAAAATGGTGGATTCAGTGCAGATTTTTTCAGAAGCATAGAATCGATTACTATTCAGGCGCTTGCATCATTTGCGGAAAGAAAAAATAAAGCTTTGATCCCTTTTATGATAAAAGACAGCCGATGGAAAAGATCAAAAGAAAAGGTAGGATGGACCATCCCATTCACGATGAAGGTAGATGGAAGTGTATCAAAAGAGGGGGAGCTGAAGGCAAAATGAAGATGGACGATCAAATGAATATAAAGATTCCTAGAGAATTAAAGGAAAACTTTTACTTTACTTGCAAGCAAAATAGGATAAATTCTTCTGCGCTGGTACGAAGATGGATTGAACAATTTGTTTCAGAAGAAAATATAGATACCTTTAGTCAGGAAACGAGGCTTGATTTGGCAAGATATATGAAAACGAGACTGGAATCAAGCGATGATCGTAACTGATTATATAATAAAAAATGTGAATTTTTTATTATATAAGACTCTAGATTTTAGGCAAACATTGTGACTGACAAATCGAGGTGTTCTTTCCGTTTACATCCAATCCTTTGAGGCGATAGGTTACTTAGAAATGGTAATACCCAATCGTGCGCTCATATGATATGCTTCATGTATGAAAAGACAGAAAAATAAAATTTTCGGCTAAAAGGATGCGAGCCTGCTATTGTCTGATGGACAGGCTCGGTGTGCCACGATTGTTTTAAGTGGTGATATATGATTTTTTTAAATATTAAAATAACGAAAAATGTTACGGACTCCAATATGATAAAATAGGAGTCCTTTTTATTTAGCTTTTGGAACAAATGTTCTATAATGTGTAAAAGGAGATTTTTTAAAACCTTTAAGATCAAAAGGGGAATGATGAAATGTCGATCGTCATTTTAGCAGAAAAGCCCAGTCAAGGAAGAGCTTATGCTGAAGCATTTCGAAATGCGATAAAAAAAGATGGATATATAGAAGTGGAAGACAGCCGCTTTTTTAATAAAAGGGCTTTTATTACATGGGGGCTCGGGCATTTAGTTGAGTTGGTGGAGCCTGAACAGTATAAGGGCGAATGGAAAAGGTGGTCCATGCAAACCCTGCCGATTTTTCCAGAGCAGTTCAAATTTCAAGTGGCTAAAGACAAAAGGAAGCAATTTGCTTTGGTAAAAAAACTGCTTCATTCATCTTCAGGAGTCATCGTTGCAACGGATTGTGACCGTGAAGGTGAAAATATTGCAAGAAGTATTATCTTGTTGGCAGGTGCGTGGAAAAAGCCAACCAAAAGATTATGGATCAATTCATTGGAAGTGGAAGAGATCCAAAGGGGTTTCCAAAATTTAAAAGAAGGACATGATTATATTTCGCTGTATCGCGAAGCGCAGACGAGACAATTTAGCGACTGGCTTGTCGGTATGAACGCTTCAAGATTGTATACGTTGTTGCTTCAGCAGAAGGGAGCTCGGGGACCTTTCAGTGTTGGGCGAGTTCAGACGCCGACGCTATATTTGATCTATAAGCGCCACCAAGAGATAGAGAATTTCAAATCGGAGCCCTTCTTTGAGTGGATCGGGAATACGACGGTAAAAAATGGCCAATTTGAAGCAAAGCATAAAGTAAAATTCAAATCGAAAGAAGAAGCGCAGGCTGTAATAAATAAGCATCATGTTGTCCTTGGGGAAAATAAGGGAGTCATTGATAAAATTCAAAAAGCGCTGAAAAAAACAAAGTCCCCCCGGCTACACTCACTCTCCACTTTACAGGCGAAAGCTAACAAACTTTGGAAATACAGCCCTTCTGAAACTTTGAAAACTGCACAAGGATTGTATGAGAAGAAACTGATCAGCTACCCCAGGACGGATACTCATTTTATAACAGAAAATGAATTTAACTATTTGAAAAAGCATCTCTCTGATTATCAAAACTGTGCAGGAGTGAACGTTGAAGTGGCCTATCCTCACCCGCAGAGACGGTTTGTTGACGGGAGGAAAGTCCAGGAGCACTATGCGATCATTCCTACAAGGAAAACAACGAACTTAAACACATTATCAGCAAAAGAACGGAATATTTATCGAGAAGTGCTCTTGACCACTCTGGCGATGTTTGCTCCAGATTACGAATATGAGGAAACAAAAGTAGCGGTAGATGTAAATAAGATGATTTTTGAAAAAATAGGAAAGGTTGAGCTGAAAAAAGGTTGGAAAGTGTTGTTTGGCAAGGAAGAGCCCAAAACGGATTCTAAAAAAGAAGAGGATGCAGCTCTTCCCCCAATGAAAGAAGGGGAGAGCTGCACGGTAAATGTGAAATTGAGAGAGGGAATGACTAAGCCGCCAAAACCCTTTACAGAAGGCCATTTGATTCAAGTAATGAAAAATGCTGGAAAGGATGTTGAAGACGAGGAAGCAAAGGAAATGTTAAATAAAACGGAAGGGATTGGTACTGAAGCTACTCGCGCAGCCATCATCGAAACATTGAAGCATCAAAAATATATTGAAGTGAAAAAGAACATTGTGCATATTACAAATAAAGGCGAGACCCTCTGCCAAGCAGTAGAAGGAACATTGTTGTCCAGCCCGGAGATGACAGGGAAGTGGGAGCAATATTTACATAAAATTGGTCAAAGCGAAGGAACCCAAGAAGTCTTTATCCAGCAAATTGAAAAATTTATTCGCTCCTTATTAGAAAGCGCCCCGAGCAGTGTCGGTCAATTAGATGTTCAGGTCAAAGATAATGTCCAGAGCTCGTTCATAGGAACGTGTCCTGTATGTAGGAGCGGCAGGGTTCAAGATAAAGGGAAATTCTATGGATGTGCTGAATACAAAAACGGATGTACATTTACCTTGCCAAAAACTTTTTGTGGAAAAAAATTAAGCGAAGCGATGATTGGGAAATTGTTAAATAGTGGAAGAACTGGGCTGCTGAAGGGATTTAAAAGTAAAAAGGGAAAGTCTTTTGAAGCTTATTTACACATCGAAAATGGAAAACTCACATTTGAATTCCCTGGAAGGAAATAAGTTTTATTAAAATGAGCTGGACACGGGAGATACTATCCGTTTTGGCCGGAATACTGTCCGGAAAGAAGGAATACTATCCAATTTGGCCAGAATACTGTCCGGAAGAAGGAATACAATCCGTTTTGGCCAGAATACTGTCCAAAAAGAAGAAATACTATCTAACTTGGCCGGAATACTGTCCATCGGAAAGAAATACTATCCAACTTGCCAGGAAATTATTCTTACTCTATATACCAATAAGCAGACGCTTGTGCTGGATATTCACTTTCTTAGGTCATTAGGCGGATTTATTTTTTTAATAATAACCTTTAAGCTTAGGAAAGTATTGCGTTTTTGGCTTGAAGAGGGTTGTTTCATGGGGGAGGATACTGGTAATCCTTTCACTCATTTTATTATTTGTTCGATTCTATGAAACTATATGCCCTTTATTTCGTACATAATAATAAGCATATAGACGCTTTACAAAATGTTTAGGGAGCTGATTTTTTTAATGAAGAAAACAATGTCAATCATTTTCGGTGCGATGCTCATGCTGATGCTCGCAGCGTGCGGCCAAACGGCTGATCCAGTGGACAAAAAGGACGAATCAAAGCAAGGCACATCGGCAGAAAAAGAAAAAGCAAGTAAAGATAAAGAAAGTGAACTTACTCTGGAAGATGTATTTAAGAAATCAGAAGATGCCAATAAGGACGTAAAGAGCTTCAATGCTAAAATCAATATGAAGCAAACAGTTGAAGCGGCTGACGAAACACAAGATATCCATTCAGATATTGATATGGCATTTGTGACTGAGCCAATGGCAATGCACCAAAAAATGACGATGACGCTTGATGGACAAAAGCAGGAAATTGATTCTTATTTGACTAAGGATGGCTTCTATATGTATGAGCCGACTCAAAAAATGTGGATGAAGCTTCCAGAAGAGCTCTCCGGTCAAATCTTGCAAATGTCTGAAGGCCAGTCCAATCCTTCTGGACAATTAGACCAATTAAAAGCGTTTGTTAATGAGTTTGACTTTAAGCAAGATGACAAAAATTATATTTTGACACTGAAAGCAGATGGAGATAAATTCGATAAGTTTTTAAAGGAAAATGTCAAGGACGCTTTGCCTCCTGAAATGCAGGCTGAAGGGCTTATGGACGGCATGAAATTCAAAAAGGTTGATTACGAGGTCTTTATTGATAAAGAAACTTTCTATTTAAATGCATTGAACATGGTTATGGAGATGTCCACAGAAGTAGAAGACCAAAAGGTGAATATGCAAATGGATATGAAGTCCACTTACAGTGACTATAATGCTGTGAAAGATCAAGATGTTGAAGTTCCGAAAGAAGCATTGGAAAATGCGCAGGAAGTTGACTTGAATCAAGCAGGCGGACAGTAATACTTGCCGTAGTTTAAATAATGAAACGGGATGCTTTGGGCATCCCGTTTCATTATTTTTTGTAGACTCAAATTTTCAAAGAGTAAGCGTCAAATAATCCCCACCTGTATTCAGATGGGGATTTCATATATGCTCTA
>JAABNQ010000122.1 GCA_009928435.1 Bacillus sp. HF117_J1_D
GTAAGCGTCAAATAATCCCCACCTGTATTCAGATGGGGATTTCATATATGCTCTATTTAGACTTATTTGGAACATGGCAGTCCTGCGGAAGTGTCGGTGACCATGGCAGGAATTCGGCCAGTTTCGTTTTATCCGTCGTATCAATATTGGGAAGCTCCTGAAACAGATAGCTAAGGTAGTTGAAAGGATTCAAACCGTTTTCCTTGGCTGTCTCCACAACACTATAAATGATCGCACTGGATTTGGCTCCTTTGGCGGTATTGCTGAAAAGCCAGTTTTTTCGGCCGATCACAAAAGGCTTTATAGATCTTTCAGCTCGGTTGTTATCCATCTCCAAATGACCGTCCTCTAAAAATGCCTCCAACCGTTCCCATTGGTTACGACAATATTTGATGGCTTTGCCAAGTGCACTTTTTGGCAGCACACGTGGCGTTTGCTCTTTAAGCCATGCCAAAAAAGCCTCCAGCACTGGCTGGCTAAGTTCCAGTCGTGCTTCGTGGCGTTCTTGCGGATTTGCATCCTTGAGCTTGCGCTCAATGCCAAACAGTTGATTACAATAGGCCAACCCTTCCTTTGCTTTAACGGCGGAAGTGCTCGCCGATTCAGGTAGTGCCTGTAAGGCTTCCGTGAATTTTCGGCGGGCATGCGCCCAGCATCCGACCAATTTCACACCGGGAAGGCCATTGTAACCGGCATATCCGTCTACATGCAAATACCCCTGGAATCCATCCAAAAAACGGCGCGGGTGTTTGCTTGCGCGGGTTTGCTGGTAGTCGTATAAGACGATGGGGGGATCCTCGCGTCCGGTACGATAGAGCCATATATAGGAAGTCGACGTCGCAGGACGCTCTGGCTCGGACAGGACCTGCAAGGTCGTCTCATCTGCATGAAGGCGATCTTTCTGCAGAAGCTGCACGTGCAGCTCATCGTAAATGGGGCTAAGCCAGGTCTTCGCCCCATAAATCGTCCAATTGGCCAAGGTTTGACGTGAAATAGACACCCCAAAGCGCTCCAGGTGTTTCTCCTGGCGGTACAAGGGCATGCTTTCGACGTATTTTTGTGTCATGGTGTAAGCCATTGCCGATGGAGATGCCAAACTCCCCGGAAAAACAGGCTCCGGCATTTTCGCTGTCACAATCGGTGTTTCCAGTTCATTACGCTCACAGTGGCGGCAGCTGTATACGTGGCGTACATGTTCGACCACTTTAACCTGCGCAGGAATGACTTTCAGCTCCTTGCGTACTTCCGTGCTCATTTCGTGCATCGCACCACCGCAACACGAACAGACCTGTTCCTCATCAGACAAACGATAGTTGATCGTCTCTGTAGGCAGGTCATCAAGCATGCGCTCACGCTGGCCACGCTGTTTCTTGCGTTTATATGTAACTGTCTCGACGGTCGGCTCTTCAACCGCCGGATCAGCTGTGGCTTCGGCTTCATTGAAAAGAGAGAGCTGGTCCGGAGTGGTCTTCTCGCTGGAAGCTCCGAATCTGCGCTGCTGGCTGAGGCGGAATTGCTCCTCGTACCATTTTATTTTGGCCTCCAACTCTTCCTTTTCCATTTCGAGTTTCTCGTTGAGCGCTTTATAATATTCAATTGTGCCTTTTGAAGTTTGCGCTGTCTTTTCCATACATCCAGTATACGGAAAAGAACCCGGCTTGACTAGCCGAATTCTCCTCATTTCGTATTTTATTTTATTTGATTTACAGAATAATGCGCGCCTTCACTTCCTGGTGAGCCTGCTTTTGTTCAATGGGCAAACCATCCAGTAGCCAACGCAGCTGCCGTGGACTGATGTTCATGGGCGATGTATCATGTTCCGATGGCCAGTGGAAAGTCCCTCTTTCCAGCCGGCGATAATGAAGCCAGAAGCCGTTATGTTCCCATTGAAGGATTTTCAGCTTGTCGCGCTTCCGGTTGCAGAACACGAATAAGCAGGGAGAGAAGGGATCGAGTTCAAAGCACTCCTGTACGATGACGGCCAGTCCATCAATCGATTTGCGAAGGTCCGTGCTGCCGCGTGCCAGATAGACCCGTTCAAACTGCGAATTTGTCAACATGGGTTCTGCAGCACATGAACAACATCGGATAGTAGGCCCATGTTGGCTCCAGGACGTACCTCAACGGAGATCGCACCAAAGTGTAGGAAGATAGGCCCTTCTCCAGAAGAAGGCAATGTTTCTTCATCGACCTGCACCGTCAGCCACTGTGTCTGCGCAGGTGTTCCTGAGCCAATGTTTCCGCGCTCAAACTGCTGCACCCAATAGTACATTTGATGAACTTTGATTTCCTGATCCCGGCACCATGCCGCT
>JAABNQ010000020.1 GCA_009928435.1 Bacillus sp. HF117_J1_D
CCCTTCATTTGGGGAGGGGGAAGGTATACCCAATTTGCCAAATTCAAGAGATTCCAATTTCCATTTTTACAAATATCTACCAATAATCCCTAAATTAGTTTTTAGTATATTTACTTTCGTAATTTGGGATTATTTTATAAATATGAAGTAAAGAACGAAAATCACGAAAAAGAAATACATAATTGGATGAATTTCTTTCGCTTTTCCTTTAACGATCATTGTAATTGGATAAAAGATAAAGCCTATTCCAATACCGGTAGCAATGGAATAGGTCAATGGCATGGAAACAATTGTAAAAAATGCCGGAACAGCAATTTCAAATCTCTTCCAATCAATTCCACCAATCCCAGACACCATCAATACCCCGACGATAATCAGCGCCGGTGCAGTAACAGATGCAGTGATAACGCCCAATAACGGGTAGAACAGAAGGGATAGTAAGAATAAAATCGCTGTAACGATATTAGCAAAGCCTGTCCTTGCACCTGCAGCCACTCCGGCCGTTGATTCAACATAAGAGGTTGTTGTGGAGGTTCCCAAAATAGCACCTGCCACAGTCGCTGTAGAGTCAGCCAATAGAGCCTTACCAGCACGCGGAAGCGTATTGCCTTTCATCAATCCAGCCTGCTGCGCAACTGCTACAAGAGTACCTGCTGTATCAAAGAAATCAACAAACAAGAAGGTCAATACAACAACAAGCATTTGAAGTGTAAATACCTCGCCCGGCGAGTTAAAAATTGGTTCTAGAGCGACCCCAAATGTAGGAGCAATACTTGGTACGGAGCCAACAATTGCATCCGGTTTGGGAACAACTCCGGCTATCATACCGATGATTCCGGTAATTAAAATCCCGAAGAAAATCCCGCCTTTGACACCACGCGTCATTAAAATCACCGTAATAGCAATTCCGACAATCGCCAAGATGACATTTCCATCTCTCAAGTTTCCAAGACCGACAAGAACGGCATCATCATTCACAATCAGACCTGCATTTTGTAGTCCGACAAAGGTGATGAACAGCCCAATCCCAGAGCCAACAGCAATTTTTAATTCCGGAGGAATTGAATTAATCAGTTTCTCCCTGATACCAGTTAATGTTAAGCAAATAAATATGATTCCAGAAAATAGGACGCCAGTTAAAGCTGTTTGCCACGGAATCCCCATTGTTAAAATAACTGTATAAGCAAAGAACGCATTTAATCCCATTCCTGGAGCTAGAGCAATCGGATACTTTGCAATAAGGCCCATCAGAAGTGTACCAAGAGCAGCTGCCAAAGCAGTTGCGACGAAAACTGCCCCATGGTCCATCCTCAAAGCATCCGGAAGATCTTTTACGGTTTCAAGGGATAGTGTGATTGGATTTAAAATCAGGATATAAGCCATGGATAAGAACGTTGTGATTCCGCCAATCGTCTCCCTTCGGTAATTTGTACCTAATTCATCAAACCTAAAATAATTCTTCAATTATTTTTCCTCCAAAAATGAGGTTGATGTCAAACCCCAATAGTATAATCTTTCTCATTAAATGTTTTTTTATAATTCAAAGACTGTGAAATCAACCTGATTCCAAATATTTCTAGTATGAACACACCCTCTTTCAGAACACAGAAAAACGCCTAAGTAACTACGACTTAAGGCGTTGACTAGATTGATCTACAATCATAAGGGATTACATGACAATGAAGGAGAATCCCCAACTTTATCTCGTAGTCAAGCTATTTACGGCAGCCTAGTAGAAACTTGCGGGCCATATTCCCGCGATTATACGATAAAACGACAAAATTCTGTTGACTTTACTTTATCAAGATTGGGACAGCTCGTCAATATTTTATCGTGCTTTGCGGCTTCATCTCATTTATATAAGTTAAATTTAAGACTGCTACACAAGATTAGATTCAGTTCCGTAACCAATCAAAGATTTTTCGTTCAAACTATATAGAAGATGGCAGTACCGTCTGGATTGCGAAAATACTGGCCGATATTCTGCGTTACTATCTAGATTATGAAGATACTGTCCGATATTCTGCATTACTGTCCAGGTTACGAAGATACTATCCAAATTTCTGCGTTACTGTCCAAATTTCGAAAATACTGGCCTAAATTCTGCGTTACTGTCCGGATTGCGAAATTACTGGCCGAAGTTCGGCGTTACTGTCCGGAATTCAAAAATACTGGCCTAAATTCTGCGTTACTGTCCAGATTATGAAGATACTGTCCGATATTCGGCTTTACTATCCAGATTCCAAAAATACTAGCCAAGGTACTTAAAGAAGCGGGAGATTCCTGTTGAAAGGAGTTAAAACTATTGAAATTATCATTCAATTTAAGATAGTTAAGAGAAAGTGAACAAGAATCATTCCTGTTCACTTTCATATCATTTCCAAAAATCGTCGAACACTGTGATCGGCATATGCCGCTTGTGCTCTGATTTCCTATATAAAGCTTCGATTCTCTTCTTTGCCGTTTCGGAGACCTGCTTTCCTTCCAAATAATCGTCTATATCGTCATAAGTCACGCCAAGAGCCATTTCGTCCGCCAGCATTGGGCGGTCATCCTCAAGGTCCGCCGTTGGAACTTTTGTATATAAATGCTCTGGGCATCCCAATTCTTGAAGAAGCATTCTTCCCTGTCTCTTGTTTAGCCTGAAAATCGGAACTACATCAGAGGCACCGTCACCGTATTTGGTGAAAAATCCCGTTAGGGCTTCGGCTGCCTGATCTGTTCCCAATACAACACATCCATTCATAGCAGCAATGCTGTACTGTGCTTTCATCCGTTCGCGCGCTTTCTCATTTCCTTTTGTAAAATCGGAAATGTGGATGCCTGCTTTTTCAAGGGAAGCCACACTAGCGTCCACCGCCGGCTTAATGTTGACTTCATACGTGACAGAAGGCTTGATGAATTCAAGTGCATCATCCACATCTTTTGCATCGTTCTGAATCCCATATGGAAGTCTGACAGCGATAAACTTGTACTTATCCGTTCCATGTGTCTCGTTCAATTCATCGATCGCTATTTGAGCAAGCCTGCCTGCAAGCGTAGAGTCTTGGCCACCTGAGATGCCAAGGACAAAACCGTTAAAGAAATCGTGCGCTTCTATATAATGTTTAAGAAAATCCACACTTAAGCGAATCTCCTTCTTCGGATCAATCGTCGGCTTTACTTTTAACGCCTCAATGATTTTCTGTTGCAAATCCATGATGAGGTATCCTCCTTCACGAGCCCATCTACTTTTTCAACTGATCAATCTTTTCTCTTACTGCCGCTATATTTTTCATCTTATTGTCCCAGCACTTCTGACTAAGGTCAACCGGATATTCCTCTGGATTAAGCATTCGCCGATATTCATCCCACAAAACATTGAGGCTTTCACGAGTATATGATTTAATCTGTTCTAGCTCAGGAAGCTCGTAAACCATTTCGCCATCCACGAAAATGTCATGGAGCAGGTTTTTTACTTCAAAATCTGTCACAAACTTACTGACGAATGTATGAACAGGGTGGAACATTTTCAATTTCTTCTCTTCTTGGGGACTTTCATCCCATAAAGTAATATAGTCGCCTTCTGATTTATGCTTCAACCTATTCATGATCCGATAAACCTTTTTACGGCCCGGTGTTGTGACTTTTTCCGCATTCCCGGAAATTTTGATTGTATCCTGCCAGTTGCCATGTTCATCTTGAATGGCGACGATTTTATATACAGCTCCAAGTGCAGGTTGGTCATATGCAGTAATCAACTTAGTCCCGACGCCCCAAGAGTCGATTTTTGCTCCCTGCGCCTTCAGATGAAAGATGGTATACTCATCCAGATCGCTTGATGCTACAATTTTTGTGTCATGGAACCCTGCTTCATCAAGCATTTTTCTCGCCTCTTTAGATAAAAACGCCATATCTCCGCTATCAAGCCTAATCCCTTCAAACTTGATCCGGTCCCCCATTTCTTTTGCCACTTTAATGGCAGCCGGCACACCCGATCTTAACGTATCGTAAGTATCAACAAGAAACACACAATTATAGTGACTTTCCGCATATTTTTTGAATGCAGTGTAATCATCTTTATAAGATTGTACTAGGGAATGAGCATGCGTCCCGGCAACAGGCATTCCGAAAAGTTTTCCTGCCCTGACATTACTCGTTGCATCGAAGCCTCCGATATATGCCGCGCGCGTTCCCCATAAAGCTGCGTCCATTTCCTGCGCCCGTCTTGTTCCGAATTCAAGTGCGGCTCCATCGCCGACAATCTCTCTGATACGGGATGCTTTTGTCGCTATCAAAGTCTGGTAATTGATGATATTTAATAGCGCCGTTTCAATAAGTTGTGCTTCAGCAAGCGGGGCTTCTATCTGCATAATGGGTTCATTGTTAAAAACAATTTCCCCTTCCCGCATCGAACGGACTGTGCCGGTAAAGCGCATGTCAGCCAAATAATCGATAAAATCGCTATCGTATTCAAGCTCTTCACGTAAATATTTTAGATCACTATTCGTAAATCGGAACTCATTTAAAAAATGGATCGCCTTTTCAAGCCCAGCAAAAATAGCATACCCGTTTTTGAACGGAAGCTTTCTGAAATATAAATCGAACACGGTTTTACGTTCATGTATTCCATCCTGCCAGTATGTTTTGGCCATATTGATTTGATATAAATCGGTATGAAGCATCAAGCTGTCATCCGGATGATGATATTTCATTTGTTGTCCACTCCTCTACTAAACGACCTCTGCACCAAGTGTATTTTCAAAATGGGACAATGCCCATTCATGCCCCGCTTCATTGAAGCTGGCAACAGCCGCTTTATAAATCACGATTTTAAAACCCTTATTATAGGCATCTATGGCTGTATGCAGCACACAGATATCCGTACAGACCCCACATATATGCACTTCTTCTATTCCACGTTCACGCAATTTTATTTCCAAATCTGTCCCCGCAAAAGCGCTGTACCTAGTTTTATCCATATAGTGTACATTCGCTTCATCTTTATGTTGATCATACAAATGTTTCAAGGCACCATAAAAATCGCGTCCCGCTGTCCCCTCTAGGTTATGTGAAGGAAAGAGCTTTGTTTCCGGATGCAGCTTGTCCCCTTCAATATGCTTATCAACAGCAAACACAACAAAGTGACCCTCATCCAAAAATTGTTTCGTCAAACCAACAATCTCCTGCTCAATCGCTTGTCCCGGCCCCCCACATGTGAGCTTTCCATCTTCTGCCACAAAATCGTATGTATAGTCGACATTCAGCAAAACTTTTTTCATCATGATTGAAACCTCCATTTCCCTATTTGTTACAGACTGACTTTCTGTATATGCTTCAGACCTTCTTTTCTTGCTAGATTCGATAAACCCTGAGCTTCAATGAATCGAACCACATCAGCCGGGTTTGTCTTCGAATATTCCCTCAAAGCCCAGCCAATTGCTTTTTGGATAAAAAATTCTTCGATATGCTTTGTCTGTCTGATGATAGAGAATAATAATTCCTTGTCAGTCTTTTCCTTATATTTCAGCTGAAAAAGAATCATTGATCTTTGGAGCCAGATATTGTCAGAGTTTATCCAGACTTTTCCCCTGCTTTGGATCAACTCCGGGCTTTTTGAAAAGATGGTTCCAACTAGATGCGAGGCAATCAAATCCACTGTATCCCACCATGATTTTGTAATGATTAAACTTTCAATCAAATCAATATGACTTTCATTCAAATGTTTTTTCTTTTTCACAAGAAAATCAACAGCGACATATTGATACTCTCTTTCAGGCAGATCCCACAAATGTAAAACGTGCGCTTCAAAGTCTTCAATTGCACACAGTTCTTGGATGAAAGTTTTCGACAGCTTTCTGCGCTCCGGAGACTTTATACCAAGAAAAGGGAATAGATTTTTCATATACTTTTCCATAGCTGCAGCATTTTCCTGATTACGATTTTCTTCCATCTGCCTCAAAAATGAAGAGAACATTTTTATCACCCATCTATTCCAGGAATTTTAAGCCTACCGCTCCTGCTATAATAAAGGATAGAAACAGCATACGCCTCCAACTCGCAGGCTCCTTAAAAAACAAAATGCCCATCAAAACAGCTCCCGCAGCACCCAATCCGGTCCAAATGGCATACGCGGTTCCAAGCTGAATCTCCCTCATTGCCAGTGATAAAAAGTAAAAGCCGAACCCAAAGGTCAATATCATGATGAGAAGCCAGAAAAACGACTTTCTTTCATTGTAAATATTAATGCTCATAACGCCAAAAATTTCTCCGAAGCTTGCAATGACAAGAAATAGCCAAGCCATTTTATTTTCCCTCCGCTGATGAAATATTGGTCTTCGATTCTTTCTGTCCGTCTGTTGTTATTTTAATGCCAATTACACCAACGATTATAAGAGCAATCAAAGACAGCTTTGATAAGGAAAAGTCAGCTCCGAAAAATATAAAATCAATGAGGACAATCACCGCTGCCCCGGAACCCGTAAATACAGCATATACCGTTCCAGCGGGTAAACTTTCACATGATTTAATAATAAAATAAAAACTAAAAATGATTGCAACAACTGTTCCAAGCCACTCCCATATTGTTTCAGAATACCTTAGACCAATTACCCAGAACACTTCGACGATTGCCGCACAAAGAACATAGATCCAGGCCATTTTATTCCCCTTTCATCATTAGCTCCCAACTCATATATTATCACAGAACCCATGGCTTTGTTACGTTATGAGCAATATACAAAATTGAGTTAGGATCATGAAATAAACGGGTTATGAATGTATGAAGGATGAAAAGACTAGACCAGTATCTATGAAAAGAGAATATCATGAAAGAGGCAGCCAAGCACCTGAAATGATTTTCGCAAAACGGGAACTAATATGACTGAGTGATAGTAGAAAAAATCGCACCCGAAATCGGGTGCGCAAATGAAGGTAGAGGTTATTAACAATTGAGTAAACAAATGACTTAGTTAAAATTATTCAACGAAGCGTCCACGTTGGCGCATCAATTCACGGTTCAACTCAGGGTTTACTTCGAATGCTGCACGTCCATGCATCCAGAACAAGTTGTTAAGTACAACAAGGTCTCCAACTGGAAGTTTCAATTCAACAACGCTTTCGTCTGATTCAAGAGATGCAGAAAGTTCTTCCAAGTATTTTGCTTGTTCGATTGTTTCAGGGTATACGAACTGGTCGATAAAGCAAATGCATGGCTTGTCGTTAACGTTAAAGAATGTAGGACGATCTACTGTTTGAGTTACGTTTTTGCTTGGTGGAGCAATGTAAGTGAATTTATGTTTTCCAAGCGGGTTGTTAGCAAATTTGTCAAGATCTTTCCAGTCATCTAAGTGAAGAAGTCTTGATTCACCGCCAACCGCATTTTCTTCAATCATTTTCATCATGAGCAACCAGTCAGTTGGCTCGTCAACGAAAGTTCCGTCTGTATGCAATGTGAATAGACGGTATGCTTGACGTAGGTAAGAGTCACTGTTGTCAGTATGTTTTACTGTGAAACGTGCATAATATTTTCCAGTCATCGCATCGAAGTTCGGCATACCAACTAAGTGTGTAATAGCAGTTGCGAAGATAACATATTCGTCAGTATCTTCTGTTACACCTTCTAAACCGATTGTGAATCCACCAGACTCACGGTCATGAATGATGCCTCTTAAAACTTCGCCAAAGTCTTCGCCAACAAGGTCTTGGAGAATAGAAGAAATAACCAAACGTTGGTAAGGTGTGTATTCAAGAGCTTGAACACCGATTCCTTTTTCTTCTACTTTAGCCAAGAATTTAGCAATTGCTTCTTTGTCAATTTGGATATGATACAAACGATCAGTTTGTGGATGAGATTTTACTTCGTAGCCTTTGCCTTTTTTAATAAATTTTAATTCTTTTGTAACGCCCATTAGAGATTCCTCCTGTTTAATGAAAAGTATAATTTTAATCGTGGAGAAAAGAAAACATAAAAAACCAGCTGTCGATACACCTATCCCGTTAGGAAAGGTCGTATACAACAACTGGCTTATATCCACTT
Source organism: Bacillus sp. HF117_J1_D (assembly GCA_009928435.1). GTDB lineage: Bacteria > Bacillota > Bacilli > Bacillales > Bacillaceae_C > Siminovitchia. The sequence continues at coordinate 8,018 of JAABNQ010000020.1, forward strand.
CACCGCTCTATGGTTGTAGAGTCACAGTGAATATTGCAGTCTGCAAAAATTTATTTTTTCCATCTCCAAAAATCTATACTATTCACGGATTTTGAAAAGGCATTTTTCAAAAGGTGAATATGTTTATTATTGCTTGATTTAAGAATACCACTCTATATCAAATATGTCAACAAAATTTCATATTTTTTCTTTCCAATTTTCTGATTCACGAAACAACTGATAAATTTCTTCTAAAATTTATCATAACAGTGCCATTTTTTAATGACAAATCGTTCGAGAATATATACATCTGTTCTATGCGTAGAGATTTTACAAGTAAGATTTATTTATCTCATTGCCAAACCACATGCTCGACTTAATGTGTTTTTCAAATGTTTTTAAGTTAGAAAAAGGACCCTTGCAGCGCCCATACGCCGAAAGGGTCCTTTTGGAATATTATTTTTCAGCTGCCGTGATTTGTTTGTAATGGAGATCAAGGTCCTTCATCGCAGCAATAAGTGCATTCGTGGCCTTTCCACGGTAGTACGTCTGGAGGGCTTCCATCTGTTCATCGATTCCATCCCTTAAGCTTGTCCCGCGTAAAAGACGTCCGATAAAATCACTGCCATGTTCTGTCGCAAGCGTAGCGGAGGCTTTCAAAATAACCCCGTACTTCACATCTACTTCGGCTGTAATCGTCAAAGTTTCATACACACTTTTTGCAGCCATTCCCTGCGGCAGGCGTGCATGACCGGCAATAAACATTGTCTTGGCATTGAACTCCATGGATTTAATCTCCTCTTTCAATCATTATAATGTTACAGCTGCTTCTTTCAAATGTGATTGTTCAGGAATGCGTCTAACCACTTCTTTCCCTATTTCAATGGATGCAGTCGCAGCTGGTGATGGCGCGTTACATACATGGATGGATCTGTCTCCCATGATGATGTTAAAGTCATCAACCATGGATCCGTCATCTTTGAGCGCTTGGGCGCGGACACCCGCAGGAGCCGGAATCAAGTCATCCTCTTGGATTTCAGGAATGAGTTCTTGCAAGCTTTTCGTGAATTGGGCTTTGCTGAAGGAGCGGACGTATTCATCCAATCCTTCTTTTGCGAACTTTCCAGCCATTTTCCATAAGCCTGGGAATGCGAGGCTTTCTGCTAAATCCCTTGCACTAAAATCAATCTTTCTGTAACCTTCACGCTTAAATGCTAACACAGCGTTAGGACCCGCATCAACTTCACCACTGATCATGCGTGTAAAGTGAACGCCCAAGAATGGGAATTTCGGATTTGGAACAGGGTAAATCAAATGTTTAACAAGATGGCGTTTTTCTGGTTTTAATTTAAAGTATTCCCCGCGGAACGGTAGAATTTTCATATCGGTTTTATACCCTGCAGCCTCAGCTACTCTATCACTGTGAAGTCCTGCACAGTTAATAACAAGGCTAGCTTTAACCGTTCCATTAGTAGTTTCAATAATAACTGAGTCAGAACCTTCATTGATTTTCTCAACTTTTGTGTTTAAGAGAATATCGCCGCCGTGTTCTTGAATAATTTCTGCGAATTTCTCACTTACTTGCTTATAATTGATGATTCCAGCCATTGGAACACGAATTGCTCCCAGACCAGCAACATGAGGTTCAATTTCATTTAATTCTTCTTTACTGATTTTTGTAATAGCGAGCTCGTTTTGCAAGCCTCTTTCATACAAGTTATCAAGAAGAGGAAGTTCTTCCTGTTTTGTTGCGACAATGACTTTACCGCAAATATCATGAGCGATGTCATATTTTTCCGCAAATTCTCTCATTGACTGACTGCCTTGTCTAGCAAAACGGGCTTTGAAACTTCCAGGCTTGTAGTAGATTCCAGAGTGAATAACTCCACTGTTATGTCCAGTTTGGTGTTCAGCTACCGAACCTTCTTTTTCAATGATGACGACTTTAGCATTTGGGAATCTCTCATAAATGGCCATCCCTGTTGATAAACCTACAATACCGCCACCTACAATTGCGAAATCATACATAATTTTATGCCTCCATTTTAAGCGTGTTTTTATTGTCCTGCTTTAGCACCAGCAACCAGTAAACTTCATTAAACGGACGCTTGCGCTTTTCTTATGCTTTCCATGCAATCTATTAAATTATTTTTTGTACGCAAAATATGATACTCCACTGCACCTCGTATCTCAGCCGGATCACCTCTTAAAGCAGCCTCATAGATGCGCCTGTGCTCCTGCTGTGTCTCCTGGTAATAATCAATCAAGAGATTGGGTGCTATGGGTGAAATACCAAGATTTTCAACCATTTTACGAAGTCTTGGCCAAGGACAGCCTCTCATAAGAATTTGGTGAAATGCTGCATTCAGACGGATATATTCTCCATTTGTCTCATCTGTCAAATCTAACGTTTCCATCTGAACCACCATGTCATGCAAATCCTGCTTGTCCTCATCTGTCAAATATGGGAGTGACTTTTCTACTGCGAGCCCTTCCAGCATAGATCGAATATAGTATATTTCCTCTATATTCTCCTTTGTAATGGGGGTGACAACTGCTCCCTTGTGAGGCACGATTTCCACGAGCCCTTCCATTTGCAGTTGGGTAAGTGCTTCTCGAATCGGCATTCTGCTAACTTCCAGCTTCTCTGCCCATTCTTCTTGAATCAACCTGTCACCTTTTTTCAAAGTACCGTCCAAAATGACTTCTCTTAGGCGTTTCGTGACATTTTTAACCACTGTCGACTTTTGTTGTGCCAATTTCTCCGGCAAAATATCCACCTCGATTCACTTTGGATACAATTTAGAGTTTATCACACAAAAATATGGCTTTCAAGTGATAAAAACAAAAAAATTGAATCCAATCTTAGGAAGATTGGATTCAATCTCATTGAGGGGTCTGACCCCCACTGCGTTAATACGCTACCACTTTAACGTGCTGGGGGTCAGACCCCGGCGCTTTCATTTCATTTTTTACTCTTTATTGTTGTACGTCAATTTTTCTTTGGGGAAGTTTTTCCTCATCCCTATCATAAGGAGAATTCCTATTACAGCCCATCCCGCAAATATAACCCATTCGTATGGCCAAACGAGTGCTGCAGGCATTCCAGGCATGTAAAGGATAACAAAGAAAATACTCAGGAGGATAGCAATCCATCCGATGATACTGGACTTTCCAGCTTGGAAAGGACGAACCATGTTCGGTTCATTTTTACGCAATTGGACAAATGCTACAGCAGCCAACAGGTATGCAATAACGATAGCAAGTCCACCTGCATCAACGAGCCAAACAAGCATAGGACGTCCGAGTAATGGAGCTACAGTAGCTAAAGTACCAATGAATAGAACTGCATTTGTAGGTGTTCCGTGTTTCTGATCAACTTTACCAAACCATGCTGGAATCATCTTCTTGTCAGCCATCGCATATAAAATGCGGCTTCCACCGATGATGAATGCGTTCCAGCTTGTAATGATTCCGGCAACTCCGCCAAGAATTAAGATAATACCGAATACGTCACTTCCAAACACTGTAGCCATAGCATCAGCCGTTGGTAATGTTGAAGCAACCAAAGAGTCTTTATCCAATCCAAGACCAACTGCCAAAATGATTGCCACATACCAAATCACCGCTAAGATAACGGATAAAATGAGGATTTTACCGATTGCTTTCGCTGGTACTTTCATTTCTTCCGCCGTTTGTGGGATAACGTCAAATCCGACAAACATGAAAGGTGTCATGATCGCAACTACCATAATTCCACCAAGTCCGCCTTCAAATAGCGGCTGTGCATTTGCTGCTTCCCCATTGAACACTCCACCAAAAATAAGTAATAAACCGATAAGTGCAATGATAATGGTTAGTACCATTTGCAAAAAGGCCGCAGATTTTACACCCATATAGTTAACAATTGTCACGAAAATAGAAGCACCGACACCAACTAGAACCCACGAAGCGTAAACTTCATAATCATTAATTGTATACATATATCCCACTTTATAGTTCGGGAAGATATATTCAATAACAGTTGGAAGAGCTACTGCTTCGAATGCTACTACTGAAATATACCCAAGCGCTAGCATCCAGGATGCTGTAAAAGCTGATTTGGGCCCAACACCCCTAAAAACATAAATCAAGGATCCACCTGTCGTAGGCATCGCTGATGCAAGCTCAGCATATGTCAAACCAACAAAAATGACAAGGATTCCACCTGCGACAAATGCGATCATTGCACCGACTGTCCCAGCTCCTAGAATCCACTCTCCTGACATTACAACCCAGCCCCACCCAATCATGGCGCCAAAGGCTAAAAACAGGACGTCCCAACGCGATAATACCTTTTTAACATCTTGTTCGTTTTGCATTTATTTACTCCTTTGGTTTATTCTTCCTTCTTATAAAAAGCGCTTTCCTACAAAGCAGACTTGGTGCCAACAAGTGCTTTAATTGTTGTCCGATATTGAAAAACGCTTACGTTTTTCTCTATAGCTCCGAAAGTCTTAATTTTTCTTTTCCTAATATAGTACTGGATATAGACGTGTCATTCTGGGGTAGTCTATATTCCACCGACGTACAGGAATTACTCGCGCAAGCGAAGCGACAGGATGCCGCGTCTTACGCCTTCCAAATCCACAGTAATGTGTAGCGTTGATGAAACCAATGTAACTAATAGGTTTTCCCTCCTAGTTAACTAGTCATTTCATCTCCGTGCTATCTCCAGATTGCTAGAGACGCTGTCAGACAAATGCTTGCGCTTTGTTTTGAAGGTTCCTGCCGAAAGACTGTCACTTTCGGCAGGTTATTGATTTCATTAAAATGATACATTTCATCATCATTAAGCTACAATACCGAGTTCCTATAAGCACTCGCACTTATGTTATTACTTAGTAAATGGATTAATAGTTACAGTTTTATTTGTTGTAAAGAACTCTACTGCAGATTGACCTTGCTCTTTTGGACCTTGTCCAGAAGATTTGATTCCACCAAATGGTGCTTGTGGTTCCGCACCACCAGTTTCACCATTGATCTGAACCATTCCAACTTCACTGTTTTCCATGAAATGGAAGGCTTTTTCAAGGCTGTTTGTGAATACTGCAGCACTTAATCCATAGATTGTATCATTGGCTTTTTGAAGAGCCTCGTCATAGTCAGCCACTTTCATTAGTGCTACAACTGGGCCAAAGATTTCTTCTTTTACAATTGACATTTCGTGAGTGGCATTTCCAAAAATTGTCGGTTCGATGTAATATCCTCCATTGATATCTAAAGTGTTGCCTCCATATAGAAGTTTAGCCCCTTCATCTTTACCTTTTTGAACATAGCCAGTTACTGTGTCAAATTGCTTTTTCGAAGCAACAGGTCCCATTGTGATGCCATCTTGAAGACCATCTCCAATAGTGATTTTGTCTGCATATTCAATAACTTTTTCAACAAACTCATCATAAATGCTTGCTTCAACATAAGCACGGCTTGTTGCAGTACATCGTTGGCCAGTTTGTTTCATAGCACCTTCCACAACGAGACGTGCGGCAAGATCAAGGTTAGCATCCTCAAGAACTACAGCAGGGTTTTTGCCACCAAGCTCGAGTTGGAATTTCTTTCCAGTAGCAGTCGCTAATTTTGCGATATTTTGACCAACTGCATTTGATCCTGTGAAAGTAACTGCATCAACGTCTTTATGCGTTGTAAGTACATCACCGATTACAGACCCTCTACCCAATACAAGGTTAAGAACACCTGCAGGTAGTCCTGCATCTTCGAATACTTTCGCTACTTTTGTAGCTGTAATTCCTGTTTCTTGCCCTGGTTTCCAAACAACTGGATTTCCAAAAACAAGAGCAGGAGCCATTTTCCAGATTGGAATAGCTATTGGGAAGTTCCAAGGTGTGATCGCCGCCACAACTCCAACTGGTACACGAACCGCTAGCAATGTAGTTCCGTTAGCCGCTGAGGGGAGAACTTCACCTTTTTTACGCATTCCTTCTTGAGCATAATATCTTAGTATAGATGCACCTCTAAGTGCCTCACCTTTTGTTTCTATGAAACGTTTACCCATTTCTTGAGTAGCCGTTTTTGCAATATCATCAGCGCGCTCTTCTAAAATATCAGCTGCTTTTCGGAGGATTTCGCCCCGATTGACTGAAGACATCGCTTTCCAGCCTGCTGCGGCGGCTTTGGCAGCTTCAATCGCTTTTTCCACATCTACTACAGTTGAAACCTCAGTAAAACCAATGCTTTCAGATGGATTGGCAGGATTGAAGTGTTCATGTTTTTCTCCAGAAGAAGCACTAACCCATTCTCCGTTAATAAAGTTCAAGTAATTTGTCACAATATTCACTCTCCCTAAATATTCATTCATTCTTTTAATAAAACTTTTATGACTAAGTTAGCTAATCCTTTGTCGGTTTTTCGTCCGTCGTCAAAGGAGAAGGGAAACGTAAGCCACTGGAACGAAGACCTAATCTTAATAATTGGGCCTTCTTGTACACTATTGAGAGTAATCGCCTTTTCAAGCTATTTTTTCCCCATGACAAGTTCGATGGCATACAACAGCCTAAACCGCATTCATCAGCGTTTGTTTCACATTATCCCTTTAATCTGTTAAAGCCTGATTGGATTTTATCCACTCACGCGCTACACCCCAACAGATTTCCTCTTCATCTCACTTGCTCACTTCAAACTGATGCAGACAGTGTCAAATACTGTGATTTCAGATTTGCTCATTTAATTGCGTTTTCATTTGCCTTTGCACCGTTGTTCACAAGTCATAATGATCTGAGAGATGATAGACACTGTTTTGGATCCAGTGTTTTTCAGATTAATCAACGCACTCTAGTGACTCTTCGATGTTGAACCGCTTGCAGTGTTAATATCAAACACCTGTCACGTTATTCATCCACTAGCCGTGGCAACTTCAAGGCGCTTTCACAAACCATCTGTCTACTCCCTACTGATAAACCTCCCCCTCTTTCAATCGAAAAATGCAAAGCACAAAGAAAAGCACAAGACAATTCCTGAACTTTTATTGTCCTTTATTGTTTACACTTTTCCCAACCAATAGAAAAAGCTAGTTCTACTCTAAATGTCCTCTTGACGGTGAAAACTGTACAGTACGGTCATTTATTAAGTAAACTGGCTCTAAATCTACGTTATGCTTTGCTTCTTCAACAAAGTCCGGTTAGATTTGACAGTCTTTCTTAAATAGTATTATTCAGTCATGAATTATCTATGACGTTATAACTATAGCAACTATGTAAAGTGACTGTCAATCTAATTATCTTCGAAAATTCGACATTTTTTCTTGTTAACCCGTTAAAAGGTAATAGCCATCGCGACTTCATCGCATGCTGGAAATTTTGGACAATGGATACAATCTGTCCAAACCTTTTGCGGCATTTCTTCTTTTTGGATAATGTCAAACCCGCATTTCTTAAAAAACGCAACTTGATAGGTTAGTGAAATCAGCTTGGAAATTCCCAGTTTTTTTGTTTCTTCGACAATTTTTTCGACTAATATTTTTCCAATCCCACGTCCTTGTACCTTCCCATCAACAGCAAGAGACCGAATTTCCGCCATGTCCTGGCCAAGTACAGCAAGACAGGCAACGCCGAGAACTTCCTCTCCTTCTTCCGCTACAAAAATAGACTGTATATTAATAATAAGAGATTCGCGCGTTCTCGGAAGCAGCAGCTCCTCATCGGCATACTGGTTGACAAGCTCGTAGACCCTATCAATGTCCTTGAGAACCGCTTTGCGGACTTCGATCATTTCCATCACCTTTGATTCAATATATATTGTTAATCTTACCGATTGAAGACGGAAAGTCAATACATTTTTAAATAATTATTCATTTCTCTTAATAAATATTCATTTTCCTCTTTCTTTTTATAAAGGTCGCTGTATAATATTCATTAACAAAATTTAATTATGATAGGAGAATTTTCAATGGAATATACATTGCTTCCGAAGGGCTTTTATTCTTGCGCCAAAAAACTTGGCATAAAAGACGATACACCTGATTTTACTGTCATTTATTCCGAAGCACGTGCAGCTGCGGCCGCCATGTTCACAAAAAACCAATTTTGCGGTGCGCCCGTAACAGTCGGAAAGGAACATATTAAAGATGGGTTTCTTCAAGCTTTTGTCATCAACAGCAAAAACGCAAATGTTGCAACTGGAAAACAGGGTATTGAGGATGTTCATACGATCATATCAGCGGTTGCTGACGAATTAAGCATCAGCTCGGCGGATATCCTCCCCTCCTCAACCGGTGTCATTGGAGTTCCTCTTCCGGTCAAAAAGATCACCGAAGGAGTTCCAGGATTAAAAAGTGAGCTGAAGAAAGATGGCTTAAAAGATTCCGCTGAAGCCATTATGACGACAGATACTTTTGCCAAATATCGTTCAGAAACTATTGGCGGCGTCACTTTATGTGCCATCGCCAAAGGGTCTGGGATGATTGAGCCGAACATGGCAACGATGCTCAGCTACATTATGACAGACGCACAAATTGAACCAGAAGCTCTGAAAGCCATCTTAAAGCGAGCAGTAGATGTTTCCTTCAACATGGTATCCATAGATGGAGATACAAGTACAAGTGATACAGTTGCCGCTATGGCAAATGGTCTTGCGGGCCCGGTCGACCTGCAAAAGTTTGAACAGGTTCTGACAGATATGCTCATCAGCCTTACAAAAGACCTGGCAAGAGATGGAGAAGGTGCGACAAAGCTCGTTGAGGTACAGATTACCGGAGCCCAAAATGATGAAGAGGCCAAAGTGATGGCGAAATCAATTATTAACTCACCATTGGTTAAAACAGCCATTTTTGGAGCGGATCCTAACTGGGGAAGAATCATCTCTACTATCGGCAATGCCAAGCACCCTATTAATGCGGAAAAGGTATCCGTGGCATTCGGCGATATTGCCGTATTCAGTGACGGTGAACCAACCGACTCAAACTTGGAGAAACTCTCAAATTACCTGAAAGGTGATGAGATCAACATTTCTATCTCACTTGGAAACGGTCAGGGTAAAGCGACCGGGTGGGGATGCGATCTGTCGTATGATTATGTAAAAATCAACGGGGAATACACGACTTGAGTAATAAGAGCCCGAATCAACCTTTCGTGGTACTATCCTATTATGAAGAGTGAAAAGAGCATCTTCACATGTTCTTTTCACTCTTCCCTATCTTTAATGAAACTTTCAGGATTCCTCGCTCTTGCGAGGTTAAGATGCCGCTTCTCCCTCAATCCGCCTCTCATAACGTCTCATTCTCTTTTCAGCCATGGCAAACAACACTTCAAACACCCAAGAAATGATCCAGTATACAAGAGAAGCAACGAGATACATTTCCAGGAACCTGTAACCATCATTAGCAATAATTTTAGCTATCGCCATGATCTCGACCACTTTCACAGCAAATGCCAACGAAGTTGCTTTGATTAGGCCGATAAAAGTGTTGCCGAGATTCGGAAGAGCCACGACATAGGCTTGCGGCAATATAATCCTCCAAAGTCCTTGTGCTGTTGTCATTCCAACTGCATGCGCCGCTTCCATCTGTCCAGCGCTGACCGCATTGATAGAAGAACGGAAAATTTCTGCCTGGTAGGCAGAAGTGTTTAAGGTATAGGCAATAAAAGCATAGATTAATGGAGATATATCGGAAGCATCGAAATTTGTCCCCATCTGTTTATTCAAAAAGTCCAAAAGAACCGGTACGCCGTAAAAAAATACGTACAACTGTACGAGCAAAGGCGTTCCCCTTATAAAAGAAATATATACGATAAACAGTCGGTTCAAGACCGGAAGCTTATAGACTCTGCAAAGGGCGATTAACAGGCCGAAAATCAAACCAAAAATCATAGCAACCACCGCAATGGCAAGGGTCGCAGGTACCCCTTTTAATACTTCCGGAATTTGTTCAACCGCAAATTCCAGATTGATAATAGACAAAAGCAATGTCTCGCCTCCCCCTACTGCCTTGATAAACTGACGCGGCCTTTTTTAAATATTTTTTCCAAGTAACTAATAATGGCTTCTATCAAAATACAAGTCCCCCAATAAACCAAGGAAATCACGACATAGATTTGGAACATTCCCATTCCGTGGTTATTTCCAAGAATGATCCTCACCTGTCCCATAATGTCGATAATACCAATTGTAAAAGCCAGGGATGTATCTTTTAAAAGTTCAATAATATTGTTGCCGAGATTTGGCAAAGACACAACAAATGCCTGTGGTAATATAATCCTGAACAAGGCCTGCGGGTAGCTCATTCCAACACTGTATGCGGCTTCCAGCTGGTCCCTGCCTACAGCAAGGTACGCTGACCGGAACACCTCAGATAAATAAGCAGCGGTATGGAACGAAAATGCGATCACAAGGAATACAAGCCGGTCCCATCCATTAATATCAATACCAAAAGCTAAAAGCAGCTGCGGCAATCCAAAATAAACAAGGAACAACTGAACGAGCAGCGGTGTACAACGAGTAAAGGACAAATAAAATGTTGCCACCTGATAGAGCACAGGCTGCTTTTGAATCCGAATGATGGCAACAAATACTCCAAGAATAATAGAAAAAAATAATGACAGCCCTAACATCAAAAGAGTGAGCGGAAGCTTTTCAAGTACCTTGACAAATAAATCAACCCAGCCTGCGAATCCGGAAGTCATACTCATTCACCACCTAATGAAAATCCGTATTGAGATGCTGAGCAACCCAATACGGAAAGTCGGATTATTTCTCAAAGTTAAAGCCTTCCTCATTGATGTAATCAAGATCCTGGAAGAAGTCTACTCCAAACCATTTGTCAGCAAGCTTTGATAAAGTTCCATCTTCAATCAGTTCGGAAGTGGCCTTATCCATCTCTTTCGCAAGCTCTGTGTTATCTTTATTGTAAACTGCCCAAATCGGCTCTTTAGAAACGACTCCTGCTACCTTCAAGTCAAGGTCCAATTCCTTTTGAATTTCGTTAAAGGTTGTGACATTGATGAACATAGCATCCGCTTTCCCTTTGTCTACCATTTTCAGGTTCTCCGCATTTGACGGGGATTCCATGCTTTCTAAAGTTAATGGATTGTCAGAATGCTGTTCATTATATGCATTTAAAATGGCACGTAAGCCCCCACTTGGCGATACTGGCGGAAACTTTTTCCCTACCATGTCATCCAAAGTTTTAATATCATCTCTGTCTGTTTTTGTTACCAAAGAAGTCAGAGAGTACCCAAACTCACGCTCCGGATATAAAAACTTTTCTTGCCGTTCTGGATTTTTGAAAAACCAGTTGATGGCGAAATCATATTTCCCGGTATCTACACCAACGAGATTGGATTCTTCCTCTCTCCAAATATATTCGAACTTATAATCTGGAAGCTTTTTTTCTATTTCCTTCATATAATCTATATCGTAACCAATCGGTTCATTCTTTTCATCGGCATATAAAAATGGCGGATTGACTTCGTCACTGATCGCCACTTTGATCACTTTTTTTCCATCCGATTCTTTTGTCGTACTTTGAGAGCAGCCAGAAATAAATAAGATAAGTCCAAACAATGTCACTGCTCCTGCCCATAGCTTCTTCATTCATAGTTCCCCCTAAATCATATAATCCGGTTCTTTAACCAGTCTTTTTAAAAATCTTTTCGTCCGTTCGTGCTTCGGATGTAACAATACTTCTTCTGGAGAGCCTTGCTCAATGATATGTCCCCCATCCATAAACACGACACGATTAGCTACTTCTCGTGCAAAATCAATTTCATGAGTGACGACAACCATGGTAATCCCTTCATTGGCAATCTGTTTAATAATGGCCAATACCTCGCCAACCATCTCAGGATCAAGAGCAGAAGTGGGTTCATCGAATAATATGACGGCCGGATTCAATGCCAGCGCCCGGGCAATACCTACACGCTGCTGCTGTCCCCCCGAAAGCTGCGAAGGATACTCATTCAATTTTTCTCCCAAACCGACTTTTTCCAATAAAGAGGCACCAATCTCCTTCGTTTCCTTTTTGGGAATCTTTTTAGCCACAATAAGACCTTCCATTACGTTTTCCAATACCGTTTTATTTTTAAAAAGGTTGTAATGCTGGAAAACCATCGCTGTCTTTCTTCTTAAAGCAAGCACGTCACGTTTTGAAGCATGCTTCCCTTGAACAGTGAAGCCGTCAATGGTGATGGAACCTTCATCAGGCCGTTCCAAATAATTGATACACCTGAGCAAGGTGGTCTTCCCTGATCCACTCGGACCTACAATGACTAAAACATCCCCCTTTTCCACGTCGAGATCAATTCCTTTTAACACATGGTTCTTTTGAAATTGTTTGTTAATATTTTTTAACTTAATCATACTGATCCCTGCTTTTTATTTCTTAAATTTAACCCAAAGATTATCATAACTATCCTTAGTTGTAAAGTAGGAATTAGACCTTTTGTTCCCACTGAATTGGTAAGGCTTGACGCTTAAAATCAAGTTCGATAAGATTAAAACCAATCAAACTAATGGGTTTTGTTAATTTTAGGCATCTTATGCATATACAATATTAGAGGTGAAGAAATGAAAGACTTATTTATAAAAAGCGATATTCAAAAGCATTGGCTAGATCTTTTATATACAAAAGAAGCGGCATTTAAAAGCAGATCTGCCGAAACAGATGAGCAGGCTAGATTCCCTAAGGAGAATATTCAAGAGCTTGTTGAGATGGGATACACGAGCTTGACTTTAACGAAGGAATACGGTGGGGAAGGTTTAAGGGTATATAACATGGTGCTTTTTCAAGAGACCATTGCTAGCTTTGACTCAGCTACGGGGCTTTCCATCGGCTGGCATCTTGGAACAGTCGGCGAGCTTTACGAGAAAAAGCTCTGGAGTGAAGACAGATTGAATTTTTTTGCAAAGGAAGTACTGGACGGAGCACTCGTCAATCGTGCTGTAAGTGAAGCCCAGACAGGCAGCCCGACAAGAGGTGGACGCCCAGGAACCACAGCGGTTCAAAAGGATGGACACTGGGTCATTAATGGAAGGAAAAATTTTACGACGATGTCACCTGCATTGACCTATTTCCTCACCTCCGCTTGGATTGAAGAAAAACAGGCAATCGGCTTCTTCTTGTTACACAAAGACACGGAAGGCCTTTCTATAGAAGAAACTTGGGATGTCATCTCCATGCGAGGTACGGAAAGCCATGATTTGATTTTGGAGAACGTCAAAGTCGACGATTCCATGCTTGTCGAAATCAATGATGGACCGCGCGGAAACAAAGTCAACGGCTGGGTCATGCACATCCCTGCTTGTTATCTTGGAATTGCACAGGCCGCAAGGGATTATGCCATCCAGTTTGCCAATGAACATTCACCAAACAGTATAAAAGGAACAATCAGTGAATTGCCGAATGTACAGCGTTTATTGGGTGAGATCGAGCTTGAGCTAATGAGAGCAAGACACTTCCTATATAATGTTGCCGAAGCCTATGATGATGAGAAGAGACGGCCGTTAATTGCCAACGAACTCGGGGCGGTGAAACATACAGTAACCAACTCGGCAATTTCGATCGTTGACAAAGCGATGCGCATAGTCGGTGCCAAAAGCCTACAACGTTCCAACCCGCTACAAAGATACTACCGTGATGCCAGGGCCGGCCTTCACAATCCCCCAATGGATGATATGACCATTCAAAAGCTGGCCCTCGCTGCCATAGAACAAGGAATAGATATATCTAAAATCCGATAACACGGTTTTCATTTTGAAAAGAAAGCCTTGAAACACAAAGAGAACAAGGGAATGATCCCTTGTTCTCTTTGTGTTTGGCTCCTTATTTTTTCTTTTCGTTTTTTGCCGCTTTGGAGCCTTTGCAGTTACCGCATAGTTTACAACCTGATTTAGCGAGACACATGTTTCTTTTCCTCCTAAGAATCATTTGTCCGTTGAATCAGAAAACCGGCGTAAAAAAACCAGTCGCCATCAGCCCATCAAAAAGAAAGGTGGATGTACGACTGGTTTGTTCTGCGTTTGTCCCTCGGTTAAAGCCGCTGGATGACAGATTCGGCAGTCTTCTTATTTAACGATGTGATAAGGTTGCGCACTATTTTACCTGAACCGAAAAAAGGTTATTAATCCGGAAAGTAAATTTTGTACGTCTTGAACCTATATTACCTATATATGAAACGTATGTCAAGATAAATTTGTAAAACGTTTTCTTTTATCTTAAAATTTAAATTATCCCATTGACTCTCTAGTTACTGGAGGGTTTAAACTAATATCAAAAGATCGGAGGATGATAGTGATGCCAAACAAAAACTTTGATATTGTCCGTTTACACCATGCTGAAGTAACAGTTACTGATTTAGATCGCGCACGTCACTTTTATTGTGATGGGCTGGGTTTCATTGAAACTGAGTCTGATGACAATCATATTTATTTGAGGGCTTTGGAAGATGCAAACCACCATTGTCTCGTTTTGACGAAAGGTAAGCAGGCCAGCTTGAAACATATTGCCTATCGTGTAAGCGCTGACAGTGACCTTGATGCATTAGATAAACTATTCACTGAACTTGGAGTAAATAAGCGCTGGGTAGCTGCCGGTGAGGAAAAAGGCCAGGGACGTGCACTACGAATTCAAGATCCAGGCGGTATTCCTGTTGAATTTTTCTACGAAATGGAAAAAGCCGACAGAATGCTGCAGAAATATCATTTGCAAGAAAATGTAAAAATCAAAAGAATCGACCATGCCAACTGTCTCATTACAAACATAGATGATTTATACGCTTGGTACAGCGATCATTTAGGTTTCAGAACCTCTGAGTACACTGTAAAAATAGAGAGCGAGGAAGAAAATATTTGGGCTGCATGGATGCACAGAAAGCCGAGTGTACATGACCTTGCGCTCATAAGCGAAACCGGACCTCGCTTTCATCATACTGGTTTTTGGATGGATGATGCGAAATCCATTTTGGATGCATGCGACCATCTTGCTTCACTGGGCTATTACGCTAACATCGAGCGCTCGCCCGGCAGACATGGAACATCCAATGCTTTCTTCGTTTATTTGAGAGATCCTGATGGAAACCGCATGGAATTATACACTGGAGACTATTTTACAAACGATCCGGACTGGGAACCAATCAAATGGGATCTCGCTGACCCTCAACGCGCAACTTTCTGGGGCGCCATGCCGCCAAAAAGCTGGGTCGAGGAAGCTGTTCCTGTTGAAGATATCCATACAGGCGAACTTCTTCCAATTGTCCCGTTTAGAAAAACAGAAAAAGTTTAAGAGCTTAAAGAGTGCATCAGAATGGTTTGATGCATTCTTTTCTTATTGAAAAGGTTTTGCTTTAAACAAACATTTGTTCTATAATGTATTAAAAATATTAGGGAGTTGATAAGCATGCAATTATCAATTATAACCAGCATCAGAACAAATAATTTTAATGACAAGCAGGTGATGGACAAAATAAAAAATATGTGGGAAAGCGCCTCAAGCAGCCTTACAAACTATGAAGGCAATGTATATGGCGTTTATTATGATTATGAAAGCGACTATAAAGGAGACTACTCTGTAGGCGTTGCCACTGAAAAAAATGGAGGAACGCCTATCGAGATACCTACAGAAAAATATGAGATTTTCACAGTTGATTCGACTGATGACCAGGGAGTTTTTAAGACCTGGAGCAGCATTTGGAATTTGGAAGAATCAGGCACACTGAACCGGGCTTATACAGTTGATTTTGAAAAATATCTTCCTGATGGAGAAATTGAAATACATATCGCAGTAGAATAACGTTTTTCTTCTTATTATAATTGAGGTGGTGAAATATGAAGAATAAATTTTCAATTGGGCAGATGTCAAAGCTCCACAATATTCCGGTCAAAACGTTAAGATATTACGATGAAATTGACTTGTTCAAGCCGATTGAAGTGAATCCGGAAAATGGCTATCGGTATTATTCCATCGAGCAATTTAAATTGCTTGATATCATCAATTATTTAAAAGTGCTTGGCGTGCCACTGGCTGATATAAAAAAGCAGACATCCAACCGGGATATCGATGAGCTGATTGATACACTGAAGGAGCATAAGAGGATCACAGAGCAAAAAATACAAGAGCTGGAAATGGCGAAAAAGAAGTTGGAAGCAAGGATCCATGAATTTGAGGAAGCAAAAAAAATTACTGACATCGCCGTTCCTTTTATCAAAACCTTGCCAGAGAGAAAAATCATCCAGCTCAAAGAAACAATCTCGTCGTTTTTTGAGCTTGAACTTTCATTGCGTAAATTAAAACAGCAGTACCATCATCTGGCATCCATCTTCATTGGAAAAGTAGGTCTCACCATTTCAGAGAGCAATTTTCAGCACGAAAGTTTTATGGAATACAGCTCCATCTTTCTTATATTGGAAGAAGAAGAAAACAGTAAACTAATTGAAGAAATAGATTTTGGAACTCTATCGAAAGGGACGTACGCCTGTATTTTCTTTCGCGGAGGGCACAAAGATGCACCGTCCTATTTTCAAATCTTGAATCATTTCATTAAAGAAAGAAACTATAAAATCAAAGGGGACTTTATGATACGGACAATCATCGATCAGTTCATTTCAAATAACAGGGATGAATTTCTCGCTGAAATCCAAGTATTAATTGAACAATAAAAAGGAGAGGTGTCTGAATCAGGGCCTCTCCTTGGAGTTTCCATTTGTCAAATTGTATTTTTTCAAACGTCTCATCAACAAAGACTGCGTTATTCCCAGCTCCTCTGCCGTTTTTCTAGTCGTCCTATACTGGGCATACGCTTTTGAGATCATATCTTTTTCAACGGATTCCAATACCTCTGTCAATGAATCTCCCCTATTGAAGCTTGCAAGATCAAAAGCATTCACATCCTGCTCCCTCATATGTGCTGGCAGGTCCTTCACTTGGATTTCGTGTTCAGGTGCGATAACCACTAGCCGTTCCATTAAGTTTTCCAACTCCCTTATATTCCCCGGCCAGTCATAATTTTGCAGAATATCCATTACATTTCCAGAAAGATAGCAATGCCTTTTATGCTTCTTATTGTATTTTTCCATGTTGTATTGAACCAGTCCGATGATGTCATCTTCCCTTTCCCTTAACGAAGGAACGAAGATCGGCAACACATTCAGCCTGTAAAATAAATCCGAGCGGAAGTTTCCTTTCTTCACTTCTTCCATCAAATCCAAATTCGTTGCAGCAATGACTCTTACATTCGCGGTTTGATACACTGTCGAACCGACCGGAAGAAACTTCTTCTGTTGTAAAAATTGCAATAATTTCGCCTGCAAATGAATGGGCAGTTCCCCAATTTCATCCAGGAACAAAGTGCCGCCATCAGCCATTTTGATCAATCCTGCTTTACCCGCCTTATTCGCCCCAGTAAACGCCCCTTTCGCATAACCGAATAACTCAGATTCAATCAAGGACTCCGGGAGCGCCCCGCAATTGATTTCAACAAACGGTCCGTGTCCCCGTTCGCTTAATCCATGAATCCGCTGGGCTATGACGTTTTTTCCGACCCCTGTTTCACCGCTTATCAGAACGGTCGATTCTGCAGGAGCTATCTTATCAATGGTTTGCAACAGCGAAAGATAAGCAGAACTTTGACCGCTAAAATAATAGGAATCTACTTGTTTCTCATAGTTCATGAGCATAATTTGCTCACTGTAACGTTTCAACATGGACTGTGTCTCTTCCAGCTCATTTGTTGTCTTTACTATTTCAGTAATATCCTTCGTTTGAGCAATAATATAGTCTATTCCTCCTGCTTCATTCTTAATAGGATATCCAAAAACAATAAACCTGCTGTCTTTCCCCGTTGTCGTTTGCACCGTACTTACAGCTGCTTGCTTTTCAATCACAAGTTTCGTTACAGATGGGTTAAAAACTCCCAGTTCCTCCAGCAAATATACGTCTTTTCCAATAAAAAAAGAAATAGGCTTGCCTGAAAAACTTGCACAAGCTTGGTTAAGCCATAAGACTTTCCCTTTCCCATCAGCAACCAACACTCCATCGGATAGAGCATTCAGTATCGTTATAAAAAAGGGATGTTCTAAAATTTCCTCAACTTTTTTCAACTTTTTCTCCCTTTCTAAATGAACAATGTTAGATAATATCATTATTCTTGAATTAATATCGACTCAAAAGAAGCCCTTTCATTGATTTACCAACAATTATTGAGTTGATTTCAACTCAAATTATATAATTTTTGAATCGTTTTTGCAATACATTGATGTAAACGGATCCAAAAAGATGACAAAATTCAACAAATCGAACGTCTTGCCCTCAAAATTTTTGGCACACATATTGCAATATATTTACATGTCATTTGAACGCAGAACAAGGAGGACTTGACTAATGACTCAGCAAAAATTACGGATCAATATTGACCGTCTTATGAATACCATCGAAGAAAGCGCAAAAATAGGAGGACTTTCCGGTGGCGGAATAAGCCGTCTTGCCCTCACAGATGAAGACAAGAAAATGAGGGACATTTTTATTCAATGGTTGAAGGATAGCGGACTCGAAGTGAGAGTGGACGATTTCGGAAACATTTACGGGCGGAGAGAAGGGAAAAACCCGGATGCTTCCCCGGTATTGATTGGATCTCACTTGGACACACAGCCGGAAGGTGGACGATTTGACGGTATATTAGGAGTACTGGCAGGCTTCGAAGTCATACGTACATTAAATGAATTTAACATTCAAACTGACAGGCCCATAGAGATCATCAATTTTACTAACGAAGAAGGATCTAGATTTGAACCTCCTATTTTAGGAGCAGGGGGTGTTTCGGGACATTTTGATCAAGATTTTATTTATAGCCGTAAAGACAGGGATGGAAAAACCTTTTTAGAGGAGCTTAAAAGAATCGGATACCACGGAGAGAAAGGTCATCGGGTTCAAAACAGCCACTGTTACATTGAACTCCACATTGAGCAGGGACCCGTATTAGAGCATAAAGGAATAGACATTGGAGCGGTGACAGGTATCCAGGGAATGGATTGGCTGGAAATTAAAATTACCGGACAATCCGATCACGCGGGCCCAACTCCTATGAACATGAGAAAAGATGCACTTTACGTTGCGGCAAAATTGATCCAAATTATCAGAGACACCATTACTAGCCAAAACAGTGAGGCAACAGCAACTGTAGGACGAATGGAGATTAAACCAAATTCAATCAATTGCGTACCTGGTGAAGTTGTCTTTTCGCTAGATGTGAGACATTCGGAAAACGCAGTAAAAGAGCGGCTGACTCAATTGATTATCGAAAAGTTAAGTATCTCTGCAGCAGCTGAGCAAGTCATGATAGAAACAAAGAAAATTTGGGAAACCTCTGCTAGTCATTTTTCCGCTAAATTAATAGACATCATTTCTGATACAGCCGAGGAACTTGGATATAGTCACCAAAAGATGATTAGTGGTGCAGGCCATGATTCCAAATATATGAACGAGATTACTCCTACTGCCATGATATTTGTTCCGAGTGCCGACGGCAAAAGCCATTGCCAGGAGGAATTCACGAGCATGGATGCAATAGATAAAGGCACCAATGTATTATTGCATACCGTTTGTAAATTGGCCGGCGCATACAACTACGAATAATAGAACAGCAACCAGAAAAGGAGTTTTTAATATGTTTGCAGATCTGATCATTACGAATGCCAATATTTATACAATGAATGAACAATATCCCGTTGCTGAAAGCCTGGCTGTAAAGGACGGCAAAATCATTGCTTTTGACCAACAGGCTGAACAATTAATCGGCCCTTCCACAAAACGGCTAAACTTGCATAATAAAACGATTTTACCGGGATTCATAGAAAGTCATGCTCATCCGCTTCATTACGCGACAAACCTGCTCCAGCTTGATTTGAGAGCAGAAGTCACTCCAAATATCGAAACCATACTCCATGCCGTAAGGGAGAAGGCAAAAGTGACACCCAAAGGTGAATGGATCTTAGGTATGGGATGGGATGACAGCAAGATGAAGGAGAAACGATTCCCTACGATAGAAGAGTTATCCGAAGCGGCACCCGACCATCCGGTATTTTTAAAAAGAACGTGTGTACACAATGCGGTCGTCAACCGAAAGGCCTTTGATGTAAGCGGTCTCCCTGAAGTACCTGAGGACCCGCAAGGTGGACACTTCCATATCAACCCAGATACCGGAAAACCTAGCGGATTGATTCAGGAAAACGCCATGCAGCAGTTTGCGATTCCTCCATTTACTACAAAACAGATGGTAGATGCGATGATGCAGGCACAAGAACAATTTTTCCGCTGGGGGATTACGACTATCCACGACATGGCCGTCACTCCTAAAGAAATGACCGTGTACCAACAGCTTCAAAAAGAGGATAACTTCCGCATGAAAACGCGCTTGTGGTTATGGGCCATTGACTTGATGGGATGGACTGGCGTTCAAGAAGAAGTTCTTTCCCTAGGTATAGAGAGCGGGTTTGGAAATGACCGACTGAACATCCAAGGATTAAAATATATGCTCGACGGGAGTGTTGGCGGAAAAACGGCTGCACTATATGAACCATTTGAAGGCAACGAAAATACCCGCGGCATTTTATATATGAAACAAGATCACTTAAACAAGCTTGTTTCACAGACTGTAGAAAATGATTTACGGATCTCCATACACGGAATCGGGGAAAGGGCAATCGATATGGCACTCGATGCAATAACAAACGCTATAACACCAGGAGAAAACAAAAAGATGCGTAATAGAATTGAACATTGTGCTTTGCCTACTGACGAACAATTAAAGAAAATTGCAGACTATGGCATAATTGCTGCCTCTTCTATAGGATTTATATACTCAATCGGAGACAGCTATCTAGCAAATTTGGGGCCGGAACGAGCAGAACGGGTCTTCCCGCACGCATCCTTTAAAAAATACGGAATTATGGCTCCCGGAAATTCAGATTTGCCTGTATGTGATGGAAATCCGCTATATGGTATTTATTCAGCTGTTACACGAAAAACAATCGGTGGACAGCAGCTCGGCACCACTGAATCGATTTCTATTGAAGATGCCATCAAGGCGTACACAATGGATGCAGCCTATTCCGGTTTTGATGAAAAGATTATCGGTTCACTTGCCGTCGGAAAATATGCTGATCTTATCGTTTTGGATCAAGACCCTTTCCAAGCGAATCCAGATAGCATCAAAGATATAAAAGTCATTCAAACGATTGTTGAAGGAGACACAGTGTTTAAGGATGAGTCTGTGCTTAGTAAGGTCTGAAAACTAATATACACAACCAAGGGGGAAACATCATGTTTAGCTCACAAGAACAAACGATTCTAGGCAGTATTGTTATCTTTTACTTCCTATTTCTCTTCGGAATATCTTTTTATATCAACAAAAAGAGTATTAAAACGTATGACGACTATAACGTAGCAGGCAGATCCGTATCCATGTTTCCATTAATTCTGACTTTCCTTGGAACTGCGATCGGCGGTTCTACCCTGCTCGGGTTCATGACAAATGGCTATACTTTCGGTATGGGACAGCATTGGCTGAATTTCAGTATCTTTATCACAGGTGTCCTTATGATGTTCTTCTTTCTTAAGAAGATTCGCGCATATGGGGAAAAATACGATATGGTTACAATCGCTGACTATACGACATTACGGTTTGGCGAAGGTGCCCGCTTCCCGACAGTTATCAGTATTTTAATTGCCTATAGTGCCATTACCGGCATGCAATTCATTGCGATTGCCACTATTTTAAACTTGACAGTTGGGATGAGTATAACAGCTGGTATTATTATAAGCTGGATCATGTTATCACTCAAGACATACTATGGCGGTATGAAGTCCGTTATCTGGCAAGATGCTTTTCACGGAACTATTCAGACAATTGGTATTTTCATTTTATTTGTTGTGGTCATTATTGTATCAGGCGGTTGGAGCCAAATCTCCGAAAATGCAGCAGCATTAGGTGAAGGAGCCAACTTAAGCGTTTTTAACATCTCTACGACAGAAGTATTGGTCTACCTGCTGACAATTGGAGGTTATCAATTTGTCCGACAAGATCTATGGCAAAGATTCTGGGCAGCAAAAGATGTGAAAACAGCTTCAATCGGTTATTGGATTTCCATTATTCTTGCACTTGTAACTGGAATTTTTGTCATTATGATTGGCGTTGCGGGAAAATATGGCTTAGACATGGGAGAAATCAATCCAACGCTGGCATATTACGCCATTTCAGAACATGTATTCAATTTCCCAATGGTCATCGTCATGATTATCGCGTTATTGGCTACAGTCATCTCTACAGCTGACTCATTCTTCATGGCAGGAGCTTCATCGATTGTAAACGATGTCATCAGACCGCGCATGAAAGTGCAAGATGACCAGAAACTGTTAAAATACAGCAGATTGTCCGTCATTCTTGTTTCGTTTTTAGCTTTGATACTGGCTCTTTATATCCCGAATCTTGTTGATTTGTGGGTAACAGGAACAGCGATGCTCGTTTCAGCTTTGGTTGCACCGGTCACTTTCGGTCTATTTTGGAAAGGAACGACAAAAATTGGCGGTACAGTAGGAATGTGGGTTGGCTTATTCGTAGCTGTAGGCTGGCAATTGGCAGGACATCCATTCGGACTGCACCCCGTATTCTTGGGATTGCCTATCTCCATCATTTTAACAGTTGTTGTTTCACTGATGACACAGTCCAAGAATTCAAATGATCAACCAGAACAAACGGCAGTTTAGATCAACGAGGCTATAAATAGAGCGGAATGCGCACAGCTTACAAGGCGAATTGCGAGGAGGCAGCTCGTAAGTGAACAGCAAAGCAAATGACTTCGAGAAGCATCTCAGTTTATGCTTCATACAGCTTTGCGAGTAGCTGAACAGTTGCATCCTCCAATAAGCTTTGGCGCATGAGCACATTCTTCGTGAATGAGCTTCCACTCAGACTTGAACCTTACGCCGATGGCAACTGGCTGACACAGACAGACACAGCACATATTATTTCAAAATGAGAACTTAATCATCGTATTCTTTCCTTTCTTGACATGATACACTTTGAAGAAGGAAGGGGCTAATGTCATCTGTACTTTTTCTTATTCTTACCTTCTTGTCCCAATGTTCTGTACTAATAGCTTGTCAGCAAGCAAACGGCTGGCACGCAAGGGAGGGATATATTGAAAAAGGATTGCACTGCTTGGAATCACTACATATTTCTGTTCGTTTCTTTTATTTTCTGGGTCTCACAATTTATTTATGTTCCTGTTTTAGCCCCATATATTGAATCTTCAGGAGGGAAATATACCTTTGTTGGTCTGGTATTGGGCAGTTATGGCATTATGCAATTAGTATTCAGAATGCCTATCGGAATCTTTTCTGATCTCATTAAGAAGAGAAAGCCGATAGTAATTGCTGGAATGTTGCTCTGCGCATTGAGCTGCTTTGTTTTTGCTATTACCCATCATTTGGCTTGGATTTTAGTCGCGAGATCATTAGCCGGTCTGGCTGCCGCGACATGGGTTATCTTCACAGTCCTTTATGCTGGTTATTTTTCCAACAAACATATCCATCGTGCAATGGGAATGATTTCGTTTATCATTGTTTTAGCGCAATTTGCAGGCATGTTTCTTAGTGGCTATTTAGTGGATCACTGGGGATGGAAAACCCCCTTTTGGGTTGGGACAGTCATATGTACAGTTGGAGTTGTGCTCTCCTTTTTCATTCATGCTTCTCAAGAAAGTCTTCCTAGTCAGCCTTTAAAAGTGAAAGATTTATTATCTGTTATCACGGATCCCACTTTATTGAAAGTATCAATGCTTTCGGTTGCCGCTCATGGGATTCTCTTCACCACCATGTTCGGTTTCACACCTGCATATGCTTTAAAAATTGGATTTCAGGCACATGAAATTAGTATAGTTGTCATTGCCTTTATGGTTCCACATGCGATCTCAGCCATATTGAGCGGGAAATTATTTGTTCCTGTTTTGGGACAATGGAGAACTTTGCAATTTACTTTTACCCTCGTCGCTTGTTTAACTTTGCTCACGCCATTTGTAACAAACAAACTGTCATTTTATCTTTTGCAAGGTCTCAATGGATTTTCATTAGGTATTTTGTTCCCCGTCTTATTGGGATTCGCCATTGAAAAAATCCCTGCGCAAAAAAGAGCTACTGCCATGGGCGTATACCAGGCACTATACGCACTAGGAATGTTTATCGGTCCTTTTTTAGCAGGAATATTAAATTCATACGTGGGAATCAGCGGGACCTTCTATTTATCAGGCATATTTGGGGCTCTCGCAATGATTTTAAGCTTTCTGTGGGGGGCCAAAGACCAAAATAGATTTTTTTCAAAGGCGCAGCCCAAGTGACATCTTAGATCTGTGCTTTTCACCGTTCACACCTTAACAAACCGATAACTGAATATGGCTAAAACAACTGTATTGGCAAGTGTTTTGGGTAAATCTCATTCAATTTAGGCACCCCCTCCCTTATTCATATTCGCATAAGATTATGCAGTAATAAGCAGGATTGGTTTTTGTAAAAAAGATACCTTCTCTCATAAAATTGAGAGTTTCATAGTGTTTCCTAAATATTTCTCCAAACAATAAAACATGGCATATTTTTTGCATTAATAATTTAAATTGTAAACCTTTACAATGAAGAGGTGTAGAAATGAAAGCGGATATTATCATTCAAAGTGATTCTGTTTTTACAGGACTAAAAGATCTTGCAGAGCCATTGGTCATCGCAATCAAAGACAATAAAATCATTGACGTTGATACACATGATACGTTGGAAAAATATGTTGGGGAGGAAACCCGAATCATTAATGCGAAAGACAAACTGGTCATGCCAGGATTTTTCGATTCCCACATTCACGTCATGGCTGGCAGTCTTTTTAACCACTACGCCGTTCCTTTAAGTGAGGCTGTTTCAGCAGAAGATGCCGCCGAGAAGGTAAAAGCGTATGCAGATAAACATCCCGATGCAGAGTGGATTATTGGAACTGGCTGGGATTCCACAACATGGGGAGATACCGATTTCCCTAACCGCTACCTGCTTGATCAGTATATTCCTGACCGCCCAGTATTTCTGATTCAAGCAGAAGGTCACTATGGCTGGGTCAATTCAAAAGCAATTGAACTTGCTGGTATTACAAAGGATACTGCCAATCCGGACTACGGAATCATCTATAAGGATGAAGACGGCGAGCCTACAGGCATCCTCATTGAATCCGCCATGTCTCTTGTCGGAAAATACGCCTATGACTTTTCCAATGAACAAAGAAGAGAAATGCTCCAGCTGTTCTTGGATCACGCAACAAGCGTAGGCGTGACATCAGTGAATGACCTATATATGAGTCGGGCTCATGAACAATTGGAAGGGTATTCTGTTTACAAGGAGTTTGATGAGAAAGATCAATTGACCGTAAGAATCCATTTGTATCCTCCATTAAATGGAGATCTGGAAAAAGCCAAAGAATTCAAAGAGACTTTCACATCTCCTAAACTGAGAATGTCCGGACTAAAACAGTTCATCGATGGGGTTGTAACCGGGTACACGGCTTATATGCTAGATCCGTATAAAGATAAGCCTGAAACAAACGGAGAAACTGGCTTTTCAAAAGAACAGCTCCAAGAATGGGTGACGGCAGCGGATAAAGAAGGCTACCAAATTAAGTTCCATACAATTGGCGATGGAGCGGTAAGGCTAGGGCTCGATTTATATGAAAACGCCCAAAAGGAAAACGGTAAGAGGGATTCTCGCCATACGCTTGAGCATATCGAGGTCATTTCTCCCAAGGATATTCCAAGATTTAAAGAATTGGGAGTCATACCTTCTGTCCAGCCTTATCATATGGCATTAATGCCGAGGGAAAGCCATACAGAGCGTGTAACTGAGGAAAAATTTCCTTATCTGTATCCAAATGCAACGTTTTTTAATGAAGGTCATGTTATGCCATACAGCAGCGACTATCCGATCGTTCCATTAAACCCAATGCTTGGGCTCTATCACGCAGTCTCTCGGAAAGACTATTCTTTGGAAGAAACTTGGAATGAACAGGAGAAAGTTTCACTCGCACAGGCATTAAAAGCTTACACATACGGCTCTGCCTACAGTGTCTTCAGAGAAAACGAAATCGGCACACTAGAAAAAGGCAAACTAGCCGATATTGTCGTTCTCGATCGAAACTTATTTAATGTTCCAGAGGAGGAAATTTTAGACACGAAAGTCGATTTGACAATCACAGATGGTCAAATCGTTTATGAACATTCGTCTGAAATCATATCCTCGTAAGGACTAGAGTTCCTGTTGAGGACTCTCCTATTTCATCACAGTCTTTTAAAAAAAGGAGGCTTCGCATGCAACAAGAAAAAATGAACCGCTCGCTTACCCTGATACCGGTTGTCCTCTTCGGTTTTTCCTTTATGGCTCTTGCAACCGTCTTCAGCACTTATGGTGTAGCAGCTGAGCTGTCACACGGTATGGTTTCAGGATCTTATTTGCTGGCATTGATTGTCATGCTCTTTACGGCCTACAGCTATGGACAAATGGCTAAAGTTGTGCCATCAGCTGGTTCCGCATATGCTTATACACAAAAGTCGATCAGCCCATACGTCGGTTTTATGGTAGGTTGGGCTATATTGATGGATTATCTCTTTATTCCAATGGTCAACTACTTGTTGTTTGGGATCTTTTTCTCAGCAGCCTTCCCAGCTATACCAAGCTATGTCTGGATTTTGGGAATGCTTTTACTCGTTACGATTGTGAATGTCAAAGGAATTAAGCTGGCTACAATGGCAAACGCATTTATCAGTCTATTCTCCCTATTGTTTATACTCATTTTTATCGGGTTGTCCGCCAAAGATATATTGGGGGGAGCAGGCACAGGTACTATTTTTAATCTCGCACCATTTTACAACCCTGAAGAGTCTTTCTCATACATTGTTGCAGGAGCCGCTCTCCTCTGTTTCTCTTTTCTTGGCTTTGATTCAGCTACTGCTTTTGCAGAGGAAACAATCAATCCGAAGAAGACGATCCCAAGGGCTGTTATCATCATTACCCTTGTAGGCGGCGCAATCTTCATGTCCGTTTCATATTTTGCGCATAATATATGGCCTGACTATACAACATTTACAAATGCTGACTCAGCATCTCATGAAATCATTACATCTGTAGGAGGACAAACTTTAGCCTCTATGTTCCTAGCAGTGTATTTTGTCACAGTTTTTGGATCAGCCATGTCTTCCCAGGCAAGTGCATCACGTGTACTGTTTGCAATGGGGCGTGACGGTCAGCTTCCAAAGTTTTTCGGAAAGCTTCATCATAAATATCAGACACCGATTAATAATATTCTTTTAATCAGTGTGATATCTTTGCTTTCTCTCTTTTTAAGCCTGACGCTTGTAGCTTCATTCATTAACTTTGGAGCTTTCATCGCCTTTATCAGCGTCAACATAGCCGTTATCGCCTATTATTTCATCCGAAAAAAAGAGCGGTCTTTCAAAGGGACCATCTTGTATTTAATCTTGCCAAGTATTGGTGCAATTCTTGATCTATGGCTACTCCTTAATTTGGATATTCATTCAAAAGTTTTGGGTAGCATTTGGTTCTGCCTTGGTCTCATTTATCTTTTCTTCTTGACCAAAGGGTTCAAACAACGGCCACCAGAGCTTCAATTGGGTACCGCAGAATCTTCGTAGAACCATATAGCTTCGGAAGTAGAAATTTTACGATAATGGACGTTTTCGTAAACTATCGGGATTATTCTGCTCCTGTCGTTGGCAAAACACCGATTTTTAAGAAATTTTTAGGGAATTTAGAGGATTTTTAGAAAAAAAGAGTGAATTCCCCTTTCTTTTACCAAAGTAAAGGGCTATAATATATAATTGTGCAGAGCACTTTCATAGTAACAACTTTGAAAAGGAGCGATTCTAATGAGCAACGAAACATTGAGACAAGAATTGGTTGAATTGGACAAGAAGTATTTTATTCATCCAACATCTTCATTACAAGACCAACAGGCAAACGGACCAGCTATTATTTTTGATAGAGCTGAGGGCGTTCATTGCTATGACGTTAATGGTAAAAAATACCTTGAAGGTATGTCTTCCTTATGGAACGTAAATATTGGATATGGAAGAAAAGAACTTGCTGAGGTAGCAAAAGAACAACTTGAAAAATGCGCTTACTCTAACAGTTTTTCTGGTTTCAGTAATGAACCTGCTATTCGTCTCGCTGCTAAAATTGCTGAAATGACACCTGGCGACCTGAATGGTGTATTCTTCACTTCTGGTGGTTCTGAATCAAACGATTCAGCATACAAACTTGTACGCCACTATTGGAAAGTAAAAGGCAAACCTGAAAAAACTAAAATTGTTGCTCGTAAAAGAGCTTATCACGGAGTAGCTTCCGGATCTACAAGTGCTACAGGAATCGAATCATTCCATGATTTCACAACTTCTTTGGCACCAGGATTTATTCACGTTGACCCTGATTCTCCAGAAGCTTTCAGACAACTAATTAAAGAAGAAGGCGCAGACACAATTGCAGCATTCTTGACTGAACCAATTCAAGGTGCCGGTGGAGTTAACTTCCCTAAAGAAGGCTACCTTAAAGAAATCCGCCAAATCTGTGACGAAAACGACATCTTATTCATCGCTGACGAAGTAATCAACGGATTTGGACGTACTGGAAAAATGTTCGCTTCCGAACACTTTGACATTGTTCCTGACGTATTGCTTCTTGCAAAAGGTATTTCTAGCGGATACGTTCAACTGGGAGCAGTTGTATTACGTGAAAAACTCCATAAAGAATTGATCGAACTTTCTAGCGGCGTATTGATGCACGGATTTACTTACAGCGGACATCCAACTGCTTGTGCAGTAGGCTTAAAGAACATCGAAATCATGGAAAACGAAAACATGGTTGAGAATTCTAAAGTAATGGGTGACTTGCTCGCAGAAAAATTGACCGAGCTTCAAAAAGAAACTGACATCATTGGTGAAGTTCGCCACCTCGGTTTACTTGGGGCATTTGAAATCGTTAAAGACCAAAAAACTGGCGAACGTTTTGCTGAAAAACTTTCAGGTAAAGTTGTAGCTGAAGCAAGAGAACGTGGTCTAATCCTTCGTAATGTTGTTTACTGGGAAAAAGATACGATCGTTTATGCTCCTCCACTTTGCATGACTGAAGAAGATGTAAACGAATTTGTTAGCATCGTCAAAGAATCAGCATTAGCAGTTCAAAAATCACTTTAATTATATAAAAAGAAGCGATCCGAGCGGATCGCTTCTTTTTATAAGGTTACTAATAACGGTGCCGACTTTAAGAATAAAGGAAAGTATTTCGCTTTTTTGGACAGTATTTCAGCCTCACTGGACAGTATCTCGCTTTTTCAGACAGTATCTTGGCCTAACTGGACAATATTTGTCGATTCTGGACAGTATTTCACTTTTTGCGATAGTATCTCCTCTTGCCTGGATAGTACTTCTCCTCCGTTGGACAGTAACGCTCTTTTTTTGTTTGTTTTTCCTTACTTGGACAGTATCTCGCTTTTTCGGACAGTATCTCAGCCTCACTGGACAGTATTTGTCGATTCTGGACAGTATTCCGCTTTTTGCGATAGTATCTCCTCTCGCTTGGATAGTACTTCTCCTCTGTTGGACAGTTCAGCTTTTTTATAAGCCCCTACTCAATTACTGGAAGAACGGCCTCTTCTTACTTTTTCTGCGTACAAATTGAAAGAGAGCTGCCCACGCAGGACAGCTCTCTCTTTCTACTGTGTAACTTCGGCGCCCAGTCTTTGCCGCCAAGTCGTTCTTTTACTTCCAATACTCTAAAGTACGATTTTTCATCGCTTCTCTATTTTGCTCTGTTGTTTTTGGTAGGTATTCACCTGTTTGCTGATCAATAATGATTCCATAACGGCGGATGAGGTCAAGTAGATCTACTTCCCCTTTACGGAATTTTTCCATGACAGTTTCAGGATTTTCTTCAAGCCATTTTTGACGGTTCAAACGGATCAATTCACGTGCGTTCTCCGTTGCTTCCATATCAATTTCAAAAAGGTCGATTTCACGGTCGATCTCTTTGATGACGACTCCGTAATCCTTTTCTGCACGTTCAATGGATACATATTCGTCAATGACGTCTTCAAGGACAGCTTTTGGATCTCTTTCAAGCGGATCGCCGAGTCCGCCGCCGCCTGCAGATGGACGTGTGAAGTAATCACCTTTGCCAACTTTTACATTGGAGAAAATTGTTCCAAGGAATTCTGATTCTTGTCCGCTTCTTCGAAGTTCAACGCCGTGCGGTGTAGAAGGAAGCCCTCCAAAAATTCCCCATGTAACAGAACGAGATCTATCACAGCAGTAAGACATAACAGCATCATGAGCCTCTGTAAGGATTCCGCCCTTCTCGACTCCGCAGCCGCCGCGGAATTGACCAGGACCGCCAGAGTCAGTAACAATCTCATGTTTTGTCGTAACAACTGGAGAAAGTCGTTCCTGTCCTTCACAAGGCTGAATGCTGAGCCCTACTCCGAATACTGGAGAAGTCGCGTTAGCACCATCTTTTATGCTACGGCCCCCATGTCCACCAGCCATCCAGTCGTACCACATGAAGTAGTTTTCATAGCCTTCCCGCTTGTCATCTCCTCCAATAAGAAGATACTCCAAGTTGAAGGAACAAGCCAAAGCACGTTCCGGCATGATGTTTGACCACAATTCGAAGCAGGCATTCATAATCTTTTCATAAGCTCCGGAACAGAATCCTGTCACCGCTACTGGCCATGGAGCGTTTACTACCGAGTTTTCCGGAAGTTCCACATGTACAACCCTATAAAAACCGGAGTTCAATGGAATATCAGGGAAAAATGTTTTTGTTCCCGCATAGGCTGCGGACATCGACGAACCGAAAGCAGAGTTCAAGAAGCAGCCAATATGTTTGTGAGAGCCAGACAGATCATAGAAAATTTCATCGTCTTTAATCGTCATTTTCACTTTAATCGGGATTAGACCGTCTCCTATTTCAGGATCCATATCAATAAAGTCTGTCGTTTCCCATACACCGTCAGGAAGCTCCTTAACTTTTGCACGCGCGAGACGTTCCACATAGTTTTGTACTTCTTCAAACGCAGTCAATACTGTATCAAGACCATATTTTTCAATAAAAGTAATGAGTTGTCTTTCGCCTGTTTTCGTTGCTTCCGCCTGCGAGCGAAGATCCCCTAATCGTTCTTCTGGAACACGCATGTTGGCAACAAGCACGTTCGCAACGTCTTCCAGGTATTCTCCTTTGCTCCAAATCCGAAGCGGCGGAATTCGCGTACCTTCTCCATAATGTGTTTTCGCATTGACATCAAAGGAACCTGGAGTAGAGCCTCCCATATCTGCCCAGTGACCATTTACTTGCATAAATGAAATCAATTCTCCATTGTAAAATACAGGACGAATGATTCGCGTATCGTTAAAGTGTGTTCCACCACGATACGGGTCATTTACAATAAAAACATCTCCAGGATGGATATCATCACCGAAATCTTCAATGACTGCTTTTGCTGTTAAATGAAGTGTTCCTACGTGAACGGAAATATCCTGCGTCCCCTGCATAATCGTATTTCCTTCGGCATCACATAGTGCTGAACTGAAATCACGATTATAAATTACGAATGAATAGCATGTACGCAACACTTGCTCAGACATTTGGTCAACTAGATTCACAAATCCGTTTTTTAAGACTTCAAATGTTACCGGATCAAGTTTTGTATCGACATTAAACATCATATCTCCCCTTTTTTGCAGTTTTCTTTAAATTATCCTAGCTCTTTTATATACGGTTCATGATGATATTGCGGTATTCATCAATTTTGACGGAATAATCTGGCGGTACAACAATTGTTGAATCGAGCTGTTCGATTACAGCCGGTCCATTAAATTCTGACAGCACAGGGATTTTCGTACGGTCGTAGATTTTTGAATCAACTAGTCCTCCAGCCTCTTCAAAGTACACACGACGTGTTTCTTTAATAGCTTCTTCCAAGCTGCCTTGAGGCTCTTCTTTTGTAAATGCTGGCTTATTGACTGTGCCAATCGCTTCTACGCGCATCCCATAAATTTCAATTCCTTTATCCCTGTCAGCAAATGCGAACTCACGCTCATGCTCAAGATGGAATCTTTCAACCGCTTCATCCAAGGATGTAATTGGACGGTCAATTGTGACAGATAGCGTTCTCCACTGTCCGACATAGCGCATATCAATATAGCGAATCAAATGCATTTGTTCTTCTTTAATACCCTCTTCAACCAACAGTTCAGTCGCTTCTTTTTCCATTTCAATGAATTCTGCTTCCAGTTCTTCTTTCGTTACTTCAGCGACATTGGCAAAATATGTTTTAGTAATGTCATGACGAACATCAACAAGCAGACAACCCATTGCTGCAGCTACTCCTGGGTGAGCCGGAACGATCACTGTCGGTATCTCCATTTCCCTTGCGAGATCTGCTCCGTGAAGTGCACCAGCTCCACCAAATGCAACCAGGGCAAAGTCACGAGGGTCATAGCCGCGTCGTACAGAAATTAAGTTAAGCGCGTCGCACATATTAGCATTAGCTACTTGAATCATGGCATTGGCAGCCCCATAGACGTTGTACCCCAATGGTTGAGCCACTCGTTCTTCAATTACTCTTTGAGACAAATCCTTATCAAGTTCCATTTGTCCGTCGATCAATTTCGTATTCAAACGTCCAAGCACAAGGTTCGCATCCGTGTTTGTCGGCTCAACTCCTCCTTGATCGTAGCATGCTGGTCCAGGAACCGCTCCTGCACTGTGAGGACCATTTCGTAAAGAACCACCCTCATCGATCCAAGAAATACTTCCTCCACCTGCACCGATTGTTAAAATCTCAATGCTTGGGAAACCAATCGGATAACCGTACTCGATATACCAGTCTTTTGTAATCCGTAATTCATTGTCATACATAAGGGAGATGTCTGTGCTTGTCCCACCCATATCAAGACCGATAGCATTTTTAAACCCACACATATTGGCGATATGCTTACTTGCGATCGCACCAGCGGCAATCCCAGAGCTGGCAAGGCGAGCCGCGTATTTAGGAACCGTTTGGGAAGTCATAACACCACCGCCTGAATGAAGAACGATAATGTCGCCATCATATCCGAGATCTTTCATGTTTTCTTCCAAAGTATTAATATACTTGCTGACAGTCGGTCCAAGTACAGCGTTTACAATCGTCGTACTCATACGCTCATGCTCAAAAATTTCTGGAAGTGTATCCGAAGAAGTACAAATGTATGCTTCAGGAAGCTCTGCTTGCAAAATTTCTTTTGTCTTTTTCTCATTTTCCGCATTTACATATGCATTCATAAAGCAGACAGCAACCGCTTCCACGCCCCGCCTTTTTAAAATTCTGGCAAGCTCGCGGATTTCTTCTTCATTCACTTCTTTCAACATTTTACCATCAAACTCAACTCGCTCATCAAGCTCAAAGCGATCTCTTCTCTTAATGTACGGCTCTGCAACATCGTTGTATGCATCCCATAAATCAAGTTTTGTTCCACGTCTGATTTCTGGTACATCACGGAATCCTTTTGTCGTTACAAGAGCAGCTTTTGGAAGCTTACGCTCAATCAACGCGTTTGTTCCAACTGTTGTTCCATGCGAGAACATTTTTATTTTATCGCCAGTCAATTCGGCTTTTACAATACCGTTTAATATCCCTTTTTCAGGGTTTGACGGCGTAGATGAAGTTTTCGTTACATACATTTCTCCAGTAGATTCATCAAAAACAAACACATCTGTGAAAGTTCCACCAACATCAACTGCAACATGGTAGCCTGTTTTTGTCATTTTACTCATACTTTCGCCTCCGTTATTAATCAATAATCATTTTAGAAAATTACTTTTCAACAGATTCCTTTCCCCTTTTGAGGGCATCACCACCTTTAAGTCTGTTATTCTTAGATACTTGCTTGTACTTTTTCTATCAGTTTCTCTTTCTCTCGTCGAATTGAAATAGCCTGATCTACTGTGATAGCTTGAAATTTAACTTTTGACATCGGTCTCATTTGAGACAATTTGCTAATATCCGGCCAAATGACTGTTCCAATTGTTACGAAGCCACCACCGCCAGTACCATCATTCAATAAAATAATAATCTCTTCCTCATTCGGCACGATAACAGCGCCGATGGGATAGGGAATATCAACAATATTTCCTGGCGTTCCTCCGGAACCAAACGGTGATTCAATTTCTGAATAACTGATGTGGCCGCCTTTTGCCCTGCATGCAGTCCGGTTCGATTGTGGTTGGATGATCCAGTGGCTGTTTAAAAAGGATACAAGCCCCTCATCGCGGATTAAGTCGCAGGTGATGCCTAAAACAACATGTGCTGTTTCCGTTTTTCCAAACTCTGGAATAGCTTCACGGATTAGTTCTTTTCCTATATGCTGAGCAGCTCCAGGCAGTGGTTCGGAAAGTGGGATTTTATCTCCCGCCAGCAATAGTCTTCCAGTGATTCCAGTAAAAACACTAGAGAGACAAGTCGACTTGCTTCCCAGCACTTCTGGAACATCAAATCCTCCTGACACACATAAATAGCTGAATAATCCTTTTTGGATGTAACCAATTTCAAGTACATCACCTTTTTGAACTTCAAATACTGTCCACATTGGCTGCTCATCGCCATTTAAAAGTACTTGTACAGGAGCCCCTGTAATAATCGCCGTTGTTTTTTTATGAAATTCGATCGTCGTCCCCTTAACCATCATTTCTAGAGCCGCAACATGGCGCGGATTGCCTAAAAGCAGGTTTCCGAACATGAAGGAGAATTTATCTGCAGCCCCAGCGGGCGGAACTCCCTGATGAAAGTACCCTGTCCTTCCCATATCTTGGATCGTTGTACGAATGCCTGGTTGAATCAACTCTATCATCGGTCAAACTCCTCTTTCAGTTGTTCTATATACTCTGTTCCAAGCTCATCATATTTCGCAGCGGAAAAGGAGACAGGCTTCATTTTATATTCATACGTTCCGTTGATGACCTCTTCCCGAATGTTTTGATATTCCGCTTTTGAAACAGGCCTATATTTCCATAAGTCTCCAGGCTTAGCGAGAAAAAAGCTTTCCTTGAATGCTGCAAGTCTTTGATAGACATCGTACACAGGTACAGCGGATCTGCCAATCAACTGATAGCTTCCCGGAGAGTCAGATGGATAGACAACTGAAAATACTCCTCCCAGCCCAACTGATCTTTCAGGTGTGAAAGGTCTGGGACTTTTATATTTGGGGACCTCGATCATTTCATCCTTTGAAACGGTCAGCGGAACAGACCAGGCAAGCCCAGGCTTAAAGCCGATCGCCGTCACCAAATAAAGTGGATCTGAGTGACGCTTGATGACTTCTTCCCTGCTTTTAAATCCGCTCAGCTTCATGACATAATCAAAGTTCGATTCCGCACTCTCCCCGTGATGGCGGGAATACTGAAGAGAGACCTTTCTCGTTTCCACATCATCGTATAAAGTGGGGATTTCAATAATTTTGGCATCTACATTTAAGCTTTCCTGTTCGTTCTTCATCCTATCTACATCCCGCAAATAATCTAGTAAATGATGCGGAGAAATGATATTTGGGTCATATCTTACAAGATAGGAAGTATTATTCGGATAAATTTCAGTAATACCAGGAATATTTCGTTTGCTTAATTCTTTTGTAATAGAAAGGGCCTTTAAAGTACTTTCAATCTTCATTTCCCGGGAAATTTCGGCAAAAATATACTCATCTCCACAAAAGTCGAACCTTGTCTCAGAAAAGAAGATCATGAGCCGCACCTCCCGGTACTTGATCGCCATTAAACCTTTTCATCCGCCTGCTGACAGTCGATATGCTGACTTCAAGTGCTTTTGCCGCATCCGTAGCTGTACCATATTTTTCTACAGCCAGCTCGATCAGCTGCTTTTCTGTCTCCTCGACTGCTTTCTTCAATGGAATGATGCCTTTGATCGTCAGGAACCCTTGTTCATTGGAGTCTGTTTCCCACAGCACACGATAAACATCCTTTTCAGAAATTTCTTCTCCTTTGGAAACGACAATCAATCTTTCAATAACATTCCGGAGTTCTCTAATGTTTCCTGGCCACTGATAGCTCTCCAAAAGATTTAAAGCATTCGTCGAGATCTTCTTTTCCCGCCCATTTTGCTCATTCAATTCTTCTAAGAAATTTACAGCCAAAGGAGAGACATCTTCCTGTCTATTTCTTAGTGCAGGTATTTTGATTGGAACGACATGAAGACGATAATACAAATCCTCACGAAACTCCTTCTTCTGAACCATTTGCCGTAAATTCTTATTCGATGCCGCTAGAACTCTTACATTAATTTTTATGGGCACTGTCGAGCCGACACGTATGACCTCCCTCTCCTGCAATACGCGCAGCAGCTTCACTTGCATGGAATAGGGAAGTTCAGAAACTTCGTCTAAAAAAACGGTCCCTTCATGGCCTTGTTCAAAGAGCCCAATTCTTTTGGATTCAGCGCCAGTAAAGGCTCCCTTCTCATGGCCAAATAATTCGCTTTCAATCAAATGTTCCGGAATCGCTCCACAATTAATGGCCACAAACGAACCAGACGACCGATCGCTCAATTGATGAATTCTTCGTGCAATGACCTCTTTCCCTACTCCTGATTCCCCTGAAATCAAAACAGTAGAATCCAGTGGTGCAACCGATTTCACCTCTTCCATAAGAGCAGCCATCTCAGAGGAGCGGTAAATAACAGGTTCACTATGAAACTCAGCAGCCCCTTCCGACCTAATGAAAGATTTTTCCTCCGTAGAAATATCTTTGGATAAAACAATGATTCTTTTAATCTTGCCATCTTCCATCACAGGAGTAGCTGTCGAAAGGACTGTTCCATTTCTTCCCTTCTGCGTCAACATGACCCTGCTGTTTTTCTCAATACAGGTAGAAATGATATTCGGAGTGAAAATACCATCTTTTTCCAAATCCGCTGCACTTTCCCCTATTAATTCACTCTGTTCAATATCTCCCCAAAAACTACTAAAAAATGCCCCTGCCACTTTAGTGATCATTCCATTAGGATTCGCAACGATAATTTGCTCATTGGACAGCGAATAAATTGCCTGGAGATCCTCATTCATTTCTCGGACAAAATCAATCTCATGCACCGCTTCTTCCAGTTGATCCTTTAGATAGAAGTTGTGAATAATACCGATAATTTTACCGCTTTCATAGATAGGAGAGAATTGTCCGGAAATGGCTTTGAAATTGAATGTATTTTCTACCCCAAACCATTTTTGGCCTTCCAGCACCTCATCGAAAGATGTATCCATTCGAATCAGCTTTCGATAATCGCGCCCCTGAATAACCGACCTTGTCATACCTAGGATCTGTTCCGCTTTTTCATTCATGAAAATGACATGAAAGGATGCATCCATTGTAACGATGCCCATTTCGGCATTGTTCAGCGCATCGTTGAAGTTTTTCAATTGAACTTCGCTTAAGTACCAATTTAAATGATCCATGATCATATAACCGGTTGGCCGATTGACAAAATCAGCACCTATGACCAAATAGCAATTATGAATATGCTTAGCAGCTGCCTCTTCCCGGACGAACAAAAAGTCCCTTTCCGGTTTGATTTTGCTAGTAGGGCCCCCTTTTTCTTGCATCATCTGATTTAGTAGCGACAATGGAGTCACATAACCAATGATCTCTTCATCCTCTAAAACAAAACCAACTTCTGCCTCTTCTTCTTTCAAAAGTGCAAAAACATGTTGAACCGTCATATCAGAATTAACGAAAAGCCTGATAGGTTGCAGTACACCTTTCCAATCCCAGTGCATGTATGTTCCTCCGATTCTTCGCATTCTTTTAAAAGTGACGGCATGCTTTATATCTTTTCAATATTGCAAGATGCATGCCAATTCATCAGAATCATCTTTTTTTCGACAAAGACAACGTTTTCAATAGTTTCAAAGATGATTGATATATTATTTATTTTGCATTATTGCAAAACGGTTTTCAATAGTGAAAATTAAAGTACGTTCTGGAAACCCTCAATTAGGTCTATTTAGTCATTTAAGTATCGTGCAAATGTCTATTTTATTTTGATTGCAAAAAGGAAAAGGGTTATACAAATCAAAGAACCCTCTATTACACATAAAGCGAATAGAGGATTCTTGATAAAAATCACATTGAAATTTGTGGTTTAATCTGCCCGCTGTCATCCTTACGTTGTTTTTGGATAAACCAAATACCCAATAGGATAGCTGCGCCAACAAAGTCGCTGATTGTTTCTGGGAAGATCATCATGAGTCCGCCAGCAAAAAGGGCAAGTCTCTCCCATATAAATGAATTCCGAGCGTAAAATCCGACGACTGCACTGCTGATGCCCGCCATGCCGATCAGCGAAGTAACGATGGCAAATATAAGTGCCAAAGGGGTTACATCCACCAAAACCAAAATTGGATTGTAAATAAAAATGTACGGAACGATAAAAGCTGCTATGGCAAGCTTTACCGCAATGACACCTGTTTTGAATGGGTTGGCCCTCGCAATGCCCGCACCCGCATAAGCAGCCAAGCAGACTGGAGGAGTGATGTCCGCTACAATTCCGAAGTAGAATACAAACATGTGGACCGCAATCGGCGCCAAACCGAACTCATTGATAAGAGCTGGTGCCGCGACCGTTGCCGTAACAACATAATTCGCCGTTGTTGGAAGCCCCATTCCAAGGATGATGCAAGCAATCATTGTAAAGAAAAGAGCCAAAATTAAATGCCCGCTTGATAGAGCGATGATTCCCGAAGCAAATTTGGCGCCAAGTCCCGTCATACTGACAACCCCGGCAATGATTCCTGCAGTTGCTACAGCTGCAATAACCGGCAGCGCTACCCTGGCACCCTGTTCAAGCACTTCAAAGATTTTCCGAATGGAAAGCCTTGTATCTTTCCTGACCAAGCTTACGATAAAAACTGCTCCAATCCCTAAAAGCGCTGCCCTTTGTGGGGTAAATCCCGAGAGGATCGTACCGATCATGACAACAACCGGTAAAAGCATAAAACCGTTTTTTATCATTAAATCTTTGAATACTGGGAGCTGTGATTTCGGCAAACCAAAAATCTTTAATCTTTTGGCTTCGAAATGGGTTCCAATAAAAATGCCTGTAAAGTACAGAACAGCCGGAATCATAGCAGCAAGCATGATCGTGGAATAGGGTACACCAAGGTATTCCATCATGATAAAGGCGGCAGCTCCCATAATCGGCGGCATAATCTGTCCGCCCGTTGATGCTGAAGCCTCTGTTGCCCCTGCAAACTCGGGGGTAAACCCTGATTTTTTCATCATGGGGATTGTAAAAGATCCAGAAGCTACCGTATTCCCGACAGAACTTCCGGAAACCATACCTTGGAGAGCACTGGCAACAACAGCCGTCTTTGCTGTCCCTCCCGTAAAACGTCCCGTCAGCGAAAATGCCAAATCATTGAAAAACTGGCCGATTTTCGTGTGGACAAGCATAACACCAAAAAACAGAAAGAGAAAAATAAATTTGGCCGAGATTTGGACAGGTGTTCCAAAAACACCACTCTCCTGATACCAAAGATTTGGGGCAATCCTGTCCACCGAGAATCCGGGATGCGACAAGATGGTTGTCGGAATGTGCTTTCCGAAAATGGCGTATAAAATAGTGATGCTCGCCACAACAACAATAGGTACCCCTACCGTTCTGCGAGTCGCTTCCAAAACGAGGAGAATCCCTATAATGGATATAATAATATCAATCGTACTATATCCAGAGATCCTGCTTTTTAAAATTGAGTCAAAGAAGAAGATTTTATGGTAAGTGACGTACATGGCAGTGAACGCCAACACGACATCATACCAAGGAACTTTCTTTTGTACCTTGTGCATTCCTTTTTTAGCAGGAAAAAGTAAATAGATAATTCCAAGAGCTGTGCCCAAATGGATCGCACCCTGTTTTTGGGAAGGCAGTGTTCCAAAATAACCAGTGTATAGATGGAACACCGTCAAAGAAACTCCTAGAAGCGTAACAATCCATGCCCATTTACCAATTGAAGCCCTGAACTGATTCTCCCTATCATATTTCTCAAGTATTTCCTGGGCATCCAGATGTTCTTTCTCTTTCATAAAGACACCTCACTCCAAGTTTATTGCGAAAAACGCTAACAGCTTTTTTTCATCAGCCTTTCCAAAGTGAAAAAAGGGATGACGGTATGTACAATCATCCCTTTTCCATCGCTTTTTTTGTGATAAGGTATGTCAGGTTCTACCATCGGTCCGATGATACAAGCCCGATTGCTATCGCAGTATTAGAACTCCCTCGTCACATTCGTCTTGTGCTTGCGCCTACGACTGGCGCCTTTCTTTATTTTAGATCCTCCAAGCTCTTGATTCCTGTTTTTTCACGCGTGACAATCTGGACGACTTCAGGATAAATATGACCGATGAAAGCGGCATTCTCTACTTTTGCCCCTTCAAAGTCCCCCTTACCTTCAATAGCAGACAGTGCCGGTACGTGGACAGTCATGCCTAAATCCATGTTGCCATCACGGATACTCGCAAGGTTTTCAATGGAAGCACCTGTTTCTGTGTTCGTTACGTTAACACCATCGATATGTTTATTCCAAATATTAGCCATTTCTCCCCCAAGCGGATAATAAGTTCCACCCTGGCTTCCCGTACCGAGAATCAACTCACTCTTTCTATCTTTCTTATCAGCCTTAAGTTCAGCCACAGGATTATCAATTGTCAATCCTTGTTCTTCATAATATTTCTTAGCACCTGGATGGATAGGAAGCCCTTCCGCCCCATTCAATGCATTTTCAAGCGTCATCTGTTTTGCCTGATCATGCGTATTTTCACTCGCATTTTCCACCATGATTTTGGCAAGCTCGTATCCAAGTTCTTCATCAATCGTATCCGTGCTCCCCATTAAAACAGCATAAGCAGTTACTGTCTCGACATCTGCATCAAGAAAATCATACGTGTCTTTCGGAATAGTGTGTCGCTTGTATCCGCTTTTCTCCTCAATATGCTTGATTGCCTCATCAGAAAGCCCAAGCATTTTAACATCGCCGGCTGAAGCTTGCAGGCTTTCGATGCTTCCGGCCGGTAAACCAAGGATTCCTATTGATACTTCAATATTCCCATCCTGGACTCCGTCAGCCGCATCTCCAAAGGCTTCCTGATAGGCCTCATAATCTCCTTCTTCAATACCGTAAGCTTCCATAATCAGTTTTGAAACAGAATTCGTTTCACTGGCAGGCGGCCCGATTGCTACTTTCTTTTTGCTTCCTCCGCCTC
The DNA here is from genome assembly GCA_009928435.1 of Bacillus sp. HF117_J1_D. GTDB lineage: Bacteria > Bacillota > Bacilli > Bacillales > Bacillaceae_C > Siminovitchia. The sequence continues at coordinate 49,359 of JAABNQ010000020.1, forward strand.
CACCTCCGCTTGATCCACTGCTGCACGCTGCAAGCAATGCGGATATCATGAATAGTACTGCAATAAACGAAATTCTTTTTTTAGTAAACATCCATTTTCCCCTTTCATACAAATTTATATATTTCTGCTAACATTGACACCGCTTTCATTCATTTATGTATAAAATACGAAAATACATTATCTGGGAGACATATCGCTGACATCTTTCAGTATATCAAAATTATATTCACACTTCAATACAATATTCTGAAAGTTGAATTATATTTTAGTGGTTCAGTTTTAGATATAAAAGAGGAGGACAGCAAGTGCTGACTTTTCTAAATCGACACATCCTGTGACTCTGGCAACGCTAGCCCCTCCGCCAGAAACCGGGCAATAGAAAAACTTTATCAAATGCGCCTTGGCGTATTTGCGCCCAGATTTTATCAAGCTCCGCTCGATAAATTCCTCTGAAAATCTGTGGCATCAGCCGGAGGCTTTAACTTTATTCAGCCGGGGTTTGAACCTCCACTGAATGGAATGCCAATATGCATTCATCTCACCACTTACAGAAGTGGGAGACTTCTGCTAAATGAAGTTAAAAGTAATCGATTCATTTTCCAAAAAAACAGGCGATCAAAAGATACGCTCTTTCAAACCGCCTGCAACTAGAATATATTATCCTGAATTACGAAAGTGAAATTTAGTTTCTAAATACAAAAAGGGCTCCAGCCTTT
>JAABNQ010000203.1 GCA_009928435.1 Bacillus sp. HF117_J1_D
CATCCTTGAACGTACGAAGCAAATCGTCAACGAGCGGAAGTATTATCGGAAAATTATCTGCAGGATCCAAGGTATCGGTACAATCAGAATCCGGCGGTTGGTCGAAGATTACACTAAATGGCAAAGCAGGCTATGTAAGCAGCCAATATTTATCAGCGAGTGCCCCTAAGTCCAGTAAGCCATCAGCTAATAAAGTACCGTCAAAAC
>JAABNQ010000204.1 GCA_009928435.1 Bacillus sp. HF117_J1_D
AAATAAAGAGTCAAGAAAACACAGTAAATTAACTCAACTTATTTGAAAATTACAATAATATAAAGTGCGCTGAAACATAGAATACTTGTTAAAAACCCCTACTTATAGTACACTTTTAATGCTATTACAGGAAAAGAGGAGGGATAAAGATCGGGAGTTTGACACTTCGAATCCCAAAAAACACGCAAAAGCCTTGATATGGCTTT
>JAABNQ010000205.1 GCA_009928435.1 Bacillus sp. HF117_J1_D
ACCCTTGCCAAAGAAACCCATTTGAAAACAGGAAAATGGATAACCAAAAGCGAATGGCAAAAAAGGTCAAAAGGAATCTTCCCTCTTCATTCTCAATCCGTGCAGGCGGTTTGTCACAAGTATTTGTTCGCACGGGAAGCGGCATTAAAAGCAAGAAAAGCGGGCCATAAAACAAAATACCCATATAAAAAGAAAGTGTATTTCA
>JAABNQ010000206.1 GCA_009928435.1 Bacillus sp. HF117_J1_D
TAGAGCATCTGACTTTTAATCAGAGGGTCGCAGGTTCGAATCCTGCATGGCTCACCATTTTGCGGGTGTGGTGGAATTGGCAGACACGCTAGACTTAGGATCTAGTGCCGTAAGGCGTGGGGGTTCGACTCCCTTCACCCGCATATTAAGCGGAAGTAGTTCAGTGGTAGAACACCACCTTGCCAAGGTGGGGGTCGCGGGTTC
>JAABNQ010000207.1 GCA_009928435.1 Bacillus sp. HF117_J1_D
GTAAGCGTCAAATACAGCCCACATTCTAATCATAGGTCATTCGTGCGATAATCTTCCTGGAAAATCAATTCGGGAGGTTTTGCGATGACCTTAAAAGACAAAAGAATAGAATGGAAAGCGCGATATGACGCCTGGAAAGAAAGCGGGGAAAGTGTAGCGGCATGGTGCCGGGATCAGGAAATCAAAGTTCATCAAATGTACTA
>JAABNQ010000208.1 GCA_009928435.1 Bacillus sp. HF117_J1_D
AACAAATGGAGATCGAAGACACATTTCGTTGTTTTGATTCCATCAAGAAAGGCAATTCAAAGTTTCCGTTTCGTAAAATCATTGTCTATTTGATCATTGGCTGGATGGCTTCCTGCAGCCGGCTTTTCCACTTTCGTTCCCTGCAGAAGGATACCTTGGTCCAACAGTTTATGGGCGGCAGGTGCCCGCATTATACTTTG
>JAABNQ010000209.1 GCA_009928435.1 Bacillus sp. HF117_J1_D
AACAAATGGAGATCGAAGACACATTTCGTTGTTTTGATTCCATCAAGAAAGGCAACTCCAAGTTTCCGTTTCGCAAAATCATTGTCTATTTGATCATTGGCTGGATGTCTTCCTGCAGCCGACTTTTCCACTTTCGTTCCCTGCGGAAGGATACCTTGGTCCAACAGTTTATGGGCGGCAGGTGCCCGCATTATACTTTG
>JAABNQ010000210.1 GCA_009928435.1 Bacillus sp. HF117_J1_D
TTTCAAAGTGCCGCCATTCCGCTTCTGTTTCAATTGACCACTCTGGCAGCAACACCGGTTCAGGTTCTTGCCCAGATGTTTGACAATACCATTGCCCGTTCTCTTTGTACAAAATCATTTCTTTTGGAGGATTAAATTTCATTCGACTAAAATAACGCACACCATTTTCCACATATAAAAATTCTACATCTTCAAATGTT
>JAABNQ010000021.1 GCA_009928435.1 Bacillus sp. HF117_J1_D
CTTGCATGTATTAGGCACGCCGCCAGCGTTCGTCCTGAGCCAGGATCAAACTCTCATAAAATGAAGTTTGTTAGCTCATAAAAGCTGGCAATGGTTTAAAACCATTGTTACATCAAAATTATTGACGTTCGTTTCGTTCAGTTTTCAAAGATCAAACTTGCTTTTGTTTTTCGTGCTCTCCTGAGCGACTTTTATATCATATCAAACTATCTATTGGGCGTCAACTATTTTTTAAGAAAAGTTTTTAGTTTTTATGTGACAGCCTGTTTGGACAGCGATTAATAATATAACACCTTTTATTTAATCTGGCAATGCTATTTTGAAAAAAACTATTAAACTATTAACACAAACGTAAAAGTTCCAAATGCCTTTTCCAAAGTACCCATGATTATACTCTATCAAATCATAAAAGCGCCAACTTGGCGCTTTTATGTTCAAGATTCATCATTCTTCGTCTGCTGTGTCCTCATCGTCTGGCGCATCAGAATCTTCTTCAAATCCTTCAGATGTATCCACTTTGGCCACTGTGGCTACAGACTCTTCATCATCCAGTCTGATCAAAATGACACCTTGGGTATTTCGTCCGAGTATCGAAATATCTTCTACAGACATTCTGATCAAAACACCACCCGCTGTGATGAGCATAATGTCCTCATCGCCTTTTACCGTTTCAAGAGCAACGACTGTTCCGGTCTTTTCCGTAATATTGCACGTAATAATTCCCTTCCCACCGCGCGATTGAATTCGGTAATCCTCTGCTGGCGTACGCTTGCCGTAACCGTTTTTTGTTACAACGAGGACATCATGATCTTCTTCAAGAATCTCCATTCCAATGACTTCATCCTCGCCCGATAGGTTGATCCCCCGCACACCTGTTGCCGTTCTTCCCATTGAGCGTACGTCGGTCTCGTGGAAACGGATGAGAAGACCTTCTTTTGTTCCTATCACAATATTATTGCTATTATCCGTTAATTTAACGGAGATTAGTTCGTCATGTTCTCTAAGATTGAGGGCGATTAATCCGTTTGTTCTAATATTGGCAAATGCGGAAACTGGTGTCCGCTTTACCACACCCTTTTTGGTTGCAAAGAATAAATTCCAATCTTCCAAGAACTCTCCGACACAGATAATCGTGTTAATCCACTCGCCTTTTTCTATACCAAGCAGGTTAATGATCGGCAGCCCTTTGGCTGTTCTGCTGTATTCAGGGATTTCATATCCCTTTGTCCGATATACCTTCCCTTTGTTTGTAAAAAACAAAATGGTATCGTGAGTAGATGTTGTAATAAGATGCTCAACAAAATCATCCTCATTCGTACCCATTCCCTGCACACCACGCCCACCGCGGCGTTGACTCCTATATGTTGAAATTGGAAGTCGCTTAATATAACCATTATGAGTAAGCGTGACAACAATATTTTCTCTTGGAATGAGATCCTCATCTTCCAAATGGCCTATTCCACCGGCAACAATTTCCGTGCGGCGGCCATCATCAAAGCGTTCCTTAATTTCAAGAAGCTCTTCCCTGATGATTTCAAGTATCTTCTCTTCTTCAGCTAAAATGGCCTTTAATTCGGCAATCAACTTCATCAGATTTTGATACTCTTCTTCAATTTTCTCTCTTTCTAATCCAGTCAAGCGCTGAAGCCTCATATCAAGAATGGCTTGTGCTTGCTTTTCACTCAAACTGAATTGTTCCATCAAGCCGGCTCTAGCAATATCTGTAGTCTTTGATCCTCTAATGAGGCTGATAATCGCATCAATGTGGTCCAATGCGATTCGAAGGCCTTCAAGAATATGGGCCCGTGCCTCTGCTTTGCGCAACTCATATTCCGTCCGTCTTCTGATAATGACTTTTTGGTGCTCCAAATAATGGTAAAGACATTGCTTTAGGTTTAAAACCTTTGGCTGTCCATCTACCAATGCTAGCATATTGATACCGAAGCTTGATTGCAGTGCTGTCATTTTGTATAAGTTGTTTAAAATGACATTTGCATTGGCATCCCGGCGAACTTCCATGACGATTCGCATACCAACACGATCCGACTCGTCCCGTAGTTCAGTAATTCCATCGATTTTTTTCTCGCGGACAAGTTCGGCAATCCGCTCAATGAGCCTTGCTTTATTGACCTGGAAAGGAAGCTCATTGACAATAATTGTCTCTCTACCGTTCGATTTTGTTTCAATTTCAACTTTTCCCCGCATCATGATGGAGCCGCGGCCTGTTTCATAGGCCCGGCGGATTCCGCTTCTTCCGACAATCAGACCGGCAGTTGGGAAATCTGGGCCTTGAACATGCTCCATCAATTCCTGAATAGTGATATCAGGATTTTTACTCAGTGAAATAATAGCATCAATTACTTCACCAAGCTGGTGAGGTGGAATATTGGTTGCCATCCCAACAGCAATTCCCGAAGAACCATTAACAAGCAAATTCGGAAAGCGCGACGGTAAAACAGCCGGCTCTTTTTCCGAACCATCGTAGTTGTCCTTATAATCAATTGTATCTTTGGTTAAATCTCTTACAAGTTCCATAGAGATCTTTGACATTCTTGCTTCTGTGTACCGCATGGCGGCCGCTGAGTCGCCGTCAATGGAACCGAAGTTCCCATGACCATCCACCAACATATATCGATAGCTAAAATCCTGTGCCATCCGCACCATTGTTTCATATACAGCCGAATCACCGTGCGGATGATACTTCCCAATTACCTCACCGACAATCCTCGCTGATTTCTTATACGCCTTGTCACTCGTCATTCCCAAATCGTTCATAGCATATAATATCCGGCGATGAACTGGCTTCAGGCCGTCGCGGACATCGGGAAGGGCACGAGCAACGATAACGCTCATCGCATAGTCGAGAAACGATGAACGCATCTCCTGGCTTAAATTTATTTCCTTTACGTTATCAGGCATGTCTGTCATAAACTCAAAACCTTCCTTCCTTCAAGAAAAGCATAGACGCCTTGCTCAGGGCAAATGATGATATTCCCGAGGGGGCAGTTCCTTAGCCACACAGAGAAGCAGCAGCTTGATCATGTGGACTAGGCGCTGTACCTGGTAACAGGCAGTGTTCTATCGCTGCGCCTGCACTAGCTGTCTCTGGACAAAGCAAATACGTTTCCGATTCCTTATCCATGAAAAATCTTAATGCTTTCTTCCTTAAAAAAAACGAGTGAAGCAGCTTTTTTTACTGCATCACTTGCTTTCAACCAATCGGTCATATATCAAGATTTTTGACATTTAAGGCATTTTCTTCAATGAACAAACGCCGGGGTTCGACTTTTTCTCCCATCAACATATCGAATGTTTCATCCGCATCAATAGCGTCTTCAAGGCCAACTTGTAAAAGTGTCCTTGTTTCAGGGTTCATTGTTGTTTCCCATAGCTGCTCCGGATTCATTTCTCCCAAACCTTTATAGCGCTGCACACCCGGTGCTGGCTGTTTCGGCAGTTCCGCCAGAGCAGCTTCCAATTCACGCTCAGAATAGGTGTACATGTCTTTTTTCCCTTGACTAATTTTAAATAGAGGAGGTTGAGCAATATAGATATAACCAGCTTCAACAAGCGGACGCATGTAGCGATAAAATAGTGTGAGCAACAATGTCCTGATGTGGGCACCATCCACGTCTGCGTCCGTCATGATGATAACTTTATGGTATCTTGCTTTTGAAATATCAAATTCTTCACCGATCCCAGTTCCAAGTGCTGTGATGATCGCACGCACCTCAGCATTGGAGAAAATCCGGTCTAATCTCGCCTTTTCAACATTGATAATTTTACCTTTCAAAGGCAAAATGGCTTGAAAATGACGATCACGCCCTTGTTTGGCTGATCCTCCAGCGGAATCTCCTTCAACGATGTATAATTCGCTAATCGAAGCATCTCTTGAAGAACAATCAGCCAGTTTGCCGGGAAGATGAGAAACTTCCAGTGCATTTTTACGTCGGGTCAACTCCCGCGCTTTTCTGGCAGCCATGCGCGCTCTAGCCGCCATAGTGCCTTTTTCAACAATTTTCCTTGCCAATGACGGGTTTTCCAATAAAAACTTCTCAAAGTGTTCAGAGAAGAGTGCGTCAGTTATGGCGCGCGCTTCCGAGTTCCCTAGCTTCGTTTTCGTTTGCCCTTCAAATTGCGGGTCTGGATGTTTGATAGAAATAATGGCTGTTAAGCCTTCCCTGACATCTTCTCCGGAAAGATTGCTGTCATTCTCTTTAAAGATTTGGCTTTTACGCGCATAGTCATTAATGACCCTTGTCAATGCAGCTTTAAACCCAGATTCATGCGTTCCGCCTTCATACGTATGGATATTGTTCGCAAATGAGTATAAGTTGCTTGCATATCCATCGTTATATTGCATGGCAATTTCAATTGATATGTCTTCACGTTCACCCTCAATGTAGATCGGGTCATCGTGAAGAACTTCTTTTGATCTGTTTAAATGCTCTACATAAGAAATGAGCCCACCTTCGTAGTGATACTCTTTTACAGCCGGATCTTCCTCACGCTTATCTTCGATAATCAATTTCAACCCTTTGTTTAAAAAAGCCAGTTCCCGGGTACGAGAAGAAAGAATTTCAAAATCATATACGACTGATTCCGTGAAAATTTCAGGATCAGGTTTGAAATGAATAGTTGTTCCTGTTCTTTCGGTATCCCCGATCACTTTCAAATCAAAAAGAGGGACTCCACGTTCATACTTTTGATAATGGATTTCCCCATTCAAATGAACATATACTTCCAGCTCACTGGATAGCGCATTTACAACGGATGCGCCAACGCCATGAAGGCCGCCGGATACTTTATACCCACCGCCGCCAAATTTCCCGCCAGCATGGAGTACTGTCAAAATGACTTCTACCGCTGGACGTCCCATTTTTTCTTGGATACCAACAGGGATTCCGCGCCCATTATCCTGAACAGTGATACTGTTATCAGCTTCGATGGTAAGCACTATTTCATCACAATAGCCTGCCATGGCCTCATCGATACTGTTATCAACTATTTCCCACACAAGATGATGAAGACCTCTGATACCTGTGGAGCCAATATACATTCCAGGACGTTTCCGGACCGCTTCAAGCCCTTCCAGCACCTGGATTTGATGTTCATCATACGTTTGTTCCTGCAATGCTTTTTGTTCCATTGACATTGAGGATTCACCTGCACTTTCCATCTATTTCATGAACCTTACCCGTTCGTCGGTACGCCGCTCAGCGCCTTTTTCCTTAAAGTGGCAATTGCAATGGGTGAAAGATACATATGGGTTGAAGTAATGACTAGGGATTTAAAGGCGCCGTTTGAAATGTTCATCAATTCGGACTTCCTCTTTTCGAGTAATCCCTTCATCTCTTCAGAATCCATGACTGTCTGTTTATCTAAAATAGCGATGATTTCACTAGAGCGGATCATCACGTCATCACCCAAATGGACATACATTAGCGTTCACCTCATTGCGCTTTTGTAATGGTTCCGTTTTGCACAAAAAAACTGTCCGCCTCTTTAATTGTCTGATGGTCAATTCCGCTTGTCGTTGTGGTTGTGACGAACGTTTGGACTTTCCCCTGAATCGTATTGAGCAAATGTGATTGGCGGTAGTCGTCCAATTCTGATAGTACATCATCCAACAGAAGAATCGGATATTCTCCAATTTCTGAATAAATCAGTTCAATTTCAGCCAATTTCACTGAAAGGGCGGTTGTCCGTTGTTGCCCCTGTGAACCGAACGTGTGAACATCACGCCCATTGACAAAAAAATTCACATCGTCCCGATGAGGGCCAACTAGACTAATTCCACGATCAATTTCCCTTTCTCTGATCGATGAAATCTTTTCTTCAAATACGGTAATCATTGTGGACGAATCAAGCATTTCTGATACATCCAAAGAGGGTTTATATTGAATGCTCAGCGTTTCCAGCCCGCGGGAAATGCCGGCATGAATCGGTTTAGCCCATCCCTGCAGCAGATGGATGAATTCGAATCTTTTTTGAATAATTTTGATGGCTACACTGATAAATTGCTCATCTAAAATGTCCAAAAATGTCTGGTCAGTTTGCCGTTTTGTCTGTAGCTGTTTCAAATAATGATTCCGCTGTTGCAAAATCTTTTGATACTGTCCGATATCATAAAGATAGACCGGAGATACCTGGCCAATCTCCATATCAATAAAACGACGCCTTGTTTGAGGACTCCCTTTGACAAGCCGAAGATCCTCAGGCGCAAACATGACGACATTCATATTTCCTACATAGTGGCTTAACTTCCTCTGCTCAATATGATTAAATTTTGCTTTTTTCCCTTTTTTGGAAATAATTAACTGCAAAGGGACAGATCCGTTTATCTTTTTGACCCTACCCTCCATTTTAGCATATTCCTCATCCCAACGTATCAATTCTTTATCATTGGACGTTCTGTGGGACTTGGCCATACCCAAGACGTAGATTGCTTCCATGACATTTGTTTTACCTTGGGCGTTTTCTCCGACAAAGACGTTTACTTTATTTTCAAAAGATAGCGAGAGTTGTTCATAGTTCCGATAATTTTCCAGTTCCAGTTCTTCAATATACATCGAGTCAACATCCTTTAATGGACAACAAGGAAACTTCCAACCCCTGTAATTTCAAGCAGATCGCCTTTCACAAGCTTTCGTCCTCTTCTCTGCTCCTGTTCTCCATTTACAAGGACTGTATGTTCGCTTAAAAACCACTTGGCCATCCCTCCGGATTGAATCAAGTCAGCAAGCTTCAAAAACTGTCCCAGCGTAATGGTATCCGTCTCAATTTTGATTTTTGTTTCCACATTCTCACTCTTTTCGTATAAAGTAATCTACTATCTTTATTTTACTAAAGATTTAACAGTATGACAAAGGGTAGAAAAGTTCCCAAAAGGAAAAAACCTGCCGGGAAGGCAGGTTTTATTAAGCAGTCCTGACAGGTAAAATTAATTGCAAAATGGACGGGTCTTCATCTGAACGGATGATAAATGGTCTCATCGCTCCTGTGAAACTGATTGTTATATTGGTTCCATCCACAGCCCTTAAGGCTTCCATCATGTATTTTGCGCTGAAGGATATCGTCAGCTCTTCTCCTTCAAGTACTTCAATTGGGATCTCCTCTGAAACGTAGCCAATTTCAGGAGTATTCGAAGATATATCCAACATACCTCCTCCCTGAGAGGCGAGTTTAACAACGTTATTTCTTTCTTCTTTAGCCAACAAAGAGGCACGGTCTATGGCATCGTTAAACATTTTTCCATCAAGTGTAATATTTGTTTTGTAATCAGTTGGAATCAGACGGGAAGTATCTGGATAATTCCCCTCCAATCTTCTAGTAAAGAAATGAATGTTTTTCGTTTTAAACAGTATTTGGTTGTCCGTAATAACAATATGAACAGGCTGATCGCTGTCATCTAATATTTTACTAAGTTCAAGCAAGCTTTTTCCCGGAATGACAGTTTGATAGCTTATGTCTTTTGGAATATCGATTGGCGAAGTTTTCTTCGCAAGTCGATGACTATCTGTAGCAACACAAACAAGATTCCCATTTTCGATCTGCCAGTTTACACCTGTCAAGATGGGGCGTATTTCTGAGGTGGACACTGCAAATACGGTTTGTCTAATCATTGTTTTCAAGAGATCCCCTGGGATCGAAAAAACATCTTCTTCTGAAATCTGAGGGAGGAGTGGATATTCAGAAGGGTCGAACCCATTTAAATTGAACTCTGCTTTCCCTGATTTAATGAGTACATGTTGGGAGTCTTCCGTAGAGATTTCAACTGTATCCATTGGAAGCTTTCTGACAATATCCCCGAAAAACCTTGCATTAAGGACAATACTTCCTGTTTGTATCATTTCAATTATTTGATTGTCATCTTCTTCAATAGGAATAAATGACTCAATTGATATATCAGAGTCACTTCCTGTAAAGATAATTCCATTGTTGTTAGCCACAATCTTTATTCCAGTCAGAATAGGGATGGTGGTCCTTGAAGAAACGGCCCTCATGACATGTTGAACACTATTGATCAGCTGATTACGCTGAATGATAAACTTCATAATTTCTTCCCTCGTTTCAGCCTTTATATATTCATTTTTTTAAAATAAAATTCGTAGTAATAGTAGTAGGGGTTGTGGATATGTTGATAAGTATGTGAATGATTGAAAAACACAAGTTACTCACATGTGGACATCATGTGAAATAACAAGGCACACTTATACACACCATCCCCATTATGGATTCTTTAATGAGTTGCGAATGCCGTTAATGATGTTTTGGAATTCTGTATCAGATTCCATCATTTTTGAAATTTTATCATAGGCGTGAATGACTGTTGTATGGTCCCGTCCTCCAAATTCTTCCCCAATTTTAGGAAGAGAGAGGTCTGTCAGTTCTCTGGAGAGGAACATAGCAATCTGCCTTGGAAAAGCAATGGACTTTGTTCGTTTTTTCGCCTTGAAGTCTTCTAATTTAACGTTAAACTCAGCACCAACTGTTTTTTGAATATCCAAAACGGTAATGATCCTTGGTTTTGAACTAGGAATGATATCTTTTAATGCCTCAGCTGCCAAGTCAGCGTTAATATCTTTATTAATCAACGAGGAATAGGCAACAACACGGATGAGTGCACCCTCAAGTTCCCGGATATTTGTATCAATTTGATTCGCTATGTACAGCATGGCTTCATTTGGAATATCCAGACCATCAGCTTTCGCCTTTTTCCGTAAAATGGCGATTCTAGTTTCTAGGTCAGGAGGAGTGATATCAGTAATCAGTCCCCATTCAAATCGTGATCTCAGTCTGTCTTCTAAAGTTGGAATCTCTTTAGGAGGCCTGTCACTTGAAATAATAATTTGCTTGCTTTCTTCATGAAGGGTATTAAATGTATGGAAAAATTCCTCTTGTGTTTGTTCTTTTCCAGCTATAAATTGAATATCGTCTATTAAAAGCACATCCACATTTCGATATTTATCTCTAAAATCGACCGCTTTATTATCCCGAATCGAGTTAATGAACTCATTAGTAAATTTTTCAGAAGATAAATAAACCACTTTTGCCGACGGATTGTGTTCGAGTACATAATGGCCGATTGCGTGAAGCAAATGGGTTTTCCCCAAACCGACACCTCCGTAGATGAAAAGCGGATTATATGCGTTTGCGGGCGCTTCGGCGACCGCTAGAGATGCTGCATGAGCGAAGCGGTTGCCCGCTCCGATGACAAATGTATCAAATGTATATTTAGGATTAAGCATGCTTTGATATGTTTCTTCTCTTTTTATTTCTTGGATAGAACTTGAGCTTGGAGTCGATTCTTTTTTCAGTTCTTCTTCCGCATCAGGAGGAATAATGAATTTTATATTCAGATTTTCTCCAACTAGCTCATACAAAATTTTGGAGATTAAATTTGTATAGCGGCCTTCAAGCCAGTCTCTTGCAAACTCATTGGGAACAGTGATTGTCATAGTATCGCCTTGAAGTTCATGTGCTTCCGTGGATTTAAGCCATGTATCAAAACTCGGCTTACTGATCTTCGTTTCTATTTTTTCAAGCACCTTTTCCCAAAGATCGGACAGGTTTTCCAATACTGTACCTCCTTTGCTTCATACTAATATCGAGAATTGGATTTCCTTTTGAGGGTCCAGTAAATGTGGAAAAGTATATAATATGGTAGAAAGAGTTCTTTTCGACAATATCCACTAATTGTGGACAATCATATTCAGAACGAGTGAATAAACAATCCACATGTTATTCACAATCTGTGGATAACACATTGGACAAGAAAAGCTCTCCACAGTAAAAACAATTTAATCATACCAAATAAAACAAAGGACTGCAATGAACGGAAGGCATTATCCACATTAATAAATTTTGCCAGAAAAAAATTATTAACAGTCAGAGAATATGTGAAAAACTTGTCGATAATTGATGTGAATAAGAAAAAATGATTTCACAAATAATCCACAAGGAAAAATGAATCAATTTGGGGAAGCTGGATCTGCAGAAAAATAAAAATGAGAGGTTGACAATCATTGAATCACATCTTTATAATTAGAAAGACTGTCTAACCTGTGATTGTTTAAATCCTCGAGGAGGTGTCATAAATGAAAAGAACATTCCAACCAAATAGAAGAAAAAGAAGCAAGGTTCATGGCTTCCGTGCAAGAATGAGCTCAAAAACAGGTCGTAGAGTTTTAGCAGCTCGTCGTCGTAAAGGAAGAAAAGTATTGTCAGCGTAGACCACTGAAACGTCTCAGTGGTCTTTTTTCTAATTAGAAAAGTGCCGAAGAACTGTCTAATTCCAGCACATTATGACTTGAAGGCTGATAAGTCATGGTTGGTCTTGATGGAGAGGATACCTCAATGCTACAAGCTACATATTTTTTAGAGTTCGCTAGAGCTTGGACTGATCGACAGGTACCCTTGAGACTTCCTGATCTTTTATCTCATCATAGGCATTTCAATATCAACATTGCTGGACAGGCATTTGCGCTTTTCTTTGTTGAGGTGGAGGTATGAAAAAAGCATTTAGAATCAAGGAAAATGCAGAATTTCAAGCAGTGTTTAAAAAAGGAAAATCAGTGGCAAACAGACAGTTTGTCATATATATGCTGGAAAAAGAGGAACAGAACCATTTCAGGATCGGTCTATCTGTGAGCAAAAAGATTGGAAATGCAGTTATGAGGAATAGGATCAAGCGCTGTATACGCCAAGCTTTTCATGAGCTTGAGGAGCAAATCAGCCACAATAAGGATTTTGTCATCATCGCCAGGAAACCGGCGGCCGAAATGGATTATCATTCAATAAAAAAAAGCCTAGAACATGTCCTCCGGCTTGGGAAAAGTCTGAAAAAGACAAAACATGAAAAAAATAAAAATGATTTTAATCAACAGCGGCAATAAAAAGTGTTAAAATAACCGAGAGACCATATCTAATGCCCTTACAGGGTTATTTTCTTACACAGGGAGGATATGAAGTTTGAAAAAAAGAATACTACTCATGACTACATTGCTTGCATTTGTAGTCATAGCAGCGGGCTGCTCAACAATCAATGACCCTGTGCCCATCACAGCTGAAAGCACTGGTTTTTGGAGCAAATATATTGTTTATCCTTTATCATGGCTCATTACAAATACTTCCGAGCTTTTAGGAAATAGCTACGGATTGGGAATTGTGATTGTTACATTACTGATTCGTTTAGCAATCCTGCCGCTGATGATTAAGCAGACACAGAATTCAAAAGCAATGCAGGTGCTGCAGCCGGAAATGCAGAAGTTGAGAGAGAAATATAGTTCCAAAGATGCACAAACGCAGCAAAAGCTACAGCAGGAAATGATGCAGCTTTTCCAAAAGCATAATGTTAACCCGCTTGCGGGTTGTTTCCCACTGTTAATTCAAATGCCGATTCTGATCGGTTTCTATCAGGCTATTATCAGAACTGAAGAAATTGCGACTCATACATTCCTTTGGTTTGACTTGGGTGCACCAGATCCCTTCTACATACTACCAGTCATTGCTGGGGTTACGACTTTCCTACAGCAAAAGCTTATGATGGCTGGTACAGAAGGTGCTAATCCACAAATGCAAATGATGCTTTACATTATGCCGGTCATGATTATGATCTTTGCAATCAATTTTCCAGCAGCGCTTTCGTTATACTGGGTGGTCGGTAATATCTTCATGATTGTTCAGACGTATTTTATTAAGCCCCCGGTTGTTGATAGCACAGCTGCCAAAGACGGAAAGGTGAGGGGAACGAAGAAGTGAGACAAGTCACTGCAACCGGATCAACCGTGGAAGAGGCAGTACAATCGGCTTTGGCTCAACTAGAAACTACAGAAGATCAAGTGGAAGTCAACATTATTGACCAAGGAAAAAGAGGATTATTTGGACTGTTTGGATCACGCCCGGTTGTCGTTGAGGTGACAGCGAAACCGGGTGCTATCGAATCAGCAAAGCAGTTTTTACAAGACATCGTTCAAAATATGGGAATTGAAGCGGAAATGGACATTGTTGAAAAAGATGATCGCAATGTTTTGTTCAATATTTCGGGCGAAAAGATGGGCTTGCTTATTGGAAAAAGAGGGCAGACTCTGAATGCCTTACAATATTTGACGCAGCTTGTAGCCAACCGGCATTCATCCCATTATATAAGAGTGATTCTGAATCCGGAAGATTACAGGGATAGGCGAAAGGAAACGCTCGTGCGTCTTGCCAAAAGGCTTGCCTCCAAAGCAATGCAGATAGGAGAGCCGGTTTCACTGGAGCCCATGCCCAATTATGAACGAAAAATCATACATACAATACTTGCTGACAACGCAGATGTCGAGACGATTTCCAAAGGGGAAGAGCCGAATCGATATGTTGTGATCCAGCCGAAATGACATCTCCCAAATATGGGAGGTGTTTTTTTGTATAAAATATTAAGCTTTTATGTGTCTATGACATACAGGAAGTACTAACTCCTTTGTGAAATCCTTCTGCTTTCTATCTCATTATTTTTTGAAAAAAACGTAATTCTATCGCATTGTTATTCACATGTGGATAAGTTAAAATAAAGAGTACGGCTTTTAGCTTGTGGATAGGGCCGGTGGTTTTGGACGATAAATTTACTGTGGATTTATTTAAATATATTTTTTAAAAGAAGTGGTGAGCATGTTGGATTTTGATACGATAGCGGCAATTTCCACGCCGCTTGGAGAAGGCGGAATCGCCATCGTCCGGATTAGTGGTGAGGAAGCAGTTGAGATAGCGGACAAAATCTTTCGAGGTGCAAGTGGAAAGAGGTTGAAAGAGGTCGCTTCCCATACGATTCATTATGGACGGCTCATCCGGCCGACAACAGAGGAAACGATAGAGGAAGTAATGGTAAGTGTCATGAGGGCACCACGAACATATACGAAAGAAGATGTTGTGGAAATCAATTGCCACGGTGGGATGGTGTCCGTTAACCGTGTGCTTCAATTGGTGTTGAACAACGGGGCAAGTCTTGCAGAACCTGGGGAATTTACCAAAAGAGCATTTCTAAATGGAAGAATCGATTTATCTCAGGCGGAAGCTGTGATGGATTTAATCCGTGCAAAAACAGACAAGGCAATGAATGTGGCTCTGGATCAAATGGAAGGGCGTCTTTCTAAATTAGTCACTGGTTTGCGTCAAGAAATTCTTGAAACTTTGGCACATGTAGAAGTGAATATCGACTATCCTGAATATGATGATGTGGAAGAAATGACGCACCGCATGTTAACTGAAAAAGCGGATCATATTCAAAAAGAGATAAACAAATTACTAAAAACAGCTGAACAAGGTAAAATATTGCGTGAAGGACTATCGACGGTCATTATTGGTCGTCCGAATGTCGGCAAGTCATCACTGCTTAATAGTCTTGTTCAGGAAAATAAAGCGATTGTTACGGATATTCCGGGAACAACAAGGGACGTCATTGAAGAATATGTGAACGTGCGTGGAGTACCTTTACGCTTAGTGGATACAGCGGGGATAAGGGAAACAGAAGATATAGTGGAAAGAATCGGCGTTGAGCGGTCAAGAAAGGTTCTTAAGGAAGCAGATTTGATTTTACTTGTGCTGAATTCAGCTGAACCGTTCACCCGGGAGGATGAGCAGCTGTTTGCAGCTGTCGACGGCATGGATGTCATTGTGATTGTCAATAAGACGGATCTGCCACGGAAAATAGATATGGAACAAGTCAAGAAAGTCGCAGGTAAGCATCGGGTCATCACTACTTCATTGCTGCAGGAAGAAGGCATTGACGATCTGGAGCAGGCGATAGCAGAGATGTTTTTCCATGGAGAATTGGAAGCCGGTGATATCACATATGTTTCAAACAGTCGGCATATCGCGCTCTTACATCAGGCGCTTCAAGCAATAGAAGATGTGCAAGGAGGTATCGCAGCGGGTACTCCAATTGATATTGTCCAAATCGATATGACAAGAACATGGGAACTGCTTGGCGAAATTATCGGAGATACGGTACAGGATAGTTTGATTGATCAGCTATTCTCTCAATTTTGTTTAGGAAAATAATTTAAAGGAGGTAAGAAGGATGCAGCAATTTGAAGCAGGTCAATATGACATCATTGTAATAGGAGCAGGGCATGCTGGATGTGAAGCAGGACTGGCTGCTGCCAGAATGGGTGCAAAAACTTTGATGATTACGATCAATCTGGATATGGTCGCTTTCATGCCGTGTAACCCGTCCATCGGCGGTCCGGCTAAAGGTGTTGTCGTCAGGGAAATTGACGCTCTTGGTGGTGAGATGGGTAAAAACATCGACAAAACCGCTATTCAAATCAGAATGCTGAATACCGGAAAAGGGCCGGCGGTCCAAGCGTTGCGGGCACAGGCAGACAAGTTCCAATATCAGCATGAAATGAAAAATACACTTGAAAATGAACCAAATCTGACTTTGCATCAGGGCATGGTCGACGAGCTGCTTGTAGAAGACGGGATCTGCCATGGTGTTGTTACAATGACAGGCGCTATTTACCGCTCCAAAGCTGTTGTCATCACAACGGGAACGTTCCTTCGTGGTGAAATCATTTTGGGTGAATTGAAATATTCAAGCGGCCCAAATAATCAGCAGCCCTCTATCAAGCTTTCGGAACATTTGCAAGAGCTTGGCTTTGAAATGGAGCGCTTTAAAACGGGAACGCCGCCGCGGATCAACAGCCAGACAATTGATTATAGTTTGACGGAGATCCAGCCAGGAGATAGGGAACCAAGGGCATTCAGCTATGACACAACGAAAATGATCACTGACCAGTTACCTTGCTGGCTAACGTATACGAATGAACATACCCACAGACTAATTGATGAAAACCTGCATCGATCCCCGATGTTTTCAGGAATGATCAAAGGAACAGGCGCCCGCTACTGTCCTTCCATTGAAGATAAGGTAGTACGCTTTAGTGACAAGCCGCGCCATCAAATTTTCTTGGAGCCGGAAGGACGGCATACAAATGAAGTGTATGTTCAGGGGTTATCAACCAGTTTGCCGGAAGAAATACAGCATAAGCTGCTCAAAACAATTCCAGCATTAGAAAATGCTCGGATGATGAGACCGGGATATGCTATTGAATATGATACAATCGTACCTACTCAGCTCTGGCCAACATTGGAAACGAAAAAAATTAAAAATCTATACACTGCAGGACAGATTAACGGTACATCCGGGTATGAAGAGGCAGCGGCTCAAGGATTAATGGCGGGAATTAATGCGGCAAGAAATATATTTGGAAAAGCTGAAGTAATTTTAAGCCGCTCAGACGCTTATATCGGTGTCTTAATTGATGATCTTGTCACAAAAGGAACAAACGAGCCTTATCGGTTGCTAACTTCACGTGCAGAATACCGGCTTTTGCTCCGCCAGGACAATTGCGATCTTCGTCTGACAGATATAGGACATGAAATCGGATTGATTTCCCAGGAAAGATATGAGAAATTCATGAGGAAAAAAGCGGATATTGAAACAGAAATCAAACGCCTGCAGAAAACAATTTTAAAGCCGAATGAACAAACACAGGCGCTTATCCGAGAAGCAGGTGGAAGCGAATTGAAAGACGGGATTCGTGCATCCGATTTGTTGAAGCGGCCTGAAATGAAGTACTCTCATATTGTCCAGTTGATACCTGCTGAAAAAGAGCTGCCTGAAGATGTGATTGAACAAGTGGAAATTCAGATCAAATACGATGGCTATATCGAGAAATCTTTGCAACAGGTGGAAAAACTGAAAAAACTTGAGAATAAGAAGATACCTGAAGATATTGATTATGATGCCATCAGTGGAATTGCAACAGAGGCACGGCAGAAGCTGAACAAAGTGCGTCCGCTTTCCATAGCTCAAGCGTCCCGCATTTCAGGAGTTAATCCGGCAGATATTTCCATCCTTTTAGTGTATATTGAGCATGGAAAAATTGCCCGGGTATAAGAAAAGCGGAAGACGGCCGCTTAGAGGCGACCCCAAGCCTCTGCCGTCTGAAGCTTATCGGAGGTGGCCGATAGGCGATTATCCCTCAATATGCTTAAGAAAGGGTCAACTAAATGAATATTGAGCAATTTACGGAACAATTAAAGAACAAAGGCATCGAATTGAGTTCCCGCCAGTTGGAACAATTCGAACTTTATTACAAGCTCCTTGTAGAGTGGAATGAAAAAATGAATCTAACAGCCATCACCGATCATGATGAAGTGTATTTAAAACACTTCTATGATTCGGTGAGTGCCGCTTTTTTTCTCGATTTTAATCAAACTTTATCGCTTTGTGATGTAGGAGCAGGTGCCGGCTTTCCAAGTATTCCACTGAAAATCTGCTTTCCGGATATTAAAGTAACGATTGTAGATTCATTGAAAAAACGAATCACTTTTCTAGGTGAGCTTGCAAAGGAATTGGAGCTTAACGACACATTCTTTTTTCATGATAGGGCGGAAACTTTTGCGAAAAAAGAAGAGTTCCGTGAGCAGTTTGATATAGTGACGGCACGTGCTGTTGCAAGAATGTCAGTTTTGAGTGAACTTTGCTTGCCGCTTGTCAAACGGGATGGCCTATTCGTTGCTCTAAAGGCGGCTAATGCAGAAGAGGAACTTGCCGCTAGTGAAAAAGCGTTCAAGCAGCTTGGTGGAAAATTAGTGGATGTCCATTCTTTCCAACTGCCGATCGAAGAAAGTGAGCGTAATATTATTATCGTGGAGAAGGTGAAAAAAACACCTAAAAAATTCCCACGAAAGCCAGGGACTCCCAATAAATTGCCATTGGAATAATTTTTTATATATTTTAAGTTTAACTAGAGTTGTTGCTTAGCTGTTTCCTGCTTTTTTAAATACGGCAGGAAAAATAGCTAAAAAAATAGTATGATGTATAAAAGGGAGTTACTATTTCAAGGTGGTGTAGAAGGATGAAACATCCTTTCTCGCGTTTTTTTGGCTTGGGTGATAAAGAGCTGCCTGTAGAGAATGAGAGAGAGGCAGAAGATTTGGTAGAACGGGAAGAAGTTAGGAATATTTCTGTTTCCGCCATTACTCCGAACCGGTTTCAACCACGGACTATTTTTGATGAGTCAAAAATAGAGGAACTAGCCCGTACGATCCATACACACGGAATCATCCAGCCGATTGTCGTCAGAGAAGCAGAAAATGAACAATTTGAAATTATTGCGGGTGAACGGCGATTTCGCGCTGTCAAGATGCTTGGCTGGGATGAAATACCCGCGATTATTAAAAATATGAATGACACGGAGACTGCCTCCGTCGCATTGATAGAGAACCTGCAAAGGGAGGAGCTGACTCCTATTGAAGAAGCCCTAGCATACGGAAAGCTGCTGGAGCTTCATAATTTGACGCAGGAAGCATTGGCTCAGAGACTGGGAAAAGGTCAGTCTACTGTGGCAAACAAACTTCGTCTTCTTAAACTTCCGGAAGAAGTACAGGAAGGTCTTTTAAAAAAGGAAATCACTGAGCGCCATGCCCGTGCTTTGATTCCATTAAAAGACGCAGAGAAACAAATTAAATTAATGGAAGTCATTATTGAGAAAAATCTGAATGTCAAACAGACGGAAGAGCAGGTGGACAAGATTTTATCGAGCGACAAGCCTAAACCCGCCAAAAGGCGGAAAGCGATCAGCAAAGATATGCGGATTGCTGTCAATACGATTCGCCAGTCGCTTTCTATGGTAGCTGATACAGGAATTAAACTGGATTCCACCGAGGAAGATTTCGATCAATACTACCAAATTACGATTAAAATTCCAAAAAAATAAGAATGTATCTACTTGCTATTATTTAAGATGTTTTATCGTATTATAGATGAATATCGAGCTTTCTTTTGGATAGATTAGAATCCTGATAATGCATATTTATCAGGATTCCTTATTCTCTAGCTGTTGCGGTAATTGCTAGTATGGCCTATTTGTTTATTGGCTTAGTTTTTGTATAATATTTTCAACACCTTATGAATTGCTAAATTGGAAATCCGGCTCTTTTAATAGAGAGCTGGTTTTTTATTTTTTTACATGCATGTTTTCAAATCAAAGTACTGTTTCTGTATTTTTATAGTTTGAGAAATGGTTGGCTACTACTTTTTGATAAGTGACAAACGATGTTTTAAATATTTTAGGATTTAAGATTAAATGCGGCGTATTATTTGTTAAAATAGATTAGGTGCGAACAATTTTCGTAGGAAGTAAGGGGTAGGTGAAATTGTTGGGAAAGATTATTTCCATAGCCAACCAAAAAGGGGGCGTCGGAAAAACGACCACCTCTATCAATTTAGGGGCCTGTTTGGCTTACATCGGAAAAAAAGTATTAATTGTAGATATAGACCCGCAAGGCAATGCGACGAGCGGAGCGGGAGTTGATAAAGGGGATGTCAACGAATGCGTCTATGACGTGCTTGTTGATGATGCAGATATTAAAAAGGTAATCCAGGAGACGGCGGTGGAAAATCTGTCAGTGGTCCCATCAACCATTCAATTGGCAGGGGCTGAAATTGAGTTGGTTCCGACTATCTCAAGGGAAGTTCGTTTAAAACGCGCCTTGGATGAAGTAAGGGATCAATATGATTTTATTTTGATAGATTGCCCTCCATCACTCGGATTACTGACAATTAATGCTTTGACGGCATCTGATTCAGTGTTAATACCGGTACAATGCGAATATTATGCGTTGGAAGGACTCAGTCAGTTATTAAATACAGTTCGGATTGTGCAAAAACATTTAAATCAAGAGCTGATGATCGAGGGTGTGTTGTTAACGATGCTAGATGCCCGGACTAATCTTGGTCTCCAAGTGATTCAGGAAGTGAAGAAATACTTTCAAAATAAAGTCTACCAAACAGTGATTCCAAGAAATATCAGGCTGAGTGAAGCGCCAAGTCACGGGCAGCCAATCATCATTTATGATCCTAGATCAAGGGGAGCGGAAGTTTACTTAGAACTCGCAAAGGAAGTGGCTGAAATTGGCTAAAGGACTTGGAAAAGGCATTAATGCTTTGTTTGCGAACATAGATGTGGATGTAGGGTCAGAGGAGACGGTCCGAGAAATCCAATTGACCGAAATTAAGCCTAATCCCTATCAACCACGGAAAATTTTTTCCGCTGAAGCGATTGATGAGCTCAAGGAATCCATTAAGGAGCACGGCATTTTACAGCCGATTATCGTAAGGAAAAGCGGAAAAGGATATGAAATTGTTGCAGGGGAAAGGCGATTTCGTGCAGCAAAAGCCGCACAGTTCAAAAAAATCCCTGCAGTGGTCCGAGAATTTAATGATTCTCAAATGATGGAGCTTGCTGTGTTGGAAAACTTGCAACGTGAGGACCTGACGCCAATGGAAGAAGCGGCGGCTTATCAAACGTTAATGGACAAGCTTGGCGTTACACAGGAAGACCTTGCCAGAAGACTTGGAAAAAGCAGGCCTTATATTGCTAACCATGTTAGGTTACTGACATTGCCTCCAAAAATCCAAAAGCTGATTACCGATGGAAAATTAACAATGGGTCATGGAAGGACATTGCTTGGACTTAAGCAGAAAAACAAGATGCTTTCCGTAGCGGAGCAGACGATAAAAGAAGAACTAAACGTCCGTCAATTAGAGCGGCTAATCCAGAGACTCAATGAAAATGTTCCACGTGAAACAAAAAAGAAAGCCGTTAAGAAAGACGTTTTCATAAGGGAACGGGAAGATCATCTGAGAGAAAAATTCGGAACAACGGTGACAATTAGTCAGAATAAGAAAAAGGGGAAAATCGAAATCGAGTTTCTTTCCCCGGAAGATTTGGAACGTATTTTAGAAATAATGGGGTTAAGCGAATAAACTGGGAGGGGTCTGACCCCCACCACGGTAATGCGTTAAAGCAGTGGGGGTCAGACCCCTGCTATTTTGCTGGTTTTCTTTTGACAAGGTTGAAACCGATTGACTGGAAGGTTCTTTTTTTGTCGTAGATTCTATCGGCTTCGACAAGGGCTGCGGATATTTTTTTCGCTAGCTTCATCACGAGGTTTAGACGTGTATTTTGGAGTACGACGAATTCCATATGTCCCGCCATATTGACAATGCCTGTAATAAAAGCTTCTCCTACTTCCGGGAGCTTTTTATTTACCCCAGCTCCAGGCTTAATGGGACCTGTGCCAACCTTGATTTCTCCGATACTTTCCATTCTGCCCAAACAAGCGTCTATACCAATGATGAAAGGATTTTTGTAGGTGCTTTTTACATACTTCAAAATTTCCTTCAAGTTCATGGCATGTACGGGATTCTCCAATGTCCCGTAAACATGAAAGAAATTCGTCCCGGCTTCAGATAAGAAAGATCCGATTAATGGTCCGAGTGAATCCCCGGTTGACCGATCTGTTCCAATGCAAATGATGATGACAGGCTGATTTTTCTGTGAGGGAAGAAGATCCAAAAGAGCATCGGATATTTTATGAATCGCTGTTTGATCCTCAAAATGTACAATAGTATCAATTATATTCTGTTGCTCCACTCCAATCCCCCTTAGCACTTGTCATAGTAGACCGTTCAATTTCTATATTTGCTAATCAGTATACGAAGAACTACCCTTTTCTATACATGGAGATGGGCAAGAGAAGACTTTTTATGATTGGAAAGGGGCATCATTTATTGTTAAAATAAAGGAATGAATTCAAGAAGTGGATCAGGTGAACAAAAATGAAGCAACTTCCAGATTTCGAGAAGGAAACGAATATATTGTTAAAAAAGCTGACCAACCCTGAATTATGGATCAATTATGGTTTGATCGCTTTAAAAATTATCATTATTATAATTTTGTCTACCATCGTCATACGAGTCGGAAAGGCTGCGATTGGAAGAATATTCAAAAGAAGATCCAATGTGCCGATGCAATTTTCGGAGAGGCGTGAGGCAACGCTTGTCAAACTGTTGCAAAATATCCTAGCGTATACGGTTTATTTTATTGCTATCGTCACAATTCTTTCGGCATTATCAATTGATGTAAAAGGAATTCTGGCAGGTGCGGGCATTCTGGGACTTGCCGTTGGCTTTGGCGCTCAGAACCTTGTGAAAGATGTTATTGGCGGATTTTTCATCATCTTTGAAGACCAATTTTCCGTTGGAGACTATGTTCGAATTGGAGAATTTGAAGGAACCGTCGAAGAAATTGGGCTTCGGACAACGAAAATATTGAACTGGACAGGTGAGCTCTACATTCTTCAAAATGGCAATATTACAGAAGTGACGAATTTTTCGCTTCACAATAGTGTAGCAGTTGTAGATATTTATCTTGGTTATCAGGCAGATTTGAAAAAAGTGGAAGTTTTGATGGAAGATTTGCTGAAAACAATGCCGCAAAAATATGAACAAATTGTTGGGACGCCCAGCGTGCTTGGGGTCCAGCAATTAGGTGCATCTGAAATTGTCCTACGGGTAACTGCGGAGACGTTGCCGCTTCAAAATGCCTTTATTGCAAGGGAGCTTCGAAAGGCAATCAAACTTGAATTAGATGCACAACAGGTGGAAGTTCCATATCAGCGCATTGTGATGATGCAAGGGAGCGATCACCCAAAAAACAATCATTTTAGTGACCGGCAAGGGGGATAAGAATGGAAAAAAAGGAATTTAACCTTCAAGACGTTGTTGAAATGAAAAAACCTCATCCATGTGGAACCAATCGTTGGCGGATTATACGAATGGGGATGGATATCCGGATAAAATGCGAAGGCTGTGGACATAGCGTTATGCTCCCAAGGCGGGAGTTCACAAGAAAAATGAAAAAGATTTTAGAAAAGCATGAGGAGTGACCGTCATGCTTTTTCTATTGAAAGGACGGAGAGCTAGCGGTTTTTACTCTTGTATGGGGCAAAGCTACTGCAATTCACCTTGCGCTTTTTCCTTTCAGTCTCTATAATTATGAATGGATTGGGGGCAGAGCCTGTCCCGACAAAGAGGAGTGACCGAAATGGCCCTAACAGCAGGGATTGTTGGTTTGCCAAACGTAGGCAAGTCAACCTTATTCAATGCAATTACGAAAGCGGGAGCGGAAGCGGCGAACTATCCATTCTGTACGATCGACCCTAATGTCGGAATCGTCGAAGTTCCGGATGACCGTCTCCAAAAGTTGACTGAACTTGTCAAGCCGAAGAAAACTGTACCAACGGCTTTTGAATTCACTGATATTGCCGGAATCGTCAAAGGCGCGAGCAAAGGGGAAGGACTCGGAAATAAATTCTTGTCCCATATCCGCCAAGTGGATGCTATTTGCCACGTCGTTCGCTGTTTTGCTGATGGCGACATCACGCATGTATCGGGAAAAGTAGATCCGATTGATGACATTGAGACGATCAATCTCGAATTGATTTTGGCAGATTTGGAATCTGTTGAAAAACGCATTGGCCGAGTTGAAAAAATGGCGAAGCAAAAAGACAAAGAGGCCATGGCGGAATTTGAAGTGTTGAGCAAATTGAAAGCCGCTTTCGAATCTGACCAGCCGGCAAGAGCCATTGATTTTTCCGATGACCAGCTTAAAATTGTCAAACAACTTCATTTACTGACAAGCAAGCCTGTTTTATATGTAGCGAATGTCGGAGAAGACGATTTGGTTGATCCATCAGGCAATGAATATGTGAAAAAAGTGATGGACTATGCGGAAAAAGATAACGCGGAAGTCATTATCATCAGTGCTAGAATCGAAGAAGAGATCGCAGTGCTGGATGATGATGAGAAGGCGATGTTCCTTGAAGAATTGGGAATAGAGGAATCTGGATTAGACCAGTTAATTCGTGCAGCCTATCATCTTTTGGGATTAGCTACTTATTTTACAGCTGGGGAGCAAGAAGTCCGTGCGTGGACATTCAAAAAAGGAATGAAAGCTCCGCAATGTGCCGGAATTATCCATACGGATTTTGAAAAAGGATTTATTCGCGCTGAAACAGTTTCCTACGAAGATTTACGGGATGCTGGATCTATGACCGCTGCAAAAGAAGCAGGAAAAGTGCGTTTGGAAGGAAAAGAATATTTGGTGCAGGATGGCGATGTTATCCATTTCCGTTTTAATGTTTGAGCCATTTGCATCAACCTTTTTAATCAAGGTATATTTCTAAATCATTTTGGGTTCCTCCATTTACTTCCAGTAAAATGAGGAACCCGATTTATTTTGGACGGCCGCTAGGTTAGCAGCCGTTTTTCCATTGTAATTATATAGATAAAATAGACGATATTGATGTGGGAGTATTCTTTTGATGTAAAGCTGAATGAAGCATATTCAGTGCGGATTCACATATTTTGATAAAGTCAGCTGTTTGCTATGATAACTAAATGCAAAATTCACTTAACTTTAGAAGGAAAATGCCGAGAGTTTATCGAAAGGAATAGTAAGCGCTTTCTAACAATTAAGGAGGAGAATTGTTTGAGGGAAGTTGTGATTGTTGAAGCGGTAAGGACACCAGTTGGAAAAAGAAACGGGATGTTAAGCCAAACACGCCCGGACGAGCTGCTTGCCATGGTTTTAAAGGAAATTACGGAACGGGCCGGCGTTGAAGCAAGTCATGTGGAAGATGTCATTGCCGGCTGCGTTACACAGGCAGGCGAACAAGCAAATGATATTGCAAGGCTCGCTGTATTGATAGCAGGATATCCGACGACAGTTCCAGGAGTCACCCTTGACAGACAATGTGGTTCAAGCCAGCAGGCTGTCCATTTTGCTTGCCAAGCGATTTTAAGTGGAGATATGGAGGTTGTTATAGCGTGCGGAGTGGAGAGTATGTCGCGAGTTCCCATGCTATCAAATTTGCAAGGAGCTAGAAACAGTAAACAGCTAACAGATCGCTATGAAATAATCAACCAAGGGCTGTCGGCGGAACGGATTGCGGAGCAGTGGGGATTTTCAAGAGAAGAGCTCGACTATTTTTCCTTGAAGAGCCATGAAAAGGCTGTAAGAGCCATGAAGGAAGGCCGATTTAATCGTGAAATCATGGAAATCACTACTGAAAGTGGAAGGATGAATAACGATGAGGGTCCCCGTGAACATACATCATTGGAAAAACTCGGATCTTTAGAACCTCCTTTTTTAAAAAATGGAAAAATAACTGCAGGTAATGCGAGCCAAATCAGCGATGGAGCTGCAGCTATATTGCTCATGTCTAGGGAAAAGGCGGAAGAACTTGGGGTAAAATCTCGTTTTCAAGTTATTTCTAGGTCAGTAGTGGGGTCTGACCCCACCTTAATGCTGACAGGGCCAGTAGCAGCAACGGAGAAAGCGTTGAAGAAAGCTGGAATGAACCTTTCAGATATAGATTTATTTGAAGTAAATGAGGCTTTTGCTTCTGTTCCACTCCAATGGTTGAAGGAAACTGGAGCGAACCCGGAAAAATTAAATGTCAATGGAGGTGCAATTGCGCTAGGACATCCACTTGGTGCAAGCGGGGCGAGGATCATGACAACATTGGTTCATGAATTGGAAAGGCAGAATAAGAAATACGGACTTCAGGCGATTTGTGAAGGTTTCGGCATGGCGAACGCGACCATAATAGAAAGACTTGAACAGTAAATTTCAATACAGGGAGTGGTAAATATGGGAGGACCTACACTCAGAGATGTATTTGAGCAGACTGTTGCAAAGTTTCCCTTAAAGGAAGGGCTTGTGGATCGAAGATTAGGAAAAAGCTGGACCTATCGGGATTGGGATCTGGAGGTGAACAAGCTTGCCAATGCCTTCAGACATGCGGGAGTTGAAAAAGGAGACAGGGTATCTACTGTTTTGTACAATACCGCCGAATTCGCGACGACTCTGTTTGCCTGCATGAAAATCGGCGCTATTTTCAATCCCATCAATTTTCGCCTGACAGGAAAGGAATTGAAATTCATTTTAAGCGATGCAACCCCGAAAATTGTGCTGTTTGAAAAAGCAACGAGCAGTACAGTTACGTATGCGGCTCAACTCATTTCGGATATCCAGTTTTGGTGCATTGATGATCCTGGTTCATTTGCAAAGGATTATGATGAGGAAATATCCAGTGTTTCGACCGAGAGACCAGCTTGTGAACTTAATGAAAATGATCCCTATGCCATCATGTATACTTCCGGGACGACAGGAATGCCTAAAGGAGTCATTCATTCCCACCGCAATATGGTAGATCAAAGTCTCATCATGTCGGCTGTTATGCGTGTGACAAAAAAGGAGAGGGGGCTGAGTGTAGCACCTATGTTTCACTGCGCTGAACTCCATTGTGCCTTCCTTCCACGTCTTATGATGGGTGGTTCTAATATTATTATGCATCATTTTGATGCAAAGGAGCTTGTTCAGGTTATAAAAGAGGAAAGAATCACTCATTTTTTTGCTGCACCGACAATGTGGAATATGATGCTGCGTGAAGATTTAACAGAAGCAGATTTTTCAAGCCTACGTGCAGGTCTTTACGGTGGAGCTCCTATGGCTCCGGCCCTTGTCAAAAAAGTAAATAATGCTTTGGAAATTGATTTATTTCAGGCATATGGGATGACTGAGATGGGGCCAGCTATATCAGTGTTGTATGATGATGAGCAGCTATCTAAATCAGGAGCTGCTGGAAAGCCTTTGATCAATCATGAAATAAGAGTGGTTAAAGTAAAAGAAGGAGCACCATCTGATCCGCAGGATATTTGTTCTCCTGGGGAGCTGGGAGAAATCATCGTGAAAGGCCCAAGTACCATGCTGGGGTATTTTAACTTTCCAGATGCCACAAAAGAAGCAATGTATGAAGGCTGGTATCATTCGGGAGATATTGGATACATGGATAAAGAAGGCGTTTTGTGGGTGAGTGACCGTGTGAAAGATATGATTATTTCGGGCGGTGAAAACATTTATTCAAGGGAAGTTGAGGATGTCCTATTTGAACATTCCGGGGTTTTGGATGCCGCTGTCGTCGGTGAGCCGGACGAAATGTGGGGAGAAAGGGTGGTTGCTTTCGTGGTGAAAAAAGACCCTTCTATAACGGCTGAGGAGTTGGATAACTTTTGTACAGAAAATAATCGTCTTGCTCGTTATAAAAGGCCGCGTCGTTATGAATTCATGGAGGAGCTTCCGCGGAATGCTAGTGGCAAGCTACAAAAGTTTATGTTGAGAGACCAGTCTGCCATCGCTAAAAAATAAAACGTGCTCTAAACAGTATAAAGCACCTTTTATCTTCAAATAATAGTACAGAATCAACAGCAATTGCTACTGTTGATTCTTTGAAGAAAAAAGGGGGTGTTCTGCTTGAGCACACTACGTAAAATTGCCTTAGCTTTGGTCGTTATTGGTGCTATCAACTGGGGATTGATCGGATTATTTAGGTTTGACATCGTGGCAACTATATTTGGAGGGGGCTTATCGCGGTTCATTTATACCTTAGTTGGACTAAGCGGCCTTATTTGCTTGTCATATTTCTTCGATCGGGAGGAAGCGGACGAAAGTGAACGTTATACAAGTCCAGTTCTAGATGAAGGAACAGGCGTTCAGCCTAACTATGGAACGGAATTTGCCGAAGATCCAGATCTAGATCTAGATCATACCTTCAATCCATCCAGAAATTTTCATGATAATGAAGAAGAATAATTTGAAAGCCATGCAAGCTGTAAAGGCGAGCATGGCTTTTTATTTGTGTGATGTTGAACTTTCATTGAGCAATATGTTGATTAATTGGAACGTATGTTCTATAATGATAAAAGAACGATTTATTAGCGATTTATTAGAATCTTAAAATGTAAGAAGTATTATTTGTCTTATGAGTACCTTTATGTTATAATTTTTATCTGTGAGTAATGAAAGTTGCTCCTTGCCCTTGATTATTTTTTGAGGGCCGCACAGACCATAAGGAGGTGGATCATTGATGAAAAAGTACGAAATTATGTACATCATTCGCCCGAACATTGAAGAGGAAGCGAAACAATCTGTTGTAGAACGTTTCGATAATATTCTTACTTCTGAAGGGGCTGAAATCATCGAATCAAAAGATTGGGGCAAGCGTCGCTTGGCATATGAGATTGAGGATTTCCGTGAAGGATATTACCGCTTAATCCATACAAATGCGAATGCTGAAGCTGTTCAGGAATTTGATCGTCTTGCTAAAATCAACGATGATATCATTCGTCATATCGTAATTAAAGAAGAAGAAAAATAAACAGAAATAAATGTTCCACGTGGAACAATGTAAGAATAGTAAATCGGGAAGAGGTTGATTCTGATGATGAACCGAGTAGTATTAGTAGGCCGATTAACTAAAGACCCGGATTTGCGCTATACCCCAAATGGGGTGCCGGTTGCGAACTTCACATTGGCTGTTAACCGTACGTTTACGAATCAACAGGGTGAACGTGAAGCAGATTTTATCAATTGTGTTGTTTGGCGCCGCCCGGCAGAAAATGTTGCTAACTACCTGAAAAAGGGAAGTTTGGCAGGGGTGGACGGCCGCCTTCAAACACGCAGTTATGATGACCAGGATGGAAAACGGGTGTATGTAACTGAAGTTGTTGCAGATAGTGTCCAATTTTTGGAGCCTAGAAGTGCTGCTTCACAAGATCGTGGTCGCGATTTTGGAGGAAACCCATATGGTGGTGGGGACCAACGAAGTCAAGGTTCATCATACGGTGATCAAAGGAACCAGGGCTTTACTCGGGCAGATGAGGATCCGTTCTCAAATGATGGACAACCAATCGATATCTCAGATGACGATCTTCCATTTTAATAAAATGATAAAGGAGGGTTTTAAATGGCAGGTGGACGCAGAGGCGGACGTAAGCGCCGGAAAGTGTGTTTCTTTACTTCGAACGGTATTACACACATCGACTATAAAGATGTTGATCTACTTAAAAAGTTCATTTCTGAACGTGGGAAAATCCTTCCACGCCGTGTGACAGGAACAAGTGCTAAGTACCAACGTAAATTGACTGTAGCTATTAAACGAGCTCGTCAAATGGCACTTCTTCCATTTGTGTCAGGAGAATAATCAGAGGGGAGCAATGAGGAGAAATCCTTGTTGCTCCTTTTTTCAGCACATGTCTAAAACTTTAGTGGTATCCTCATATTTCATTCCTCTTTACCTTATCAGTCAATCTCCTCACCCGTCTCAAATGGGTAAATCCTTCTGCCAGATTCTTGATGTATCCGGTTCGTTCGCTATCCGCTTGCTAAATAAATGCTTACTTTAATAATGTGCTTGCCGTCTGTGACTTATCAGGTGTTTTTTGTTAAAATAGACTGGTACATACTTAATGAGGTGAAGAAGTGAAAAATACGCGCATGTTGACAGAAGGGGCATTAATGCTTGCAATTTTTACAGTGCTACTGCTCTTTTCTGCCTACGTTCCGATGGCAATTCTCGCCACTCAATTTTTTCTGATCTTGCCCTTTCTTTACTATAGTTCAAAATATCCTTTGAAAAGTTCACTATTATTGCTTATAGGATCCATGTTTATGTCCATGCTAGCAGGGACGGTGCTTGCCATCCCATTTACGATTTTATATGGGACAACTGGTATAATGATGGGATATTGTATTCGAACGGGAAAAACTAAGATGGTTACCTATATGGCTTCGAACTTGGTGTTTTTAGGGAATGTTGTATTATTTTATGTGCTTGCGGCTCAACTGTTTGGTATGAATTTTTTTGATAAGATGATCCAGATCTTTTTAAGGTCTGCCGACCAATATGCCGACATGATGAGAGCGCTGGGGCAGACTCCTGATCCTAACCTGCAAAAGCAGCTTCAGGATATGATTGGATTAATGAAAACGTTGGCTCCAAGTATTTTGGTGAGTAGTGCATTTTTATACGTTATTCTATTCATTGTGATTAATTTTCCGATTATCAAGAGGTTTGGTATTCATGTACCGAAATTCCCTCCTTTTAGGACAGTGACATTCCCAAAAAGTATCTTATGGTATTATTTAATCACCTTGATGGTTTCCCTCTTTATTAAACCGGCAGAAGGAACATTTCTACATTTGACCGTCGTCAATGCTGTTTATATATTGCAAGTATTGATGATAATCCAAGGACTGGCTTTCATTTATTATTATAGTCATGTGAAAAAGTGGTCGAAAGCTATACCGGTTACTGCAACGGTTATGACTTTTTTATTGCCAACGTTTTTCGCTATCATCAGGTTATTAGGTATAATTGATTTAGGCTTTGATTTAAGGCAGCGATTAGCAAAGAAGTAGATATGAAAAAAATTAGTATGGAGTTAAGGGAGCTGAAAGGATGCCGCCATATATAAATAAAAAGAAGAGCCTTCCTCCGATAATTGGGATTGTAGCTTTAAGCGCCATTCTTCTTGTAATCATCAGTTTTCGATACTGGTGGGCGGGCGCGATGGGAGCTCTCTTGCTCGTCATTTTCTTGGTATTATTTTTTAATTCCCAGAAGGACAGGATGAGGGAGATTGAAAAATATATTTCCACACTTTCTCACCGTGTGAAAAAAGTGGGGGAAGAAGCGCTACTGGATATGCCGATCGGAGTGATGCTGTTCAATGAAGACTATATCATTGAATGGAGCAATTCTTACATGGCATCACGGCTGAATGAACCGTCACTTGTGGGGCGTTCACTGTATGAGGTAGCCGAGTCACTCATACCGTCCATTCAACAGGAAAAAGAATCTGAGATCATTACATTGAATGAACATAAATATCGCGTCCTTTTGAAAAATGAAGAACGTCTTCTTTATTTTTTTGATGTAACGGAAGAAATCGAAACGATGAAACGGTATCAGGATGAACGCCAGGTCATTGCGACCGTTCTGCTTGATAATTATGATGACGCAACACAAGGTATGAATGACCAGACAAAAAGCGAACTCAATAGCACAGTTACAGCTTTGTTGAATAATTGGGCCTTGGAACATGGCATCTTTTTAAAAAGAACATCGTCAGATCGGTTTATTATTTTATTTAATGAAAAAACATTGCATGTGCTAGAGCAAGATAAGTTTTCCATCTTGGATGTTGTCAGGGAAACGACAGCAAAACAGCATGTGCCGCTTACGTTAAGCATTGGTGTAGGGCTTGGTGTTTCTGATTTTCCAGAACTCGGAGCACTCTCCCAATCCAGCTTAGATTTGGCATTAGGACGCGGGGGAGACCAGGTCGCAATGAAACTGCCAAACGGGAAATTGAAATTCTATGGCGGGAAAACGAACCCGATGGAGAAAAGGACTCGAGTCCGTGCTCGCGTGATCTCGCATGCATTGAAAGACTTGATTTTGGGAAGTGACAAGGTAATCATCATGGGACATAAATTCCCTGATCTTGATGCAATTGGAGCCTCGATAGGGGTCAGAAAAGCTGCGGAGATGAATGGAAAAGAAGGCTATATCGTTATTGACTTTAATGAAATTGATACAAGTGTCAAAAGACTTCTGGAGGAGTTAAAGGACGAGCCGGACCTTTACTCCAGGTTCATTTCGCCCGAGGATGCTCTAGAAATTGCAACGGAAGGAACATTACTTGTCGTTGTAGATACGCATAAACCTTCACTCGTGATTGAAGAAAAGTTGCTGGGAAAAACGGATCGGGTCGTCGTCATAGATCACCATCGAAGAAGCGAAGATTTTATCAACAAGCCGTTGCTAGTTTATATGGAGCCATATGCTTCGTCTACAGCCGAGCTTGTGACAGAATTGCTTGAATACCAGCCGAAGAGCAAAAAGCTTCACAGACTGGAAGCGACGGCACTTTTATCTGGTATTATTGTTGATACAAAGAGCTTCACCTTGCGAACGGGATCCCGGACATTCGATGCGGCTTCCTATTTGCGGGCTCGTGGAGCGGATACTGTTCTTGTACAAAGCTTCATGAAGGAAGACATCGAATCTTATATAAAAAGGGCCAAGCTGATTGAAACAATGGAATTTTACGGTAACGGAGTGACCATCGCGACCGGCGTTGACAATGTAGTTTATAGCCCAGTTATGATTGCACAGGCGGCTGATACATTATTGACAATGGATGGTGTAGTCGCATCGTTTGTCATCTCCAAACGGGCGGAAGAAGTTGTGGGAATCAGCGCGCGTTCCCTTGGAGAAGTGAACGTACAGATTGTTATGGAAATGCTCGGCGGAGGGGGACACTTAACGAATGCAGCGGCACAGCTTCCAGGAATCACGGTAGTAGAAGCAGAGCTGCAGTTAAGACAGGTGTTGGATGAATATTTTGAAGGAGGTCAAACATCGTGAAAGTCATTTTCTTAAAAGATGTAAAAGGGAGAGGTAAAAAAGGGGAAGTGAAGGATGTTGCTGTTGGTTATGCGCAAAACTTCCTTTTAAAACAAGGGTTGGCAGTTGAGGCAACACCTGGAAATTTGGCCAATCTTAAAAATCAGCAAAAGAAAGAGCAGAAATTGGAAGAACAAGCTCTTCAGGACGCTAAAGACCTTAAAGAGAAAATGGAGAAGCTTACGGTTGAAATTAAAGCAAAATCCGGTGAAGGCGGACGACTATTCGGCTCCATTACCAACAAGCAAGTGGCAGATGAACTGAAAAAGACGCATGACATCAAAGTGGACCGCAGAAAAATAGAAATGGATCAGCCGATCCGGACTCTTGGCGTTACGAAGGTTCCAGTTAAACTTCATCATGAAGTGACAGCGACTCTGAATGTTCATGTAGTGGAACAAAAATAATGTACGTCTCATTGATCAATTCATGATAGAATAGAATAAACGATAAAAATGTGATCTGGTTACTTCGGGTCACATTTTTTTACTGATGACAAAAACACATAAAGTTTCATCCCAGATACTGAGAATATACATGGTTTGCAAAAAAGATGATGTTCCTGAATCATAGCTTTTTCGAGAACCTTGTCGCATCGTTTCAGAAGCTGGTCCATGAAGCATTCCTTGAATCAGGAGCTTGATTGGAGAATTGGCATCTTTCTTGCGCTTTTCTTATTGGATGGATGTGGTTGAAAAAAAGGGAGGTGACCTGTACATTGAATGAATTGATGATTGACCGTACGCCGCCGCAGAATATAGAAGCTGAACAGGCGGTAATCGGAGCGATTTTTCTGGATCCTGCGGCTATCGTATTGGCATCTGAGATTTTGCTGCCGGAAGATTTTTACCGCAGTGCCCATCAGAAAATATTTGAAGTCATGATCCATTTAAATGAAACAGGACATGCCGTTGATTTGGTTACCGTTACGGAACAACTGGCCGCCTCAAAATTGCTGGAGGATGTTGGGGGAATCTCTTATTTGAGTGAGATTTCTGTATCTGTCCCGACAGCAGCCAATGTTGGCTATTATGCTAGAATCGTAGAGGAGAAGGCACTATTGCGCCGCCTGATCCGAACGGCTACAGATATTGCGACAGAAGGCTATGCACGTGAAGATGAAGTGGAAGCACTTCTTGATGAAGCTGAAAAAAGTATCATGGAAGTTGCTCAACGCAAAAATTCAGGGGCCTTTCAAGATATTAAAGATGTCCTCGTCCGAACATATGACAATATTGAACTGCTTCATAACCGAAAAGGGGATGTGACGGGGATCCCAACAGGATTCTCGGAATTAGACCGGATGACAGCTGGATTCCAACGCAATGATTTGATCATCGTTGCAGCACGTCCATCTGTGGGGAAAACAGCCTTTGCTTTGAATATTGCTCAAAATGTTGGAACGAAAACAGATGAAAATGTAGCGATTTTTAGCTTGGAGATGGGGGCAGAGCAGCTAGTGATGAGAATGCTCTGTGCGGAAGGGAATATTGATGCTCAGAATTTAAGGACAGGTTCTCTGACTGATGAGGATTGGCGAAAATTGACGATGGCAATGGGAAGCTTATCCAACTCTGGTATTTATATTGATGATACACCAGGAATTCGGGTCAGTGAAATCCGTTCAAAATGTCGGAGATTGAAACAAGAAAGCGGACTAGGGATGATCTTGATCGACTATTTGCAATTGATCCAAGGGAGCGGCCGTTCAAAGGAAAACCGGCAGCAGGAAGTATCAGAAATCTCCCGTTCACTCAAGGCACTTGCACGTGAATTGGAAGTCCCAGTCATAGCTTTATCACAGCTATCCCGGGGAGTCGAGCAGCGTCAGGATAAACGGCCAATGATGTCCGATATCCGGGAATCTGGATCCATTGAGCAGGATGCGGATATCGTTGCATTCCTTTATCGTGATGATTATTATGACAAGGAAACGGAAAATAAAAATATCATTGAAATCATTATCGCTAAACAGAGGAATGGTCCGACAGGAACCGTATCACTGGCGTTTGTAAAAGAATATAATAAATTCGTCAACTTGGAACGAAGGTTTGATGAAGCGGATGCTCCGCCTGGAGCATAGTTGTAGAGCACCTCTTGAATAGGGGTGTTTTTTTAACCCGTCTTTTAAGGCGATTTTTTATTCTTATTGAAAAAATTTGTGAACTTTAAGCCAAATGGAACTTTCAATTGTCTAATAGATAGGGAAAACAAGGAAAGAAATTTATGATGAAGGAAATAATAAATGGCAGGAATATTATCATAAACAATAAAGGTTTGCATAGACTATTTTAAACAGAAAAGACAACCCGCTCAAATTGTAAACATTATGTGACAATCTTAAGAAACTAGTTTTTTTCTTGTAAAATCGTGTCTGCATTTGTTGCACACTCAAAAATCCTGTGATAATATACGATTTATTACATCATCCATCAAAAAGCATTGCGATGACATTGACTCTCGCAGTGCTTTTTCTATTATCTAGGGAATGACTGGAAAATAACAATTCCTTTTTGCAGTGTCCGGAATTCGCAATGGCAAAACGCCATACGGGGCTGTCCTGATTGAGTTATCGGCGGCAAATGATTGATTTGAAACCTTTATAGGAGTGGTCCCAACGGGCTCTTGCCCATTTGGACTAGTCCTTTTTTTATGATAAAATAGTTAGATTAAGAGACAAAAACAATTTCGTATAACATATATGATCAATATTTGTTGATGGGAGGAGAAAGGGCACTGTGGAGAAGAAAATTTTAGTAGTTGACGACGAGAAGCCAATTGCCGATATCCTGCAGTTTAACTTAAAGAAAGAGGGATTTACGGTACAATGTGCCTATGATGGCGAAGAAGCGCTTGAACTCGTTGAAGAAATGCAGCCAGATATGGTTTTGCTGGATATCATGCTTCCAAGCCGTGATGGGATGGAAGTGTGCAGGGAAATCCGAAAGAAATATGAAATGCCGATTATTATGCTGACTGCCAAGGATTCAGAAATTGATAAGGTTCTTGGACTTGAGCTTGGCGCAGATGATTATGTAACAAAGCCTTTCAGTACGCGGGAGTTGATTGCGCGGGTGAAGGCGAACTTACGCCGCCATGCACATATCGCTGACCAACTGACAGAAGACGAGAACGATGAAATTACGATTGGTTCACTGACTATTCATCCAAATGCCTATGTTGTATCCAAAAATGGAGAAACCATCGAATTGACACACCGTGAATTTGAGCTTCTTCATTATCTAGCAAAGCATAGCGGACAAGTAATGACCCGTGAGCATTTGCTGCAAACGGTATGGGGCTATGATTATTTTGGAGACGTCAGGACAGTAGATGTCACGGTAAGGCGCCTCAGGGAAAAAATAGAAGACAATCCAAGCCATCCTACGTGGATTGTGACGAGAAGAGGAGTAGGCTACTATTTACGCGTACCTGAACAGGAGTAGTCCCATATGGAAAAAGTAGGTTTTTTTCGATCTGTACATGTTAAGTTTGTAACAATTTACTTATTGCTTATTTTGATTGCCATGCAGATCATCGGTGTTTACTTTATTAATAAGCTCGAGGATCAATTGGTCCATAACTTCCAGCAATCTATTGAAGGAAGATTGCCTTTGCTGGAATACAGTCTTGTCGAGGAAATGATGAAGGATCGTACGGATGAAAGCATCCCTCCGCTCGAAGAAGAAGTGGGAAAGCTCCTCGCTGACTTTTCAGCTCAGGATATTTCAGAGGTTCGAGTTATTAATAACAGAAGTTTGATCATCGGGACCTCGGAACGGAACAATCAAAGCATTGTCGGCCAGAAAACAACCGACGTCATGGTAAAAAGAATTTTGGCTGGCGGGGAAAAAGAAGATAAAATTTTTATAGATGAACAGTCCGGGAACCGTGTCTGGATTTTGGCGACACCTATTAAAATCGGTGGGGAAGTGGCGGGCTCCATCTACCTTGTCGCAAAAATAGAAACGGTCTTTGACCAATTGGAAGAAATTAACCAAATCTTTTTATCTGCCACTTTGATTGCCATGCTCATTACTGCAGTACTGGGTATCCTTGTGGCAAGAGCGATTACAAGGCCGATCTCTGACATGAAGAGGCAAGCAGTAGCCATGGCAAAGGGGAATTTTTCACGGAAAGTCCGTGTTTATGGTGATGATGAAATTGGGCAGCTTGCTATTTCATTCAACCACTTGACTCGAAAGCTGCAGGAAGCGCAGGCTATGACCGAAGGAGAACGCCGAAAGCTTTCCTCGGTTCTTTCCAATATGACGGACGGCGTCGTTGCGACAGATAGGAAGGGACGAGTCATATTAATCAATGAGCGTGCTTCCCAAATGCTGAATGTTTCACGTGAAACAATGATCTCCCAGCCAGTAACGGAGCTGCTCCTTTTGGATGATCAATACAGCTTTGAAGATCTTTTGGATCAGCAGGAACCCATTGTACTTGACTATAGTACGGATGAATCTCCCTTTATTTTACGGGCTAATTTTTCCGTTATTCAAAGGGACACAGGCTTTGTAAACGGGCTGATTGTTGTTCTCCATGATGTGACGGAAGAGGAGAAAATTGAAGCGGAACGTAGAGAATTTGTGGCAAATGTTTCACATGAGCTTAGAACTCCGCTCACTACGATGCGCAGTTACCTTGAAGCGCTCACTGATGGAGCCATACATGATAGAGAGCTGGCTCCGCGTTTCTTAGATGTAACACAGAATGAAACGGAACGGATGATCCGCCTCGTAAACGATCTATTGAAACTGTCAAAAATGGACAGCAAGGATTATGAGATCAATCCAACATGGGTAGATTTTGTATCATTTTTCAATCATATCATTGACCGCTTTGAGATGACGAAAGAGCGCCACATAACTTTCAAACGAATGCTGCCTGACAAAGCGATGTTTATCAAAGTTGATGAAGATAAGCTGACGCAGGTTATTGACAATATCATTTCAAATGCACTGAAGTATTCTCCGGAAGGTGGACAGGTGACATTCAGGCTTAAGGTGCTGGATGAGCAGATTCAAATCAGCATTAGCGACCAAGGCTTGGGTATTCCGAAGGAGAATTTGGAAAAGGTGTTTGAGCGTTTCTACAGGGTGGATAAGGCACGGACAAGACGTCTCG
The DNA here is from genome assembly GCA_009928435.1 of Bacillus sp. HF117_J1_D. GTDB lineage: Bacteria > Bacillota > Bacilli > Bacillales > Bacillaceae_C > Siminovitchia. Next base: position 36,346 of record JAABNQ010000021.1, read on the forward strand.
GAGGAACAGGTCTTGGATTGGCGATTGCAAAAGAAATGATAGGGGCCCATGGCGGAGACATTTGGGCAAGGAGCGTAGAAGGAAAAGGAACGACAATCATATTTACGCTTCCTTACGATCCGGAACAAGAGGATGATTGGTCGTGAGATATGAAACAATTAAATCAGTGCTACTTATTTTTCTTGTCCTTACCAGTGCTGTATTAACATGGACGCTATGGACTTTTCAGCCAAAGTATGAGTTCAATGATAAAAAGCTTGTTCATGAAGTCTCCAAAATATCGGATCCAAAGGATGTAGGAGAGATCGTCAGGCCGGTTAAGCTCTTGCTTCATATGGACAATGAGCACTTCGGTATAGTAGACGAAAAGAAAATCGGTGAGACATTACAGGTGCTCAGTAGTTGGAGCTTTTATGACCTTGGGGATGCAAGGTCTTATTCACAGGATCAGATCAGATCTTTAGCTCAAAGAAATAACACTCTAGAACTTATCTTCCCTGATCTCGTTCCTTTTGATTTATATAAAGGGATCTTTAGCTTTGAGTCGGAAAGTTTACCGAGAGGATCATTTGATCGTTTAGTTATTCATTGGGAGGACGGTTCCGGGGAAGACGGGACAGGTTTTTTTATCTCAAACAAAGAAGGAAACGTCTATGAAAGCCACGTCAATTATGAACACATCCAAGCTCTTTTAAACCACTTGGATAAACAGAAAAGTCAATTTCCTGAATTCAAAGCATATGAGCTGCCGGATGGCAGGGTAAAGTATCTTCCTGCGAAAGAAACAGTGATGTACAGATATCACTATTATGCTGATTACGTCGATCCTACGGAGTTTAAGGATGCACTATTTAAGGATCCTAGTTTGGTAAGAAAAATCAGAGAGGATTCAACCGGTGAAAAGTTAACTGACCCGACCAGCATGATGAATGTGGATAAAGCGACTAGCATGATCTCTTATGTAAATCCAAGCCAGGCAACAGATGAGACTACTAGCCAGGATAGCATGGACCTTCTTAAGAAAAGTATCGAATTTATCAACGAGCATGCGGGCTGGACGGACAATTATAAATATTTTAGTATGGACCCAACCACTCAGAAGACGACTTTCCAACTGTTTCTGAAAGGTTATCCGGTATTTAATACTGAAGGTATGTCTGAAATCAAGCTATATTGGGGAAAGGAAGAGGTTTACCAGTACCGCAGACCATACTTTAGCCTTGATATTCCATTGCCTAATCCTGATAAGGTTTATTTGGCTTCAGGGGAAGAAGTAATGGATACCTTACTTGCGGATCCGAACATAGACATCGATAAGCTTCATGAGCTAATCCTGGGGTATAGAATATACAAGAATCCGGAGAATTCGAAAGTGATTATTCTAGAACCTTCTTGGTACTATTTATACAAGGATACTTGGGAAAGGTTTGAAGTGAAGGAAGTGAGGGGGAATCTAAGTGGATTGGGGTAGACTGAAGGCCATTTTCATTATCGCATTCTTAATCCTTGATATTTTCCTTCTGACTCAATTGATGAATAAACAAAAGGATAACAAGCTCGAAGTGAGGACAGATGTCTCTTTGGAAGAAAATCTGCACAACGACGGCATTGATTACAGCGTCATCCCGAAAAATCCAATCAGGGATCAATATATTAGTGCCAACACAAAGGTTTTTAATGAAAAAGAGATTGAAAAGCTGAAAGACCAGTCTATCACCATTGTAGATGGATCCATTATTTATTCTAAACTGGCTAATCCCGTCAAGGTATCGGATAAGATTAATGCTCAAGAGATGGAACAGTATGTGCGAAACAATGTTCTATACGGAGACCAATATGGTTTCGGTCATTATGACAAAAAAGCTGGGACCATTACTTTTTACCAAAAACATCAGGAGAAATTGCTATTTAAAAATAGAAGTGCACATCTTGTTTTTAATGTAGATAAAGATAATGAAGTCTATTCGTATGAACAGACAATGCTTGAAGAGATTGAGCCAATCAGTGAAAAAGAAGAGGTATTACCAGCCATTCGCGCAGTGGAGGCCATTTACCGGAATAAGCTGCTGAAGCAAGACAGCAAAATTGTCCGGGCGGAGCTTGGCTATTACACGGTTGTTAATATGGAAGCCTCTCAGGTATTGACACCCACTTGGCATGTGGTTGCCGAACATGAAGGTGAGAAAGAGTCAATGCTTGTGAATGCATTTGAAGGCCAAATTATTCAGGAAAATACGGGAAGTGGGAAATCGGTATTGGAGGTAAGATGAATGTCGATGCAATTTAGCGTATTGGCAAGCGGCAGCTCGGGGAATGCCTTTTATATAGAGACAAAAGAGCATTCCTTCCTGGTAGATGCCGGGTTAAGCTGTAAAAAAATCGGTGAGCAGATGGAGCAGATTGACCGTGATCCGTCCAAGCTAGATGCCATATTCATTACACATGAACACAGCGACCATATTAAGGGGCTGGGGGCCATGGCGAGAAAATACAAGCTGCCCGTTTATGCAAATGAACGGACGTGGAAAGCAATGGATGGTCATGTCGGGGAAATTGCTGTTGATCAAAAATTCACTTTTGATATGGAGACGGTGAAATCCTTCGGCAATCTTGATATTGAATCGTTTGGTGTTTCGCATGATGCGGCAGAACCAATGTTTTACATTTTCAGAAATGGAGAAAAGAAGGTAGTTTTGATTACGGATACTGGGTATGTTAGTGATCGAATGAAAGGAATGATTTCGGACGCTGACGTCTATATTTTTGAGAGTAATCATGACACGGAGATGCTGAGAATGGGGAGATACCCCTGGAATATCAAGCGGAGAATACTGAGTGATGTTGGCCATGTCTCCAATGAAGATGCGGCTCTTGCGATGAGTGATGTCATTGGTGACCGGACAAAACGGATTTATCTTGCCCATTTGAGCAAGGATAACAATATGAAAGACTTGGCAAGAATGAGCGTAACCCAGACGCTTGCTACAAGAGGAATAGAAATAGGTACCCAGTTGGATCTTTTTGATACAGATCCGTACATACCAACAGTGTTAACTGCCGTATAGTAATAGTAGGTTTAAGCTTTAAACAATATGGAAAAGAAATGAAGATAACCGGTTATTTGACTGCTTATTTTCATTTCTTTTTACATTTTTTTGAATAAGAATATTTTTATATGTGTTTTCGGGCCAAGCGGATTATAATTATCCATATAGAAGGGAAACTTATCTTCATGGATGCTAATGAAAGGAATGGTGAGCAGTGGGATTATACGATGATCATAGTCCGAACCGTTTCAAAAACCGAGGTGGCAGAGGAGGATTTTTTACGGGATTGATCGGCGGGCTGATCGGAGCATTGATTATTGCCATACTGGCTCCATCAATTTTTGGAATAAAAAACAATGAAAGCCTAAACGATGCAACAATCCAGCAAAATGAAGGAACTTCAACAAAAGAGCAGGTCTCCCTTGATGTGACAACGGATGTAACACAAGCCGTAGAAAAGGCTGGAAAAGGCGTTGTAGGCATTACAAATATCCAGACAGCCAATTTCTGGACAACTGGTCAGGAAGGCCAGCAAGCAGTGGGAGTCGGTTCCGGCGTTATTTATAAAAAACAAGGGGACAAGGCTTATATCGTAACAAACCATCATGTTGTGGAAGATGCTACCGAACTGGAAGTAACGCTTTCAGATGGGAAAAAAGTTCCTGGAGTGCAACGGGGAAGTGACATATGGACAGACCTAGCTGTTGTTGAAATCAGTTCCAAGGATATTGGAGATGGATTTGTGAATGAATTTGGAGACTCTGATGCTTTACATATCGGAGAGCCTGTTTTGGCGATCGGAAATCCTCTCGGTTTGGAATTCGCCGGTTCTGTAACACAGGGAATCGTTTCCGGTGTGAATCGAACTATCCCTGTTGATATTAATAGAGATGGTGTCCCAGATTGGAATGCGGAAGTCATTCAAACTGATGCGGCTATTAACCCTGGAAACAGCGGTGGAGCCTTAGTAAATATTGCGGGGCAGGTTGTCGGCATTAACTCCATGAAAATTGCTCAAAGTACTGTTGAAGGAATCGGGTTTTCCATCCCTATCAATTATGTCATACCGATCATTGAAGACTTGGAAAAATACGGTGAAGTAAAACGTCCAGCTATGGGTGTTACGCTGCGGGATGTCGCTGAAATCTCCGCCTATCACCAAGAGCAGACATTGAAGCTTCCAAAAGACATAACATCTGGTATCATGATCGAGAACGTACTGGCCAACTCACCAGCATCAAAAGCAGGGCTGAGAGAACTAGATGTCATTGTTGCACTGGATGGTGAGAAAGTGGAAAATGTCGTGGCGCTCCGAAAATATCTTTACAATAAGAAGAAAGTCGGGGACTCCATGAAAGTCACCTATTATCGAGGTGGTAAAAAACAAGATGCCACCGTCAATTTAACAGACGAGACAAGATTATAAAATGGAAGCGGGAAGGCATAGGAGCTTTCCCGCTTTTATATTTATATATGGTAAAATGGAGTGGATAAATTTTGACAGTTGATGGCAGAAATTGAGCGGTGAGGCTGTAATATTGAAGCAGATAGAGGCCATAAAGACTGAGGATTTTGAATAGAAAAGAGGACCAAGTATGATTTATTGCTGCAAAGAACATGTTGAATTGGCGTTAGACATTATAGTAGATGAAGAGGAGACAGCACCTATATTAGAGAAATTTACGGTAGAAAATGAGTTACCCACATCCTGTAAATATTGCAATAATCCGGCAGAATATATAGTGGGGAACTAATATTCCCACACTAAATGTGGATGAATAATGTGGATATGTGGATAACTACTGTGGATAAAGTGTTTGTTGTGTGTTTGTAACCTGTGTGTAATCTAAAGGAAGGAATTGGACAACATGAACATCACCATTATTTCAGTCGGAAAAATAAAAGAAAAACATATGAAGCAGGGCATTGATGAATACCTCAAACGCCTTTCGGCTTACACCAAAATCAACATCCTTGAACTCCCCGACGAAAAAGCTCCAGAACACTTAAGCCAAACTCAAATGCAACAAATCAAGAAAAAAGAAGGAGATCGTATCCTCGACAAAATCCATCCCGACGCCTACGTCATCGCCTTGGCCATTGAGGGCAAACAGGCGAGCAGCGAACAATTCGCAGAGCACCTCGGTCGCTTGTCCGCATCCGGTAAAAACAGCGCTGTCTTTGTTATTGGCGGGTCCCTTGGTTTGAGCGATGAAGTCATGAAGAGGGCAGACGAAGCACTGTCTTTCTCGAAAATGACCTTTCCGCACCAGTTGATGAGATTGATCTTGGTTGAGCAGGTGTATCGGGCGTTTAGAATATTGAGGGGGGAACCGTACCATAAGTAAATGAGGTTTTTTCTCTCCCAAATTCAAAAAGGTATGACTTGGTTAAAATTATTGACGTGGTTTTTTTATTGGTATATTATATATGCATGTCAATGATTATTAACTTGGTAAGTGAAATTGAATTCAGGGGGATTTTTTTTGCGTAATATAAACCTTGTAGCATTACGAATTAACATTGAAAAATTGCTTGAGCAAAAAAAGAAAAATCAAAGTGATTTATCTCTAGACAGTAGCATTGTAAGTAAAATATTAAATGGAAAGAGAACTCCTACTATTCAACAGCTGGAAGTATTAGCCCAAGATTTAGAGGTTAGCGTGTCGGAATTAGTTGATACCAAAGAATACGAACGTTTTAAGAAATATCTAAATGAACATGAAAATCTTTATGATATGTATCATAGCGATGGCCAAAAACTAATGCGCTCATCGAGTAAAGACATTATTGAGGCTTTGGGAGAAGAAGGTTTAAGGTCCTTAGTATTTAATGTTCTTTGCGGTGGAAATGTTCGAGACATTACAGAATTTATGACTAGAAACAGACTTATAATATCAAATGCAGGTATTTTCAAGTTATTGTGTGACTTAGAACACGATGATAATAATACGTATAATTATTTGGACTTCTTAGGTAAATCATTACAATTAGCTAGTAACGACAATCAACGTTTGCTACCGTTATGGTTAATGGGCTTAACTAAGAAGGGATTGGATAATATTGTTCGAGGGCGTGAAAATTTAAACGACTATACAAATAAACTAACAAACACATTTGAAGAGGTAGTACCATTATTAGAAAATAATTTTGGTGAAATTCAGGGTACTCTCTCAATTAGTGGAAAAGAAATAAATGTAGATTGGAATTTTTTAAATAATCTCTTCACAGCAATTGGAGCTCAAACTTTAACTGTTCGAGGTTCATCGAAGTCAATGAGTGGAAAACTCTTTGAAAAGTTGATTTTAGGTGCAGCACTTACGCTATTTGGGTTTGAATACTGCCAAGAGGTACCAGAAACTATTGACCCATCACAAAAGTTATTTTGGTTATCCTCATCTGAGGAAGAAGAGAGAGAAATTGATGCTACAGTAGTCTTCAATCAAAAGGCTGTTCGAATTGACATTGGTTTTATTGGTAAAGGAAACCCAGAGATTGCTACTGATAAGATGACCCGTTTTAGAAGTGAGAGTGAAATTGGAAAATTGGACCACTCAACTAAAACTATAGTTATTGTTGATACTATTGGAACTAATAGTCATATGAGTTCTATTGCAGAAAGTATTGAGGGTTATGCAGTTGAGATGAAAGATGAGCTTTGGATAAAACACTTTTCAAAATACCTAGATAACTGTTTAGGTACAGGTGGCATATTAGCAGATTTAGATGATGAAGAAGTTCATAAGTGGATTGAAGAAGGCTTGGAAAATATAAATCTTGCTCAATTCGTACAAAAAATAGATGATGAAGAGTAATGATATGAAAAAGTAAGGATTGCATTAAAAAAAGCAGGGGGACCCCCTGCTTTTATCGTTTTATTTCGATATCATCAAATATATCGAAATATAATTGTTGTAAATCATTAACTGTAGCTTCAATATACTCTTCTTCTTTCTCAATCAGGATAAATCTGCGTTCTAAATCAACCGCTGCTTTTCCAGTTGTACCTATTCCTCCAAATGGGTCTAAAACTACATCATTTTTAAACGAGTAATATTTTATCACTCTTTGAGCAAGTTCCTTTGGGAAAATAGCTCTATGTCTCTTATCTCTTGCTGGACTGATATACCAAATGTTTGTTTTCTCATAATCATCATCGACTTTTGAGTCTTGCACTAATTCTTGATTGGGGTGTTTACGAATAAACCAGTCAATTAATTTATCTGACTTTTTTCTATATACCAGTATATTTTCTGTTACAGGAACTGGCTTATATTGTAATGGGTTTCTGTCTGCAGCAAAGCGTCTTCCTCTTCCACTCGCCCATCCTGCACCTTCGGGTTTTTGCCAAATAATATCATCTACAAACTCGAATCCTTCCTCAATAAACAATCTGTGCATATCAAAAGGTACAGCAATTCTTTTTGATGCTTCACTTCTACTTGCACGTGGAATAAGAACTGGGGAAACATTCATAATAAAAAAACGACCTTCAACTAAAACTCTTGCACTTTTTCGGATGACTTCTCGAATTACTTCAAGATATTCCTCATAGGTTGCGTAATCGCTATACTCAGTCCGAGCATTATAGTATGGAGGTGAAGTGAAAATTAAATCAACCGATTCCTCAGGTAATGTGTCCAAGACTTCCCTACTATCCCCTTTTAAAATCATGTTAGGAAGAGGAGAAATAGGATACTTAGTTTTTTTGTTTTTAACCTTTTTTTCTTCCTTTTGACTAGAATAGCTTAATCTAGAGTCAATGACTTCTTTCTTAGTTGTCTTTTTCTTATCAATTTCTCCATTTTTAGCATTAATAATTACATGGCCAAGAAGAGTATTATTAGAACTTAAAAGAGGAACTCTCCATATATCGTATCTATCGTCAATTTCTGGTAAACCGAATTCAACATCATTTATTCCTTCACTATTTAAAAATACTGTAGATATTTCTTTAGCTTCTGCTACAGTCTTAACGTGGTAATTTCTTTGTTCACTAACAAGAACTTTAGACATGATTAGACCTCCTATTTCTTTTTCTATCAATATCAATTAATTATATAAAGCAAACACCACAGATTATTACGTGGTAAAGTTTTAGGATAAGAAGTCTTAAGTACTGGAATGTACATTATTTCATTTTACCTTATCCGAATAATTATTAATAGGGTTACTTAAAGATACCTAATATTTCAATTTATACAACCTCCCTTATTAACTATTAAGAAAATAATATATATTTATTTGCTCAACTACTTTAAATAAATTTCCGTTTGGAACGTATGTTCCTATTATATCACAAACTAGTAAAAGATGAATTGTTTCAAGCATCTTATTAACTTTTTCTCTGGCATAATTACCTGAATCAACAAATTGTTTAAATATATATTATTTACTTGAATATATTCACAAATTGTAGATGTAGTGGAGGTTAATAATGAGCAAAAAATTTGATATTTTTGGGAATCTTGAAGTTTCAGCAAAAAGAGTTAATATTGTTTCACTAAAATTAATAAAGGAATCTAGTTTACTCTACAAAGAACGGTCAGTTAGGTCACCTGAAGATGGTTATCGATTAATGAAGTTGTTTCTTGAAGATAAAGACCGTGAGCATTTCATTGTTGCTTCACTGGATACCAAAAATCAACCAGTTTCAATTAATGTCTGTCATATTGGTAGTTTAAACGCTAGTATAGTACATCCTAGAGAGGTGATGAAGTCAGCAATTCTTTCTAATGCCGCATCAATAATCGTTGGGCATAATCATCCATCAGGGCTACCTGAACCAAGTAAAGAAGATATTGAGGTTACAAGGAGATTAGCGGAAGCAGGTAAAATCATAGGCATAGACGTTCTTGACCATATCATCGTGGGCGATGAATCATTCATTTCATTGAAAGAAAAAGGCTATCTCTGAAAGGAGCAAAAAACAGTGAGAACAACAAAAAGCACGATAAAAACAGAAGTCACTTATGATGACGAAATGAAAAACAAGTATCTTATTAGGAAAGAGTGGGACAAAAACAAGAAAAAAGCACTTGTTATCATGAAAAACGCTGGTCAGGCAGATGAAATTGTGCAAGACCAAACAACGATGTACGTCATTAATAACCTTTCTAAATTGGAATACGGTGTTGTCGATATTGTGAATTTATTTCCATCTATTGAAGGAGATGAAACGAAAGAGTCTGTGATTGGAAATTTGAAATGTATTCAAGAAGCTATCGCTAGAGTAGATGATGTCATTATTGCGGTTGGAAAAGGAATAGAGGCAAACAAGAAAGCTGTGGAACGGTTAAACATGATTTTAGCCATATTGCTAGATAAGAGGGCAAACATTCTTCAAATAGAAGCAAATTTTGGTCGGAAAGGTTTCCATCCTCTCTATCCTGCTGTGAAACATCAGTGGAAATTAGTACCTTATGACGTTAGCAATAAGGTGAGCTAATAATATCATATATGAAAGGAGCAAGCTATGTTTTGTATCGAGCAACTGAAAAATTTTATGGAAAAGAAATTCGGTGTAGTAGTTGAATCAAATGAGGTAGGAGAGGAAACGGTACTTTTATATCATGAGGAACTGGACGAACAAATCATTTCAGAAGATGTGTTGCAAATATTACCGAATCCAGTTTTATTCCATACATATATATACAATGAAGAGTCAGAGTGGATTATTGGGATTGCTTTAGAAGCAGAAACCAATAATCCGCTCTTTTTCGTTTGCTTGAAAGATGGGGTAAGGGTGTATGAGAAATTACTAAATGAGGGTGATAGTAAAAATGACAGAACAACGTAAGCCACGATATGTGACCAGAGCAATTAATGAAGAATTAAATATAGAAATACAAGTTCTTCTGTGGGAGCTGTTGGACTCAATTGCAATAAAAAGGGAAAATAAAATGGATTATTTACAGGTTTTTGAAATTGTTAATATCGGCAATAAAATAAAAATCATTAATCGTCAGGAGCAGCCAACTATGAAGGAGGTATTAATAATAGAACAAGGTGCGTTGAACGTGAAGGATACTACTGTTTGGACAATTGATGAACCTGATAAGCTAACAATGTTATTTCCAAGTGATTATTAGTCAAAACAGGTATCTAACTTTTAGAATCAAGTCAAATACCCTCTTCATGAATTTTATCCTTAATTTCCCTCACAAGTTTATAAAAGTAGTCGATAGTGAAGTCCGTCATAAGAATGGGCTTCTCTTTTTTTTGCTTCTGAAAATCCTTAAATAGCTCTTTTGTATTTTTGGCCTCTTCTGAACCAATCCTAACAAGTCTTTCATTATTTATCACCATGTTTTCTATAAAGGATATGGTTTCTTCGGTTAATTTATAGGGTTTTCGTTTTCTTTGTATTTGGGGAGAAACAACTATTTCACCAATATGGCTCATTAAATCAGCTTCAAGTGTTAGATTAAGTTCAACAATCCTTTGTTGACACTCTTTAATAATCTTATTAACTGTTCCCCTGCTCATGTTTATTAATCTGCTTATTTCTCTCTTATTATGACGCTTTATAAACCAAAGAATAAAAACGTCTCTTTTTTTGTCTAAAGGAATCATATTATTTTCTCCAAATTATTTTTCATTTATTATAACGTGTCCATTTTTAAATTACAATTTGGTATTCACATAACTATAATGATTTGCTCACAACAATCTATTAGATAGCCATATAGTATAAGCAAGCTTGGAAGATAAAAGATGCTACATTAATCTCCCTCTATGATTGCTTCAATTGGCTACAAAAAAGGAGGAAAAGGAAAATGAAAAAATTCTTAAGTATTGATGAGGTAATGGTAGATATGAGAAGTAGGACAAGATGGGATTTAGGATTTATTGAAGAATACCAAGCCTTTAATGACAAAAACCATGGGTTCGAAAATATTTTTGCTACATTCTCTTATAATTTTCTTTTAGATGAAATAGCTGCAAATGAGGAGGACTGGGACACCTTTAAGAATTATATTGCAAGTGACTTTAATAACCTAAAATTTCCACCATGTCATTTGTATGTTGGGAGAGATGAAGTTACGGCTATATGGTTCACTCCTGACTTACTACTTATTTATGAGTTAGAAACCGAGGAGAAACAGCTGATAATGGAAAATATAGAAAATCAACTAATGGAATTAAAGCTGTGTAAATTAGAAGAGCTTGCCGCTAGTGAAGGAGACAGAGGGGTCGAAGAGGACTTATATCTGGAGTATTATCGAAAAAAGAAATTTTTGGATGCCCTACTATCTAGTGATATAAAGAAACCTAACTTAATTTCTGCAAAGGGGGAAGCATGATGTCTTTAACAAAAGGGGAGCTTCAGCCTGTATTCCCTGAGAAAAATATTAATTTACACAGCTATCTCCCTCGTAATGTGCAAGTTCCCACATTACCAGAGGGAGTATCCATATTAACAATAACCAATTGTGTAATTAAGCCAAGTTCTCAGGGATACAATTTGATGAAGGAGCGAATTGAGGTAGATTTCATTGATGAAGAAAATCGACCTCTTAAGCAAGTTTTTTACCTTGATACGGGGATGGTGAACTTCGCAAAGTTTGTAGACAATATTTTTGAAGAAGTACCCATTGAAGAGTTTGACCCAAATATTCTTGTTGGAGTTAAAATCAAAGCATTTATTTTTCATAACTATCTAAGTAATGGAAAGGGATACGCAAACATAGCAACTTGCGAGTTGTATGAACAAAATCAATCAGAGAGTAAGACTAGGTGAGCCAACCTAGTCTTTTTATATATACAAATTGACTTAAAGGAGCAATATCAATGGGATTAAAAAAAGTAAGACGTCCAGTAAAACAACAATCTGAAAAACAAATAGAATCTAGACTCACTGCAGGAAAAAAAGTAAAACTGTTGCAAAATCATACCATTAAGCATGACATGGAAGTCCCACCATACAGAATAAAAGGCAATGATTTAATGGTTTGGAGTGATAAGAAAGAGCGTTATATATATGTTTCTAAAGCAGTAAAAATAAATGCAATAAAAAGAAATATTGAGACAAAGGAAATTCAAATAGAACTTGTATTTTGGGCTTATGACAAATGGGAATCTGTAACGATTAGCAGAGGCGAATTGACTAAAAGGGAGTTAAAAAAGCTGGCTTCTAAAGGATTAGATGTATTAGAAGATTTTCAAGCGGCAGAAGCTTCATCTTTTCTTAGTAAACAGGAAAAGATGTTAAAGCCGACTAATGTTCACAGTGGAATAGGCTGGGACATAGTAAATAGTCAGCTTGTATATAAACACTACAAAATAATAACTAAACCTTCTGCTCCGCCAATTGATTCAACGTATTCAGGAGATTACATGTTAAAGCCTAATGGCAATAAGCATGATTTCTTTCACTTAATGATAAAAGAAGTGAGGGGGCATATACCACTAGAATTGATGATATGTATAGGAATATCAGCTCTTATTGTTGGGATGTTAAATTGCTTAAAACTGGGTAGTTTTGATAGTTTGCTAGTTCATCTTGTAGGTTCATCAACGACAGGAAAAACGACTGCAGGCATGTTAGGTGTTTCTTTAGCGGGTTGTCCAAGTCCAAATGAGGGGTTGTTACAAACTTTCAATGGAACAAAAAATGCTATGGCTCGTAAATTGGCTGGTAATAATGGTGTTCTTACAGTTTTGGATGAATCCACAATGAACCTTATGGGTAAGCGTCAAATAATCCCCACCTGTATTCAGATGGGGATTTCATATATGCTCTA
>JAABNQ010000123.1 GCA_009928435.1 Bacillus sp. HF117_J1_D
AAACCCAGACCGGGCATGAATTTAGGTGAGCTTTTTTACTCAGAAACTTGAGTTATAAAATAATAGTGTGTAAGCGTTTAGATTGATATAATTGATGCATAAATGGCAAGGCCCCTTTGATTCAAAAAGAATGAAAGAATGGAGGAGTCAAATAACATGGAACGATATGTAAACTATATTAATGGGGAGTGGGTTCCTTCCGAATCCGGTGAATGTATCAAGAATACGAATCCAGTGAACGGTGAGGTACTAGGCGAAGTGACTGTTTCCACTGCCAAAGATGTAGACCTTGCGGTTCAGGCGGCAAAGGAGGCGCAAAAGAAATGGGCACTGGTACCGGCTCCCGAACGTGCAGATGTTCTATATGAAGTGGCGTATTTGCTTAGAGAACGCAAGGAGTCATTGGCTCAGGTTTTGACAAAGGAAATGGGAAAGGTTATTTCTGAGGCAAGAGGCGAGGTACAGGAAGCAATTGATATGGCTTTTTATATGGCTGGGGAAGGGCGACGATTGTTCGGGGAAACCGTTCCATCTGAGCTGAGAAATAAATTTGCCATGAGCATCCGCGTACCTGTCGGGGTCGCAGGGCTGATTACGCCTTGGAACTTCCCAATCGCCATTGCGTCATGGAAGTCTCTTCCTGCATTAGTTGCAGGCAATGCTGTTGTTTGGAAACCAGCATCTGAAACGCCATTTTTGGCAGCTGAATTTGTGAAAATCTATGAAGAAGCCGGTCTTCCGAAAGGGCTCCTCAACCTTGTATACGGCTCCGGAAGCGTTGTAGGGAACGCGATTGTAGAGCATCCGGGGATTGACCTCGTTTCGTTTACAGGTTCTAATGAAGTTGGGGCTAAAATCAATGGACGTGCTGGTGAACTGCTAAAGCGTACGTCACTTGAAATGGGCGGAAAAAATGCTGTTACTGTATTAGAGGATGCTGATCTGGATCTGGCGGCAGATGGAATTGTATGGAGCGCTTTTGGTACGTCTGGACAAAGATGCACTGCTTGCAGTCGTGTCATCGTCCAGGAATCTGTCAAAGAAGCATTGGAGCAGAAGGTCCTCGAAAAAATGAAAACCCTGAAGCTTGGTGATGGTTTGGATGAGTCAGTTGATGTCGGGCCTGTCATTAACCGTTCCGCTTTGGAAAAAATTCACGATTACGTGAAAATCGGGAAAGAAGAGGGAGCGAAACTTTTGGCAGGCGGCGATATCGCAGCGGAAGGTGAATTGAATGAAGGGAATTTTTATCAGCCGACTCTTTTCACGGATGTCAAAGCTGATATGCGAATTGGCCAGGAAGAAATTTTCGGACCAGTGGTATCATTCATTCCGGTAAAAGATTTGGATGAAGCAATAGAAGTGAACAACAGTGTGAAATTTGGGCTCTCCAGCTCCATTTTTACAGCTGATGTAAACAAAGTTTTCCGCGCTATGCGCGATTTCGATACAGGTATCGTTTATGTGAATGCAGGTACGACAGGGGCAGAAATTCACCTGCCGTTCGGAGGAACGAAAGGAACAGGTAACGGTCACCGCGATTCCGGAGTTGCCTCACTTGATGTGTTCACCGAATGGAGATCCATCTACGTGGATTACAGCGGAAAAATTCAGCGAGCGCAAATTGATAATTATTGATAAAGAAAAGCGAAAGGGGGCTGCCTAGGGACGACTAGCGCTGGCAGGTTCAATAGCGTGACATTAGAACATCCTGTGCGTCGGAGGTCAATCCAGTGAAGTCGTTCTTTGACTTCAGTGGATTGACTGGTGCGCCCTCGATCCCCTGCTGCCCATGGCTGGACAATAGAGTAGCTGCTAGTGTGCTTGAGTCTGCCGGTATCATAGATAAACGTTCCAGGAGTAGGAATATCTCTAAAGGAATAGTCGTAACAATTAATTTATTTTTATCTAGTATTCAATCTGTCTACACTTTTTTGCTCCATTATTAAAAAAATTTAATGTAAGCGTTGACATACTGGAGAGGAACATATATTATAACATGTAGTACTGGTCCTACCAGTAAAATAGACTCCTTAATCCGTGACTAAATTTATCTAAAAACCATCCGAAAGCTAGTGAAATCAA
>JAABNQ010000022.1 GCA_009928435.1 Bacillus sp. HF117_J1_D
AAGCTTGTTCAAACTTACTTTCATTTCCAATTGTGGAAGTACAGTTAGACATTTTTATCTTCAAATTTTATTGAGAGGGATACTTATTGAACATCCTCTATAAGACAATTTTTTTTGTTTTTCTTGTGCCTTTATGTACTCGATAGCACTTAGTGTATCCGTAGACTTTAAATAGTCTTTAACATCATTTCCAAAACGCCCCATTCCTTCTTTCATTCTCTCTTCAAATAAGAAGGCAACTTCACCTAAAGATAATACTTTTCCGATTTCCGTATTATTGTTTATAAATGGAATATCTAATTCAATCAATACACATCCTAGTTTTTCAAGTTGTGCAAATGACCTTTTATAGATTTCATATATCTCGTTGTCAACCTTCTCATTAAAATAATTTGTCGGAATACCTACTCTTATCCCTCTAATATCATCTATGCAGTAACTTGTAAAAGGCTTTTTGGTCATAGCTTCCATTACTATTGCTAGGTCTTCCATATTACTTGTAAGAGGCCCCACATGGTCTAGTGACCACGAAAGTTGCGTTACGCCTTTTATACTAATTAAATCGTGGGTGGGCTTCAGGCCAATGACCCCAGTAGAAGCTGCCGGAATTCTTACGGAGCCCCCTGTATCAGTTCCTATACCAACCATGCATAAGTTTGCTGCAACTGCAGCTCCACCTCCCCCACTAGAGCCCCCAGGAGTAAGCTTTGTGTTCCAAGGGTTACGAACTGGGCCATAATGTGGATTATTTGAAGTTATTCCTAAGCAGTACTCGTGTAGATTAGTCTTTCCAAGAGTTATAGAATCATTGAATAAAAGTTGATTGACAACCTGAGCATTATATTGCGGTATAAAGTTTTTATCTATAGCCGAGCCATTAGTCGTTCTTATGCCTTTTGTATAAATGTTGTCTTTATTGGGATTCCAAACAAATTACCAAGACACCCATTTGTTAACATTTTTTTCTCTAATACCTCAGCAATTTTCAAAGCTTCTTCTTCAGATACTGTTATATAAGAATTATAAATTTTATCCAAGGATGATATTCGCTTTAAATATTGTCTAGTTACTTCTACAGGTGAAAATTTCTTGTTTTTATAACCTGTTTGTAAATCCTTTATGGATAATCTATCCAAGCGACGCCCCCCTCACCGTCCCTAATTTTGGTAGCTGATGCCCAAAATCAACGATCTTATTTTCCCCGTTGATGGTCGTGAAGTTTTAGTTAGCTTTGGAAATCCAAGTATTTTCCTTTAGACACTCTCGAAACCAATTATTTATACCTCAACCTTAAGGCTGTTCCAAAATTGGGACTGAATCTCTATCACTTGATTGATTGCCGCTTGCTCGTGGTCGTATATCTTATCAGGATATCCGTTCGTCCCAGGTGCAAAAGGATCTTCCACATCTGTTTGTCTTTCACTTAATGATTCGATAATTTTTAGTGTACAAAACGGGACATACGCATTGCTGTATCCGCCTTCATGACAAAAAACAAGTTTTCCTTTACAATGCTTTTGAGCGATCTCTTTCATTACATCTGTCATTTTTCCGAAACCATCAGCTGATACTCTCATTCGCCCTAAAGGATCAAACATCCCAGGGTCCTGTCCGGCAGAAACAATGATCAATTCGGGTTGGAACTCATCTGCTAAAGGCTTTATGACTTGTTCAAAAGTCTGCAAATAGGCCGAGGTACCGCAGCCTGGCGGTAAAGGAATATTCACATTATAGCCTTTGCCTTTCCCCTCTCCTATATCTGTTGCATAGCCCGAGTTGTTAGGAAAATTTAAATGTTCATGAATAGAGATGAACAACACTTGGTCATCCTCATAGAATGCTTTCTCAGTCCCATTGCCATGATGGACATCCCAATCCAACACCATAATTTTTCTCAAGCCATATTTCTTTTTTGCATACTTGGCGGCAATGGCAACGTTATTGAAGATACAAAACCCGATGCCTTTTTCCGGTTCGGCATGGTGACCAGGTGGCCTTGTTAGCGCATAAGCGTTATCTACTTCGCCTTCCATGACACTGTCCACAGCGGTTAAGGCTCCCCCGGCAGATAGTAAGGCAATCTCATAGGAACCTCTCCCGACGATTGCATGGTCTCCGGCATCCCCGCCATTTGTATCACTTAAATGTTTCACCCGCTCGATATACTTCTGACCATGAATAAATTGAATTTCTTCCAATGTTGCTGCGCGTGGGCGAATATGATGAAGTTTTCTCATTAAGCCGCATCTTTCCAAAAGGTTATTTACCCTTCTTTTCGTTTCAGGGTGTTCAGAAAAAACATCTGTTTGTAAATATCCGCCGGAAGGGAGAAATAAGGTTCCCGTTCCTGTATCATGCCAAAAGTAACTTTCATCATAGATGTAACCCGTTTTCATATATGATTCCTCCAGCATTATAGTTTCAATTTGTTATCCCAAATAAGAACTATGAACCAATTCACTACTTTTCAACTCGGCCTTTGTTCCTTCTCCTGCTAAACGCCCAGCCATTAATACATAACCTCGTGTACAGAAATCGATAGCCATTTCTGCATTTTGATCCACGAGCAGGATGGTCGTACCTTGTTGGTGAAGCTCTGATATCTTTTCATATACTTCATACACCAGCTTTGGAGATAGGCCCATAGAGGGTTCATCCAGCAGTAGAATCTTAGGGCTTGTCATCATGGCACGGGCGATTGCCAGCATCTGCTGTTCACCGCCTGACAATAGTCCAGCCATCTGATCTCTTCTCTCCCGCAATATTGGAAAAGGCTCTGAAACTTCTTCTGCTTTTTGCAGACGCTGGGCATTCGTTAGCGTGTACCCTCCAAGCAGGAGGTTATCCCATACAGACAGATACGGAAATACCTGCCTGCCTTCAGGTACAAGCGTCATGCCCTCGCTTACAAGTTGAAAAGTCTTTGCGTTATTAATCGACTTTCCCGATAGAGAGATAGATCCGCTCTTAGGGCGCAGTTCTCTCATGATGCTTTTTAGTAATGTGCTCTTTCCGGCCCCGTTCGCACCAATCACCGAGACAGCTTCGCGTTCATCCACATGTAGACTGATTTCATCCAAAGCACATATTTGCCCATAGAATGTGCTAATATTCTTTACTTCAAGCATTCACTTCAGCCCTTCCCATATACGCCTCAAGCACTTCCGGATGGCGTTGAATTTTTGTAGGGGGTCCCTCGACAAGTTTTTTTCCAAAATTGATTACAGTAATTTGATCTGATAGCGTATTCACCAGGTGCATATCATGGGCAATGATCAAGATTGTAATCCCTTGTCTGTTCACCGAAGAAAACAGCTCCATCAGTTCGTTTGTCTCTTTCGGATTCATACCTGCCGTTGGTTCATCCAGCAACAGAAGCTGCGGACTCATTGCCAGAGCCCTCGCAATTTCTACCCTGCGTTGATTACCGTACGATAACTTGGCGGCATACTCATCCCGGACATCCCACAAACCAACAAAATGGAGAATCTCTTCAACTTTCTCTCTCGCAAGCCTTTCTTTTTTACGGAAATTGCTTGAAAGAAATAACGCTGGAAGCAGCTTTCCTCCTGTCAATAGATAGGTGCCGATCAACACAGTCTCAAATACGGTCATATCCGGAAATAGGCGTATGTTTTGGAATGTTCGGGAAATCCCTTTTTCAGATATTTTATCCGGTCTTAACGAGGTGATATTATGACTTAAAAAATCAACTTTCCCCTGATCTGCTGGAATGACGCCTGTAATCAGGTTAAAAAGCGTACTCTTTCCAGCTCCGTTGGGACCTATAACAGCGTGAATATGGCCCTTATCTACCGAGAATGAGAGGTTACTGACAGCTTTTACTCCACCAAATGATTTTGAAAGGTTATCCACTTTTAAAATCATTTTAGTGTCTGCCTTGTTCATACTTTAACCCCTTCCTTCTTGACCACATCGTCTACCCGTATATTGCTTCGGGAAATCTTTCTTCTGAAAAAGTGGAATAATCCCATGAGTCCTCTTGGAAAAAACATAATCATTATGACAATTAAGAAACCATAAACTACCATTCTCAGCTCAGGAGCAGCTCTAAGGGCTTCAGAAAATACAGTCAATAGTGATGCACCGATGATTGCCCCCGCTATGGAGCCCTGACCGCCTATCATGACCATTGTAAGGATTGTCACTGACATGGCAAAATTAAAGGTTTCCGGACTTACCACATGAATGAAATGGGCGTACAATGACCCGGCTGCTCCACAAAATGCTGTGGAGATAGTAAACACAAGGACCTTTGTCTTGAAAACTGGTATTCCCATGGCTTGTGCAGCAAGTTCATCATCCCGGATAGCGTTGCATGCACGGCCGAATCCAGATTTCATTAATAATCGGGAAATCAATATTGCGAGAAAGACAAAGACCAAAAATAATGGAAAATAATCTCCATACTGATCAAATGTTAGCTTAAAAGAACCGACACCGATTGCCGGAGGGGCAGATATCCCTGCGATTCCCATCGGTCCACCGGTCATGTCTGACCAATTAAGAAATACAAGCCATAAAATGGTTCCAAACGCCAGCGTAGCCATGACAAGATATTCCTCAACCAATTTCAATCCGATATAACCGATAACTAACCCTATCAAACCAGTAAGGATAATCGACAGGGGAAGTGTCAGCCAAAAAGAATAACCGAGCTTGGTTGAAAGAATGGCAGAAAGATACGCGCCGATTCCAAAAAAGCCACCATGTCCAACTGATACTTGTCCGGTATAGCCGACAATTAAATCCAATCCCAAAGCAAGAATAATATAGATCAAAATCAGGTTAAGTACGTACATGAAATAGGGATTCGTTATTGCTAGAGGCAATAGAAATAATAAAATTCCTCCAATAATGATCCCATATTTTCGGAAGTTAATATTTTTCATTCTGCTACCCCTTTATACTTTTTCCTGCACAATTTTGCCGAAAATCCCCTGAGGACGAGCCAACAAAATAACCAGCAGGATAATCATTCCTACCGCATCCCTGTAACCTGAAGAAATAAACCCGGCTGCAAAGCTTTCGACAATCCCTAATAGCAGGCCTGCCACCATTGCTCCCGGAATATTGCCCATTCCGCCCATCACTGAAGCCGTAAATCCTTTTAAACCGGCGAACACTCCCATTGTGGGGTACACCAAAAAGACCGGTCCTACCAAGATTCCTGCAAGAGCTCCTACACCAGAGCCAATAGCAAAAGTAATTGAAATCACCTTGTTTGCATTAATTCCCATCAATTCTGTAGCATTGATGTTTTGAGCCGCTGCTTGCACGGCTTTTCCCATCATTGTTCGATTAATGAACAACTCTAGGGAAAACATCACTATGATGGTCACAATGATAATATAGACATAATGCTGGTTGATCAACATGCCACCTACAGAAATGTTCTTTTCCAAAAATGGAGAGGCTAATCTTTCTGGGCTTGCCCCCCAAATTAATTGGGCAAGATTTTGTAGAAATATGGCTATACCGATGGCTGCAATCAATAAATTCAGCTTTGGTGCGCTTCTCATTTTCTTGTAAACTAACTTCTCCATAAAGTAGCCGATTAGCGCTCCGGCTGCCACACCGCCAAGGTATGCAATCCATATGGGAACATCCAGTATAATGAGATATAAAGAGACAAATGCTCCCCCCATATATACTTCTCCATGTGCAAAGTTAATGAAACGAAGAACATTCCAGACCATCGTGTAGCCAATGGCCATTAAGGCATATATACTTCCCAAAACGATTCCGTTAATCAATTGATCTAAAATCATCTTTTATCACCTATTCTTGTTCTTGGATAACAATGAATTCTCCATCCTTAACTTGCATGATCATTGGCTTGTTGGACCGGTCACCATTTTTATCAAACTTAATTGGGCCTGTTACACCGTTGTAATCAGTATTTGCGTAAGCCTCCCTCACCTTATCCGGCGAGTCACCGCCCTCTTCAAATGCCTTCGCGATAGTCATCGCCGCATCGTATGCTATAGCTGTATTAGCTTCGACTTTCACGTCATTTTCTTTCGCCAGCTTTTTAAATTCATTCATCTCTTCTGTTTCCATATTCAAGTTGAGCATCGAAGCAAAAATATGGCCTTCAACAGCATCGCCACCTAAAGAAATAAGCTGTTCTGAATACATTGAATCATCAGGGGAAAAGAATTGAACATTCAGGCCTGCTTGTTTTGCCTGTTGAGATATTAAAGCTACTTCATTGTATAGTCCTACAATCATCACCGCATCTGGATTAAGTTTCTTAATCTTTGAAAGTTGTGCAGAGAAATTTTTATCTCCTGGATTGTAAGTCTCATTGGCAATGAACTCTACTCCCAAAGATTCTGCAGATTCCTTGGCAGCATCAAACATTGTTACACCGTAATCAGTGTTCTCATATAAAGATACAACCTTTTTTATGCCCTTTTCTTCTGCCATATACTCCATTACAGCAGGAACATAAACCGACCCGGTAAGTATAATTCTAAACAAATAAGGATTTGATAATTTCGAAAGTTCCGGGCTAGCACCCATGTTTACATGAAGAACTTCAGCTTTTCCCGAAACTTCCTGTGAAGCAATGGTAGGTGAAGAATTATATCCACCAATAATAGCTTTTGCATTATCATTGATAATCATCTTATTTACTACCGCTACCGCTTCCGACGGTGTTGCTTTGTCATCACCTACAAGTAACTCCAACTTTTTGCCATTAATACCGCCATTGTCGTTAATATTTTTAAATGCCAACTCTGCCCCATTCTTCATTTCGTCTCCGTACTGAGCATTATCACCACTCATTGGTGCCTGAAGGCCTATGCGAATAGTGTCGGAAGATGCCCCTCCGCCTCCTGATGAAACTTCATCACTTCCGCATCCAGTTAAGAATACGGCGAATACCAAAAGTAAGATTACAGCATACAGTTTAGCTTTCAATGCCATTTCAACCTCCATCGAAAATTAAATTTTATAAATAAAAATTATTCTGAACCACACGGGCGTATAAATGGAAATTTCTAAATATTGATGATCTGATAGCGTCTTATCTTACTTATACTAATAAAAAACTAGGTCTTTTTTAGGTACGCTGCACGATGACACAACATCCTTTTCTCATATGGAAATTTTAATCCCAAAGGGGAGACCTATGAAGAACAGACAAGGACCCTGTCAATGTCCTATGGATATAGCGAACAACACCGGCTGGATTTAAAGCAGATTGTCCTTGGTATGGGAGTGCTCCCTGATAGGATTCCAATCTTGGCAAAAGTCGAGGATGGCAATACAGATGACAAAGATTGGAATCGTAATCTGGTACTGAGGTGCCGAATACGGGCTTAACCCTATGCATCCGTGTAATAATTGGATTGCAACCCTTTTAGAATCACATCCTGCGCAGTATTTTTCCTATGCTTATTTCTGCCTGATTGTATTTACATCGGTTAAATATTGGTCGGATTTTGCTATTGATGTTTGATCATTTTGAATCCACCATAGCTAAACCTACATTACTATCTATAGGCTGGTCTTTTTCCGGCAGACGATTAATTTTTATATTTAGGTACCCAAATACAATTGCCACAAATGTGCCGAGGTAACAGAAAAATGCGTATGGTGCATATTGAACCGGGCTAACACCAAGCACGGAGTACATGAAAATACCACACGTTGTCCATGGAAGTAGGCTAGCCATTACGGTGCCACAGTCTTCTACTGTACGGGCAAGCAGTTTCGGGTGCAAACCACGTTTTTTGTACTCATCCTTATACATATTTGCCGGAATAATGACGGACATAAATTGGTCACATCCAATTGCATTAGAAGCCCAACATGTTGCGGCTGTTGCGGTAATCATACTGCCTGTACGTTGTATCCTACTGATTAAGCCTCCTAAGAGCGCTTCCAAAAATCTTGCCTTTTGAATAACAGCTCCAAAAGATAATGCGATCAGTATAAGGGTGATGACGAACGCCATTTCAAGAATTCCGCCATTATTTAACAACGAATCGGTAATCTCATTGCCTGTTTCTATTGAAAAACCTTCATTCATATAAAACATAGCATCACCCCAAGAATAACCTTGAACATAAACAGCACATAACGCGCCCAAGACAACTCCTATTGTTAAGCCGGGGAGAGCAGGTATTTTAAATATAAAAATTAAAACGATAAACAATAAGGGAAGCAATAACCATGGTGAAATAACGAATTGATCGGATAAAATTTGTTGAATAGTTGCAATCTCCGACAAGTCAGAGCCCTTCCCACTGATAGCAAATCCCATAAAAGTATATATTATCAGTGTAATAATCATTGTGGGAATTGTCGTATTCAGCAAGTTGCGAATATGGTCAAATAAGTTAATACCTACTACACCTGCAGTAAAGTTTGTTAAATCCGATAAGGGACTACATTTATCGCCAAAATATGCACCGGATACAATTGCCCCTGCAACCATTGGCAGTGGCAGACCCAAACCTTTACCAATTGCCATTAATGCTATTCCAATTGTGCCCGCAGCAAACCATGAATTTCCGGCACAACTTACAACTAACGTAATAATACACGCTGTAAGTAAATACCATGTTGGGGATAATATTTCTAATCCATAGTAAATCATTGCGGGCACAATCCCACCCGCCATCCACACGCCGATGAAAGCGCCTACAACGACTAGTATTAGTAGGGCAGTGATCGCCGCACTAATCGTTTTAATAATACTAGTTTCGAGTGATTTCCATGTGTGGCCAAGTCTTAAAGCGACAATGACGGCAACAATCGTACTAAATACAAGCGGCAACTGTGGATCCTGGCCAAATATACCGATACCAACGAACAATGCTGCAGCCATAAATACTATAGGGATCAAGGCAATCCAAAAGTTAGGCAGGCCCATTTCATTTACATTTTGTCCTTTGTCCAATCTATACACCTCACTTTAAATATTAATTGTACGTAAAGGAAGCCTTGGTTTGGGGAGACAGCACGTATGAGTCAACCGATGAATTAAATTCTTAGGAAATTCACTCGTTTAGATTTGTGCCGCTAAACTTCTACTCTACCAGTATCAAGGCTTCCTTTAAAATATCGTTCTAAACCAGACAACTATATTTCAAGGCTCATCATTAGTAATTTTTCACAATCTTTAAGTATATCCCTATCGCCTACCCTAAATTAATCCACACGCTCTTTACTTCAGTGTAATTTTGCAATGCATAAGAACCCATTTCACGTCCGAATCCAGATTGCTTGAAGCCTCCAAACGGCGAAGCCGGATCAACCATGCTATAGCAATTCACCCAAACTGTGCCCGCTTTTAAACGGCTGGCTATGTAATGGGCGTTCTTGACGTTTTCGGTCCATACGCCTGCTGCCAACCCGAAGTCTGAGTTATTTGCTCTGGCGATAATTTCGTCCATGTCGTCAAACGGCATGGCAACCACTACCGGACCAAAAATCTCTTCCCTTGCAATTCTCATATCATCGCTCACGTCAGCAAAAATAGTAGGTTCAACGAAGTACCCTTTTTCTGTGTTCCCACCGCCTGCTGCAACAGTCGCTCCTTCTTCCTGACCGATATGAATATAGTTGACAACACGGTCTTGCTGCTCTTTTGAAACTAATGGTCCCATTTCAGTGGTTGTATCTAACCCATGGCCTTGCTTTACATTATTGGCATAGTTGACAAGTTCGGACATAACATTGTCAAAATGCTTTTTTTGGATGAAGACGCGTGAGCCGGCACTGCAAATCTCTCCTTGATTGGCCATGATTCCAGTAAAGACTCCAGGTGCCGCCTTTGAGAGATCAGCGTCTGGAAGGATGATATTCGGTGATTTGCCTCCAAGTTCCAATGTTACACGCTTCATTGTGTCGGCTGCGTTTTTCATGATCATTTTTCCAACAGATGTGGATCCTGTAAATGCAATCTTATTTACATCCGGGTGTTTTACAAGGGCATCGCCCGCTGTCTCACCGAAACCTGGGATAAAATTCACAACACCGGCAGGGAAACCAGCCTCCTCTATCAATTCTGCCAAATACAGCACCGATAAGGGTGTTTGCTCAGCAGGCTTCAAAACAACGGTACACCCTGTGGCTAGGGCCGGCGCAATTTTCCATGCAGCCATCATGAGAGGGAAGTTCCATGGAATAATCTGGCCTGCTACACCAACAGGTTCATGTCGCGTGTAATTCAGGAAATTTCCAGAGACAGGAATGGTTTGCCCCATTACCTTGGTTGCCCATCCTCCAAAATACCGAAACTGTTCAATAGTGTTTGGAAGGTCAGCATTTCTTGTTTCATTGATTGGCTTCCCATTATCCAAAGATTCCAATTGGGCTAGTTCTTCTTTGTTTTCTTCAATCAAATCTGCTAGTTTAAACATCAATCTAGCTCTTTCAGCTGCACTCATTTTTGACCATGGGCCTTCTTCAAAAGCCTTCTTCGCTGCCTTGACGGCTTTATCGACATCAGCAGCGTCTGCTTCACTTATCAATGCCAGTACTTCCCCTGTAGCAGGATTATACGTTTCAAAGTTCTTCCCGGAAACCGCTTCAACAAATTCACCGTTAATATATAACTTCTTCGTGCCTTTCAGAAATTCTTCTACTTTATGTTGTAATACAACCGTTGCAGTTCCCATAATCAATCCCCTTTATTCTTTTCTAACGTTTTCTTTACCTTGCGCTTTCGTCCTGGTTTTTTTACAGAGTTTTCTCAAATGCTGTTAACGCATCATCCACAATGTTGATGATCTCTTCCACTTCCTGCTTGTTGATAATAAGCGGAGGAGCGATCGCAACAATGTTGACTTGGTGTTCAAAGTCTGCTGCTCTCAAAATCAACCTGTTGTCAAAGCAGTGATCAACGACGTACCGTGCAGCTCTGATAGACTGTTCAAACGGAGTTCCGTTTTCAGGATCTTGCATAAGATCAAATCCTGCTAAGAGTCCAACTGCTCTTGTGTTTGCGATATGAGAATGATTTTCTTCCAAGTATTTAAATCCTTTTTTCAGTTCTTCGCTCATTGCATTTACATTTTGAAGAATATTTTGTTCCTCCAGCAGATCCAATGTTGCCAATCCTACAGCGCACGCAGTTGGATGTCCGCTGTATGTAAAACCATGTCCAAGAATCTGATCATATTGTACAAGGGTATCTCTGATTTCTTTGCTTAGAAGGACTGCTCCAAGCTGCGCATATCCGCTTGTAATCCCCTTAGCCACACACATGACATCAGGTTCTACATCCCAGTTTTCTACTCCGAACATTTTTCCTGTTCTTCCGAATCCGCAAATGACCTCGTCGGCAATAAAGAGAACATTCTTCTCTTCACACAGCTTCTTGACAGCCTGCAAGTAACCCTCTGGAGCTACATGAACTCCGCCTGCCCCTTGAACCGGCTCCATAATGACAGCAGCGATTTTGTCGGCTCCCATTTTGTCAATCGTATTTCTAATGCTTCCCTCGTAATCTGGATCGGATTTATCACCAAGTTCAGCGTTAGTCAAATGCGGCTGCGCATGGATAATATCCGCGTCTTTTGAACCTGAGAAGTTGTGGAATCCTTGAATTCCTGTAGCTGTACCGGTTGAGATGGTAGCTCCGTGGTATCCGCGCTTTAAAGAAATGATTGTCTTTTTCTCTTTGTGGCCTTTCATATCCCAATAGTGTCTGACGAGTTTAAACGCTGACTCATTGGATTCTGATCCGCCGGATGTGAAGAATACTGCATTTAAGTCACCGGGTGCCACAGAAGCGACTCTTTCCGCCAAACGGATAGCGTTTTCATTTGAGTAGCCATAAAAAGAGGAACAATATGGCAATGTTTGCAACTGTTCGTATGCAGCTTTTGCAAGTTTTTCCTGGCCATAGCCGAGGTTCACGTTCCAGAGCATGGATACACCGTCTATATATTCATTTCCTGAGACATCTTTTACGCGAATACCTTTTCCTTCGGAAAAGATGATTTTGGGCCCGTTCTCAATGATGTCTTTCGGAACCGTAGTTGGATGAATGAAATGTTCTTTGTCAATTTTAATGAGTTCTTCTACACTTAGATTTTCTTTTACAATATTTGTCATTTATGGTTCCCTCCTAAAAGATGAATAATATATATTTTAATAACCCTTGTCCGACACCTAGACCAGATTTCACCTCCTTAAAGCTTCAGGCAGCGGAATAAGTTGATACCAAACTATTAAACTGTCTTACCGAAACTCTCAAGTTCTTCTGGTCGGTAGACTTCTGCCGATCTCCCCCTATGAACTCGTCAAGAGAATGGTTTCAAACAGAGGCTTTTTCATCACAAAATCGATCCAAACATCCGCATATACCACAGTCAATCCAGGAACTAAATGAATATTGTAAATACTAGCTTTGATCACATGAAAAATCCTTTTCCGCCTTCCCCAAAACCTTGTCCCAAGGAAACAAGTGCGCTGGAACTTACCATAATACCAACGCCTGTTGCAATGGCAGCTCCCAATCCAAGGCTTCTGTTTAATTGTTGGCTCTTATCAACATGTCCCCCTATTTTTTCAAAGTGTTTTCAGTTTTTTAATAAAATAGTAGATTGACCTCTATAGATGGAGGGTACTTATGATGAGCTACTATCACTACCCTTTGTTGCCGCTTTCTGATTAACGATTATTCTCTTTTTACATTTGCTTTTATGCACCTCCTTTTTTATTTCGGAAATTGTCCTTATTTCTTCTTAAATTGAATTTAAATGATTCATATATATTTGTCAATATGAAAATAATTTTTATTCTAAAATAACAGTCTATTTTTCACCTTCCTCTTATTCATTAATTGCCTGTGCTTCTTTTGACAGCTTTGCGTCAATCTTGATCAGCCCATTCAATAAGAGGTTTGCTGCTTTTTCGATATCTATTGGCTTACTGTATTCTTCCGGGCAATGACTTCGTCCATCTATGCTTTTGACAAAGATCATACAAGCCTTGGTAAAGGACGCCATATGGGCGGCATCGTGCACAGCCATGCTTGGAAAAACTGTGTAAGGCTCCGATAGCTCATCCGCTGTTTCCCGCAAAATTGTAACTATATCTTCATCCATGCGGATTGGCTTCTGCTTGACCATCAGGTTCTGTTCCATTGTGACGCCTCTAGCGGCAAGGATCTTTTGCCACTTCTCTTCAATCGCTTGAATAACGAGATCCATACGCGCATCATTCTCACCTCTGATTTCCAGTACAAAGTTCACTTCTCCCGGCACAATGTTCACAGCATTGGGTTCAACAAAAAGTTGGCCGACTGTGCCGACTAAATCTGTCTCATCCGCACGGCATACCTCTTCTACAGCGAGAACCATCTCAGAAGCCGCAGCAAGCGCATCTGAACGGTGAGCCATCATAGTTGTCCCTGAATGATTCGCCTCACCTTTTAAATAAACGCAGGTACGGTAGACACCGACCATATCTTCGACAATGCCAATGGATAAATTATGAGACTCCAGACGCTTACCCTGTTCAATATGAACCTCGACATAGGCTTTTTTCTCTTTTCTATCTTTCTTCATTTCGTCCAGCTTGTACAAGTCACCACCGGCAGATCTGACAGCGTCTTTTAAAAGCGTACCTTGAGAATCGCTTACATGGATCAAATCCTCTTTGGTAAGTTTGCCGGCAAATGTCTTGCTTCCAAGAGTTGAAAAGCCAAAATCATTCGATTCTTCTGCGGTGAATGATACTATCTCGAGATCATGCTGAAGTGTAACTTTATTTTCCATCAACGTGGTCATTACTTCTTTAGCTATAAGGACACCGAGAGCCCCATCGTATTTTCCTCCATTAGGAACTGTATCCAAATGGGAGCCAATTACAATAGTGCCGTTCTTTTCCCCGCTGCCTTTCAGCCTTCCCCAAATGTTGGCAATCGGATCAACCGAAACCTCCAGCTCCAGATCTTTCAATTCCTTGATAAACAATTCGCGGACTTGCATCTCGGGTTTAGAAAAGGCAGAGCGAGTAATTCCTCCGCGTTCATCTTTTCCATAAAGAGCATATTTTTCAATATCATTTAATAACCTTTGCCGGTTAATTTGCATTTTTCAGTAATCCTCCATGTATGTATACTTCAACTGCTTTTGGCTGGTGCAGTTTGGTTGAAATAAGACGCAGCCCTGAATTGCTCGGACTGCATCTCTAAAATTTATTATTCGTCTCCTAGTACCCCATAAGATGGAGCCATTTCAGGTGTAACCGCCCGCACCCTGTAATCTTCTGCTTGAGGGCCATAGATTTCCCACAGTTTTTTCAAGTCTTCAAGTGGGTTCTCACTATAATCAACCCGGAGATCTACATAGGGAAACGAATCATCTTTATAGACCAAAAGCCCGATGGAGTGTTCCTGATCCAATTCACCGCCCATTTGAAAGCCTTTTTCAATAGCCAATATCAGTCTTTCAGCCAAAGGAAGACCTTGTGTTTCCAGAAATTTTTCGCCCATCCCTGTTGGAATTTCAGGGTCACTCAAGAGATTTCCAATACTCGCAACGTTTTTCGCTGCAAACTCTCCATGAACACCCAGCGCGTTATCTCCCGTAAACACTGCGGAATTTCCTTCAGCATCTACAACAGCCAATTGGCGGTACTCTGGAAAAGGTGTTGACTCTTTCATCGCCCGGATCGCATTCTCCGCGCCCAACCCGTGTTCCAAAACTGAAAGTCCGATATTTGCCAATCGGGGATCCGTCACATTCTGGGTTAGTATAGCACCGACCCCTTGCTTCCCCCATGGACAACGAGCTCCGACAGACGGACTGCTCGAAGTGACTATGACTCCCAATGCTCCTGTTTCGGAGCACCTTCCCGCCACTGAAAATGTATTAGTGATTTTCACCATAATCTCCCTTTCTTTCTGGATAATCCGCTATTTCTCTTGTTGATTTTTTAAAAGTTTACTCGCTGACGACTGCTTCTACGTCAATTTCCATTTCCATTTCAGGCAGCGCAAATCCGCTTACGATCAATCCTGTGCTGCACGGGTAGACGTCTTTGAAATGCTTGGCGATTACAGGATACACTTTACTTCTGTCTTCGCGTTTTAAGAGATAAACAGTAATTTTACAGATGTCCTTCACTGATCCGCCCGCTTCCTCCAGAAGCTTCTTTACCATTGTACAAGCCATCTCTGCCTGCTCTGTCACATCACCTACTCCATGGAAATTCCCATCCATGTCAAACCCGGTCTGGCCTCTTAGAAAAATTCTGTTTCCGGCTCTGACAGCCATACAGAATTCGTTGTCTATACTAAACTCCGGTTCGGTGAGCTCAGCAGGGTAGTACCCTTTTGTCTTAAACTTTCTGAATCGCTGAATCTTTACTTTATTATCTGTTTCTTCGAATACTGACATGGCCATCTCTCCTTAAGAATTAGAATCAATTTTTATGATTTTTAACGAATCGATGATAAGGAAGCCTCCTCCATCCAGCCCCAATTTAACAGATCATATGCAGCTTCGGATTTTCCTTGTGCAAATAAATTGCGTATTCTTGTGGATGATATAACTTTTCCTTCCTCACACAAAACAGGATCTAGAAGGGAGACTGTAAAATGTTTTCTTAATGTTTGTATATCTCCCTCTCTATTCCTGCCGAATCGGAAGTCATGACCTTCGAAAATCTCCTTTGGGTTTAACTTTCCTATTTCATCCAGAAAGGCGCTGGTACTTTGGGTCATAAACTGTGCATTAAATGAGGCGATCACAGCATGATCAACACCCATTTTTTCCAACTTTTCAAGTTTCTCATTAAGCGGTGTCAGTAACATCGCGTGTTGAAAAAATACTTTCGGGGGTGGATCAAACGTATAAACTGCCAGTGGAACTCCCATTTTTTCAGCTCTTTTTTTTGCATGTTGGATGAGTGTCTGGTGCCCCTTATGCAGACCGTCCAGCGCACCAATGACCAAGACGCACTCGGGCAGCTGCACATAGTTTGACTTATAGACTTGCACTCAGAAACCCCCCTCCTCTACTTTATTTCTTAATTAAATCATCTTCATTTTTTAACCACATTAGGCTGTATATTAGCTGCCTTGATTACCATTTCACGATGCGGTTCCAAATCATAGTTTTTAAAGGCTACGGCAGACTGAGCAAATGGGGGACTTTGGGCAAACAACTCAAACGTAATTTGATGCCCCGCCAAAGAAGAATTCAACAAGTCTCGGGCGAAGTAAAGTAGTTTAGCTCTTTCTTTCGCACTCCATTTACCTACAGAATAATACCTGTCAATATGTTCCTTGATCTTCGGATCTGTGATTGTTTCCATATCTGGTGTTACCGCCAACTGGCCTCCCACTAACTCACGCGCCAAATGTGCCATTGCCGGGAAGTGCTTTAACGCCTGAATTCTTCCGGTGTATAATAGGGATTGATTCGGCATCATTAATCCGCCGGCAGTCTCCTGTGCTTCGGCAATAGCCGCAGTCAGGTGGGCATTGATCGTCTCGCGATACGTGATCAACTCAGTAAGCTTCTCCTGTACAGATGGAATTTTTGTCAAGCCAGTCTGCTCTACGTTTAAAAGTGCTACTCCCAATAAATAGTCGGCCCTTTTCAATATACGCAATACATAGTTGAAAGCCGAATATCTGTGTAATGTTTCACGGATATACTTTGCGGACTCAAGTGAACGGTGGAATAACACATTTTCCCATGGAATTAACACATCATCAAAAATCAACAGTGTATCAATCTCTTCAAATTTAGAAGAAATTGGATAGTTTTCCGGATCTTTGCCGGCTCCTATAGATGAACGGCAAATGTGCTTCAAACCCGGTGCACCCATATCGCAAATAAAGCCTACAGCGTAGTTTTCCATATTGACGCTAGCATTTGACCAATTGGAAATCGTCGGCTTTACAAAGGCTTGATTGGCATAAGCGGCAGCGGTTTCAAACTTGGCCCCCCTCACAACAATTCCTTTCTCATTCTCATCCACGATATGAAGGAGTGTCCCCCCGTCTTCACCGTTAATTAATTTGCTGCGGTCTCCTTTCGGGTCAGTGTTTGCCGAAACATGAAAAAGGTCCTCTCTTGCTATACGATCAATATGATATCTAATATTTTCTGCGTAAGTGGGATCAATTTCATTCAGCCGGTCCTGGGCATCATATAAAGACCACATTTCACCGATTGTCTCGTCTCCCACACGGTAGACAACCCCACCTAATTCATCTAAAACGGTATCTACATATTTACGGATCGCCTGTAAATCCTCTTTTGTCTTCGGCATCTGGTATCCTCGGCAAATTACATCTCCATCAGGGAGGGTTACCGTACATATGTCTTTGTATTTCTCTTCATGATTCATGTCATACATACGTGCTTTCACATCAATAATCGGTTTAAAAGCCGGATGTTCCGTTACGTTATGAACTCTTTCTCCGTCAATATATACTTCTCTACCGTCATTCAAAGATTGTTTATACTCTTCTCCAGTTCTCAAAGCCATCTGCTTTCCTCCTTTTGCTATTAAAAATGATTAAATACTTCCTCCGGCATTTCCGATTAAGTATTTTCCTAGTTTTTTGGCTTCCTCATTATGCTGTTTGATAATTTCTATTGCTCTTTTCTTATCTCTGGCTTCATATGCTTTCAGTAACGACATGTGGTCTTCGGATAACTTTTTCAGTTCGTTGTATGCTTTATCATTATTGGTTTCTAAGGCAGCCCTTAAAGCGCTGAACATGACAGCTTCGGCAGTCAACCGGCGGTAAGACTCCAACAATGTTGCACTTTGCGCCAAGGCAACGGTATATTCATGAAGCGAAATATTGGCTTCAATGTACTTATCAGGGTCTATTTGTAGCCCGTTTTCCGGAATAGTTTCTTGAACACGCTTTCTTAATTCCTTAAGCTCTTCGTCTGAAAGTTTACCAATGGTTTTTTCTACTGCCGCAATCTCAAGAACATTACGAGTATCCAAAGCATCATGAAGCTTTTCAACAGTCAAAGGGGTGACCATATAATCTCCATCTTCCGTCAGGGACACCAGTTGTTCCCCTTCCAGCTTGGTTAGTGCATAGTAAACGGACTGCCTCGGAAGCTCCAACTGATTGACTAAATTGTTTATGGATAGGTCTTGATCCACAGTTAATTCCCGTTCCAATATTTTCTTTTTAATTGTACGATAAGCATTTTCATTGTCATAAGGTTGGAAATGTCCAAATTTTCCGCGGTAGTATGCTAAAGGATTTTTATCTTCTACACCGGCATTTACCACTTCTGCCAAAAACACTGAGTGCGTGCCGCCTGTTACTTCCTTAACTACACGGCATTCCAAATGTGCCAATGCCTCTCGGAGAATCGGTGCTCCCAATTTTCCATAAGTAATGTCAACCCCTTTGAATTTGTTTGTATTGGAACGGGCAAATTGAAGCGCCAATTCTCCTTGGTCTTCATGAAGAATGTGGACGCCGAAAAATTTGGACTTAGAAATCGCATGGCATGTGCCGGTATTTTGGTTGACACATACAAGCAACATTGGCGGCTCCATCGATAAAGATGTAACAGCGCTTGCTGTTATTCCAAAATTCCTCCCTTCATTGGCGGTTGTGACAATGGTGACCCCACTCGCAAAGTGGCCGATAACATCTCTGAATAATGTATTATCTACCGTCGGGATACTGTTAATGTCAGGTGCCATATTATTCCTCCTTCACCTCACGGATTTTATTTATAACAATCGTAGTTACGCGGCAAATCCAATCCAATTTGTCAGCGTTTTCCCATTCGGCCTGGTCAAATCCCGAATAGGCAGAACTTTGTATAAATACCACTTAACGGACTTTTTCTTTAAATCGTTCATAATTAAATAACTTATATATTGTTGGAGTTTAAATCGCTTTAAAGTTCATTCAAATAAATATCCATACCTAAGGACAGCTAAGAACTTTTACAAGGTGTAATACCCCTGTGCCATTACACTTTGTTGAGTATGTCCAATTGATTAATTTTTCAACTTATCCCCAATGAAACATTTTAAACAATGAACAGACTGGCATAACCCCACTTATAGGAGATTATTTTCTGGCACTATCCAAAAATAGTTAAAAGCAAATCTCATTCGCTAATTGATCGTTCCTCCTTTAGGATAAAAGGGATTTTTTCTATATATATTCCTTAAATGGGATAAAAAAAATAACATTAACTTTAATGGTAAATTGAAATTGAACGCCTATTACAAAATATCTAACAATTCCTTATTTATGACTTTAAAGTGTATCAGAATGATTGTCAAGATATTTTATGAAATTCATCTTTGCAATTGCCCAACGTTGTTATTAACGTCCGGCAACTTTACATACCAAAATTTCTGATGATCAAAAATCCCGATTGGCGATCCTAGCCATACAAGATTCATTTGGTTCTGTTCCCCCTATATATTTTTCACGAACGTCTTCTGTAAACCTGAGCTTCTTCTCCAACCACTTTTGCCACCTCCGACTTAGTCAACACATTAAGATCCTTCGGGCATTTCTGTCAGTCACTTTCAACCATGTACTACTTCATTTGGCGTTAAGGTGTTAAGCGAATATGGGCACGCGTAGGTGTAATCCAATATACAGGGGAGCCTTCTATCCTTCATTTCCTCATACACACCACTTAAGCATGTGAAACAAATGGCTGATCTTTTTCCTCTAAAGTGCTTTTCATAAAACTTTATTCTGCCATATCACTTGCATATATACCTTTTCGAGGGGATAGAAAGATAAACAGTTTTAATGGGCATAGAACAGCAACGAACTTAGTACTTCCAATCCTGAAACATTAACTTTTATACAAAAAGCTGATAATATTAGGGAGTAGGAAAAGATTTGAAAGCTTTATCGGTATATTAACCAAAAATTTCAATCCAAACTATATATAATAATATAACTAAAAAAATAGCAGCAATGGATTTGAAGTGTCTTGTGTTTACTATATGAATGAAATCACATACATATAAATTTATATATAAACAATCGGTTATAGATGATTGTTGTCCTTGCTGCATAAAATCCTCGGGTGGTGCATTGAATGAAAGCAAGAGCAGGTGTTGTCGGTCCAAGAGATATGGTTAAAACAATATGTGAGATTGCAGAAGAATATGACGAACAGTTAACGACAGTTCCCTTTGAATATATGCATGCTGAGGAAGCGACAGAGATTGTTAGAAAAAACCAGCAGGCTGTTGATTTTTGGATTTTTGCAGGACCTGCCTTACATACCTTTGTAAGCAAAAGCGGTTCTCGGCAACCTTTCTTTTATTTGAAATTAGATGGATCAAGTTTGCAAAAAACCTTATTGGAAATAGGCTATAAAGACCATTTGAGTCTTAGTAGGATGAGTATTGATTTACTAAAGGAACGGGACGTGTATGAGACTTACCATGAACTGGACATTCCTTACAACGATATTTATTTTCATGAATTGGAGTATGATACACCACTGGATAAACTATTGACGTTCCATCAAGAGCTTTATGCGAGTGGAAAAGTGGATATTTGTGTCACCGGTCTTCATTTCGTCTATGAACAGCTTAAATTGCAAGGAATACCCGTATATAAAGTAACTCCAACCCGCGTGAATATACGGGAAACTCTGTTATCCGCTATAGAAAAATGGACCACACATCAATTTAGAAAGTCACAAATAGCGGTTCTGCTCATTGAAGTAGACAAAATTAAGCAAAGGACGAATAGCAGCGCCACTATATCATATGATGCCCATCGAATAAATTTAGAATTGCAAACGGCCGTCTTAGATTATGCCGAATCCATATCTGGTTCATTTGTTAATCTGGGGCTTGGATCATTTATTATTTTTTCTACCAGGGGATTTTCAAAGGATACCGGGCAACATGTCCAATATCTTCTTGAAAGTATGGCTTTGGTCACTGATTTACCCGCAAATATCGGGGTGGGTTATGGTGATACAGCGCTCAAAGCTGAAGAAAATGCTCGAGTCGCTTTGCACCATGCACAAAACTTCGAACCATTTTGTGCTTTTCTCGTTGATGACAGAGACAACATCACAGGACCACTAAAACAAGAAGAAAACATTTCGTTCAGTTATCGTACTGAAGATAGAGAAATTAGTGATAGACTTAAAGAGAGCGGGGTAACCATTACAACGTTCAATAAAATTTTGGCCGTTCAAAAAAGAACTAGTAACCATTCTGTTACAACAAACCTTCTGGCGGATTGGCTTAAAATGACTCCACGGAATGCTAGGCGGATTCTTACAGGTCTAGTTGAACAAGGCCTGGCACAGGTAATCGGAGAAGAAGCCCCCTCTTCAAAAGGGAGGCCTAGAAAGATATACAGAGTGGTGGTCGATACAAATAGTGATAATAACAAATAGTGGTAATAACGAAAAGCAGCAGAAAAGCGGAGCATTCTCCGACTTTCTGCTGCCCGGTTAAACTTTTTATGCTTCAGGGTCGCTGATAATTGCTTCAACATCAATTTCGACAAGCATTTCAGGAAGCGCCAGGCCGTTAACAACCAAGCCGGTGCTCACGGGGTACACCCCTTTGAAGTGTTTTGCAATTACAGCATATACTTCATTCCGGTAAGAGCGGTCTGTCACGTATGTAGTTATTTTACATACATCTTCCATTCTTCCTCCAGCTTCTTCCAACAGCTGTTTAACGCAACGAAGGGCGTTTTCCATCTGTTCAGCCGGATCATTTAATCCGTGGAACTTTCCGTCAAGATCAAACCCTGTCTGTCCCCTTAAGAAAATACGATTACCCGCGCGTACTGCCATGCTAAATTCATTTACTACGTGATGTTCCTTTTCTCCAAACTCTGATGGATAAAAATTATCTGTTTTGAATTTGCGGAACCTCTCTATTTTAACCCCCGTTTTCTCTTTTTGTGTAGACATCAAGCTCTCTCTCCTTTTTATAAGTTCCAGATTTTTTAATATAGAAGCAAACCGAACATCCAGCCGAACAATTGCACGGCTTTTGACACCGGCTCCTTCTCAAGATAACCTGCAGTTTTATTTCTGGACAGCCCACTGTGTGTAAAACCTTTGCAAATGCGTCAATGGGCATTGTCCCGATATGAAAGTTCAACATTACCTACCCTTGAAATTTTGAAAGATACTTAAGAATCTATTAACAGTGATTAAACGGAAACTGATTGTTTTACATTAATATTGGCTGCTTTTTTGACCAATTCACGCTGTGGATCCAAGTCAAAGTTATTGAACACTGCAGCCTGCTGCGCGAACGGCGGACTTTGGGCAAATAGTTCGAACGTTGTGTTGTGACCGGCAAGAGAAGAGTTCAGGAGATCTCTTGCGAAATAAAGCAGTTTCCCTCTATCTTCCGGACTCCACTCGCCTACCGAATAGTATTTGTCAATATATTCCTTAATGGCAGGGTCAGACATGGTTGCGGTGTCGGGAGTTACTGCCAATTGTCCGCCTACAAGCTCTCTTGTCAAGTGAGCCATTGCCGGGAAGTTGGATAGGGCAAAAACGCGTCCTGTATAAAGCAGAGATTGGTTAGGCATAGTCAGACCACCAGGGCTTTCCTCCGCGTTGGCAACAGCTGCAGTTAAATGAGCATTGATTCCTTCTCTGTAGTTGATGAGCTGAGAGATTTTTTCCTGTACAGCCTGAAGGCGTGTAAGACCAGTCTGATCAGCATTCAAAACTGCGGCACCCAAAAGGTAATCAGCACGGCGAAGCATTCTAAGCACATAGTTAAATGCTGAATAACGGTGTACCGTTGAACGAATATAAGCAGCTGATTGAAGGGAACGATGGAACAAGACGTTTTCCCAAGGGATCAATACATTGTCAAAGATGAGCAGAGTATCAATCTCTTCAAATTTTGTGGAAATTGGATAATCTTCTTCCTTACGCCCCTGTCCCAAAGATGTACGGCAGATATGCTTCAGACCCGGTGATCCCATATCACAAATGAATCCGCAGGCAAACGGAGCCATTGTTTCTTCTCCCGCAGCCCAGTCAAGAATCGTCGGTTTGACGAACGCCTGGTGTGCATACGCGGCAGCGGTTTCAAATTTCGCACCGTTTACAACGATCCCTTTGTCATTTTCCTCAACTACATGGAGTAATGTTCCGCCGTCTTTACCGCTGAACAATTTGCTTCTATCTCCTTTTGGGTCAGTATTTGCCGACACATGGAACAGATCTTCCCTTGCTACACGATCAATGTGGTATTTAATGTTGTCCGCATAAATCGGATTGATTTCGTTCAATTTATCTTGTGCGTCATATAAAGACCACATTTCTCCGATCGTTTCGTCTCCAACACGGTAAACTACTCCGCCCAAGTCGTCGAGAACAGTTTCCACATGGTTCCGGATCGCCGTTAAATCTTCTTTTGACTTCGGCGGATTATATGCCCGGGAGATCACTTCTCCGTCTGGTAGAGTCGCAGTCAACGTTTCTCTGTATCTGTCCTCATGGGGCATATCGTACATTCTGGCTTTCACGTCAACAATCGGCTTGAATGCCGGGTGCTCTGCCACATTTTTTACACGCTCCCCGTCTATATAGACCTCTCTTCCGTCATTTAATGATTCTTTATATTGCTTACCTGTCATTAATGCCATACTATTTCCTCCTTTTTATATTGTGAAATGGTAGATTGTCAGGCCTTTTCATATTGATTGAATTGGCCAAACCTACCTCTGTAATACACTAATGGGCTTCCTTCATTCTTTGTAGCAGATTGTACCTCTGCCATGAATACCGAGTGGGTACCCCCTATGACCTCTTCAACCACTTTGCATTCTATACTTACAAGAGCATCTTGCAGGACTGGATCTCCCGATGCACTGTATGTCAAGTGGACATCCTTAAATTTTTCCGTGTTTGCTTTGGCGAACTGTATAGCCAGCGCTCCCTGGTCTTCTTTAAGAATGTTTACTATGAATGTCTTTTTCTCAGAAATTGCGTGAGCTGTTCCTGTTTGTCTGTTTGCACACACGAGCAGCATCGGCGGTTCAAGTGATACGGAAGTGACAGCGCTGGCCGTAATTCCGTAATCGACGCCATCTTTGTTTGTTGTGATGATTGAGACTCCGCTTGTATAGTGGCCGATGACATCTCTGTATTCTTCAGATGTGATCGCAGGTAAAGCGTTCTCAAATATTTTAGCTGTGTCTACACTCATATTTTTTCCTCCTCTTAAAGTAATTATATTGAGTACTTCACTTTAGGAATTGTTCCCTAAATATTCCTTAAAAGGTATTTTACAGAGATTCAAAGATGATGTCAATAAAAATTCTCGAAAAATTCTAATCTGTTTTTAAATATATTTTATTTTCTATTTGATAGCTATTCGAGCCATGTTTGAAAAATAGAGTATAGTTTTTAGCAACTGCTTCATTTGTTGAACCGAGGGAAGATCTTT
This sequence comes from Bacillus sp. HF117_J1_D, assembly GCA_009928435.1. GTDB lineage: Bacteria > Bacillota > Bacilli > Bacillales > Bacillaceae_C > Siminovitchia. The sequence goes on from JAABNQ010000022.1 coordinate 24,430, forward strand.
AACGACATGCTGTTTTAGCAGATCAATATACAGTTACTTCAAATCAATTTCATCTTGATGAAATTCTATAATCCAGCAACTTAAGCCCAGAAATTCTTCGGGCTTATTCGAGTTGACAATGACTGAGTCTATTGGTTGTTCTTCACTTCTTGAATCCCAAAATGCTAAAAATTTTCCATATGCATTCACCTTATAGCGATCACTTACAATCTATGTGCAATAACATCAATTAAAAAAGCTTGTAGGCAGAATCATCCGGAAGGAAGATTCTGCCCACAGGCTAGTTTATAGACATTCTTTGTTAATCTAATTCAGATGGGCGACACTAGAAAATTCTAATTTGATCGCCCCTTTGCAGCCGCCAATGTTATGGTCCCGGACAGACCCCCACTTCAAATTTTCGCTAGAAAATTAAGTAGTGAGTAGTTCACCATCCACTATTTTTTTATCCTCAACTTCCACCTCCGCCCCCTCGTTAAATTTGATTTCAACTTCAAACTTTTCGTAATTGAACTTCAGATCTAATGCTTTTAAAACCTAGTCGATCACTTCCTTTTCGGAGCTGTCGCTCGTCAAGTTAAGTTTCTAGGCCTTTGACTAGATATCGTCAAAAGCTTTCTTTAGGTTTTGTGTAGACATTATTCAGCTCACCTTCAACCTCAGCTTCGATGGGGCGGTTTTTACTCTGCTCAATTTCCGTCTCATATTCTTTGATCTTTACCATAAGACAAATCGAGATCGTCCATTTTCGATTTCATGTACTCCCAGTTATCGATTCCGTTTTTTCTCTGTAGCAGATTGATCCGAATCTGCTGTTGTATCCGTATTTGTTTCTTCCTTGCTACTTACTCGCACTCTGCCTCGTCTTATTATTACCGCTGTCCGTATTATTTGCGAAGGGTGCCTTAAGTAGAGCAAAAGCAACGGAAAGAGTGATTTTATAAAAGCCGTAGCATGGCCGTCCTCCATTCAAAATTACTACTATAATAAAATCCTCTTACACTTAGGCCTAAACATCTGTCCATTGCAGCCTATGCAGATCAAATCAGAGCCTGACTTCTGTTTCATTTTAAAGTTCCCGCCTGCTTGACCCTGTACGGGCTGGTCAACGAAATAATACCGCATATCAGTGCAACCACAACAACTCCTGCACCCACATGCGCTATGCTTACAACTGAGCTTGTATGCTCCAGTGCGACTCCCCCAATGGCAGATCCCAACGATATGCCAACCTGCAGCGCCGAGTTGTTAATGCTTTGCTGGATATCCGAAGAAGCAGGATCAATCTGGATGATGTAGTTCTGTTGGGGAGGAGCCAGGCTCCAACTAAGCGCTCCCCAAAGCATCATTGCCACAAGAAATACCGGAAAGGAAAACGTTGCGTATGGGAGGAAAAATAATACAACGGCAAAAGAGCTGATGACCAATAAAATACTTTTCCGGGAGCCGATCCGGTCGGCCAGTGTTCCTCCCAGCGCCCCGCCGAATACGGCCGAAAGGCCGAACAGGAAATAACAAGTGCTAATCCAATATTGATTCAAGTTTAATGTAGTTTCCAGAAAAGGTGTGAAATAGGCATAAAGTGTATAATGCCCGGCCAGCGTGAACATAGTTGCCAGATGCGCACTGGCTATTTTTATGCTGCCCAGCGATTTGATCTGTACGGATAAGGGTTCTACCCTTTCACTTGGGATTTTTTCCAGAAACAGATAGATTAATATAAAGGATAAAACGGAAAGCATGGCAATCCCCAAAAATACAGCCCGCCATCCAAAATGGTCAGCAACCAGAATGCCGATAGGCACTCCCAATACAAGGGATGAGCTGATTCCCATATAGACGAATCCCAAAGCTTTCGCCCTGTGGGCCGGTTCCACAATCTTTGCTGCTATCGTCAAAGAGAGAACGACAATCAAGGCGGTGCTCATGGCTGTAATGACCCTTGCGATCATCACCAATAAAAAATCGGGACTGAAATAAGTCATTAAATTTCCGAGAAAAAAAATAGCCAGTGCCAAAAGGTACAACCGTTTTCGTTCAATTTTGGCCGTCAAAGTTAAAAGGACGGGGCCAGAAATGGCATAAACAAGCGCAAATACAGTAATCAGCTGCCCCGCAGTGCCGAGAGTTACATTCAGGTCATCAGCAATCTCAGGTAAAATACCGCCCACAGTCAATTCAACCAATCCTACTGCTATTGTAGAGGCAGCGAGTATAAAAACTTTCAAATTCAAAAAAAGCTCCCCCTCTCCTTTTCCCGCTGCAATACAAAATCTCTATCGGAACCATCTGCCTAAACTTTTAAAATATAAAAAACCCCTGCCACAAAAATAGGAATTTTGTAGTCAGGAGTTATGGTTCCTGGTAGAGACCCTCAAACCAGATTATTGAGGTTATACATACTTTGCGGTTATAAAATTTTTCCGTTTATACTTTATCATATCTGTCCACTTTTTTTCAAGTATGTGTTTTCCTGCTAAGGAACGACCTCAAAATCGATATAAAAATGGCGGTCAAATCCAAAAACTTTTTGTATTTGTTCCATTTTCATAATCGCCATGCTGACAGCATCAACATAAGATAACTTCTGGTCAGGAAAATCTTTCAGTAACTGTTCTGCCAGTTCCAGCGTTTCGTGGTCAGCCAAGATTACCTCTATGGTCCTGTTACTTTGAGAGCTTTCAATTATTTCCAAAAACCGTTTGGCATAGGAAAAACCCTCACGATATCTCAACCAAGTATATGTCTCGGCAATAACAAAGCTGGAAGTAACCCGCTTCACTGAAGGATCAATGATTTTAAAGAAATTTCTGGCACGTTCATGAAATTGATCTTTTTCCTCTATTAAGGATCCAAGCCCCAGTATCGATAAATAATTTATCTTACTTCATGGGTGTCCTCGTTATTTAAATAAATATCTTGATCATGGGCTGTAGAGCCGTTATCAATTCCGTCTTTTACCATACCAATTAGTTCTAAAATTGGATCAGCCAATTCCTTGTTGTTTTCCGTCAGATAATGATTTATAGCATCCCTGATAATTTGTGCTTCTGTCTTGTTTTGCCGGGCGGATAATAATTTGATTTGTTCGTTCTGGTCAGGCTCTAAATAGATTTGTTTTCTAATCTTTATTTCGCCTTTCATTTCAACCACCTCATATACATTATGTAACAACAAGGTGATGTATACAAACAACCATACACTTGCTTTTTCGCTTTTCGCCCCGCTGTTTAAGTAAAAACGATCGTCTTACTCCTATGGACGATTTGATTCCCATCGTAAAAAGGAGGTTTCCCGTTGTGGCAAGATGTTATGGATTGACCATATTCTTAAAGGCAGTTAGTGATGTGCTGTAATTTACACGTATACGCTTCAGTTCATACGGGGAATCGGTCGTATTCGCAATGCCTGGTGTGGTCGTAACAGCGTATTGATAGTATTTTCTTGTTTCCTCAATCACTTTATCATTATAATCTCCATACGGATAAGCAAGCGTTGAAACGTTTCGTCCTGTTATTTTTTCCAATTTTATTTTTATATCCCGTAATTCTTTTGTGTAATTTACGGTCTCGGTTAGTCTTGGATGCGTCTCCGTATGGGATTGGACGCTTATGATTCCGGAATCACTGATTTCTTTTAATTCATTAACAGAAAGCCCTGATTGGCTGTTTATTTTTTTGCCGATCATAAAAATGGTGGCCCTCGGTTTGAAGGAAGCATCACTGATTTTCTTTAAGATGTGATAAGCATTCATGTTATTTTTATAGCCATCATCCAGTGTAATAATGATCGGCTTTTTGATATTTCCAATATGCGGCAGGTCTTCGAATGTAATCAGTGTAAATCCGGCGGATTTTAAATAAAGCAGCTGTTTCTCAAAATTTTCCGGTGTGACATACAATTCTTTCATGCCATTTCCTTTGTATTCATCGATCGCATGGTACATCAATATGGGAACACGATATCCATCTTTTGATGATGATGCCCCTGTCTCAACAGCTGATGCGATCTTTAACTGAACCATCCCTGTTAAAAACAAAATGATGAATGCACATACACTTTTCCTAAGTAATGAATGCTTTAACAATTTGATAGCCTCCCAAATCATCCTGTTCTTCCGTCAGGCCTATTGTGCCCTTAATGATTTTGGCTATCACGTCTTTGTTTATGTTTTTTCCTATTTGAATTTTTGCATAGGATGATGATCCAATCGGCAAATGTGTTTTCGTGAGCTGCAGGCAGTTTAAGTAAAAATTATCGTCTTATTCCCATGCACAATCACTTTATTTTCCACATGCCAGGCGACAGCATGGGCAAGGACCTGTTTTTCGACATGGCGGCCGGCAACTTTTAAATCTTCTGCTGTATAGCGGTGGGTAACCCGGATTACGTCCTGCTCGATGATCGGGCCCTCATCAAGATCATTTGTCACATAATGGGCGGTGGCGCCGATCAGTTTCACCCCGCGGTTAAATGCCCTTACATAAGGGTTCGCCCCTACAAATGCCGGCAAAAACGAATGGTGGATATTAATGATTCGATTCGGGAACTTGGAGATAAATTCAGGAGATAGAATTTGCATATACCGCGCAAGGACAATGAAATCCACTTTTCCTTCCAGGAGTTCCAATGTCCGCTGTTCAGCCTCATCCTTTGTTTCCGGGCTTACCGGAATATGATAGTAAGGAATTCCTTCCCTTTCAACAATTTCCCTCAAATCATCGTGGTTGCTGATGACCATTGGTATGTCCGCGTCAATTTCACCTGACTTCACTCTCCAAATCAATTCCATCAGACAGGATTCCTGCTTGGTCACAAAAATGGCCATACGCTTTCTATCTCTTTTATTGTTTAACTGCCATTTCATCTTGTACTCTTCAGCGAGAGTTTGCATGTCTTCATGCAGTTTGTCATAAGAGGCATCGAAATCGTTCAATTCAAATTCGATCCGCATAAAGACCATTCCTGCTTTCGGGTCTGTTGTATGCTGGTCAAATTGGACGATATTCGCCTGGTGCTCCAGCAAAAAATTGGACACTGTCGAAATAATCCCCGGTTTTTCCGGGCAGGAAATCAATAAGGTCGCCCTGTTTTTATTTTGTTCTGACTGCATAGCTATTCCTCCGTTTGTTTTTAACTGAGTAACTGAGTATAAGATTTTTTAGCTTTAAAATTTTGAACAAAGCCATTTGTTGTCTAGCTCCAGCGCCTATCGACTAGCAGACTTCGCACCTCCTCCTACGATAAGTCAACATCGGCTCGTTCCTCGCCGTTTTTCCTTTATCTCGTCGGAGGCACTCCAGTCTGTACGTCGATGGGCAAGGCGCTTGCGCTTTTCTTATTAAATCCGGCCCGACTATGCATGGACCTTCATGCCGGCAGTCGCTAAAGCAGCCTCACCAAGGTTTTGGACAAAGTCGGATCCGGAAGTATAGTCTCGGCAATATCATTGCTGTTAAATCCCGCCCACAATGATAATCGATTTCGGCAGATCTGTCATTTGCAAAGCTTCAGATGACGTGATACATAGTTTCCATCCGGTGCAAGATCACGTCCCATCATTCCCTCTTATCTAATCTTTGTTATTCGATCTCAATCATACAGGCACCTGAGGAAAAACTTCCTCCAACGATAAAACCATTTTCCTCCGTGTAATCTATTTGCGTCTCCTCGTCCAGTTTGCGCAGGGTAAACCGGTCCATTCCGATTCGAATGCCTTTATACTCAATCACATGGTCATGTTTCCTCGGTTCATCCACAATGAACTTGAAAGACACCGACATCCCGCAGCCACCGGCAATTTCCGCATCAATCCGGGGGATTTGCCCTTCTTTTACGTCAAAATGCTCCAGCTTTTTCAAAGCTGCCTCCGTCAACGTAATATGCACTTTGATCCCTCCTCTTGGCTATTGTGTAAAACGAGATGACCGTACGAACGCAGTTTTCCGGGAAAACTTTCCAAAGATCGGTCATTAAGAAAAGCGCAAGGCGCCCGTCTATCGGCGACAAGCATAAGACGAGCGCTGAAGAAGGCGTAGTTTGCCTTCAGCAGCGATTGGCTTATGACCTCGAGCCGATGGCGCCTGAAGCTGGACACTACGTTAATCTTGTTTGAAGAGAAAATCCGGTAAAATTTTATGCTTTTTTAGCTTTCGAAAAAAGGACAGAAAAGGGCGGTTGTTCCCTTCTCTGTCCTTTTACCTGAGAGTTTAACCCCGATATTTTCCGGAGTTTTCTCCTTTGGCGGCGTCTTTCAGATCGCGCTCTCCAGAGTTGCGTCCGACTGTGGTTCTTCTGCCTGAGAGATTTGTTCCAAGAGGAATTTTTGGATCTTGCTCCTTCGGCGGCTTAGTTAAAAGCGCTCTCCCACAATCTTCACCCGCTATTTTTTTCCGTGAAGCCGCTCAGGCCCTCTTCAAACATGGTTTACCCAAAATTTTCTCCTTCATTTCTTCCCCGGTCGGCGTTGCCGCCAGTCCCCCCAGGGCGGTCTCTTTCAACGTACGGGGCATGCTTTTTCCGATATCGTACATCGCCCCAATGACTTCATCGAAGGGAATACGGCTCTCCAATCCGGCAAGGGCCATATCAGCGGAAGCAAATGCAATCGATGAACCGATCACATTCCGCTTGATGCAAGGCACTTCCACAAGCCCTGCCACCGGATCGCACACCAGCCCGAGAAGCGACTTGAGCGCCATCGCCCCTGCATTTGCCGCTTGTTCCGGGGTTCCCCCTCTCATTTCCACAATGGCGGCTGATGCCATGGCTGTAGCGGATCCGACCTCAGCCTGGCATCCACCGGCAGCTCCGGAAATGAACGCACGGTTGGCAATCACATAGCCGATAGCGCTGGCCGTAAACAGTCCCATTACAAGCCGGTCAAACGGAATATCGGTATTTTCCTTCAAGGCAAAGATACAGCCTGGCAGGACTCCGGCCGAACCCGCTGTAGGCGTAGCGACAATGACGCCCATCCGTGCATTCGTTTCAGAGGTGGCAAATGCATACTTCATTGCATCGACCATCAGGCTTCCGGTCATGTAATTCCCTTTTTCTTTATACTTTTGCATCAAGTAAGCATCGCCGCCTGAAATGCCGCTCGGAGCAGGCGATGGATCTGCAATCCCGGATTCAACAGCTTCTTTCATTTTGAGGAGGCGTTCTTTCATCATGCCGAAAATCTCATCACTGCTTTTTCCTGTCTTTTGTCTTTCAGTCTCTATCATCAGCTCGGCAATCGTCATTTCTTTTTCTTGGCAAAGCCGAAGCAATTCTTCAATAGTGTGAAAATCCATCCCTATCATCTCCGATCCTGAAGATACCTCTGTCTTATGGAGTCAATATCAATCTTGGAATTTAATAATATATCCGCCGGCTGTCCATTAATCAGGAAAATTTTCGAGACCCCTCCGCCAAGGGAAACGCCTCCAATTTCGATTGATTTGATCGTACTTTTCATGTTTATTAAAAGCGTATTGGGATGTTCATAGTATGGACAGCTCTCTTCCAACTGGAAGGAAACATTCATTTTTTCCTGCTGCGCGAGTTCAAAAGCATGCCTGATTCCGGGATTATCTGTTCCAAGCCCCAGCAAGCCGCCTAGGATAGCCTTATCCGTTCCGTGGCCCTGATATGTTTCTGCAAAAGAATCGAAAAAAGTAATCTTTACAGACTCCGGGACTCCGCCAAAGAGATCGTGCCCAAACTTTCCGATCGATACAACCCCCGCTGTATGGGAGCTGGACGGTCCGACCATAATGGGTCCGATAATATCGAAGCAACTGTTAAAAACCATCTAAAACGCCTCCATATCTATCTGACCAACATTTTTTGGTAAAGAGGACGCGAATCACATAACTGCCTGATGCTTTCCTGCACTTTCCCTCTGACCGCGGGATCACCTTTGCTTTTTAAAATGTCGGCCATATTGGCAGCAATGACGTCCATGTCGCTTTCTTTCATTCCACGGGAAGTAAGGGCAGCTGTTCCAATGCGGATGCCGCTTGTGACAAACGGGCTTTCCAGGTCATACGGGATTGTATTTTTATTGACGGTCATGCCTGCTTCTTCCAATAACTGCTCTGCTTCCTTTCCAGTCAGCCCCCATGGCCTGACATCCACCAAAACCAGGTGGTTATCCGTTCCGCCGGAAACGATGGCGGCCCCCGCTTTTTTCAAAGATTCCGCAAGTTGGGATGCATTGCTCACCACTTGGGATGCATAGGTTGTAAAACTCGGATCAAGAGCCTCCTTGAATGCCACAGCCTTCGCCGCAATCACATGCATGAGCGGCCCTCCTTGAATGCCGGGGAAGATGGCTTTATTGACTCCTTTGGCAATTTCTTCGTTATTGGTTAAAATAATGCCTCCCCGCGGCCCACGCAGCGTTTTATGGGTCGTACTTGTCACAACATCCGCATAAGGGACAGGAGAAGGGTGGAGCCCCGCAGCGACAAGGCCTGCGATATGTGCCATATCAACTAGAAAATAGGCACCGATTTTATCTGCAATTTCTCTGAATCTGGCAAAGTTGATGATTCTCGGATAAGCGCTTGCCCCGGCAATGATCAGCTTTGGACGCTCCTGCAGGGCGATTTTTTCCACTTCATCATAATCGATCAAATGTGTATCTTCTCTCACCCCATAGGAAACCACTTCAAACCATTTCCCCGACATGTTGACCGGGCTGCCATGTGTCAAATGGCCGCCGTGAGATAAATTCATGCCCATGATCTTATCGCCAGGTTTAAGCAATGAGAAAAAGACAGCCGTATTTGCCTGGGCTCCTGAGTGAGGCTGAACGTTCGCATATTCGGCACCGAACAGCGCTTTCAAACGATCAATGGCCAAGTTTTCCACAACATCCACATGCTCGCATCCGCCATAATAGCGTCTTCCGGGATATCCTTCGGCATATTTGTTCGTTAAAACAGAGCCCATGGCCTCCATCACATCTTCACTGACAAAGTTTTCAGAAGCGATCAGCTCAAGTGACTGATCCTGCCTTTTCCGTTCTTCCTCAATAGCTTGAAAAATCTCAATGTCCGCGTTTGCCAAACTCATTGATTTTTCCTCCTTTTTTTCCTATCCAGCCCCCTGTCTTTAAAAAACAGCAAAAAAGGACAGGGGAAGAATAGATATTCATCTACCTTCCTCTGTCCTGTTACCTGAGAGTTTAACTTCCATAAAGAAGTATTCCCCTTGGGTGGCCTCAAAAAGGCTCTCTCCAGAGACGCGTCCAAACGCGGTGCATTTACCTGAGAGATTGGATCCCATGGTTTTTTTGGGACTTGCTCCTTCGGTGCTAAACAAATAGTTTAGTCTCTCCCGCGATTGTCATTCGCAAAATTTTCACTTTTTATAAATATAACTTATTGTTGAAAATTTGTCAAACGATTCTGATGAAGAAAAGTGGTTCTATTCCGCTTCAAAATCAGTATCGGTTTCATTGGCGACTACAAACTCCAACCAATGTGAACTTTCGTCATTCACTAAGTACTTCAGTCCATCCCGGGCAGTTTGGGAAACAGTGTCATCCCCATCGCCATCAGGATTTGTCAGATTCAGATCTTTCATTAATCCATCTATATCTTCTTTCGTCAATTCCGGATTTGAGGATTCCATTATAGCTCTGATCAAATCGAATGCAGTTTGGCGAGTAGAATCGCCTCCCTTTACTTCCAGCAGAACAGCCTTCAATTCCTCATTACCCGTTTTGGCCATTGCTGTAACTGCGTAATCTTCACTGAAGTCGAATCCCGCAGTGCTAAGACCTTTATCCCGATCGCGCCAGCTATAATCACCCATCTTGAAATCGACATCACCGCCGGAAGGAGCTTTTTCATTAAACCGGGCTTTAAACTCATCCATCGTCAAACCGATTTGTTCATCTTTCAACTCAACCTTCTCCGTTTGTTCCTCTTGCCCCTCAGCTTTTTTATCTTTATTGTCATCCATCTTTTTCTCAGTATTCTCCGCTGCAGCCGGCGTTTCATTTGTATCCGTATCCGACTCGTTATTACCACATGCTGCAAGGCCTAATACTACGAACAGGCTTAGCAGTAATACTGTCATTCTACTTTTCAATCAAACCCTCTCCAATCATTACATTTTCAACCTTCCCATCATACAAAAAGAGGATTTTAATTTCAATCATGAATTCCAAGAAATCAAAAAACAAGAATTTTATACTATGTCTTATTGCTTATATCCTGTTATGGAACTTGACTCTTGTAAAAAAACCTGTCATGTCGATTCCGAAAAATAAAAAAACACAAGGCTTCCTTAAAAAACTAAGGCCCTTGTGTTTTTCTGTTTAACCCTCGAGTTCAACAATCCTGACTAGGATAACACCCTGTATCTGCTTATCAGCTCGAAATTTTCATAATCGACGGGATTCTCTTTAATAGCCGCTTAATTGATTTATTTGATTCCTGGAGCACAAGGTCTCTATCAACCGTTTTGACGGTTCCTTTTTCCATGACAATTTTTCCGTTAATAATCGTTGATTCTACATCTGCCCTTGTTGCCGAATAAACGATTCTGGAGACCGGATCAACCTCGGCTGACGGGAATGTGTGGAATTTGTTCAAATCAAGAATAGCGACATCCGCTTTCTTTCCGACTTCAAGACTGCCTATTTGATCTTCAAGCCCGACAGCCCTTGCACCGCCGATCGTCGCCATTCTGAATATCGTTTTGGCGTCCATGATGGTCGGCCCGTGAATCGGCTTTTGAATGAGGGAGGCCATCCTCATTTCATTGAACATATCGAGATTATTATTGCATGGCGCACCATCTGCGCCCAGGCTGAGATTGGCTCCCAGCTCAAGCATATCAGGCACATCTGCTATTCCTGATGCGAGCTTCAAGTTGGAGCCCGGACAATGGCTCATTTTGATGCCGCGCTCTTTGATAATCCGTTTTTCTTCATCATCCAGCCAGACGCAATGTGCAAGAATCAGCTTCTCGTTTGCAAGACCGATATGATCAAGATAAACGATGTTCCTCATTCCTCTTTGCTGTTCAACAATTTCGATTTCCTTCCGGTTTTCCGATGCATGCGTATGCACTTTTACATCGTAATGGTTGGAAAGATCACGCACCTCTGTCAACAGCTCTTCGGTACAGGAAACAACAAACCGTGGGCAAAAAGCATATTGGATCCGTCCGTTGTCATATTGATTCCATTTTTCCAGCAGGTCAACACTTTGCTGGATCGACTTTGCCGTATCTTCCAGCAAAAGATCGGGTACATCATCTCCCATATCCATCATCACTTTTCCGGCAAGGACTCGTATACCGCTTTCGGCCATAGCCTGAAAGGCAGAATCGGTATGGTTGACCGTTTCCATGTCCACAATGGTCGTTGTTCCGCTTTGGATCAATTCCCCCAAACCCAGCATAGCTGAATAATAGCTTGATTCTTCATCATGTGAAGCTTCCAGCGGCCAAATCCTTTTTTGAAGCCAATCCATCAGCTCCAGATCATCGGCCTGTCCCCGGAACAACGTTTGGCAGAGATGAATATGCGTCTGGATAAATCCCGGGATAACGGTCTTATTTGTCGCATCAATTACCCGATCAGCCTGATTACCCAAATCCTTGCCAATACCTTTGATTTTATCATCCACAATCAGCAAATCACCTTGAATAATCTCCTCTTGGGCATTCATGGTCACGATTTGCGCATTTTTGATCAGTATGCTGGGCATGCCATCTTTCCCTCTCTCCCTTTATATATTGCTTTCCTCTTTTGAAAATTTCACTGCCAACTCCTTATAAAAGTCGACGGACCTTAAATAGGCTTGGATATCAACGTATTCATTGGGCTGATGGGCGAGGCTTTCATCGCCGGGGCCATAAATGAGCGTTGGGATCCGGCTTTCCGGATTTAATACAGCAGCATCCGTATAATAGGAGACTCCGTATAAAGAATCCTGTTTCTTCAAGTCCAATGCCAGGCGGATCAACTTATCCGACTCATCTGTTAAAATGGCCGGCCGGTCCAATTGAAGATTGACCGAAAAGTCCGGGGAGCCTTCTTCCGAAAACAGTTCGTTCAAATTGTTTTTAATTTCAGTGAGTAATTGTTCGTGGGATTGAGGAGGTACAGATCTGATATCCACAGACATGCTGCAGCGGTCAGGAATGACATTCGTTTGGACTCCCCCATTTATTTTCGTTACAGCCAAACTGCTGTCGCCAAGTGGTTCTGCAGATATTTTCCATTTTTTCTTTAATGAATCAAGCATGTCTATCACCTTATGCATCCACTCGACTGCATTGATTCCCTTATCCGGCATGGAGCCGTGTGCCGTTTTTCCAATCGTGACAATTTCTATCCATAAGGCGCCTTTATGTCCTATGACGACTTTTTCATTGGTCGGTTCGCCGATCACCAAGCCTTCGGCATTTTCCATCGTTTCGTTTTCCAAATATGTCCGGGCTCCGCAACTGTCTACTTCCTCACCTGCAGTTGCCAGAAAAACGATTTCATTCGGAAGCTTTCTTCCTTCCTTAAACAATGATTCCACAGCCAGGTACATGGCGGCAAGACCGCTTTTCATATCGGATGCACCGCGTCCATACAGCTTATCTCCTGCTATTTCTCCGGAAAAAGGAGAGTACATCCACGGCTGCTCCCCCGGCAACACCGTATCCATGTGCCCACAAAAGATCAGCTTTCCATCACTTTCACCTTTTAAACGGATCTCAAAATTGCTCCTGCCTGGCTCAACCTGAATTATTTTGTAAGGGATGCCGGCTGATTCACATCTTTCAGCCAGCATTTTTGATACTTTATCTTCATTTCCGGGCGGGTTGGAGCTGTCAATTTGAATCATTTCCTGCAAAAACCGGACAGCATCCATTCAATTCGCCTCCACAATCTGCATTTTAAGGGAGGTCACCTTAAAGCCATTTACCGGAGCCATGTCCTGTGAACAGGTTGAACAAGCAATGACAACTTCTTCAAGAGCTTTCAGGCGGACATAGTCGCCGGGCTTGGACAGCGGTTCATGGATTTCATAATCCCCCTGGTCATCCAATACATTATTCATAAATAAGTTGATTGGATCAGGGACCGGTTCATTTCCTAAGCCGAACTCCCTTAGTGCTTTATTCAAGTTATCATGACAGTTAGGATGGTCTTCCATGCCAAAGTCAATTTTATAGCGGTAATAGTCACATGCAGGGAAAAAGAAATCATGTTTTCCGACTGTATCTTCAACAAATGCCATTAGTGGGCGGCGTCTGTTACTGTATAAAACATCCCCTGGCTTCAAGCGAATACTGCTAAGGGAAGCTCTCATATGAACAGGTGAAACAAATTCCTTTGGATCGTTTCTGTTGAAACAAACAAAATCGCCGACCTGCTTTCCTTCCATATCAATGATAATCAGTTCTTCTCCTGGTTTTAGCAATGCTCCTCTGCCTTCATACGGTGGGATAATTATTTCTTCCCTGATTCGTTCCTGCGCTGAATTCACCACCTAAAAACACCTCTTCCTTAGTTGTTTAATCGATAAATAAAGCCACCGCTCTGATTGGCGATCCTGTCCCTTCCCTAATCTTAAGTGGTAAACCGAAATATAGGAAACGCATTCCAGCAACCTGATCTAGGTTGATAAGGTTTTCCGTATTGGATATTCCATACTCTCGGCAAACCAGGTGGCCTGAATACCGGTCATCCTTCGGATTGTCAACAGAGGGGGAATCAATGCCAATATTGACCACACCTCTTTCAGCAAGCCATTTAGCCCCTTCGTAATTTAAACCTGTATAACGAATCAGCCACTCATCTGTTCCAAATTTCCGATTATAATGACCCGTATATAAAAGGACAATATCTCCTTTTTCAAGAACTTGCTGTGATTTTTGTAATGCTGACTCGAGATCACTTGGCGTGATATAGCCATCCGGGGATACATGCGACACATCCAGACAGACAGCAGGACCATAATAATATTCAAGGGGCATATCATTTATATATTTACCGTTTGGATCGAATTCGTACGTTGCATCAGTATGTGTACCGCCATGTTCGTTAATCAGAATATTGTTTGTGGCAAATTCAAAACCGATTTTTTTCAAACTCTCTTCATGGGAAATGTTCTGCCAAATATGTGTGGGCTGGTGCAGTGGAAATATCGGCATCCCCTGATAAATTTCCTGTGAAAGGTCAACCAGTCTAATCCCCATTTCAGCTGCCTCCTTTCTATTCCACAATCGGGGAAAGTACTTCAAATTTATCTACATCGATTAACCCCATATCCGTAATCTTCCATTCCGGGCTTGTGACAAGTGACCAGAAGGACAGATGCATGAATGGTACAGGTATCCCGCATCCCAGCTCGGATTCCGCCAGCTTTGTCAGTTCTGTGATTTTTTCACTCACTTCTTGTCCGCTCAATTCATCCGTAATTAGGCCTCCAACCCTCAACGGAAGGTCTCCGACTACTTTTCCGTCCTTAATCATCGCGATTCCTCCATCCATCGAGATGACCCTGTTTACGGCCGTTACCATGTCTTCATAATTTGTGCCTGTAACAATAATATTGTGTGTATCATGAGCCACACTTTCCGCGATTGCCCCACTTTGAAGATTAAAGCCATTCAAAAATGCTTTTCCAATATTCCCTGTCCTTCCATGTCTTTCAACAACAATGAGTGGAAGAACATCCTGTTGAAGGCATGGTTGGACAACACCGCCGGAAACATTCAGATTAAATTCCTGCGCACTTGTCAAGTTTTGGAACGGAATAGCAACGATTGAACGAACACGGGCACGGCTTCCATTCGCTTTAATCTGAAGGTCTTCCACTTTGACATGCCCTCTTTTAACAGACTTTTTAACACTTTCCGGATAAGTATATGAACCAAGGTCAATCGTCAATTGGCCTCTTTCCGCTGCCAGACTTCCGCTGAGATAAACCTGGTCAATGATCATTTCATTCAAGTTGCTGATAATCGCAATATTAGCACGCTTCCCTGGAGCTAAGATTCCGACATCCTTAAATCCAAAGTGAGTTGCCGGATTGATTGTTCCCATTTGGATAGCTTCGACCGGGTCTACTCCCTGAGCGATTGTGCGTCTAATAATGTCATTCATATGACCGTCCTTCAGCAAATCCTCCGGAACCATATCATCCGAGACAAGGATCGCACGTCTTGAATCCATCCCTTCTTCAGTGATGGCCCGGATACATTCGGCCATATTTCTTTGGGAAGAGCCTTCCCTCATAAACACACTGACTCCATAACGAAGCTTTTCCACCATTTCTTCTTTTGTTGTTGTTTCATGGCATGATACGTGTCCGCCTCCGCTGATGATATGCGCAGCCAGCTCTTTTCCAAATAAAGCTGGAGCATTTCCTTCAACCGTTTTGCCAATACTTTCAGCATAGGATACAGCTGCAACGAGATCATCGATCAGTTCAGGTGCATTCTCATAAACTGGTCCGATATTACTAAAGCTTTGAATCTCTCCGATTCCCTGAACATAAGAATCATTTAGCAGCTCTTCCATGTGGGAGGAATTCACATCAAAGCCAGCGGTCTCAAGCCCAGGAGCATCCGGTACAGCACAAGGCACGGTAAAATAAATCTGATTTGGCAAGGTCTTGGCTTCCTTAATCATTTCCTGCATCCCGTGTACTCCCAACACGTTCCCAATTTCATGCGGGTCAGCTACGATAGTAGTGGTACCTGTAGGTATGGATAAACGCGAAAATTCCGTACAAGTTAACATCGCGCTCTCAAAGTGCATGTGTGAATCAATAAAACCAGGCGATATAAACTTTCCTTTAACAGCTTCAACTTTCGTCCTGCTGCCAATCAAAGCGCTAGCGTCTCCAACCATCAGTATGTACTCGCCTTTTATTGCCACATCTGCTTCATATATTTCCCTTGTGACCGTATTGATCACATAACCGTCCTTTAGGACAATATCCGCATACTGGTTGGAATCCAGGAGGACGTCGATCAGTTTTCGATACTGAACAGCCTTCTTTATATTTTCAGCCTTCATATTTCACTCTCCACCCTTCTCCTCTCTCATTCCAAACTATCTATAATTCCTACTATTGCTGCATCCACAGGAGCTTCCTTGTTATGAATGGCCCTTGATGCCATACTTCCCTTGACAAAGATAACTTTTTCGCCGATTCCTGCTCCGACTGTATCAACGGTAATAACGGGCTGAGAATCCAATGGGATACCATCTAGGCCGATTGGCTGCGTAACCAGTAACTTTGTCCCTACTAATCTTTCATCTTTTCTGGTTGCTGTGACTCTCCCAACTACGATTCCCATTTCCATAGAGTTCTCCCGCCCTTTCTTCGCTGATTTCAATTTGATATTCCTGCGCAACATCTCGTGCCAACGGTGTGATGATTATTCCCTGTCCCCCCACCGGAATGAGCCGTTCCCCTGCTTCTGCATGCCGTTTAATCATTTCAGCAGTTATGACCTGTTTGTCTTTTTTCAAAGCGGCCGATTTGAAATATGTTTGAAGCTGTTCAGCGTTTTTGATCAACTGAATCCCAAAGCCTCCCAGCCGCTGAAGTCGTTTTTTCATTTCATGTTTTAAAAAAGGAGATCCTTGGTTCAACCCCGCTTCCTTCCATATAAAATGGTAAGGATCTGCCCCGGCAGAGTTTGCACTAACTTTCTTTCCACTCATCAATGCCCATAATAAGAGTCTGATAGGAGCCTGTTTATCATTGAAATTTAATAAATCCGATACTATAGAAAAAGGCAAGACCGGAATGTAAAAATAGTCCACTTTCTCTTTCCGCCTTTCTGCCTCCTCCAATGAGATCCAATCATCGATTCCCGCCTTGCGGGCAAGGACTGAAAGATGTAACTGATCAAGAACCGCCTGATCGGGGCATACTTGGATTCTTAAATGTCTGCCGTAACTCTTCTTCAATTCTTTTAAATCTTTTAAGCCCTCATCTATCCCTTTCATATGATAGAAAAGGAGAGCAAGCACTGTTTTAGGGCGCCTCGCAATGCTGCTCATATTTCTGCATAACAACTCCTGCAAAGTCGACTCTGCCAAAGCGCTTTGCCGGTTAGCAAACACGTTTATTCACCTTTTGAAAGAAGCGCACGCTCAACCTCGCTGTGCGGTCTTGGAATAACATGGACACTAATTAGCTCCCCTACGCGGCTTGCTGCGTCCGCACCTGCATCCGTCGCAGCTTTGACCGCACCTACATCCCCTCGCACCATAACTGTTACAAGTCCGAATCCTACTTTTTCATAACCGCAAATTTCTACGTTTGCCGCCTTTACCATCGCATCTGCCGCTTCAACAGCACCTACCAGCCCCTTTGTTTCCACCAATCCTAAAGCTTCTCCACCCATATGAAAAACCTCCTATATTTAAATTTATTCACGCTTTCTTTTCTCCGTCCCCTTTTTCAGCGTTACCCTTTGCATCAGCTTCACTGACTGTATCTTTATCTTTTGACTGGACCTTGCTTGATTTTGAGCTTCCTGTAGATTTACTTATTTTCTTTTTCGATTCAGCTGGAGGCCGGGCTTTACCTTGAGATTCCTTTTCAGTGCTTTCTCTAATTAAGAATTTACTCAACAACTTTTGACTTACTTCTGAGTGAGTTCTTGGAATAACATCTGTTGAAATAATCTTTCCGATCAATTCTCCCTGCTTTCTGCCTGCATCCACAGCTGACTTGACGGCTGCGACATCGCCGGAAAGATGTATGGTTACCCCAACATATCCACTGACTCCGATCACCTTTTCCATACCAACAATCTCCACATCTGCCGCCTTTACTGCAGCGTCTGCTGCCGAAACCGCTGTCGTATAACCCACAGTCTCAATGAGTCCTAATGCAAACAATCATCCCATCCTCCTTTCTGGACTTTTGCTGTCTACTTGTCTGCACTTATCAGCTTGTCAGCCTCCCTGCCTCTTTCTTCAGCTCCACAACAAGCTCAGAAATGACATGATAATTTCCTTTCAACAACAAGTACTTTTCTGCAATTTCATAGTCTATTTCAGTATTCTCAAAGTTTTTCAGCAAGGAATCTAGCAACAGAATACTGGTATAATGCGGTACCCCTTCCAAGATGGCAATCGCATCAACCGAAAGGCTAATATTGAGCTGTTTCGTCAACCAGGGACTTGGAGACATGACTGTATATGATTCCAACTGTTTTAGAGCACGCCTGTTAAGCTTTTGGTAAATTTCATTCATGACCCTTTCAAGTCTGTCGACATCATCATCATAAAATTCCGCAGTAAAAGGTACATCACCGCTTCTTTCCCATGATATGTAAAACTTGATGTCCTGGTTTTCACGAATGATTTCATTGACCAGCAAAAGGTAACTGGGCAGACATTCCGGTATTTTTACTGCACCTATCGCCACCCTATTTAATGGTCGCTGGAAACTTCCCATCAGTTTCTGTGAAAGAGTCGGGAAAAACCAGACACAGCCGCCGTTTCTTGTATGCCCGATGATTTTGGCAGACCTCACTTGCTTGTGATTGCCTCGTGCTGATTCAGCGCTTTTTCTTGATACCTTACCTTGTGCCATGGAAATTGACCTGAGCCTTGAAATAGACTCCTCATTAAAATGTTTATCTGATAATCCATGTGGATGTTTTTGAACTGCAGCTTTTTTATTCATCCTAGATTCTTCCAGTACGGAAAGCCTTTGCTCTTGTTTTAGCTGTTGATAGTTAGGCCTTTTAATCTCACTGAGAGATATGTTGGCAGGCGTATTATTCTTTTGATTCATTCTATTGGTCATAATGGTTTTATTCCCTTGGAGGACTTCCTGTACTACCTGCTTCATCACATCCGACAAATTTCACACCTCCTTATAAATGCGCCTTGGCGAATTTGAGCCCATATTTTATCCCTCAATAAATTTCCTCTGAAAATCTGTGGCATCCGCCAGGGGCTTGAACTTTATTTAACCGGGTTTTGAACCCCGCTGAATGAATACCCGTATGGACTCATCTCACCGCTTATAGAAGTCGGAGACTCCTGCTGAATGAAGTTAAAGTATCTTTTTTAACTCAGGATGTGGTCGTGGAATGACATTTGATGAAATCAGCTCTCCTCCGGCAATTTCATGGGCAAGTCGTCCTATTTCTACAGCGGACTTTACATCTGCAACATCTCCTTCTACAATGACAGTCACCAAGCCAGATCCGACTCTTTTCATATCAACCAATGAAATATTCGCTGCTTTTGCCATTGAATCCAACGCCTCAATCGCTGCCGTCAGTCCCCTTGTTTCCACTAATCCTATTGCACTCATCCAGTCTCACCTGCCTTATAACGCGTGTTCAAAAGCTGTCACGACTTTTATGCTTTTTAATGCATGAAACGAAGCAAGCCAACGAAAAAAATACTTTTGTTGACTGTTTAAACACCCTCTTATAAATAGTCATTCAAATCAATATCAATAGGGACAGATGTTCTTCGGAACATCTCTTTTTCGGAGAGCGGGTAAGTTGCATCTATGCCCATTTTGGCGGACACGCCGCGCAAATTATGCGATGATTCCAAGGGAGAGCCTTTTGCTCCAGGAATAATGAACACATCTTGATCGGCCTGGCAGCGGGTAGCAATTGCCCACTCGACATCCTCGGGATTAAAAATATCGACATCGTCATCAACCACAACGACATGTTTCAAATCTTTATCACTTGCAAATGCGGCCATCGCAGCTTGTTTGGCATCGCCTTCGGTCCTTTTTTCGATTTGAATAATAGCATGCAGCCTTGCTGCAGCAGCCATCGTCACATGGACCGCTTTTATATTTTCAACAGTTTGTTTGACAGTACTTAATAGCGTCATTTCACGAATAAGGCACATTGGCAGTCTTTCTTCCGAGCTAGAAGGGAAAATCGTTTGGGAAATGGGACGATTCTGGTAGGTAATAGCCGTCATTTCAACAATAGGCTGAAGCTCGTTCCCGCCATAATAGCCGCCGAGCTCTCCGAAAGCCCCTTCCGGATCTCTTTCATGCGGAAGTATTCTTCCTTCCAAAACGATTTCGGCCTCTGCAAGCACCTCGATATCCACAGTCTTGCATTGAACCACATCCAATGGCTGTCCTAGAAGAGCTCCGGACACATCCAATTTGTCCGTATGGAATAAATGTGTACTGACCTGTGATGCCAGTACCACTGCTGGAACCACTCCAAACATGACAGCAATTTCCATTGGTTCTCCTCTTTCTTCAAAATGCGCGAATTGCCGATTCAGCTCAGGAGAAGTGATAACGATATTCGTTCTGTTTCCACCTATAAACTTCATTCTCCGAATGGATGTATACCTCTTCTTTCCTTCAATATCTTTTACAACCAAAACGCCTGAAACATAATAGGCTCCGCAGTCTTCTGTATGAAAAATCGGTATTGGAAAAAAATCGTCTAAATCGAACGGAGGCAAAACAACATTTTCGTGAACAGGTCCTGTAGGAACAAGCCTTGTAGGAAGAGGATTAATGATGGCATCAACCATCTTTAGGAGCAATTCGTTTTGATCGACCCCCATGCTGTCAGCCATAAACTTCCGACTTCCCCCTATGCCCGCAGCCATGGGAACAGAATAGCCTTGAACATTCTCAAATATAACAGGCTGCTCCCCTTTCATGGCTCTAACAACAGCGCCTAGTTCATATTCGGGACTTACCTCTTTTTGGATACGGTGCAACAATCCTCGCTTATCCCAATCAGAAAGCAATTCTCTCAAATTAAGGGGATTCATTTTTCTCACCCCATCTCTCCATCAATTCATGTTCAATATCCAATTCATCTAGTATTCTCGCAACGATAAAATTCACTAATTCCCAAATTTCTGTTGGCCGGTGATAAAATCCTGGACTCGCTGGTAAAATCGAAACACCTGCTTCGGCCAGTGTTGTCATATTCCGTAAATGAATTACATGAAAAGGAGCCTCCCTTGGGACAATGACAAGATTCCGTCTTTCTTTCATAACCACGCTCGCAGCTCTGGTTAATAGAGTATCCCCCACTCCATTGGCAACTGCGCCCAATGAATTCATTGAACAAGGAACAATGACCATCCCATCCGTCTTGAAGGAACCGCTCGCAATAGAGGCAAACAAATTTTGATTGTGATGGACTACAGCATACTCTTTTACATCATCCATTTTTATGCCGCATTCGAATTGCAGTACCTTTACTCCCGTTTCGGTAGCAACTACGTGGGTTTCAACTCCCAATTGGTAAAGCGCACGGATCAATGTATATCCATACAATGATCCGCTTGCTCCCGTTATACCGACGATGACTCTCATCTTCCAGCCCCCATTGTCACACCTACACCGTCTGTGCGTTTTGGAAGAATTTCTTTTTAGCGGCATCCATGTATTCAGCTGTCGTCATTACTTCCCCGAAAATTCCAATATCCCGAAGACCTCCGCGATGCATATCCTCATCCTGAGATGCAGTTGAATCTGTCAGAGCAATCACGTTATACCCGTGATACAAGGCGTCAGAAGCCGTGCTCCTTACGCAAACATTTGTCCAAACTCCTGTCAGGACAACCGTATCAATTTTCTCTTCCCTTAAAAATAAGTCAAAGTCTGTATAACTAAATGCACTATGGCGGCGTTTTTGTATTACATAATCTCCTTTATCCTCTTCAGGCTGAAGTTCATCAATAAACTCCGATCCCCATGTCCCTTTGATCGCATGAACTGGCCGTACCCTGAAATCCGCATCATTTTTGCGATGAGCTTCCTGGACATGAACAACTTGAATTCCATTATTATGGCAAAAATCAATAGCCTCTCTAATTTTTGGAACAATTTTTTCTCCATTCTCACATCTCAATGCTGCTTTCTCACCAATAAAATCATTCAGCATGTCAATGATCACCAATGCATGCTTTTCACCTTTCAACTTTGTCATAAATCTCCATTCCTTTCTTAGTTTGTAATCAAGTCTCTTCTCAAGGGTTTTTCTATACGTGGACTCGCTGCGGCCTCTTTCGCCTCTTCTTCATAAGTTTCATATTTTATAACGCGTTCTAGACTCTGGATACTCTGCCTATTGACAAATTGTCCGTATCCGGCATCTCCGGTAATACCACCGTTATCCTCATCGTAGACAAATCGGCCACGCACAATTGTTTGAATAGGCTTTCCTTTGAGCTTCAATCCATGGAGCGGGTTGTATTTTGCCATGGACTCCGTCTTTTGTTCATCAATGGTATACTCGCGTTCCAGGTCGATGACTGTGAAGTCGGCATCGCTCCCGATCTCCATAGCACCTTTTTTCGGATATATCCCGAAGTGAATTGCGGCGTTTCTACTAGTCACCTCAACAAATCGTGACAGTGAAAGACGCCCTTTATTCAATCCCTCGCTAACAAGGATCGGAACCATTGTTTCCACTCCGGGGATTCCAGGAAAGCTATTCCAAATCGTTGAATCCGGCGCGTCTTTTTCAGTTGGAATTTCATATGGAGCATGGTCCGTTCCAACAAAGTCAATCGTCCCATCGGCTAGAGCTTGCCAATGGACAATATTGTCTTCCTTTTCTCGTAGAGGAGGAGCAATTTTAGCAAATGTTCCCCGCTCTGACATGGAGTCTTCTGCATTAAGCATCAAATAATGAGGACATGTTTCTGCTGTTACTTTCACCCCGCGCTTCTTGGCTTCCCTAACCAGTCCCACGCCTTCTTTCGTACTCATGTGAACAACATGTACACGGGCTCCAGTAGCTTCAGCAAAACTGATAATCAACTGGATCGCTGCTTTTTCTGCAAGAGCCATTCTAGCTTCCGCCCATGCCGGGCCGTCCAGACGTCCTTCTTTTTTCAGTTTTTCAGAGTAAAATGTACAAATATCGTAATTTTCCGCGTGGACTCCGATCGGCATTCCTGTGGGAGCAATATGGCTGAAGATTTCAAGCATCTCCGCATCTGAGACCCTAGGGAAGGTAGGCACTGAAGGAGTCATGTATACCTTAAATGCAACAACACCTTCATCTATTTGGGGCTGGATATTATCCAACAGCCCTTCACGAACGTCTTCTCCGGTCATACCACCCCAGAAAGCAAAGTCTATGTATGCCTGATCTTTCAGAGGGGACAGCTTTTTATGGAAGCTTTCAGCATCCCTTACAGACGGTTTGCTGCAGCATGGCATGTCTATATGAGTCGTTACCCCACCCGCAGCTGCTGATCGCGTTCCTGTTGTGAATGTTTCACGATGCGTAAATCCGGGGTCCATGAAATGTGTATGAGGGTCAATACATCCCGGAACTACCAGATACTCTTTCATATCAATGACCCTGTCAGCAGATAAGCCATTTAGATCCGAGGTAAATCCGACAATCTTTCCATCATCAACCAAAATATTTGTTTTCACCTTACGATCCCCTTGAGGAATCAACGCGTTTTTTAAAATCAAATTCATCTTTCTCTCTCCCTTCAGAGTAATGAATCTACTTAAAACTGAGTTCATAGAGTCATGAGCGGTTTCAGGCTAAATGTTCTTGATTCACCTCCTTGAAGTAATGTAAAAGATCCGTTTATGGACTTTTTGGATATAAAAAACCGCAAATTCAAGATACTCCTTCAAAAAGAAGGAATATACTGAATCTGCGGTTCAAATAATCTCCGTTCAACAGAGATCTATGTAACCGTTCCAAAACAGACTTGAATAAAAACGAACCTGCGTTTTTATCCCCGAGTGCTCTAGATACTTATAAGATCACAATCATATGATTTCTTCATCAAATATAACGACACAAGTTGCATCTTCAGATTTTGGATCATAGTCTTTTAAAACAGATTTCACTTTCAGTCCAGTTGCATCTTCAACTAACTGCTTAAGTTTAAGCTTAAACTCGACAATTAGTGCCGCATCCGCATAGGTCGTAAGTTCCCCAAAATTTTTGCTCAGTGCCTTAAATGCGGTAACACGTTTATGCTTTGCAAAGATTATAATCCTGTCATCATAGACATCAACTCGTTGGCTTCGGACA
Source organism: Bacillus sp. HF117_J1_D (assembly GCA_009928435.1). Lineage (GTDB taxonomy): Bacteria > Bacillota > Bacilli > Bacillales > Bacillaceae_C > Siminovitchia. The sequence goes on from JAABNQ010000022.1 coordinate 48,445, forward strand.
CCTGTAGCATAAAACTCCTGGTTTACTCGATTGTATACTTGAGCAATGTCCCTTTTTAATGTTCTTAACTCTATTTTTGGTGAGGCTTCATTCATATTGATAACCTCCTTGCACTTATAATGTTAATGAATCCGCTTACATATGTCAAGGTGTTTTTTAGAAAATTTATTCTTAACTAAATGAATCGATTTCATAATTGCTCTTTATAAAAATTTCAACATCGCTTCGAAGAAAA
>JAABNQ010000124.1 GCA_009928435.1 Bacillus sp. HF117_J1_D
CAGCGTCGGCATCGGCGTCGGCATCAGCGTCAGCGTCGGCATCAGCGTCGGCATCAGCGTCGGCATCAGCGTCGGCATCAGCGTCGGCATCAGCGTCAGCATCAGCATCAGCATCAGCGTCGGCATCAGCATCAGCATCAGCATCAGCATCAGCGTCGGCATCGGCGTCAGCATCAGCGTCAGCATCGGCGTCGGCATCAGCATCGGCGTCGCTGTCGGAATCAGAGTCGCTGTCGGAATCGGAATCGCTATCAGAGTCCGAGTCACCATCACCACACACGCCAAAGTCAAGAACTGTAGATGCACCATGGTTTGCAAAAATGTCTAAATCAATCACAGCTTCCTGAACCGCAAGGCCATTAATCGTAACACTATCACAAACATTCTCATTTACTTTAACACCGTTGACATTAACAGTCGTTCCTGCAATTAATTTTAATGCAGCTGCATCGTTCACTAAATCTAGTGTAATATCCGTAATTCCATCTGCTAAGTTCGTTACTTCCCCCGCAAGGTTTCCAGCAGTTGTTAATAATTCATTGACTAAATCTTCTAATACACCAACTACTCCTTCAACAGCAGGGCCGAGTAATGGCTTTATTATTGGATCTAATATTGGTCCAAGTAATCCGTCAAGGGCATCAATCAATTTTCCTAAAGGCCCATCACCTAATAAAGGAGATAACACTACCCCTAGAATTGGTAAATTGTCTAAATTTCTTACAAGATCTAATATATTAGAAGTGTTAATACCACCATCTAATAAAACGATTTCTAAATTACCAAGTGCTTCTGACAGATCATTTAACAATTCAATAACAATTGAATCAATTGTTTGCTGTAAATGTTTACCTAATCCATCGCTATATTCTACGGTAATCGTTCCATCTTCATTTATGATGACTGGAATCCCGTCTTCCTTGTAAGATGTCAATGAATCTAGCGAATCCTCTAGATTATTCAAGGCATTTAAAGCTGCAATAACTTCATCTAAACCTTCAACTTGCAAAATGCCAGGTGCAATATTTAGAAGGTCATCAACTAGTGCCCCAATTTCGGTTGTTAAATCTGTAACTGATGTCGTTATACCCCCGACTGCTGAATACAATCCAGGCAGATTTGCTTTGGTGATTGGTAAAATATCTACAGTAACGTCGGCTGTTCCACCCTCTAGCAAGTTACCGGCAAACTCCTCAGCATAAAACTGTGTAACAATGTTAGGGTTTATAACTTCAACATCAGCCAAGCCACCTGAGGTCATCGTTAATGACAATTCTGTAGGTTGTCCTACTACTGGATTAGTGGATCCAGTCAGATTAACATTCGTTAAGATGTTCACATTAGCCAAATTTTCTGTTGATGCTGCATGAGCGACCTGAGTCTGTAAGCCAGGTAAATGTAGACCATTAATTGTAGCATTAATTGGTAATGTTAAAAGTAAAGTTGTTGCAGCAATAGTTGCTGCTTTTCTCATTCTCACTTTACTTTTTGCATTCATCTTTTTCTTGTAATCAAACTTTCTTTTTGAACTCATTTCCTCCTGGATAACCTCCTAAAATAAAATTATGAATAGCAATGAGTAACACTCGTTTCAAAAAAGTTGACACAGGTCACTCCTTTCATGCATTCGTAAAAGACTTTCATTGACGAATGAAAATAGTAGCGAATCAAAGGTATAAGTGCGCATCCCTAGCTACAGTTAAATTATGCACAATGGTGTTGAACCATTTCTAAACACCAAAAGACAAAACACTTTAAAATAAGACAATATTATCTCTATTCATACAGAAAACAAGTCGCTAAAATAGCTGTAGAACAATAATTTAAGGAAATATTTCACTAATCAAAAGTAAAAGATAAATCTAAAAAATGTAATGAAACTTAAACAGTCATTACATACTTTTTAGTGATTAAAACTATTTAATTAATTGCTTTTCAACTTTTTGAGTCTCGCTTATTGATTGAGGTATAATGCTCCCATAAGGTGAGACACAAAAACCTGATAAATAAGTTATAATGGT
>JAABNQ010000125.1 GCA_009928435.1 Bacillus sp. HF117_J1_D
CCTGACTTTTGCAGTTGAAACGAAGAAAAAACAGCCTTGAACCCTTGTGATTGCTGGGTCTTCGGCTGTTTTTGTTTGTCAGAAAGTTGTTGTGTAAATCACCCTTTTTTGACTGCCCCTAAAATTTTTTTAATTTCTCCTAATGACAAGCACTTTTTCCCCAAATCGATTCCTAATTCCTTCTCTATATCAGCTAGTACGTCATCATAATGATCAAACAGATAATAATTTTCCTGTATATGGCTGCAGGAAGCCTTTCTAAGGCTATCAAGCACGGCGGTGACTGAGTGTTTTCCCTTCAATCGATGCTCTAACAACCTTGCGATCACAAGGGAGACAAAGCAGGTAAGGAAATGGGCTTCGATGTGCTCCTGCCTTGAAAGGTAAACTGGGCGGCTTTCTAAATCACTTTTCGTTACCTTAAAGGATTCTTCTATCTTCCAAAGCCCTCTGTACAGTTCTACAATCCGTTCGTCGGATTCTTTATATTCACTTGTCATAATGGCGTAGTAGCCATCCAATTCTTCTTCCTTCCGCAGCTTTTCTTCGTTAAAAAGCAATGTCTGCTTGGCACTTTCAAGTATCTCGCCTGTCTTTGAATCAAACGTTAAATTTTTTACATATTTGGCGGCTCCATACGCTGTCGCCTTGCTATATTTCGAAGGATTGTTGATCAGATCTTTTGCTTTCTCCAGTGCGGCAGCGCGGTCGGCTTTTGCTTTTGATGCGTACTTCCTACTGTAAAAGATGACTTGTTTTTCATCTACTGTCTTTTTGATCTTTTTGCCACTTTTTGAAGTAACAGTGATCTCTCTTGGATAGAGTCTGGATTTGATTTTGAAATCATCACCGATTGAACGATAACCATCCTGATCAAGTACATAGTCCTTGAATTTTTTGTTGGCGCCACGAATGGAATAACTTAGGATATACCCATTTTTGGCGGACAGAGTGTACCAGATATTGTCTCCTGTGGTCATGCCTTTATCTGCGACAACAATGATTTTGCCAAGCGAAAAGTTGCGCTGTATCTTTCCAAGCATCGGGATCAAGGTTTGCTTATCGAGCGTATTTCCTGCATGAAGCCCGTATGTAATGGGAATGCCATCTGTATCCATGAATAATCCCATCTGTACGATTGGGTCAGGGCGATGTTCTTTTGAAACCCCTTTTCTTCTTAATTCATCCTGTTCATCGATTTCAAAATAATAATTCGTCACATCATAGTAGACCAAGCTTGTGTTGCGACCCTGCTGTTCCTTTATTCGTTCATGAATCCATAGTTGGAGGGCATCCTTATGCTTATTAAAAAAAGAGAGGCAGCGATATAGATCATCCAATGAGAACTCCATTTTCTCAAAAAAAAGATCTTTGTTGTTATATGTTTTCTTTTTAGATGCTGGATAAAGCAAGCGCGCAAACACCAGCAGCTTCATGATACTGTTGGCATCATACTCTTCTTTTGTATGACGCTGACGGTTCATCAAAAAGGTATGTATGCCAAGTTCGTGATAAATCTTACTTAGTGCGGCATAACCAAGGTTCTTCCGATTTGCTTCATCACTCTGAATCCGTTCTCCGCTACGAATGCGAAAGGTCATAGGGAATTTTTCTGATTCTTGTTCTCTATTCATCTGTTTGACTTTTTCCTCGAAATAGGCAATGGGGTCGTCGTATTCTTTCTCAAGTTCATCAAGATATCCTAGAGATTCAATTGTTTTGGTTCGGGATTTCTTGCTGATCTTGTCACGGTAGCCGTGAACGATGGACAAATAAGTACGTCCGGTCTTTTTGTTTTTTGCTTTTCTAAGAAACATAAGAATGACTCCTATCGATGGACAACATAAGTATATTTTAACAAATAATCAACTATAATCAACATAAAAATGACAGAAATAAAAAATAAAAATACCCGAAAGCATCAATTGCATCAACGCCTCCGGGTCAGGGAATGATTAAATGCGCTGCAAAACTAGGGT
>JAABNQ010000126.1:0-288 GCA_009928435.1 Bacillus sp. HF117_J1_D
TTATTGACCTGGATTAATTTGAAATTAGGTGTCGGAAATAATGTGCTGATTTACACCACTACGTTCAGATAAAACGTAGCTGTCGGCACGGAAGTTGGGACAGCCTGTTGCATCTTTAAATCCCACTACGTTCAGATAAAACAGACCGTTTTGGATACTGCATACATCTTGGCTTGATCTCTTTAAATCCCACTACGTTCAGATAAAACCATTTTTAGCAAAGACGCATATGGCCGTGGGATCTTTCTTTAAATCCCACTACGTTCAGATAAAACAATGCTTTTCCAG
>JAABNQ010000126.1:386-1979 GCA_009928435.1 Bacillus sp. HF117_J1_D
AGTTTTAGATAGTTAGCTGAATATATCTTTAAATCCCACTACGTTCAGATAAAACCAACACCTCTTTTTAAGGTAGATTATTTTCTTCTTTCTTTAAATCCCACTACGTTCAGATAAAACGGAAAAATACAGACTGTGCTAGTGTATAAATTGGACCTTTAAATCCCACTACGTTCAGATAAAACGCCAGTGAAAGCCTTATGAGTTTCCCTTGCCATTTCAACTTTAAATCCCACTACGTTCAGATAAAACTGCTTTTCCAGTTTTAGATAGTTAGCTGAATATATCTTTAAATCCCACTACGTTCAGATAAAACGAAATACCGTCCACGTTAAAAAGATTTATTTGACCACCTTTAAATCCCACTACGTTCAGATAAAACTGGATCAAGCGGTAAGCATTACGACACCTTGACGACTTTAAATCCCACTACGTTCAGATAAAACTTTGAGAGATTCATATTTCACCATCCAAATTCTCCCTTTAAATCCCACTACGTTCAGATAAAACAAAAGAGCCGCTACCACAAGAACATTTTTCTTGGATCTTTAAATCCCACTACGTTCAGATAAAACTGCTACCAACACTCATGCACCGTCCGCCTGCAGTACCCTTTAAATCCCACTACGTTCAGATAAAACTTGACGTGATGGTCTACCATGTCTTGCATTCCACCACTTTAAATCCCACTACGTTCAGATAAAACGGAATTTAGAAATAGTTTGCCGTTTAAATGATGAACTTTAAATCCCACTACGTTCAGATAAAACTCCGACTGGCTGTGGAAAAACCATTGTCTTTTCAACTTTAAATCCCACTACGTTCAGATAAAACCACAAAAACAGAAGGTTTGCTTTCAAATTTTTTCACCTTTAAATCCCACTACGTTCAGATAAAACATTTCGTTCGCAATTGGCGCATAACCATTCTCTTTTTGCTTTAAATCCCACTACGTTCAGATAAAACTCTGTGCGCTTGTAATCATTTAATATTTCACCCAACTTTAAATCCCACTACGTTCAGATAAAACTAAAGACACCATCCAAGGAGCACTAGACATTATTTTCTTTAAATCCCACTACGTTCAGATAAAACTAAAGACACCATCCAAGGAGCACTAGACATTATTTTCTTTAAATCCCACTACGTTCAGATAAAACGAACATCTGGGGGCACGGCTATCGACTATCAAGGAACTTTAAATCCCACTACGTTCAGATAAAACGAATTTCCACCTTTGCGGATGGTAGCGGCGATGGTTCCTTTAAATCCCACTACGTTCAGATAAAACCTCATTTGCTGACAGCTATTGCAAACAATTTGATTAACCTTTAAATCCCACTACGTTCAGATAAAACGCCGATTGCATTAATCTCGCTGACTTTCTTGGCTGGCTTTAAATCCCACTACGTTCAGATAAAACGTCACCTGCTTGGACAATAATTTCATATTTTTGCCTCTTTAAATCCCACTACGTTCAGATAAAACCGTGATCGTCACGGAGTCAAACTCCATAATATTTTCCTTTAAATCCCACTACTCAAGTTTCTGAGTAAAAAAGCTCACCTAAATTCATGCCCGGTCTGGGTTTAG
>JAABNQ010000127.1 GCA_009928435.1 Bacillus sp. HF117_J1_D
AACAATTATTTTAAGGAATATAGACCTGTTTAAGGTATTGAAAATCTGAAGCTTTAATGAAAGATAGCGCGTGCCGTTTGTCGCTTGACTTGGAGCCTCTGCGGGCAGGATAACGAGCCAGGAAGCCAGATATTTAAGGGAATCTGGCTCAGCCGCCAAGGCTATCATGCCCGCCACTCCAAGTAAAGCGCGCGCGTTACTGCTAAATAGGGTCTACTGAATAACTAAAAAATGTTGTTTTAACAAGGTTTTTCTCCACTTTTGTCGAAGTGATATGCAAGGGTATGATCGGAAATCCAATAAAAAACCTTGCACCTAGAGGGAGAAAAACCATGTACGAACACAATTCAAATCAACTTATTATGCCGGATGAATTTTTCCTGCCGTTTGGCGGCCAATTAAACCCAAATAACCGTTGAGTGGTCTTAGCGGGCTTGATTCCCTGGTCAAAAGCGGAAAGTCTGTATGTCAAGTCGCTTGGAGATGTGATGCAGGGAAGCAGGGCTTTCTCTGTCCGGCTTGCGCTGGGCGCGCTGATCATCAAAGAGCGCATGGGCCTCAGTGACGTGGAGACAGTGGAACAGATCACGGAAAATCCATATCTGCAATACTTCATCGGCCTGCCGACCTTTCAGGATGAAAAGCCATTTGATTCTTCCTCTATGACGCATTTCCGCAAACGGCTGGGCTCTTCCATCATCAACCAGGTCAACGAATGGATTGTGGAAGCGCAGGCCAAACCGACAGCTGAAGACGATGACAATGATGGTCCGTCCGACGGTGATGGTCCGGGACACATCAGCTCTTCGGGTGCTTCGAAAGGGGAAGGTACCCAAAAAGAGCAACGGCTGAACCAGGGGAAACTCCTGCTTGATGCCACTTGTGCCCCTGCCGACATTGCCTATCCGACGGATCTACGCCTGTTGAACGAGGCGCGTGAAAAGCTGGAAGGGATGATTAACGCGCTCCATACGCCTTTTCGGGGACAGCAGCGCAAGCCACGCACCTATCGAGAGAAAGCCCGGAAGGCTTTTTTATCCGTGGCCAAGCAAAGGAATCCCAGGAAGAAAACCATTCGCAAGGCTATCCGGAAGCAGCTGAATTTTGTAAGGCGCGACCTGAAACATGTGGAAGCCCTTGCTGCCCAAGGCGGGCTGGGTGCACTCAGTAGGAAGCAATATCGTGACTTGCTCGTCATTCAGGAGCTGTACCGACAGCAGCTGTCCATGTACAAAGACAAGCGTCACAGCACAGAGCACCGGATTGTCAGTATCGGGCAGCCGCATGTACGACCCATCGTGCGCGGCAAGTCGAATGCCCGCGTGGAGTTTGGCGCCAAGCTGTCGGTGAGCGTCGTGGACGGCTTCTCCTTTTTGGATGTACTACAGTGGGACGCCTACCATGAAGGCTCCCTTCTAAAAGACTCAGTGGCGGCTTACCACAGGCGCTTTGGGGTTTATCCGGAAGCTGTCCTGGCGGACCAGATTTACCGGACGCTTGAGAACCGCCAATACTGCAAGGGATTGGGCATCCGGCTGAGCGGCCCCAAATTGGGCCGTCCATCCAAGGACGAACAGGAAAACAGAGTCCAAAAACAAATTGAATACCGGGATGCGGTGGAACGGAATGCCATCGAAGGGAAGTTTGGAGAGGGCAAGCGTGCGTACGGGCTTGACCTTATTCAGGCACGCCTCCCGCAGACAAGCGAAACCGTCATCGCCCTCCAATTTCTCATTATGAACCTCGAAAAGATCCTCCGGGATACTTTTTGGCCGATTTACCGTCAGCTCATCCACCGACTGTTTCCCTTTCTTCACTTACGAAAGATTATTTTGATTAGGATATAAGTTGTTCAGTAAGCCCTAAATAGCACACATTCCAGCCTGATGCTTGCGCTTATATTCACTGGGTGTTAAATAGCCAAGCGATTCATGGATCCGAATATGATTAAACCAATTCACATAATCAAATAG
>JAABNQ010000023.1 GCA_009928435.1 Bacillus sp. HF117_J1_D
CTTGACTGTCGGCTTTCGAGTTACCAGAGGTAACCCTCATACCGAACGGCATTCACCACCCACCTATAGAGGATGGGCGACTTCTGCCTGAATTAAGTTAAATCATGAAACATTACTTTATATTCCTCCAAATTGTACTCATACTTTTCATTCTATGGCTAGTAATGAGTTTTTGATTTTGGAGATCCCAGATTTCATGTTAACGAGAAGGGAGCTTCAGGAAGAGGGCATTTTATGCAAGTTTAATAATCATTGGAAAGGCATTCGATTTCTGATCAAAAATGAAATGGAGCAAAAAATTGTAAATATTTCAGCATTGAAGCAGCTTTATCCATATATATCTTATTATTTACTCCAAGATTGTCTGCCCAAATCCATTCAATACATCCATGATCATTATCACGAGAAAATAACCATTCAAAAATTAGCCTCTCTTGAACATTATCATCCCACCTATTATTCGGAGTGGTTTTACAAAAAAACTGGGAAAACTCCATTTACATATATACAGGAGGTACGTTTGAACAAGGCGAAAGAGCTACTCTGTCATACAAATTTATCTATTTTACATATTGCTCTCCAAGTTGGTTTAGAATATCAATCATCCTTAACCCGCTTGTTCCAAAAATATGAGGGAATAACACCAACTCAATTTCGAAAACAATGTATTTCTGATAAATAATCCCTATAAATCAGTAAAAATCATCTTCATTCTATCCATTACAATTAAGTCAAATGGATCAAGGGAGATGATTTTTTATGTCCATGGACGCGATCGTTGTGATGATTTTTAGTATTGTTTTGCTTTGGGGCGGTTTAGGGTACTTTATTTTTCGATTTCTCAAAAAAAGAAAATTTAAAAAAGGTTACCTAAAAAATGTCATTTGGTTTAATAAATCTGATTTTTGATGCACTGCTTGGATTTTTAACTTCATTCAGAAGAAGTTACCCACTTTGAATGGCTAAAGCCACCGGCGGATGCGCCAGATTTTCAGAGGAAGTGTATCGAGCTGGCTCGATAAAATCTGCGCGCAAATACGCAAGGCACATTTGGTTTTTCAGTTAGGCTTGAAAATATATTCGAAATATAATAAAATATGCATAATTAACGACGAAACGGAGGTGGGTAAAGATGTTAAATCAAGCTGTTTTAGTGCACGGGTTTTGGACAGATTTCTTATTTTTTAACCGTGCAAAATTTGCTGCTTCAGTTGCTAACGGGATACGTATGCCCTTTTTTAGCAATTGAATAGCAAATCTAAAACGGTGAAAACATCTCTAACCCACAATATATAAGGATGGTTATAGAGGAGCTTTTCATGCTCTTCTTTTTTTATGTCCTTATAAGTTCTTAATCAGCAAAGCCATGAGAGGGGGCGTTTTCTCATGGCTTTTTTGTGTACTTTTTTATTGAAGGAGGAACATTTACATGATTATATGCAGTGTACATCAGGTCGGAAAAATGTATGGAGGCCACTCCATTTTTGAAAATATATCGTTTGAAATTCATGAAAAGGATCGGGTTGGCTTGGTTGGGAGAAATGGAAGTGGGAAAACGACTTTATTCCGTTTGCTATGCGGGGAGGAGATGCCTGATTCTGGCCAAATTCACTGGAAAAAGGGTTCTGAGGTTGGCTATCTTGCACAAATTCCAGCATTTCCGAGTCAATCGACAACAAAGGCTGTTTTGGAAACAGCTTTCTCAGACCTTTTACAAATAGAAGAAAAAATGAAGAAGCTTGAGGTTAAGATGGGGAAGGAAACAAGCGGAGAAAGACTGCAAAAATTAATCGATGATTATGGAAATCTTCAGGATCATTTTACATTAAAAGGCGGATATGAGATTGAAGCTAATATCGAAAAAATGGTTAATGGTCTAAACATACACGATCTACTTGATAAGGAATTCAACCAATTAAGTGGTGGTGAAAAAACAAAGGTTGGCTTAGCCCTTATTCTCCTAAAAAAACCAGATTTCTTATTATTAGATGAACCGACCAACCATTTAGATCTAATGGCATTGGAGTGGCTTGGCAGCTATTTGCAAGATTATAGCGGAACGCTTGTTGTTATTTCTCACGATCGATATTTTCTCGATGAGGCTGTGAATAAAATTTTCGATTTAGAGGATGGAGAAATTGAGTGTTATTCTACAAACTTTTCCGGGTTTGTGGAAGAAAAAGAGGAACGGCTTTTAAGAGAATTCCATGCATATGAAGAACAGCAGAAGAAAATCAAGAAAATGAAGGAAGCCATCAAACGCTTAAGAGAGTGGGCAAACAGAGCCAATCCTCCTAACGAAGGTCTTCATAAACGTGCAAGAAATATGGAAAGGGCATTAGAACGAATGGAAAAACTGAATCTCCCCAAACTAAATCGGAAAAAAATGGGCCTTGAGATGGATTCTGCAGATCGAAGTGGGAAAGATGTGTTAATGCTCACGGATGTTTCAAAATCTTATGGAGAGAAGCTGTTATTCAAACATGTTCATATGCATGTGACGTATCAAGAACGAGCTGCAATTGTCGGAGAGAATGGAACGGGTAAATCCACTTTAATCAAACTGATTTTGGGGCAACTCCATTCTGATGAAGGAAAAATTAGAATCGGAAGTAACGTAAAAATCGGTTATTTATCTCAAAACATTTTTTCCAACATTAAAGATGAAACAATGATTGAGGCGTTTCGCAATGAAGTAAGGGTTACAGAAGGAGAAGCAAGACATATTTTGGCCAGGTTTTTATTTTATGGTCATATAGTTTTCCGTAAAGTTTCTCAGCTTAGTGGAGGGGAGAGAATGAGACTCCGCTTAGCTCAACTGATGTATCAAGACATAAACCTGCTCATTTTAGATGAACCAACAAACCACTTAGACATCGAATCTCGAGAAGTCTTGGAAGAAGCACTTGAACATTATAATGGAACCATTTTAGCTGTTTCACATGATCGCTATTTTTTAAATAAGCTATTTGAGAAAATCTTTTGGATTGACTCAAAAGAAGTTCATTGTTTTGAGGGTAACTACAATTGGGCAAAGGAGAAAATGGCTGATAAAAAAAGGAGAACAGAGCGTATAACAGAAATGAAAAAAGAACCACCTTTGGTAAAGGCGGCAAAACACAATGATATAGAAAATGACTTTTTAGAAAAAGAATTAGAAGCGCTGGAACATAGGATTTCAGAGTTGGATAAACAGCTAACGGAAATTCATGAATTAGAACATCTACAACAACTATATCAAGAAAAGGAGGAACTCGAGAGACGGTGGGAAAAACTATATGAGCAACTGGATTTGTAATATCTAGTAAAGTAAATCAGTCGGACGAACGTTTCGCCGGCTGATTTTGCATTTGAAGCGGCTTAGAATATTACAGCTGATGATTTAAAAAGGCAATCACTATACAGTTCAATAATATATTTGGTATAATCAGAAAAATACATTTATATTGCAGGGCATTTGTTAACTTAGTCATAAGGAGGAAAGGTTCATGCTCTTTAAGAAAAGCTTCAAAAGTGAGTCAGTGAACGGAGTACGGATGGGAAATGGGTCGATGTCATTTCAAAACATCAAATTAAATGTTCATTGCTTTTGCATTGATGGTGTTTTAATAGATACAGGGGCGAAGTCATTGGAAAAGTACTTTCATCCATTTTTTCAGCAGCTTGATATTGATCAAGTAGTGATTACCCATTTTCATGAAGATCATACAGGGGGTGCCTCATATTTGCAGAAGCTTCAGCTTCCGATTTTTATGGATGATAGGATGATTGAGTATTGTAGTAAGAAGGCTGCCTATCCTATTTATCGCCAATTGTTTTGGGGAAGACGTAGGCCTTTCGAGGCAGAACCGATTTCTGAAACTTTTCATTCGCGAAATGGAACATGGAGAGCCATTAAAACACCAGGTCATGCTATTGATCATCTCGCTTTTTTAAATCATTCAACAGGACAGCTCTTTACCGGAGACCTTTATTGTCAGGAAAAGACAAAGGTTATTCTTCGTGAAGAGGATATCCCGATGATTATCGAATCAATTCAAAAAGTCTTATCCTACGATTTTGATGAAGTGTTCTGCAGCCACGCAGGGTATTTGAATAACGGACGCTTAGCCTTAAAGAAAAAGTTAGAATATTTGTTGGATCTGCAAGGGAACATTTTAAAGTTGTACGATGAAGGAAACAATCCAGAAGAGATTCATAAACTATTGTTTCCTAAAAAATATCCAATTACGCATGTCTCCTCAGGGGAATGGGACTCAATTCATATTATCAACTCGATCATTAATCAAAAGTTAAACCTTACACCGCTCAAAAAATGAATGAATAATCACTCATTTTCATTGAGAAGATTTATAGTTTACTTGCGTCCGAGCCAGTCGTCAATGCTTTTGATCAATAAACCTGTATAAACGACCTTAACTATATAGAAGGTGCAGTGTTTCAGGGATGATTATCCCATTGAAAGAGTTGGTTCCTAGGAATCTGCACAGTAAAGATTTGAACATCCAGCTGAACTTTTCACTACCGCAAACCTTAAAAAATCAGCTTTGGAAGATAATAAAGACAATCGAGGAACAGATTCATGATTGCAGAATCCCAAAATATTAACTACACTCTATTCATGATGATGCATAGAAAAGGTGACTTGGAATGAAAATTTTACTGGTGGAAGATGATAAAACAATAGCGTCAGGACTTGAATATTCACTTCAGCAAGATCATTTTTCAACCATATTATGCTATGATGCCAGTTCCGCTAAGAAGATATTATCGGAACAGCTTGAACAAATTTCTTTATGTTTATTTGATTTGTCTTTGCCTGACGGCAGTGGCTATGATTTATGCAGAATGGTAAAAGAAAAGAGCGATATTCCGGTCATTTTTTTAACAGCCGTTGATGATGAAGTTAATGTGGTGATGGGACTTGATATGGGGGCGGATGATTATGTGACGAAGCCGTTCCGTATTCGCGAGCTTCTATCACGAATTAAATCCGTTTTACGTAGATATCATAAGCAGGCGCAAACAAAAACGGTGATTGAAATTGAAAATATTCAGATAAACACCCTCGAAGGAAAGGTTTATAAAAATGGCGTTGAGGTTATTTTAACGGCGTTGGAATATCGTTTACTACTAATCTTTGCCAATCATATTGGACAAGTGCTTTCACGAAATCAGCTTCTTGAGCAAATTTGGGATGTAGCAGGAGACTTTGTGAATGATAATACATTAACAGTCTACATTAAACGGTTAAGAGAAAAATTAGAGGACCAGCCGCAAAATCCAACTATTGTTAAAACAGTACGTGGTGTCGGTTATAAGGTTGGCGATTAATATGTTGCGGAATAAAGAGATTCAGATCTTATTATTCGTTATGTGTTCCATCAGCTTGGCTGCAATGATTGCGGCATTCTTCATTTCAACTGCCGCTTTTATTCTTATTTCCATCACTTCCATTTTACTGATTGGCTCTTGCTTTATCTTTACTCGTTGGAGATATCGTGAAATCGAAAAGTTGTCTGATCATTTACGTCAAATTACAAGTGGCGATTATTCTTTGGATATACGGGATAATCATGAAGGCGAGCTAAGTATTTTAAAAAGTGATATTTATAAAGTGACGCTAAAGCTCTCTGAGCAGAGCTCAATTCTACAGAAAGATAAGCTTCAACTGACAGATGCGATTTCAGATATATCTCACCAATTGAAAACACCGTTAACTTCAATGATGGTGATGTCAGACTTGTTAAGTGATGTTGACCTGCCTAAGGAAAAAAGGATAGAGTTTACGCGCAATATCCGGGTTCAACTTGAACGGTTAGAATGGCTTGTTTCTTCTTTATTAAAGCTCTCAAAAATCGATGCAGGTACTGTTCAATTTAAAAAGGATAAGATCGTGGTTCATCAGCTAATTCAAGCTGCAATCCAATCTGTCCTGATTCCAATTGATATTAAAGAACAGAACATATCCATTAACGGTGAAGAAAACATAACATTTTTGGGTGATTTTAATTGGACTGTCGAAGCACTCATAAATATATTGAAGAACTGTGTTGATCATACTCAGGAAAGTGGGACTATTAGCATTTCCTTCGCAAAAAACGCCTTGTTTACGGAAGTCATCATTAGCGATAATGGTCAGGGTATTCCAAGAATAGATTTACCATATATTTTCAAACGCTTTTATAAAGGAAAAAATGCAAGTGAAGATAGTGTGGGAATTGGACTGGCGATGGCTAACAGTATTATCAAAAGCCAAAATGGGGATATTAGTGTAACGAGTGAAAAAGGAAACGGTACTCAATTTAGAATAAAGTTTTATTCGCAGGTGATATAAAGCCGCCCAAATTTTAATGGGTGGCTTTTTCAAAGGAAAAGTGACGGTAAATGCTCTTAACAAAAGCTAAGTGACTAAATTGTCATTTTCAAAGTCACTTGAATGTCACTTTAGATAGGTAAACTATAATGAGCTGCAAACATGGAGGTTTTATAATGGAAATTTTAAAAATAGAAAATCTGTCTAAAGTGTATGGAAAAAATGAGACAGCCGTTAAGGCATTGGACGATGTTTCTTTTTCTGTTAAAAAGGGAGAGTTTATTGCGATTATCGGTCCGTCTGGATCTGGTAAATCTACGCTTTTACATTTGCTCGGCGGTGTGGATCGTCCTTCAAGTGGAAAAGTATTTGTGAATAATACTGATATTTATAGCCTGAATGAAACTCAGTTAGCTATTTTTAGGAGAAGACAGATCGGCTTAATCTATCAATTTTACAATCTGATTCCCGTTTTGACAGTGGAAGAAAATATTACTTTGCCGCTTTTGCTGGATCAGCATCAAGTTGATAAAAAACAGCTTGATGATATTGTGAAAAAGCTGAATTTGGAAAGCCGTTTAAATCATTTGCCAAATCAGCTTTCGGGCGGACAGCAGCAGCGGGTTTCAATTGGACGTGCCTTAATCAGCAATCCGGCAATTATGCTGGCAGATGAACCAACAGGGAACCTAGATAGTAAAAATAGTGCGGAAATTATCGACTTATTGAAAATGTTTCATAAAACTTATAACCAGACTCTCATTGTCATTACACATGATGAACGGATTGCTTTGCAGGCAGACCGCCTAATAGCAATTGAAGATGGCAAGATAACCCGGGACGAGGTGATTCGTCCATGAATATTGTCAACAAACTGACAATCCGGCATTTGCGGAAAAATAAGCGTCGAACACTTGTCACGATCATTGGAGTGATCATTTCTGTGGCGATGCTTACAGCAGTTGCAACGATTGGCGTTTCTTTTTTGGATTTAATGAAGAGGCAAGCCATTGCTGATGGAGGAGAATGGCATGTTCTTTATAATGACGTTAATCAAGACCAACTCCAGGCAATAAAGAAAGATGAGAATACGAAAAAAATAGTTCTGTCAAAAGAGCTAGGCTACGCTTTATTAAAAGGAAGTAAAAATGAAGATAAGCCTTATCTATTTATCAAACAGTATAATCAAGCTGGATTTGAACAATTTCCCATAAAATTAAGTAGTGGAAGATTGCCCAAAACACCAAATGAAATTGTTATTTCAAACGAAATAAACGAGAGTGCACAGGTTGATTATAAGATTGGTGATGTTATCAAGCTCGATATTGGCAACAGAATTTCAAATGATCCGGATATTGATGGACCTTTGGATCAATATTATTCTTTAGAAACAGATGAAAAAGGTGAAATCAATGAAGAACTGAAGGTTACATCAACAAAAGAGTTTACGATAGTCGGTACAATTAAACGCCTGACATCGGAACCCATCTGGGGGCCAGGTTATACTGTTATTTCCTATCTTGATGAAGGTTTGTATGGCAAGGAAGAACCTGTAGATGCGACTGTCGTCTTAAAGAGAGTCACGAATTCTATATTTGATCATGCAGAAAATTTAGCTAAGAAAAATCACATAGATCATGTTGAAATGAACCATGATTTACTTCATTATTACGGTGCGGTAAAAAGTGAAGGTATGCGTACAACACTTTATTCATTGACGGCCATTATCATGATCATTATTATTGTTGGTTCGGTGTCATTAATTTATAATGCCTTCGCGATTTCCGTTTCGGAACGCTCTAGGCATTTGGGGATGCTTTCCAGTGTTGGGGCGACAAAAAAACAAAAGCGAAACTCGGTATTTTTTGAGGGAACTATGATTGGGTTGATCAGTATTCCCATTGGAATACTAGCTGGGCTTGCTGGAATGTGGGTTACATTCTTACTACTCAATTCCATTATTCAAGGGGCCTTGGAAATAACTGAAAGGTTAAAAGTGACCGTAACGCCAGGTTCTATGCTTTTAGCTGTCCTGGTTTCGATCATTACCATTTTCATATCTACTTATATTCCTGCCAGGAGAGCTTCACGTATTTCTGCTATTGACGCGATTCGTCAATCAACTGATGTAAAGCTAACGAGAAAAGCAGTAAAGACCTCCAAAATAGTTCGTAAATTATTTGGAATCGAAGCTGAAATTGGCTTGAAAAATCTAAAAAGAAATAGGCGTAGATATCAAGCAACTGTTTTTTCACTTGTGATCAGTATAATGCTTTTCTTATCTGTCTCCTTTTTTACAGCCAATTTGAAAAAATCATTAGCGCTTTCTCAGGACGGACAAAACTATGACATCGAGATGGGGATAGAACAAGGGAGAGACGACCAGCTGGTCAACTCGATTTTATCGACTGATGAAATAACAAAATATACGATGATTTCGCAGGCACAATATGCTCAATCATGGATAGAAAAAGATGCGGTGTCTGATGTACTGCGTCAATTCGAAGGCTTCAATAGTGAACTTGTTAAAGGAAAATATCCTTATCAAGTATGTCTTTATGCGCTTGATGATAAAAGCTTAAAAGCATATGCAAAGGAAGCAGGCGCAGATTACAATGAACTTCAAGCCGGCTTAAACGCAATCGTGATTGATAAAATTCGGTATGAAGATGAAGAAGCAGGAAAATATGTTGAAACAAAAGCTATTCGTACAAAGGTTGGAGAGAAGATTAAATTATATTCCGATCATCCAGAGGATGAGAAACAAGAGTATATGAATGAATTGACTGTTTCGGCATTAACAGATCAGCTTCCTTTGGGAGTAATTCCAGAGGGTCCCGGCAGCTTGAATATTGTTATATCTGAAACAGCTCTAGATCAATTGGGCATTTCGGCAGACGAAAATCGCCAGTTGTATATAAATAGCACGGATCCACTTAAGACCCAGCAACAAATAGAGGAAATGGAAGAAGTAAAACATTTCATTCATAATGTGTATCAAAGTCGCCAGCAGGATAAACAAATGGTGATGATCATGTCGGTCTTTACGTATGGATTTATCGTGTTGATTACGGCTATTTCGATTGCAAATATTTTAAATACCATTTTGACGAGCATTTCTTTAAGAAAACGCGAATTTGCTATGCTCAAATCGGTGGGAATGACGCCAAAAGGTTTTAATAAAATGATCAACTATGAAAGTATTTTTTATGGAATCAAAGCATTAATGTATGGACTTCCTTTAAGTCTTATATGTATGTTACTTATCCATAAGGCCCTGATGAATTCGTTTAGTTATAGTTTCTCACTACCGTGGATGAGCATTTTCTATGTGACGATAGCCGTTTTTATCATCGTCGGTATGTCTATGCTTTATTCGAGTGCGAAGGTAAAAAAGGAAAACATCATCGATGCGTTGAAACAAGAAAATATCTAGTTAAGAATATTAAAACCCTAAGTTAACGAATGACAGAAGTCCCAATCAAATGGTTGGGATTTTCTTTTTCCATCTTTTTCACCGGATCATTTCACGTTGTGTCTGTCAGTGGTTAAACAGCAATCGACTAGTGAAAAACGTTCATTTGAAAGATTGGTTTTGACAGTGATAGACATAATAGGTAATAATTAAGATTGTAAAATCAACTGAATTAAGTTCGGAGGAAAATTTTTTAGACAGTGAATTGGAGTCGTGAGAATTTTTTATGAAAAAAATAGCAAATATCACCATGATCGCACTCTTGCTTGGCGGTTGCCAATGGAATCAATTTTTGGACGAGAGCAAGGAGCAACAAAAGCCGGGCGACTTTTCTGAAAAGAGTCAAACAGGAGAAAATCAGCGCACAAATGATGTGAATGAACAAGCGGATCCTGAATTAGCCTTAGAGGCCGCCTATTTCAATGAAATTGTTGAGGTAGATGGCAGGAAAGAAATTGTGAACGCTAGTAATATTTTGGCCTTGGTCAATAAAACCTATGCGTTGCCGAGTGATTATGCGCCTGAGGATTTGATTCGGCCGAAAGTGGATTTTTCCTTTGGGGATCAGGATATTGAAAAGAGCTATCTAAGAAAAGAAGCCGCGAGGGCATTGGAAAAAATGTTTGAAGCTGCCAAGAAAGATGGCATACAGTTATATGCTTCATCCGGGTATCGTTCCTATGATCGCCAAAAAGAGGTTTTCCAGGTCGAAACGGCAAGATCCGGTGAGAAAAAAGCAACGGAGGCAGTTGCTATTCCTGGAAGCAGTGAACACCAGACGGGACTCGCGATGGATATTACGAGTGAATCTGTTCAATACTATCTGGTTGAAGAACTGGAACAAAAGCCTGAAGGCAAATGGTTAAGGGAAAATGCCCATCACTATGGATTTATCTTACGATATATGAAAGGGAAGGAAGATATAACGGGATATCAGTATGAACCATGGCATTTCAGATATGTAGGAGTAAAAGCGGCAAAAATCATCTATGAACGCGATTGGACATTGGAAGAGTATTTTGAGCATGTATCAAAAATTTAAAAACTTTGCCTGAAAGATGGCAAAGTTTTTTTAAATCATTCAAACAGCTGCAGAAACGAAAAGGATGGAAAAAGGTTGAGAGGTTTGTTGTTACTGATTTGACGATTTGTCAGCGTCTTGGATATTTTACAAAATTCCATACTCCATTATGCTTTTACTCGCTATGTAAAACTGGTAGAATAAAGGGGTTGGATAAACTTACAGTTGATTGAATATGCAAAGATGAGCTGAAGTGATGAAAGTGGTGAAACGGATGGAAGAAGATCAAAATAATAGAGAAGATATTCCGCAGCATGGCGGATTTATCAAAATGAAGAAATTCAAGTTTGTCATGTTAATTTTTCTGACCGTATTCTTAACAGCGGGTGTAACCATTTTGGCCCTCTCATTTGGCGATGAAAAAGCAGTAAATGTTGGTGTGCAGGAAAGATCCGAGTTTAATAAATTATACGACACATACGATAAATTAAAGAAAAGCTATTTCCAGGATATAAAGGAAGACAAACTGATTGATGGTGCAATTGATGGAATGGTGAAAGCGCTGGATGATCCATATTCCGATTATATGACGAAAGAAGAAAGTAAGGTTTTTGAAGAAAGCATCACCTCTTCATTTGAAGGAATTGGTGCTGAGATCCAGGAAAAAAATGGTGCCATCGTCGTTGTTTCCCCCATTAAAGGGTCCCCAGCGGAAAAAGCAGGAATCAAACCAAATGATAAAGTGACTGAAGTGGATGGGAAAAGTGTCTCAGGCATGAGCGCCAACGAAGCGGTTCTGCTGATCAGAGGTGAAAAAGGCACGAAAGTGACTCTGACGATTGAACGCAAAGAAGGGGAAGAACCAGAAAAGGTTACAATTACACGTGATGAAATTCCAATCAATACTGTTTATCCTGAAATGTTGGATAATGGAGTAGCCAAAATTCAAATTACGAGTTTTTCCAGCCATACGGATAAAGACTTGAATGAAGCCTTAAAAGAAATGGAAGACAAGGGAATGAAGTCCTTGGTGCTTGATTTGCGTAAAAATCCAGGAGGATTGCTGGATCAGGCAATCAACATTTCCAATCTGTTTGTTCCAAAAGGAGAAAAGTTATTCCAGGTCGCCTATAGGAACGGAAAAGTGGAAGAATACGTTGCAAAAGATGGTAAAAAAATTACCGTTCCGACCGTTGTACTGGTTGACGAGGGCAGCGCCAGCGCTTCTGAAATTCTCGCTGCTGCTGTGAGTGAATCTGCGGGTATTCCACTTGTTGGAGAAAAAACCTTTGGTAAAGGGACTGTGCAAACAACCGATAAATTCCAAGACGGTTCCAATATCAAATATACTATGGCAAAATGGCTGACTCCTGAAGGCAATTGGATTAATGAAAAAGGAATCCAGCCAGATAAAAAGGTGGCCATGCCTAAATATGCTTCACTGTCTTACATCGATCCAGATCACAAATTGAAAGTGGATGCAGCATCGTCTGAAGTGAAAACAGCCGAGCAAATATTGAAAGAGCTAGGGTATGATCCGGGCAAGGTGGATTCTTACTATGACGAAGACACTAAACAAGCAGTAATGGAGTTCCAACAAGATGAAAAGCTTGAAACAACTGGTGAATTGTCCGGTGATACAACGATCGCGCTTATGAATAAAATCCGCGAACACCTGTTGGAAAACGATCCACAAGTGAAAGAAGCAGTTAACATGTTGTCCAAAGAGAAAAAATAAATACGATATGTCCGGAATCAAAAAAGAACTCCTTGGATTTTTTACAGGGAGTTCTTTTTCTATAAGCAAGGTTGATGCAGAATTCATGAGCGTGGCTTGTTTCTTGTTCAAATCGATCATTGTTCACCATATTTCGCGAAAGTTTTTTCATCCTCAATTAAGCCACATGAACCGCATTGTATCCTTCTTTCAGGGCCGTTATAATGTGCGTGAAATGGGCCTGCCTCCTCCATAGAGTCATACTTTTCTACAACTTCACCCGTATCAGGATTCAATTTTACTGCAGAAACGACTTGTTCAACGATATTGAACCGTGTTCGGTTTGTTTTGCAGTTTGGACAGCGATATTTTGTGCTCATAATGACCTCCTTTTTATTAAAATAACCAAGCATTACTGATTTTAGTAAAAAAATTAATATTGCTTTCATGACGCTCATAATTGAAACAACATCGTAATAAATGTTACAAACTGTGCCTGTTTCAACATTTGTCAACCGTGAATATATAGAAAGTTTTAACTGCCAATACAGGATTTTTCCAGCATTGGCAATGTAAGTTATTTCTCTTTCTCTTAAAATATCGCATAATATCAATCTTCCGCTCTATGAATGGATGTAAGGAAAAATATGCTTTGAAATTGGAATTTCCTCCCGCAAATATTACAAAAACCCTATGATACTATGAAAACAGAAAAAAACAGGGAGGAAAAATGAAATGAAAAAATCCATTATTTCTACAGTAGCTGCGTTGGGAATTTTAGCTGCACCCATAGCGGGACAAGCCAGCGCAGCGCAGCCAGACAAAGTTCAAGCTAATGTAAAGGTGTATTATTATCAAGCTGGAGATTTTCAAAACTTTAATGATTGGTGCAAGCAATTTGCATCTAAAAGTCCTAATTGGAATCATAATACTCAAAACAATAAAGGCAAG
Organism: Bacillus sp. HF117_J1_D; assembly: GCA_009928435.1. Taxonomy (GTDB): domain Bacteria; phylum Bacillota; class Bacilli; order Bacillales; family Bacillaceae_C; genus Siminovitchia. The sequence goes on from JAABNQ010000023.1 coordinate 13,481, forward strand.
CAGCCAGCATCTGAACAAGTCGAAAAACCAGCTGAAAAACCGGCACCTACAAACCCACAGGAGTCTCAAAAAGGGGAGAAAAAGCCGGCGGAGCAGCAAAATAGCCAGTTGAGCCAATATGAGCAAAAAGTAGTTGAATTGACTAATGCGGAAAGAGCAAAAAATGGACTTGCTCCACTTAAAGTCGATGCAGAATTAAGCAAAGTGGCTCGGGAAAAATCCAGAGACATGTCTGCAAACAACTACTTTGATCATAACAGCCTAACATACGGATCACCATTTGATATGATGAAAAAATTCGGTATCAGCTACCGTGCTGCAGGTGAGAACATTGCACAAGGACAGCGCACACCTGAGGAAGTTGTTAACGCATGGATGAACAGCTCTGGTCACCGTGAAAACATCATGAGCAAAGATTTCACTCATATCGGTGTGGGATATGTAGCAGAAGGAAATTACTGGACACAACAATTCATCGGAAAATAATAAAGGTGGAACCGTTTAAAAGTTCCTAAATCAAAACCACCAGTGTGAACTGGTGGTTTGCTCTGCGGCTGAAAGCCTCTCTTACCGGTCTCGGCCTAAAAGGCCCACTGAAAGGGTTTCCCTTCTGCACCACATTCACACACCAATTCTAAAGAATTTCTTTATTTCTTTCGATTTTTCTCCCCCGTAAATGGGTCAAATTCTTCGAACAACGTTAACTGATCGGCCATATAGTCTTCTCTTAGCTGATTTCTAATATATTCTTGTATTTTTTTCTTATTTCTGCCCACTGTATCGACGTAGAAGCCTCGACACCAGAATTTCCGATTCCCATATCGATATTTCAAATGTGCATGTCGATCAAATATCATCAGGCTGCTTTTCCCTTTTAAGTAACCCATGAATTGATATACACTTAATTTGGATGGGATACTAACTAACAGGCTTTCTTTACAGTAGCTTATATAATAATAGTAAATGCTTCTATTTTAGGCGATGCAGGGATGAGCCACGGAGCATCTATCCTTGCTACCGTATTGACCTGTTTCATCAGTTGTATATTAATTGGAGTCTGGGCAAATTCCCCACTGGTTATTATGCCAGGAATGGGCGAAACTATACTTTTCTCTTATACAATTGTTCTTTCTCTTGGATTTACTTGGCAGGAGGCACTAGCAATCGTTTTTGTCTCCGGAGTTATATTTACTGTAGTATCGTTTACTCCCTTTGCGAATACTTTGACCAATTCAATACCTAGCTCATTGAAACATGGTATAACTGTTGGTATTGGACTTTTTATAACCTTTATAGGTCTTCAAAAAGGGGGATTAATTGTAGCAAATGAGGAGACAATTATTGGCTTAGGAGACATAACTAATATAACTGTGTTACTCACCATAATAACACTTATCCTAGCCGTTGTTCTTTTTGTTTATAACGTCAAAGGCGGCTTCCTGATTAGTTTAGTCATTGGTACATGTATAGCCCTACCGTTTGGTCTTACGAAGATAGACTATTCTTATAACATTGGTTCTTTATTTACAGACTACCAAAACGTGTTTGGTGCTTTTTCATTTGAAAGGGTCTTTAGTTTTCCATTTTGGACAGCCGTATTTTCACTGACAATGATTTTATTGTTTCAAAACTTAGGTATGATTCAAAGTTTTGAAAAAGATGATAAGAAGTTCAAGCTTAGCTATCAAGCAACTGGAGCCTCGAATGTTTTAGCAGGAGTATTTGGAACAAGCCCAACGGTGGCTGCCCTAGAAAGTGCTGTTGGAATTACGGAAGGTGCGAGAACTGGTTTGTCTTCTGTGGTTGTAGGGGTACTCTTCTTGACTTCTATAATTTTCATGCCAATTATAAACATCATACCAGATAACGCAGTTGCCCCTATATTAATAATTATTGGAAGCTTAATGCTACAAAGCATAAAGGAAATTAATTTCGAAGATTTTTCTGACTACCTACCAGCGTTTCTTATTGTTATTATGACACCATTAACATATAATATCGCCGATGGGATAGCATTTGGGTTTATTTCATATCCAATAATAAAAGTCTTATGTGGAAAAGCTAAGGAATTAAACACAACTATATGTGCAATCGGAGCACTATTCGTTCTAAACTATTTATTTTTGACCTGAGAAACTTTCAACACTAACTTTTTCGGGTTAAAGGGCACTTTTCTAGGGTAACGAAAAAGCCCAATTTCTCAGCATTAAAATGAGAAATTGGGCTTTTCAATATTGCAATTTCTTTAAGGTTGTAAATCGGCGTTTTCCATATGTTACCCCTCTTTTAGGTTAAGCCTTAATTAGCTACAAGTTTTGCCAAAGTGTTGGCAGTACTCCATATAATGGTCCTGTTTTGGTAAAAGGTTGTACCAACTAGCGTTTAGAAAAGAACACATTTACGAACAACTCATAGCCCACGATAATTATTAATTTATTAAAATTTCAAGTTCGTAAACATCGTAAAAACACCACGTGGGAATGGGTGAACTGCCAAGAGAAATGATTGTTTGCCTTGACGAACTTGAGTGGAATGGCGGGATAAACAAGAGGAATCAAGAAATAAATATTCCAGATGAACACATTACATATGATACGTTTGATGAAATTTTGGGTTGAATAAACAACGACTACAACTGTTACATGGGAAATAAAAAAATCTGTTTCAAGGAATTAATCGAAATATGTGCTACAATTTTTCATTGAGGTGATAGCATGGAAATTTGCGGAGTCAAATTCACAGATGAAAAAGAATATGAAGCCGTAAAATATGCCATTGATACATTAGAAATGGAAGGGTTAAAGCCGACACATGATCGTGTCAAAGGAATAAAAGAATTAGTTAGGGGTAATATAACTCCAAGTGATATTAAGAAAAAATATGAATTCAAAGACCTCCATCAGACGCCTAAGACGCGACCCTTTCTTCCAGTATGACTGCGGCTTTCTTCATTCTGATCAAGTCCCATCTGAGGCTTCCTATTCCAAAATGATTGCAATCCACAGGGTTCGATGGAAATTTCGCGCCGACGTGTGTCCTGGAATACACCTACCGCTACGACAGCTTCGATCCAAAGTACAAAACCTTTTCGGGTTCAACAATGTCCGTCACCAATTGGGAAGAAAGTAAAACTTTCCTCCCAATTGGTGACGCTTGTTTATAATGCCTCCAGACTGGCAACAGATCGCATCAGAAACGATGAAAGCAGAAAAAATGTCCAAGGTAGCCAAAACAATATGATCCTGTTCCAAAATGAAGTCGACTACCAGCGCTTGCACGGGGTGTTTCAGCATTTGTTTTTCTGTGATATGCCTTTATCTTTTATGTATTGGTAAATATTGATGGCTATATGAAGATTAAACAATTTCTGATGATCAGTTAAGTCCGTTAATAAAATTTCCTCGATTCGCTTTAAACGATAGCTCAGGGTATTTGAGTGGATGTGTAAAAACTCAGCTGTTTTCTTTCTATTTTGATTTTGCTCTAAATAAACAATCAGAGTGCTTAACAATTCGCCTTTTCTAGATTGTTCATATTCGATCAAGGGGCCTAATACTTCCTGAATAAAATCAATCAAATCTTCTGTTGAATTTTGTAAAATAAACCTCTGAACGCCAAGGTCCGTATAGCTGAGGACTCTATGATCAAAGCGATAATTTTTGAGAAATTTTATGCACTTTGTCGCTTCTACAAATGACTCATGGACAAAGGTAAGCCCTTGCTTCATTCTTCCAATCCCAATGGTTACGTTGATCTCTGCATATTTATTTTCCATCCCATGATGTAAGTTTCTTGCAAGCTCCTTCATTTCAGCAACAGTTTTAGACGAGGAAACTCCCGAATGAAAGGATTGAAGAACAACAATTTGTTTTTCCACCCTTACTGCTATTCCTTGAAAAACTCTCCCCAATAACGTCATATTGGCCATATGGAGTAAGTTCCTTAGAACGTGATCATCAAAAAAATTTTGCCCGTCTAACTTATTTTCAAAATTAATAAGAATGGCAACATAGTTCCGGTTAGGGTCAAAATTTAAATTTTTTGCCTTCTGAATAAGTGCTTCGTCTATCTTTCCGGAAAAAAGCTTCGTCACAAATTCCCCTTGCAAACGCTGCTGTGTCTCAAAAACGGCTTGTTCTTTAACCAGTTTAAGTGAAATAACGGTACAAGCATGTTCAAGAGCAGCGATATCCACCTCACTCATTTTTTGTTTAGAAAGGATGAGCAGCCCGCCCAGAGATTTTAATTTGGATCCAAGTGAAAATACAATGAATTGGTACGTTTCTTCATTTAATGTTATATCGGAAACAGAGTGTGAATGTTCTAATGTTAGAATAAATTGTTTGGAGTGCTGTTTAATATACTCGGTCATCTTTAAAGAAAGTGAGGAATGGCAGGCGGAAGCTCTAAGTTCTCCCATCTCATCAATGAAAAACAGATGCTGTCCAATTGTTTTATGAATATAATTCATAATCGATTGTATTCCTTCTCCATTTACAACAAGATTGGCTAAATTCCTATGTATTTCTATGGAATAAGAAAGCTTTTGAACCATTTTTTCCTTTTCATAATATAGACTCGATTTTTCCAAGGCAATCGCGGCTTGGTGGCAGATCGCTTCCAATAGATGAATATCCTCTTGCTTAAACTGCAATGATTGTTCGAAAGAGTCCAATGTAATCACACCAATACATTTTCCCTTTTGTAAAATAGGTGAGGAAATGACAGATGTAAAATGAAAATTACTCGGAATGGACCATTCCAAAAAATCTTTATTACTTGGAGTTAAGGTAGAAAGCGCCTGTTTAATTTCTGCCTCATTCCAAAAAACAAGACATTTTTTTTCAGCAAAAGCCATCCCAGTCATGGATTCACCACTAACCAATTTAATTTCCCTAAAAATATTTGGGTAAAATAATCCTTTGGCTGATTTGGCGGTTAGTCGATTCTGCTTTTTGTCAAAAATCCATATAGAGCCTCCTCCAGCAGCTTCCACGACAGAAATCGTTTCATTCATGATTGAATCAAAGATGGTATCAATATCTAAGTTGGAATTGATAACGTTGGATACATGAACCAAGGACTTTAGTTGTCGGTGCGTTAATGTATCTTTCATATTTTATCATCCCTCTATGTAATGATTTTACATTTCAATTTATCTTTGGTTCTTTTTGTGTAAAACACACAAATTTCTCATCATCATTTTCATTGAAATAAACATAGTATAATATTTCTTAATGATTATAATTATATGAAAATCACGAAAATAAAGAAAGGGGGGAGAACAAGATTTAGCTTGTTATTGCAGAAAAAAAGTCACGATAAGCTGTGTTGTCAGTCCTTTGTCTGAAAATCAAAATATTTAGTAAGGAGTAGCGAATAACAATGAATTTTAACTTAACGAAAGAACAAGAGATGATACGCAAATTCATTCGGGATTTTGCTGATGCAGAAGTTGCTCCCAAAGCAGATGAACGAGATCGAACGGGGGAATTCCCCAAGGAAATCTTCTTGAAATTAGCCGATTTAGGGATCATGGGTCTGCCTTTTCCTGAACAATACGGAGGGGGGGAAGCAGACACGATCAGCTTTGCCATTGTGGTTGAAGAACTTAGTCGTGTTTGCGCATCAACTGGAATTACATATTCAGCCCATATTTCATTAGGGGGGGCACCTCTTCATTTATTTGGTACCGACGAGCAAAAAGAGAAATACTTAACACCCATTTGTACTGGAAAATCTTTCGGAGCATTTGGATTGACTGAACCGAATGCAGGATCCGACGCGGGGGGAACCCAAACAACAGCAGTTCTTGATGGAGATGAGTGGGTTATTAACGGCTCAAAATGTTTTATTACAAATGCAAGCTACGCCAATCACCTTGCAGTAACAGCCGTAACGGACCACTCAAAAGGAATCAACGGAATCAGCGCATTTATCGTACCTACGAATGCTCCAGGATTCACCGTGATCAGCAACTACGAAAAAATGGGTTTGAACGCCTCAAATACTACAGAAATTATCATGGAGAATGTCAGAGTTCCGAAAGAAAATCTGCTGGGAACAATTGGAAACGGTTACAAACAGTTTTTAGAAACTCTTGATGGTGGAAGAATTGGAATCGGTGCCATGGCTGTAGGCATTGCCCAAGGAGCATATGAAAAAGCCTTGCAATATGCAAAAGAAAGAAAACAGTTTGGGAAGAGTTTATCCAACTTCCAGGCAATCCAATTTAAGCTAGCCGACATGGCAATGAATATCGAATTAGCCCGGAACATGGTTTACAAAGCAGCTTGGCTAAAGGATCAAGGACGAGCATTTAAAAAAGAAGCAGCGATGGCAAAACTATTTGCTTCGGAAACATGCATGCGTGCGTGTGATCAAGCCGTTCAAATTCATGGTGGATATGGATATATGAAGGAATATCAAGTGGAGCGATTTTTCCGTGATGCGAAACTATTGGAAATTGGTGAAGGAACATCTGAAGTTCAAAGAATGGTTATTGCCAAACAAATTGGATGTTAAAGAATTTTATCGTGATGAAATAAAATGGTAAAAGGAGCAATTTCATGGATATCGGTGGAATATTACAAGTAGTTTCAAATAGCAAGCTTGTTTATCCGGAAGAAGAAAAAGTACGTTCAACCTCCATTGGAAGCACCGCAGCTTTTCAAGAACTTCTTAAACAATCCCACGAAGATCCTGCTATCTTTTGGGAGCGTGCAGCCCGTGAACTTGTTTGGTATGAGCCGTGGAATGAAACCATAAGCGGTCAACTCCCTGATTTTCGCTTTTTTGTCGGCGGTATTAGTAACCCAAGTGTAAATTTACTTGATCGGCATATCGAAAATGGCGCGGGCAACCGGACTGCACTTATTTGGGAAGGGGAAAGCGGGGAAACCAAATTTTATACGTATAATATGCTTCTCGCTGAAGTGAATAGGTTTGCAAATGTTCTTAAATCGTTTGGTGTAAAAAAAGGGGATTGTGTAGCTATTTATCTACCAAACTTGGCCGAAGCCTTTATTGCTGTTTTAGCTTGTTTTCGAATTGGTGCGATTTACAATACGGTTTTCTCCGGTTATTCCGAAAAATCATTGCTAGACAGACTGATTAGTTTTGGGCCAAAAGTATTGGTCACTGCAGACGCAACTAAACGCCGGGGAAAAGTGATCCGTTTAAAAGAAAAAGTCGATCATGTTGTATCGTCTATTCCATCGGTTGAAGCAGTCATTGTTGTAGATCGGCTAGGTTCAAAGGTTGAAATGAAAGATGGCCGGGATTACTGGTGGCATGAACAGACAAAAGCTGCAAGTATCATTTGTGAACCTGAGAGAATAGAAGCGAATGAGAGCGGTATTGTGTTCTATACAAGTGGTACGACAGGTAAGCCAAAAGGGGTCGTTCATTCCGGCATGGCCTTTGTCACTCAAAATTACACATATGCCAAGTATCATATGGATCATCATAACGACGATGTCTTCTGGTGTACCGCAGATATTGGCTGGTTAACCATGCATATTTGGGGCATTACAGGTGCCTTGGCGAACGGTGTAACAACCGTTGTCTTTGAAGGGGCTGTTGATTATCCTGCAAAAGATCGTTTTTATCAAATCATTGAAAAGTACAGGGTGAATAAACTGTTTACTGCCCCAACAGCATTAAGGATGTTAAAAAGTATGGGAGACAAGGCCACAGAGAACTTTGATTTATCCTGCCTTGATGTCATATCCCTTGTTGGGGAACCTTTCGACCCGGAAACCTGGCATTGGACATATGAAGTTTTAGGAAAAAAGAAGGTATATATCAATAATACTTGGGGGCAAACCGAAACAGCGGGATCCCCTATAGCCGGGGCAGCCTGGCTGACTCCAATGAAACCGGGATCCTCAGGTACTCCATTTTTAGGTGCAGTTATGGATATAGTTGATGAAGAAGGCAATCCTGTTATACCTGGTACATTAGGGAACCTAGTGATTAGAAAACCATTTCCAATGTTATGCCGGACGCTCTGGAAAGAGCCGGAGCGATATTACGCATCCTATTTTAGCCAAGTGGAAGGCAGCTATTATGCCAGTGATCTGGCATTAATAGATGAGGATGGATATTTATGGGTAGTTGGCCGTTCAGATGATGCGTTTAATGTAGCCGGGCACCGCTTAAGTACAATGGAGATGGAAAGCGCTGTACTAGAATGTGAGGGTGTTACTGAAAGCGCAGTCATTGGAATCCCTGATGAAATAAAAGGCGAAGTTCCGCTCGTATTTGTTCGTCTGGCTGATGGCTTCAAAGAAACAGAAGAATTAAAACAACAAATAAGCAATCGGATCATACAACAAATCGGTAAGATTGCAGCTCCACAATCAATTATTTTTACTGAGATACTGCCGAAAACAGTCAGCGGAAAAATCATGCGCCGCTTATTAAAAGAAGTGATCGTATCGGGAAGGGTTTCCGGCGACATTACAGGATTGGAAGATCCGGCGACCATTGCACAAATACAAAAAATAATTGCTGAAAAATTATCCATTAAATAGTTGTGAATGAGAGCCAGTCATTTGTCAGGAAAATGATCAACAAATGACTGGTTCCATATACCGAATGAGTAGTTGAAGACAAGAATGCTGCCAAGTTCATATATATTTTTTACATATCTTATTAACGGTAAAGCGCCGCACTGTAGCGATACCGCCGAATTTTAAAGTTATTTAAATAGAAAGGGTGAAAAGGAATGTTCAAAAAAGTTTTAATTGCCAATCGCGGTGAAATTGCTGTTCGTGTCATCCGTACATGTAAAGCCTTAGGGATTACAACGGTTGGAGTTTACTCAGAAGCTGATGCGGATGCCCCGCATGTAAAAATGGCAGATGAGGCCTATTTAATCGGAGGTTCCCGTGTAGCAGAAAGCTATTTAAATATGAATAAAATATTGGAGGTCGCTCAGGATTCAGGAGCGGAGGCGATTCACCCGGGATATGGGCTACTCTCTGAAAATGCTGACTTTTCCCGCCGTTGCGAGGAAGCGGGGCTTATATTCATCGGACCTTCTTCAGAGGTGATGTCCAGAATGGGCAGTAAGATTGAATCACGCAAAGCGATGGAGGAAGCGGGCGTTCCCGTCGTTCCAGGGATTACCTATCCACTGGCAAATGCAAAGGAAGCCGTAGAAGCGGCGGACCGCATCGGCTATCCCGTTATGTTAAAAGCCTCCGCCGGGGGTGGTGGAATTGGCATGCAGGTGGTCCATAATGGGGATGAAATCCTAAAAGCGTTTGCGGGAAACCAAAAGCGGGCTACCGATTTCTTTGGCGATGGAGCAATGTATATTGAAAAATTTGTTGAAAATCCAAGACATATTGAAATTCAAATTTTAGCAGACGGTTTTGGAAATACAGTTTACTTATGGGAGCGCGAATGCTCAATCCAGCGCCGTCATCAAAAAGTTGTAGAGGAGGCCCCATCATCATTTATTACCGAAGAAACCCGTAGCAAGATGGGAGAGGCTGCGGTTAAAGCAGCAAAATCAATAGGATATAAAAATGCTGGAACAATCGAGTTTTTAGTTGATGAAGAACAAAATTTCTACTTTCTTGAAATGAATACCCGTTTGCAGGTGGAACATCCAGTTACGGAAGAAATTACGGGTTTGGACTTAGTTGAAAAACAATTGGAAATTGCTGCAGGTGATTCACTGAAACTCTCTCAAAAAGAGGTAAAGCGTGAGGGGCATGCCATTGAGGTGAGAATCTATGCGGAAGATCCAAAAACATTTTTTCCTTCACCTGGAAAAATAACAAAATTAGAATTGCCGAACGGACATGGAATACGACATGAGCTGGCTATTCATGGGCAATCCTCAGTCACTCCTTATTATGATCCAATGATTGCCAAGCTTGTTGTCAAAGGCAGCAATCGTGAAGAAGCAATCCATCGTCTCAGCGATGCATTAGGGAATTATCATATTGAAGGTATTAAAACCAATATCCCGATGCTGCAAGAGGTTATAGCCCACCCGGCGTTTCGTTCGGGTGACACGACAACGGATTTTGTCAGCAAGCATTTAAAAATGAAAAAAGCAATGAACGTAAAATAGGAGGAATCATCATGAGCGAAGTAATGGCAAGTATGGCGGGAAATGTATGGAAAGTATTAGTGAAAGTTGGAGATCAAGTAGAAGAAGGCCAAGATGTAGTGATTTTAGAATCGATGAAAATGGAAATTCCGATTGCAGCTGAATTCGATGGGACGGTGAAAGAAGTGAAGGTGGATGAAGGGGATTTTATTAATGAAGGCGACGTCATCGTAGAAATTGAATAAAGCCTGAAGTAAGGCGGAAAGGAGATGGAAAATGAAATGGCCAGAACATGTAACGATTAAAGAGGTGGGTCCGCGTGATGGATTACAAAACGAACAGGTTTTTATTTCAACAGAAGATAAAACGACATGGATCAATCAATTGTCGGAAAGTGGACTAAAACATATTGAGATCACCTCTTTTGTCAACCCAAAATGGATTCCAGCACTCTCAGATGCAATGGACGTTGCTACTGGCATTACAAAAGTGCCTGGTGTTACCTACACAGCACTCGTTCCAAACCTTCAAGGTTTGGAACGAGCATTGAAAGCAAACATTGATGAAGCAGCAGTGTTTATGTCAGCAAGTGAAACACATAACCTCAAAAATATTAATAAAACGATTGGTGAAACTTTCCCAGTGTTAAGAGATTTAGTCAGAGAAACCATTTCAGCTGGAAAAGTAAGCAGAGGTTATATTTCGACCGTTTTCGGCTGTCCGTATGAAGGAGTTGTTGATATCGATACGGTCATAAGAATTTCCGAAACATTATTTGAAATGGGGATTGAAGAACTTTCTCTCGGGGATACAATCGGTGTTGCAAATCCAAAGCAAGTCCAAGAAGTGTTGGACGTTTTATTAAAAAGATTTCCAGCGGGTAAAATAGCCATGCATTTTCACGATACACGGGGAACAGCTTTAGCTAATATCCTCGTATCGTTAGAAATGGGAATGACCATTTTTGATTCTTCTCTAGGTGGCTTAGGTGGATGCCCATATGCGCCTGGCGCATCCGGAAACGTGGCAACAGATGATCTACTCTATATGCTTAATGGCATGGGAATTCATACTGGAGTAGATCAGAAAAAGCTGCTCCATGCATCCCAATTCATTCAGGAAAAGATTGGCAGACCTTTACCTAGTAAAAGCTTTCAAGCCGCAAGCTCTCAAAAGCCTGGAAATACCGTGTGAGAATGGGTGAGATGATGAGTAAAACCATATTAGTTGACAAGTTAAAAAATGGAATCGTGATGATTACTTTAAATAGGCCGGAAGCTGCTAATGCTTTATCAGTACAGATGTTAGAGAGTCTCCGCGACGCCATTCTAACATGTAAATATGATCGATCGGTCCGTTGTATTATCATGACAGGAGCTGGGGAGAAAGCTTTTTGTGCGGGAGCTGATTTAAAAGAACGAGCTGGAATGGATCCGGTTCAGGTGAAGAAGACGGTTTCTTTGATCCGGGAGAATATCCATTCTTTAGAATCATTACCGCAACCGCTCATAGTAGCCGTGAACGGCGTTGCTTTTGGCGGGGGAACTGAACTGGCGCTTGCTTGTGATATTCGCATTGCCTCTGAAAATGCGAAGCTTGGTCTGACGGAAACATCGCTGGGAATTATTCCTGGTGCAGGTGGAACACAGCGTTTACCAAGATTAGTAGGAAAGGGACGTGCTAAAGAGCTCATTTTCACTGCTAGACGAATTGATGCAAAAGAGGCCCTTGAAATTGGATTAGTCGAGTATACAGTGCCGGCTGCAAGCTTAATGGATAAAGCATTAGAAATAGCAGGACAAATTGTTCGGAATGCTCCGATTGCTGTTGCCCAAGCCAAGTTCGCAATCGATAAAGGCTATGATGTTGATCTCAACACTGGTCTCGCAATTGAGCAAAATGCCTATGACGTGACCATTCCAACAAAAGATCGTTTAGAAGGATTACAGGCTTTTAAGGAGAAACGTACCCCAACATACATTGGAGAATAAGCAAAAAATAGAGGAGGAAAAAATAATGTCAGTGAATATGAATCCTTTACAACAAACATTGCAGGATAGAGTCGAACAAATTAAAAAGGGCGGAGCCTCTAAATATCATGCAAAAAACGAAGAGCAGGGAAAGATGTTCGTTCGCGATCGTTTATCATTATTGTTCGATCCGGGCTTTGAACTCGAGGATGCTCTATTTGCAAACTGCATGGCGGGGGATCTTCCTGCGGATGGTGTTGTGACAGGAATGGGCAAGGTGAATGGCCAGCTTGTCTGTGTGATGGCCAACGATTCAACGGTCAAAGCCGGTTCCTGGGGAGCACGAACGGTTGAGAAAATCATTCGAATCCAGGAAACTGCTGAAAAGCTTCGAGTTCCGTTATTATACCTAGTAGATTCAGCTGGAGCGCGGATAACGGATCAGGTGGAAATGTTCCCGGGGCGTCGTGGTGCAGGAAGAATTTTTTACAATCAAGTAAAGCTTTCAGGGAAAATTCCTCAGATCTGTATTCTGTTTGGACCATCTGCTGCAGGCGGAGCGTATATTCCTGCATTTTGTGACATTGTTATTATGGTTGATGAAAATGCATCCATGTACCTGGGATCACCGCGAATGGCCGAAATGGTGGTTGGTGAAAGAGTAACATTGGAGGAAATGGGCGGCGCCCGCATGCACTGTTCGGTATCAGGGTGCGGTGATGTTCTTGCGAAAAATGAAGAAGAAGCCATTTCAATGGCTAGAAACTATCTTTCTTATTTCCCTGCTAATTTCTCGGAAAAGCCGCCAGTTCGTGAGGCTGTGGCTCCTAAACAATTGAAGAAACCATTGGAAGAGCTGATTCCGGTTAATCAGAACTCACCATTTAATATGCATGATCTAATAAATGGGATTATTGATGAAGGCTCCTTCTTTGAGATCAAAAAGCTTTTTGCTGGCGAACTGATTACAGGACTTGCCCGTATGGATGGGAAACCTCTAGGTATCATCGCTAATCAGCCGCGAGTTAAAGGTGGGGTATTATTCCATGATTCAGCAGATAAGGCCGCAAAATTTATTAATCTTTGTGATGCCTACCATATTCCACTTTTGTTTCTAGTTGATGTGCCTGGATTTATGATCGGTACTAAGGTTGAAAGGGCAGGAATCATTCGCCATGGTGCAAAAATGATTTCGGCGATGTCTGAAGCAAGTGTTCCAAAAATCTCTGTTATCGTACGCAAAGCATATGGCGCGGGTCTTTACGCAATGGCTGGCCCTGCATTTGAACCGGATGCTTGTCTTGCCTTGCCATCTGCACAAATTGCGGTTATGGGACCAGAAGCAGCGGTGAATGCAGTTTATGCAAATAAAATTGCTGCGCTTCCTGAAGAGGAGCGTGTCGCATTCATCGAACAAAAACGTGATGAATATAAAGAAGATATTGATATTTACCGTTTAGCTTCCGAAATGGTGATTGACGGTATTATCCCTGTAAATTCATTGCGTGAAGAGCTTGTACATCGTTTTGAGGCATATTCTTCAAAACAACTTACTTTCTCAGAAAGAAAACACCCTGTATATCCGGTTTAATTTTAACATTCATGTTCAAATGAAAGAGACTTCATCTTAATAAGGAGGCGGTTACTGTGAAGAGTGGAAAAATTGTAAACTCCTTTGCGGAAGCAATACAAGATATTTCGGATGGCGATACCATCATCGTCGGTGGTTTCGGACTGTGCGGAATTCCGGAAAAAGCAATTCTTGCCTTAAGAGATCAAGGAACGAAGGATTTAACCATCGTTAGTAATAACTGTGGCGTCGATGATTGGGGGCTTGGGCTGCTTCTTGCAAATAAGCAAATTAAGAAAATGGTCTCATCCTATGTCGGTGAAAATAAAATTTTTGAACAGCAGTTTTTAAGCGGTGAGCTTGAGGTAGAACTAGTCCCACAAGGAACGCTTGCGGAACGAATTCGTGCCGGCGGCGCCGGAATTCCTGGTTTTTATACGGCTACCGGGGTGGGAACACCGATAGCTGAAGGAAAAGAGCAGAAGGAGTTTAACGGAAGAACGTATTTATTAGAAGAGGGAATTGTCGGCGATTTTGCACTGGTGAAAGCCTGGAAGGCCGATCCGCTTGGAAACCTTGTTTTTCGTAAAACATCACGCAATTTTAATCCATTGGCTGCGATGGCTGGAAAAATTACGATTGCAGAAGTGGAGGAAATCGTTGAAGTAGGAGATTTAGATCCGGATAAAATCCATACGCCCGGAATCTTCGTTCAACGTGTTCTGCTCGGAACAAACTATGAAAAGCGCATAGAAAGACGTACCGTTTTACATGCCCAGTAGTTTAAAAGAAGTCCATTGACGAGCTTTTACATTTTAAAAGATAAAAATGAATAATAGGCGGTTCTTTAAATACATGAGACAAGGAGTGAGCAGATTGAAGGATGTACGATTAGCCATTATAAAGCGTGCGGTTCAAGAAATTCAAGATGGAATAAACGTAAATTTGGGGATTGGTATGCCGACATTGATTGCCAATGAAATTCCGAGCGAATACAATGTCTTACTGCAATCAGAAAATGGCTTACTGGGCATTGGTCCTTATCCGGTTGAAGGTACAGAAGACCCCGATTTAATAAATGCGGGAAAAGAAACGATAACTGCTGTGCCAGGCTCTTCTTTTTTCGATAGTGCTGAATCATTCGCAATGATCCGCGGCGGTCATATCGACCTAGCCATCTTAGGGGGAATGGAAGTTTCTCAAACAGGAGATTTGGCTAATTGGATGATTCCAGGGAAGATGGTCAAAGGAATGGGCGGTGCCATGGACTTAGTGAACGGAGCAAAACGGGTTGTTGTCATCATGGAACATGTAAATAAGTACGGAAAATCAAAAGTCAAAAAAGAGTGTACACTTCCCCTTACGGGAAAAAGAGTGGTGCACCGTTTAATTACTGATTTGGCCGTCTTTGACTTTACTTCGGAGGGAATGGTTCTCGTGGAAATACAGGATGGAGGATCAATTGAAGAAGTTATGGAAAAAACGGAGGCTTCATTTGAAATTGATTCAAAAATACCGATTAAGTAAAGTTATGGACTAGTGCCAGTGATATGGAGTAAAGAGGAATTTAAAACATCTATGAAATCCCCATCTGAAAAACAGGTGGGGATGATTTGACGCTTACTGGGGTCGGAGTTTAGTCACCCTACTCCTACTAGTGCTCGTGACATTCTCTGACTCGTTTTAAAAATGACTAGAGCGATTACTAAGAGTCCAGCGGTTCTCCCACCATATGATGAGGCATTTCCCCGATTGGCTCTTCGAAAAACCATGCTCCTAAGCTACTGACATGGGGGACGTCTTGGAATGTGATAAGAATAGCGTCTTCTGTATCAGACGTATTGCAATGCTCATGTTTTGACCAAGAAGGGGCTAATACAAGATCGCCTTTTTTCCACTCAATGATTTCTTCATCAATGATACTATATCCTTGGCCTTGAAAAACAAAGAAGAGAGCAACATTTGAATGACGATGCGCGTGTTCATGTACTCCAGGCTTAAAAACCTGGACGATAACATTAAGAGTAGGGGATACCCCGTATGCATTGCCTGTATCTTTATGCACTAGCGAAATGGTGCCGCGGCCTTTCTCTGGTGAAGCTACTGTCTCCATAAGCTTAGGATATATATCTTCCCATTTCCATACGGCTGGGCGCATCCTTGGCTTCATAGTTTTTTTGCGGAATTCTGATACAGACATGATTTCTGTTCTTTCTTTGCTCATTGTTCTTATCCCTCCCTGGATAAAGTAAATTTTTTTTCAAAGTATCTTTGTTCTCTTATTTGTCCTTTATATATTAGTATAATGGTCTGTTTCTATTAATCAATTCAATTATTTTTATGAAGATGATAGATTTTAACTATAATTTTGCTGACTTATTGTTCGAATCAAGGTGATCTAGCCATCTTTATATTTGAGAAATGAAAAAGAGGGGCTATGATCGCCCACTCTTTAAAATCTAAAATGATAGTGATGATTGTACCTCAAAAATCGCATCTTTAAGGATATCGACAAATTCGTTAACTTCTTTTTCATTGATGCAAAGCGGAGGAGAATAAACAATTGTATCTTTATCCCAGTATACAACGTTACGTAAGATTAATCCGCGTTCTCTTGCTTTAGCTACAACTTTTACAGAGACTTTTTCTTTGAAGCGTTCGCCAGTTTCCTGATTTTTAACAAGTTCAATTGCACCAACTAATCCAAGGTGACGCACTTCACCGACGATATTAGTTTCTTTTTGAAGCTCTTTTAATTTGCTCGCTAGAAGGTCTCCCATTACTTTGGAATTCTCAACCATGTTTTCGTTTTCCATAATTTCAATGTTTTTCAAACCAACGGCACAAGCTGTTGGGTGACCACTATAAGTGAGTCCATGCATCAAGACGCCTTTGGAGTATTTAATTAAATCTTGATGTATGTGTTCACGTAAGACAACTGCCCCTAATTGAATATACCCGCTGGAAATACCTTTAGCCATTATCATTACATCTGGAACGATATCATAGTGTTCGCAAGCGAACATTTTTCCTGTACGCCCAAAGCCGCTGATTACTTCATCAGCAATGAACAAGATATCATATTCATCACAGATTTTACGGATTTCCTTTAAGTATCCTTCTTTGGGGAAGTTTACTCCGCCTGCTCCTTGAATAGGCTCCGTTAAGAATGCCGCGATGGTGTCTGCTCCTTCTTCTTCAATTGCTTTTCTAAAGGCATCCGGATCTTCTGGATCAATATGCACGAATCCAGGTGCTAGTGATGTAGTAAACTCATGGAATGATTTGATCCCGGTGGCACTTGTGGAACCAGATGCAACCCCATGATATGCTCTTTCACGAGCAATGATTTTTGTTTTTTCAGGTTTACCTTTCACTTTCCAATAGTGGCGGACAAACTTATAGGCTGAATCGTTGGATTCAGAGCCGCCGGAAGTGAAGAATACGCTATTTAAATCACCCGGCGTTAATTCGGCAACTTTCGCAGCAAGACGAATAGCAGGTTCATTACTCAAGCCGGTAAAACTAGAGACGTACGCACATTTTTCAAGTTGCTCTTTTGCTGCCTCAGCCATTTCCTTACGGCCATATCCAATGTTTACATTCCAAAGGGAAGCCATGCCTTCAAGATATTTCTTTCCATTAACATCTGTAACATAAACACCCTCAGCTTTATCAAAAATAATGCTAGGTCCATTTTCTTGCTGATCCTGTAAAGAAGAGGTTGGATGAATAAAATGTTTCTTGTCCAATTCGACCAATTCTTGCCTTAATTTTTCATTACTCATAATAATCGCTCCCTTTCAAAGTTGTAAATTGTGGAACTATGGCGATATTCCATATTCAGTTTAATTTGAAAAAAAGCATTATACAATTCAATAATTAATATCGTTTCAATAGGTAATTCCTATCATTATACAAGAGGGTAGAATCAAGATTCGTCTGTAAAATCATTTCTTGTCCCTATGATAATGATAAGAAATAAGGGATTGTTGATGATAGGTGGTTTCACTTACGATAGAAACATGTAGTAAAGCTACATAAAATATTAAGGGAGTGGATGGAAAATGACAAAAGCTGTTTTTTATCATGCTGGGTGCCCGATTTGCGTAGATGCTGAACAAGTTGTGCTTGAGTATCTTGATAATTCAAAAATCAGTACAGAAATCGTCCATCTTGGTATAGAACGAAACCGTATTGAAGAAGCAGAGAGAGTTGGGATTAAATCCGTTCCTGCATTGGTTATTGAAAATAACATCTACCATATTAATTATGGTGCAAGCTTGGAGGATGTAAAAAAAGGGTAGTGGCTGGAAGAAGGAGGTGTCGGCAGGGGCACCTCTTTTTGGAGTGAGTTGAATAATTGATAGTGGAGTCAATTTAAACTCTTGGGGAGCGTGACTTTTTTGATTGGCCAAACTCAATATTTTCGTGATACATGGGCAGAGATTGACATGGACGCCCTTTACCAAAATGTACAAGCCATTTGTAATGAACTGCCGCAGAGAACGAAATTGTTTGCCGCAGTGAAAGCAAATGCCTATGGACACGGAGATTTTCAAGTAGCAAAAGAAGCCCTGAGAGCAGGCGCTCATGGCCTTGTGGTCGCTTTGCTTGATGAAGCATTGGCCCTTAGGCTGAAAGGGATTCAAGCACCAATTCTTGTTCTAGGCCTTATCAGGCCAGTGGATGCGGGTGTTGCTGCTAGGCATCATATTTCAGTCTCGGTATTCCAAATAGAGTGGCTCAAAGAAGCCAGTCGGGTGTTGGATAGCAGGGATCCGCCACTCAAAGTCCATATTAAGTGCGATACCGGGATGGGGCGCATTGGACTTAAGCATAAAAACGAATTAAAGGATGTCGAACGATTCATTAATTATGCATATTCATTTGAATTAGAGGGGATATTCACCCACTTTTCGACCGCCGACCTAACGTCAGAAAAATATTATCAGCGGCAGCTGCAACTTTTTAAACAATATGTCTCAGTGTTGGAAAAAAAAACCGAAATATGTACATGCTGCCAATAGCGCAGGTGCTCTTTGCCACAAGGATTCCTTGTTTAATACGGTTAGGGTCGGGATTGCGATGTACGGTCTTGCCACATCACAGGAAACAGCTCCGCTTGTGAAAGGGAAACAGGTATTCTCGCTTCATACCAAAATCGTTCATGTGAAAAAAATTCTTCCAGGCGAATACATCGGATATGGGGCAGACTACCGAGCAGAGAGTGAGGAATGGATTGCCACGCTTCCAGTTGGATATGCCGATGGCTGGCTGCGTAAGCTAGAAAGCCAAAGTGTTATTGTAAATGGACAGCGTGCGAAAATTGTTGGCAGGATTTGTATGGATCAGATGATGGTTAAGCTTTCTAATTATTTACCGATTGGCACTAAGGTTACCTTGATTGGCGGCAAAGAATCTGAAGACTTTATTACAGTGGAAGAAATTGCCGAAGAACTGGGAACGATCAATTATGAGGTAACATGTACGATTAATTTTCGCGTTCCCCGTGTATATAAAAGAGGCTCTCGGCATCTTGAGCTTTAGATTAGTATTGGCATTCCTGCCATGCAAAAAAAAGGTCCCATTGTGCGGGATTCTTTTCAGTCAATTTGTTCATCCTTGACCGTGTCAATTAAATGTTCCATAAACACACGGCTTGCTGCGCATAAGTATTTATTTTTCCTATAAACGACACCAATTTGAGTAGTGAGTATCGGTTCTTGGATCGGGATTGTTCGTATTTGCTCATTTTCATGATAATCAAGGTACGGTTTTGGAAGAATGGTAACGCCAACGCCCATGCTGACCAGATTAATAATGGATTCCATCGTCGTCATTTCCATAACCGGCTGTGGTGTAAATTCGAATGAGCGACATTGCTCATTAATGAGCTGCCGTAAAAAATACGTGTCAGGCAATAAAACAGAAGGAGTATTTTTAATAATGTCAAGAGTTACAAACGGTTCATTGGCAACAGGATGATCGGCAGGTACTGCAAGGGCAAGCTCTTCTTTATAGAGCGGGATTGTTTCCAAATCATCATGTTCCATCGGTAAAAATACGATACCCAAGTCAAGTTCGTTTTGGAGAAGTCCTTCGTAAATATCTCCTGTTCGTAGACCGAGAATAGACAGTTCTACATTCGGATAGTTTCGGTTAAACCTGATAGCCGTCGGTGAAAGCAAGTAATTGACTACTGTGAGAAGTGCACCTATTTTCAACGTACCTCTCTTTAACCCTTGTAGTTCGCTGATCGCTGCACGTGCCTGTGAAAGTTCATGAAACACATTGTAGCCATGGTGCAGCAACGTTTTACCTGCTTCAGTCATTAGAGTTTTCTTGCCGACGCGATCAAATAAGGGTGTCCCGATTTCGTGCTCAAGTAAACGAATTTGCTGGCTAAGGGAGGGTTGGGCGATACCAAGTTTCTCTGCTGCGCGGGTAAAATGGAGCTCCTGACATAGGGTCATAAAGTATTCTAATTGCTTTAATTCCATCTAACTTCCTCCTCGTCCATATTCACATAATGATAGATGATAGCTATTATTATAGAATAAACCATAAGAAATATCTAATGTATATTTAATTTGTTATGGTGATTGAAAGGAGAAGGGGATTTAAGATAATCAATTACCATATTTACGGAATTTTTAAAGTATTTCCGATTCCTAAGGGGGAATAAGAATGAAACAAGTCTATAACTTCAATGCGGGACCAGCTGCGTTACCTTTGGAAGTCATGCATCAAGTGCAGGATGAACTTCTTGATTTGCAGGGCACTGGTTTATCGATCTTAGAGATATCACACAGAAGCAAGGAGTATGAGAATATCAATGGGGAAACACAGCAATTGTTGAAAGAGCTTCTTCATATTCCTTCTGATTACGAGGCATTATTTTTACAAGGTGGGGCAAGTACGCAATTTGCCATGGTGCCCATGAATTTTTTAACTGAAGGACGTATGGCGAGTTATCTGCACAGTGGCACGTGGTCTGGAAAAGCGATAGCTGAAGCGAGAAAGATAGGGGAGACTACAATTGCAGGAAGCTCGGAGGCTGATCATTTTATTAAGGTTCCTGATCTTAATAAAATTAGGCTCAATCCGGAAACAGCTTACATCCACCTTACTTCTAATGAAACGATTGCAGGTATTCAATACCAGAGTTTTTTAGATACAGGGGAAGTACCGCTTATCGCAGACATGTCCAGTGATATTTTGTCTCGACCCATTGATGTTTCAAACTTTGCTCTTATATATGCCGGCGCTCAGAAAAACTTGGGGCCTTCCGGCGTTACAGTTGTCATCGTTAAGCGGAACCTGCTGGAAAGCATTCCTACTAGTATTCCTGATATGATGAATTATCGGGTTCATGCAAACAAACGTTCCTTATACAATACCCCTCCTGTATTTGCTGTTTACATTGTAAATCTAATGCTCAAATGGATTCGAAATAACGGCGGGGTAAAAGCGATAGAACGGCGCAATCACCTTAAAGCTAATTTGATTTATAACGTAATCGATAAGAGCGGTGGCTTTTACAATGGCCTAGCTCATCCAGAAAGCCGCTCGATGATGAATGTCACGTTTGGTATTTTTAATGAGGGCATAGAAAAACACTTTTTACAAGAAGCGGAGCAAAATGGATTTGTTGGGGTGAAGGGGCACAGGGATGCAGGTCATCTGAGAGTTTCCATCTATAACGCGGTTACATACGAACAATGCAAAGCATTAACGGATTTTATGTTGGACTTTCAAAAACGTTTTGGGTAGGAGAGGAATTGCGTCGTTGTATGGTTCATTCAGATCAGGCAATGAATAGATGGTTGCTTGAAAGGATGGATAGTATAACCGAAATTCCAGCCTTTTTTTCGCTGGAATTTCGGTTATCCGACGCTTTTCTTGATGTAGATTGATAGGTAAAACCAATCATTATAAGTAAAATGTTGAAATTGAACTTATAAATGAAAGTAGGTAATATCAAATTAAAGCTAGTTGACTTTATATTTTGGGAGTATAGCCAAATGGAAAGGCAAAGGTCTGCAAAACCTTCAATTCTGGTTCGAATCCAGATACTCCCTCTTGATAGGAATAAACCAATCATTATAAGTAAAATGTTGAAATTGAACTTATAAATGAAAGTAAGCAATATCAAATTAAAGCTAGTTGATTTTATATTTCGGGAGTATAGCCAAATGGAAAGGCAAAGGTCTGCAAAACCTTTAATTCTGGTTCGAATCCAGATACTCCCTCTTAATCAAATTTCCTTTTAAAGAAACGGGGAAGCAAAATGAATGATTTGTGGATTGTGGACAATCTGAAGCGAATAAGAGAAAGAATGGACTCAGCTTGTCAGTCTGCCGGTAGAAAAAATGAGGAAGTGAAGCTACTGCTAGCTACGAAAACCGTCCCTGTGGAAAGAATGAAGCAAGCTCTTGATGCTGGAGAAACATTGATTGGTGAAAATAAAGTTCAGGAATTGCAGCAAAAATATTCACTGCTCCAAAATAATCGGACGAAATGGCACTTCATTGGTCATTTGCAAACGAATAAGGTGAAAAATGTATTAAAGTATGTCACATGTATTCATTCGGTTGATCGTTTGAAATTAGGGAAGGCGATCCATAAACAGCTCACAAAAGAGAACAGGCAAATAGACATTCTTGTTCAAGTGAACACTTCATATGAAGAAAGCAAGTTCGGAATTCCTCCGGAAGAAACGTTAGATTTGATCGAGCAGCTTGCTGAACTGAATACATTAAATATTAAGGGACTTATGACGATTGGGAAACTAACTACTGATAGTAAGGAAACTAGAAAATGCTTTCGTCTACTAAAGTCAATCCAGCAGCAGATTATTCAGCAAAATTATCCTGGAGTTGAAATGGATATTCTGTCAATGGGCATGTCCGGCGATTTGGAAGTGGCTATAGAGGAAGGAGCAACAATGATTCGTGTAGGGACTGCAATTTTTGGAGAAAGAATATATCCCGACAGTTATTACTGGAATGAAAAATCATCCATATTAGAATAAACTAATCGAACAAATACAATGAGCCTCGGATCCTGATGAACGGGATAGTGGCTCTTTATTAACTTGAAAATCTTGTATCTAGGTTCCATATAGAGATTCATAGACGATTTACTCCAAGTTTTAAGTCTGTAGCTTGATGTGGATTAATTGGTACCACTGCTACGCAGGTCCAAGAGGAGGGAGAAAAATGTTTAAAGTTTTAGTGTCAGATTATTCCATTAGCGATTTTGGTTTGCAGCAACTGAGAAACGCAGAGGACATTCAGGTCACAAAATTGACGGGGCTAAGCGAAGAAGAGCTTATTTCAATAATCAATGAATATGATGCATTAATCGTCAGTTATCAAACAAAAGTGACTCGGAATATCTTGAAGGCCGGCATCAATTTGAAGGTCGTGGGCTGCGCAGGAGTGAGCGTTGACAACATTGATTTAAACGCAGCAACGACTCTAGGGATTGTTGTGATCAATGCGCCAGACGGAAATACGGTTTCGACGTGTGAGCATACCTTTGCAATGATGATGGCATTGGCTCGGCATGTGCCACAGGCCAATGCAAAGACAGTTTCTGGGGTGTGGGATCGCCAATCATTCCTTGGTGTTGAACTGCAAAACAAGACGCTTGGTATCCTTGGGCTTGGGCGTATCGGAATTGAAGTGGCTAAACGCGCGGCAGCGTTTGGTATGAAAGTTATTGGCCACGATTCCTTTATGTCGGAGGAACGGGCGAGAAAATGGGGCATCAAGCTCACGACTGTAGATGAAATTCTGAGAACAGCTGATTTCATCACTCTTCATACTCCGCTACAAAGAGAATCAAATTACATGATTGCCAAGCCACAATTCGATCTAATGAAACCGGGAATGCGCATTATTAACTGCGACCGTGCTGGAATGATTGATGAAAGTGATCTTGTTCAGGCGCTTGACGAAGGAATTTTGGCAGGGGCAGCTTTTGATGTATTTGAAGAGGAGCCGCCAACCCGAGATCATCCCTTTTTAAATCATCCAAAGATTATTGTTACCCCCCATTTGAGTGCTTCCACTTTGGAAGCACAAGAAAATGTTGCCATTGATGTTTCCAAGCAAGTGATCAATCTATTGCGAAATGAACCGTTTCAAAACGCAGTCAATATGCAGACGATTTCCGGCGATCACTTGAACAGATTAAACCCCTACTTTACGTTAAGCGAACAACTTGGAAAATCGCTTGCTCAAATGACCGAAGGTGCAGTACGTGATATTACAGTGGGGTGTGCAGGTGAGCTTGCGGAACTAGACACTTCACCACTTATACCCTATGTATTGAAGGGCATACTTTCTCATCATCTTGGGACAGAACATGTCAATATTGTCAATGCTACTCATTTAGCGAAAGAACGTGACCTTAACTTTGTGGTTCAAAAGTCACTCATACCCCAAAGTTCGCCAAATGAAATGATGATACGTATGAAGACGACTAAAGAGGAGAGATGGGTAAGAGGGTCTCTGCTTCCTGAAGTAGGGGAGCGACTTGTTCAAATCGGTCCATACTCGGTTGACATTCCTCCTTCAGGACAAGTTTTATTAATTTCACAGATGGACAGGCCGGGGATTATTGGCCGGGTTGGCAGAGTGCTCGGTAGAAACGGCATTGATATTGTCACGATGCAAGTAGGTCACAACAAAATTGGCCATTCAGCGTTAATGATTTTAAAAATTGATAAAACGGCACCCGAAAGCGTGATTGAAGAATTATACATGATACCAGAAATCAGACGCATACGAGAAATATCTTTTGACTGAAAATACCTAACGAAGAAAGCGCGCTAGTTGAGGAAAACTCTGTATCCGTTTGGCAGCTAGCATTCTGTCAGGTGAAAAATTGAGAAGAGCTTATTCACGATGTCTTTGCCGTAGATCGCATACATCTGGGATAGAGCTCCTTCTTTCCATCTTGAAGTTTACTTTTACTAGAGGGAGAAAAAACAAGTGAATAGATCACTTGGGCCGTAGTTATTTAAGCAGCGATGTTGTTCGAAAGATCTTTCGGGAGGAGATGCCTGTATTATAAAAGCATCTCCGCAAGACGACAAATTCCCTCTTCAATAGCTGCTTCATCCACTTTAGCAAAGCCTAGAACCCATCCTTTTCGATCACTTTGCATGCAATAAGTACTGAGCGGGTAGACACGTATCCCTCTTTTAAGCGCTTGGTACGTCACAGCTTCTTCATCAAACGATTCATCAGCTTCAAGAAGCATATGCAATCCTGTTTCTATGCCGCTTAGTTTAAAACGTTCCCCTAACCCGGTTTTGATAATAGCCCTCGTCATGGCTTCGTGTCTACGTCGATATACATTTCTTATTCTCCTCATATGGCGCATAAAATGACCGTGTTCGATAAAATGAGCAAGCGTTAATTGCTCCATAATTGGAAGATGTCGATAGGTCAATTCATGTACTAGAGCGAGTTGGCGGACGGCCTCTTTTGGACCAACAATTGCTGATATTCGAATGCCAGGGGCAATCATTTTGGAAAAGCTCATCATATACAAGGTATTTTGGGGCTGTTGGCTGAACAATGTTGGGAGTGGGCCACCGCGATATCTAAATTCGCCATCATAATCATCTTCAACAATCCAGAATTGTTGTTGGGTAGCCATGTGTAACAATTGTTGTCTGCGAGGTTCAGACATAATAACCCCAACGGCGCATTGGTGTGAAGGTGTAACAAAGACAAGTTTAGATTGTGGATGAATGCGATCTACTCGTAGTCCGTACTCATCAACAGGAACAGGAACAACATTCATCCTCCGATATTTCATTGTCATCCAAGAAGTTGGATAGCCGGGATCTTCAACGGAAACCGTTTCTCCTTCATGTAAAAGCGCTTGGGCGATTAAATCTATGCTATGCTGCGCACCTGAAGTTAATATAATTTGATCGATATCCACGTGAACGCCCCGCTCGAATGTCAAGTAACGTTGAATCTGTTCACGCAGCGGTACGAAGCCATAGACATTACCGTAACCCCAGTTGGATAAATCTGCTTTCGCTGATGCTTGTAAAAACGATTGTCTCCAATTTTTTTGAAAATGCTCGTCCAAATATGGCTCGTGTGGACAGAAGTCGATTTCTACGTTTCTAGTTTCTTTTCCTCTAAACCAGCTATGCATTTGGTTAACGGCAGAATTTAACAAAGGTAAGTCTGGTGTAGATGGCCCTGGAGCTATAACTTCATTTGCAGAGCTCGTTTTATAGCCCCATTCACTTACTCTTGTTCCCCCGCGACGATTTGTTACAGTATAACCGCGACTGAATAATTCCTCATAAACTATTTGTATGGTTGAGCGCGAGACACCGACTAATTGTGCGAGCTCGCGAGATGGAGGGAGTAATTCCCCTGGCGGCCATTTCCCTGTCTTAATATTGTGAATGGATTGGTCAAGCAATTGCTGCCATATGGGACTTTTATTTTTCCGATCAATTTTTAGCATTCGTTTCACTTCCGGATGATTTCGTATTATGGATTGTTTAATCTGATAAATATGGATGCTTTTACACACTCCATTAACTGATATACTATCAAAAAATAGCTGGTTTAACAATATGACAGATTTAGGTAGAGAATAAAGAAACCGAAAGGAGTTTGATTATGAATAACTAAAAAAAGACATAGTACTGGAGAAAATATGGGTAAAATGCCAGAGAACTGACGGGAATATTGATTAGCGAAGGACACATCGTTTAATGAGGAAATAAAGGAAAATTTTGAAGAAGTGCTTGATTTTGTTTTCGAAAATGAGCAATCATGCCAACTTCTCAAGTCTACTCCAGACTAAGCCCCGCACGAAGCGTGGCATAACAGAAACGAAAAGTCACATAATAAAATCCTCCTCTGCTATAATGACAAAGGTTTCGATAGCCAGTGTCGGGCAGAGGGGGGATTTTAATTTCTCTTTTTTTGGCCGTGGCGTATCAAATTATGGCCTCATGATTTCATCTAACTCGTGGATAAAGACCTCGTTTTCGAATTTTGTTCCAACTGACACGCGAATATGGCAAGGAAGATTCCAAGCGCCGCCATATCGAACAATAATTCCTTTGTCCAACAGTTGCTCATATATGGATTTTGCATTTGGCCCGAGCTCTACTAGAACGAAATTACTCATGCTTTCAATGAACGGAAGGCGAAGCTCCTTGAATGCACGGTAAAGCTGTTTCCGCCCTTCCATATTCGATTGAAGGGATGAGTGGACATGCTCATCATCGTGTATAGCTGCTGCAGCCGCAACTTGCGCCAGTGCATTCACATTAAACGGTTCCTTTACCTTTAGAATATGTTGGATAATGAACTCAGGGACTGCCCCAAAACCGACCCGTAATCCAGCTAGCCCATATACCTTAGAAAAAGTCTGAAGCACGACAATAGGGTAACCGGCACGAACAAATTCCAGTCCGTTTGTGTAATCAGCGGCCCCAGCGTACTGGCTGTATGCTGTATCAAACAAAACAAGAACATGTTTTGGCAGGGCTTCCAGCAGGTGTTGTAAGTCAGCTTTCGTTAAGTAGGTTCCAGTAGGGTTGTTTGGTGAACAGATACAAACTATTTTGGTTCGTTCCGTAACTTTTTCTATCAACGCGTCTACATTAAAAGTGTAGTTCTCGCCAAGCGGTACTTTAATGATGTTCGCTCCCATAAGATTAGCCCCGAATTCATATTCGCTAAAAGATGGGGAGGGTATGATGATCTCGTCGCCGGGTTCCAGAAAGGACTCAGAGACGAGTGTAATCAGTTCATCTCCGCCATTCGTAATGATCAATTGTTCCGGCTTCAAATCTAACTTTGCGGCAATCTCCTTCCTCAAAATTGATGTATTTGCATCAGGGTAACGATGAATATCAGTTAATGAATGACTGAGGGCTTTCAATGCATAAGGTGAAGGCCCCAGCGGATTCTCGTTAGAAGCCAATTTAATGACTTGATCTAAACCCCGCTCGTTCTGGAGCTCCCAAATCGGCTTTCCCGGTAAATAAGGCTGGATGTTCTGTATGGTTTTCCGTGCTCTAATCTCTATGTTTTTAGACATGACACATCTCCTCACGACCTATTGTCAAAACTTTTCTTACCTTATGATTGTAACCCTTCCTTTATATGAAGTAACGATCCAATCATTTTCCTTTTAAACAGTCCATTCTTTATGATGAGCATTTTGCCAAATTCATTTTCCATAAAAATAGATGTAAAAAAAGATTAAGATAATTAATGTATTTGCTGTATCCATTTATTTGACGCCTCATACGATATATTAAATTGTTAGAAATGAGGCGATTAAATGTCAGATGTTAATCAAAATGAACACACAAATGGTACAAAAAATAGCGGATCAACCTGTTCAAGTACTACTAATGCTCATTCATCAAGAGGCAAGGGAAAAAGTACAGGTACAACAACGACAGGGTCATCCAGTACTAGTACCACTGGTGGAAAAGGCAAAGGGAAAGGCAAAGGTGGGACAACCGGGAGCAGTACCAGTACGGGTACAACAACGACAGGATCATCCTGTAAGAGTACCTCAAGGAGAAAAGGTAAAGGCGGATCAACTGGGAGCAGCACAGATACAACTACAAGTTCAACCAGCAGTTGTTCAAGAAGGCGCAGCAGAAGACGCACTAGATAAAATAAAAACTGTTTGGAAAAAGAGGGGTGTCTTATTTACTCCTCTCTTTGCTATTACTTGAATTCGAGTGAGGTGCAAAACCATGGCGAACCAAATACCAACTTTTTCATTATTAATGGAGGAAAGTGATTTGGAAGAACTTCGGAGTGATATTTGGAACGATGTACCTTTACCTGCTAAATTGATTTTCCGCGACACCACATATGACATTGATATTGCTTACAGAGGTTCATATACACGCGAGTTTCGTAAACGGTCTTATTTCATAGAATTTATTGAGCCCGAGATGTTTGAGGGGAGTAGGGAAATTCACCTGAATGCTGAATATCGAGATCCATCTCTTATCAGAAATAAATTATCCCTTGATTTTTTTCATGACCTAGGTGTTTTATCACCGAAAAGCTACAACGTCAACTTGATTCGCAATGGTATTCCTAAAGGCATATACCTCGTATTGGAATCTGTAGATGATTTATTTCTTAAGAAAAGGGATCTCTCCATAGGTCCCATTTATTATGCAATAAATAATAATGCTAACTTCTCATTTAAAAGGGACGGTCGTAAAAAGAGATCAAGAATTTCTGGATACAGACGAAAGATTGGGAACAAAGAAGATGATGAATCACTAAGGAAACTTATTGATGTAATAAATACAACATCGGATTTGGAGTTTTCCAAAGTCATTCCTGATTATGTGGATATTGATAAGTATTTAGGCTGGATGGTTGGAGCGGTCTGTACCATGAATAATGACGGATTTACACACAATTATGCACTGTATCAAAATACACAAACAAGCCTGTTTGAAATGATTCCCTGGGATTATGATGCAACGTGGGGACGCAAAGTAGATGGAGGCAGAATGGCTTGTGATTACGTACCAATTCAAGGGAAAAAAGGGAATTATTTATGCTCCCGTCTTTTACAAATAGCGGAATTTAGACAAAGGTATAAACAGAAATTGGAGAAGGTGCTCGATACAAAGTTTACTGTTTCCTATATGGAAGACAAAGTAAATACACTTTATCAATCACTTCGCTCTCATATTTTGAATGATCCCTATAAAAAACGGAAAATAGAAAAATTTAATCAGGAACCCGAAGTAATCTTTCAATTTATTAAAGATAGGAGCCATTATTTAAAAGAACACCTATCAGAACTAGATTAATAACCGGAAGGTGGATTGAAATGCAGAAGGTTTCCGTACAAGAAACAGGAAAGTATGGCAGGGGTGTTTTTGCAATATATGATTTTAAAAAAGGTGATCTCATTGAAGCTGCACCGGTCATTGTTTTGCCAGAGTCAGAACGAAAATATATAAAAAAGACGAAGCTTGCAGACTATTTTTTTAACTGGGGAAAAAGGTATAGAAACCCTGCAATCGCCTTGGGTTATGGCTCTTTATATAATCATTCTTACACACCTAATTCGAAATTTGTTAATAATCTCGATCAACTTACAATTGATTTTTATGCCCTCAAAGAAATTAAAAAAGGCGAAGAGATTACAGTTAACTATAATGGAGACCCAAATAGCGTATCAAATGTTTGGTTTGAAGTGCTTGACTAGTAAAAATCATAATGGGATGACTTCAGAACAAAAGCAATCCTTCTTTTTCGCTGGCCGTAGTTATTTCTGCTGGATTTGAATAAGTCTTTGATCGGCCATTTCTCCTCTAACTTGATTGAGGCAAGTCTATATGACCTTAACAACTAAAAATAGGCCTCTAACTGTTTCACTGTCCTTATGTGACACATATAGATATAAGGAAAATATAATAGGAGGGAATAACATATGAATAAAGATTTGATTTTGTCATTAAAAGATAAAGTCATTCAAATAGACAGAGGTGGGCCGGAATCACGTGTTGGAAAGGTACTTGCAGTGGAAGACGACCATATTATTGTTCTTACAGAAGATGACGGAGTCATTTATTATAACACACACCATATTAAGAGCCTTACTGATAATGCAAAAGACGGATTGCAATTTGATCTTGAAGTACCTGAGGATTTTGAATATGTAACAGCCAAAGACTTTAAAAGCGTTTTAGAAAACTTAAGATACGTATGGGTACAAATAAACCGTGGCGGCCCTGAAAAGCTTGAAGGCGTTCTTTATGAAGTCATTGATGATATTGTAGCCATTATCTCACATGAAGAGGTTATTCGATTGCCTTTGTTTCATATTCGAAACGTTAGTTACGGTGTTAAATTGGAAAAAACAAAGCCCGAAGAAGCGGAAGCGAAAAATGACAGTCATAATAGTGGGGATAAGAAAAAAGAAAATAATGATAAAAATGAAGATAAGAAAAAAGACTCGGAGGGTGGAAAAAAATAACCCTACATCCTTATATTTGTCGCTTCTGTCGAAAGAGGCGGCAAATATTTACAAAGGGGTTCAATCAAATTGAAAGCGAAAAACTTAACCCAATGGCTCTGTACTTTTAAGGGAACAAAAGTTAATATTTTTCTCCATACCAATGATTTTGTGAAAGGAATTTTGCTGGATGTCAAAGAAGATCATGTCGTTATTGATTCAAACAATAACATTTTTTATATTGTGATTCATCAAATTCGTGCCATTTCCAAAAGTACCAAATATTCGGATATAGAGCATAAGATGGTTCACTATATTGATAGAGCCTATATAAGTGGGGTTTTATTTTCATTGAAAAACAACTGGATCACAATTAACGGATTAGGTGGCTGTCCATTTAATGGTATACTTTCCGAAATAACGGATGATCACATCAACTTAATCAATGGTGAGGAGCTTTTGTGTATACACAAATCGTGGATTTTAAATTTAAATAAAGGCAGCTTTTGTAACAAAGATCTTCCTAACAATGCTAATACAGGCAAAGTAGCTCGGTGCACGCCAGTTGCTACAAATCCTTCATTAGAAAATAAATCAGTCTTACTGGGGGATAAAGTCCAGAACCATGATAAGGAAAATGAGGTTCAAAATGATACTCAAAACGGGAGCCTACAAGATCCGAATGATTATTACACTTTTCCTTTAAATCAAAAGATAAATAACAATTCAATGAAAAAAAATGATTTTACAGTTGAACATAAGTATGAAATGAAAGAGGAGTATGGTTCTTCTGAATCCGGGGATCATCATTCAATTTTTGGAGCTGGAGAAGCCGAAGAGTTTTTGGCAATGAACAAAACACAGGAGGATGTAAGAGAAAAGTCCATACAAAATTCACGATTGTATTTAAATGAATCATATGCAGAGCAATCAGGATCTATGCAGGTAGATGTTCAGTCCAACCAACAAACTAGACAAATTAATCAAGATCATATTCAAGAAGAAAATCATCATTCCTTCAAAAATCCTGAACAAAAAAATCATATTGAAAATGGCTTTTTAGAAGAAATGGAAGTTAAGTATTTGCCCAAGCATGAACAGTTTAATCAAGAGGAAATATCATCTCATTTAGAATCGTCTGCTTCGTCGGATGGGGGGGAAGATTCAGGTGATCATCAAATTACACTAGCGGCCAAAAAGAATGAATATACAATGGAATCAGAAGTAGATCAAGACTCCCAGGCCAGGGAGGAATCATTGTGTAGTCAATCTGATTACAATTTCGAAGAAATAATGTATATATATCCAGATCTCGAAGTGGAAAATGAAACGAAACGGCACTTTTCTTTTGATATGATTCATCAAGGAGGACAAAGGGATCATGATTTAAAGCAAATTGATCAACACGGAAGTTTGCATACATGCATGAAATCAAAATCTTCAAAAGGATTAAGTGGGGGAGATGAGTGCTTTAGGGAGCACAAAAATAAGAAAAAACAATTTAATCAAGGGCGATCTAGTATACCGAAGCTAAATAATCAAGTTAGTTCGAAAGAGGATAAAAACATGTTGCTAAAACAGTATCATGCATTAATGAAACATGCTGAAAAAATGTATAAAAAACTGAGTGAAGGTGAGTAGCCGTTATTGGCGGAAGAATGAAAAACCACAATGACATTCGGAAAACCATTTTTAGTAACAATGTTGTGCCTAGTTTGTTCTACTATGTTCTTTATGAAAATTTATAGCAATGGAAAGATCCTCATTACTCCCCAAGCATTAATCATATCATTGAGATTCTACCAAGTTAATATTTCTCTAACTCATAAAAGGGATCCTACGGAAAACTCATAAATAAAAAAATGAATGGTGGCTATAGCACTTATGAATACTTTCACACACAAGTGAATGAAAATGTAAGTGTAGAATAAAAATTGATCAAATCTTGTATGGCTGTTGCAATTGCTGCGAAGTGCAGTTTGTTCTCCCCTTTCGGGGTTTGAAATGTGCATGTACATTTCGTCATATTCAATACGTTTATTTAATGGGGGTGTAAATATGAATAAAATTTTTCAAAGACTTATCGATGAAGTTGTTAAGATAGAAATTTCCGGAAAAAAGATTATTAATGGCACTCTTATTGATGTGGGAAGTGATATAGCTGTCATTTTCAACGGTAAGGATTATGTGTATATTCCTTTGGTCCATTTACAAAATGTGAAAATTGCCGACGCGAATGAATATAATATATTGGGGCCCAAAGAGCCATCAGCCTTTGTTTCGGAAGACGATAATAATGATTTGTCGCTGAGAAAAGTTCTGACAAGAGGGAAAGGAATGTTTGTGGAGATATTTGTCACTGGTAAACAAGAATTACACGGTTACCTAACAAGCATCATGAATAATTATTTTGTGTTCCATTCTCCTGTTTTTAAAACGATGTACATCACACTCAATCATCTTAAATGGATTATTCCGTACACACAGGATAAGCGGCCGTATGGGTTGGAAAGTCATAATTTCCCAATTCAACCAACGAATACATTATTAGCAAGATCATTTGAGGTTCAAATGGAAAAATTCAAAAACAAAATGGTTGTCATTAATCTGGGAGAGAATAATACCCATATCGGCAAAATAAATAATATCGCGGAACAAATGGTAGAAATCCAAACAGCAAGAGACGAACCTATCTTAATCAATCTACATCATATAAAAACCTTTCACCAAGTGTAGTTATTATAATCATGTACAAACTGACAAAAAAATGTCCCAAATTAGTAGTGCAGATCTAGGATATTAGTTTGTTCTACTAATTTTTTATCATAAAAGTGAAAGGTTCTCAAACTTTGCTATATGAAGAATGGCTGTAAGAAATTAATAAGCTGCCCTAACCATCTGCAAGATAAAAAGAAAATTTCCAGCGCAAAACTGTAAATGATTCAAAAGAGCGTCAAAAACCATTCTGAGCAAGGTAATAGGTTATATCACTGTATCGGTAATGGAGAATCTCCCAGTCCATGTTTGATTCCCAAAGCATATATGAAATTGGTAATGTAATGTTTTATCTTTGTGTCTATTTTATATTCACGAAGGTTTGTTATGGGGCAATATTTTTTGCCGCTTTTTTTTGGGGTGTGTTTCATACAAAAATCCTCCTTTGATGTAAAAGCCTTACCAGGTTGTTGTTTTCTTCGTTGAGCAAGTAGACCATACATATACAATTTGTATTTTTAAGCAAAAAACAGTTGTACCCAGTAGTATAACAGGAACAAAGTCACGAATGTAGTGATTGGAATAACTACCAAGGATACGCTTAAATAATCCTTCCATGTTGTCCGCAGCCAGACCTAATGTCGCTATTGCGAAGGTTTTTGTCATTTGTTTTGG
>JAABNQ010000128.1 GCA_009928435.1 Bacillus sp. HF117_J1_D
GTGAACTACTCACCACTTAGCTAAACCTTACGGTTTTTAACGCTTGAAGTGGGAGCTTCTTGGGATTAGAGCATACTTGCAAGCGTATTTCTTTACTCACAGCGGTTTCTCTTATTGACCAAGCTATCCCCGTAGTCCCTACGGTTCTTGATTTTATCTAACCTAATGCTTTTATGCGTAGACCTTCGTTTAGAATGTTTATACTAGCGTTGATGTCTCGGTCATGATGAGTATGACAAATAGGACAAGTCCACTCTCTAATTTTGAGCGATTTCTTGCCATCTTGATGTCCACATTCTGAACAATTTTGGCTTGAAGGAAACCATTGATCTATTTTGATAATTTCCCTTCCATACCAATCTGCTTTGTATTGTAATTTACTTACAAAACTAGACCAAGATACATCTGAAATACTTTTTGCTAGTTTATGATTGCGTAACATACCTTTTGTGTTTAAGTCTTCAATACAGATAATATCGTGGTTTTTGATAATGTCTGTACTTAACTTATTCAGAAAATCAGTACGTTGATTCATTACTTTTTCATGTAATCTAGCTACTGTTCGTTTTTGTTTTTGATAATTTTTAGCGTCAAACAGATTCATTCCTTTATTTTTAGCCAATAATGCGCGTCTTGATAATTTTCGTTGTTCACGCTTGAGTTTCTTTTCCATTTTGGCTGTGAATTTATTATTATTAACTTTTTGACCATCAGAAAGAATAGCAAAGTCGGTAATACCTAAGTCAATACCGATAGCGGAATTAGTTTTAGGTAATGCAAAAATTTCTTCCCTACACAACAAAGAAATATAGTATTTACCACTTGGACGATGTGATATTGTAGCAGATTTAATTATTCCTTTAGGTGGTCTATGAAGCTTGATTCTGACTAATGATTTTAACTTAGGAAGTTTGATAAATTTATTATCAATCAAAGCTATTGTTCCATTTTGATTATTCGTTGTATAACTTTGGACAGGATTTTTCTTACTCTTGAAACGAGGAAATCCAACGGATTTATCACGAAAGAAATTCTTGTATGCCTTATCTAAATTAAGTTGAGCATTAGCTAGAGCAAGACTATCAACTTCCTTCAAAAATGGATATTCTTTTTTATATTTTGCAGGTGTTGGAAAACTCATTTTTTTAGAAGAATCATTTTTAGATTCTTCGTACGCTTTTATTCGGTCATCAAGCATTAGATTGTAGACCTTACGGACACAACCAAAAGACTTAGCAAAGAATATTTCTTGTTCCTCTGTTGGATATAATCTAAATTTATATGCTTTTAGTCGTTCCATAAGGGTCACCTACTCTCTATTTATGATTGTTTCCTTGATTTTGAATATACTTTTTAATCACATCAATTGGCGCACCACCAGTTGTCAAAAGACAAAAACTTTTAGACCAAAACATTTCTTTCCAAAGAAACTGTTTGACTCTTGGAAAGTCACGTTTTATCAAGCGTGAACTGGCACTTTTATAGGCATTGATGAATTTTGTCAATTCTGTTTTTGGTTGGGCTTTGAACATAATATGAACGTGGTCTTTATCATGATTCCACTCAACTAAAGTAATGTGATACGATTCTGAAATTCTTTCAAAAGTAGCTTTAGCAAAATCAGATATTTCATCATCAATTACTTGTCTTCGGTATTTTGTTACTAGTACAAGATGATAATAAAGAAGAAATACTGAATGATTATTTGTATCTAATTTCATTGTTATATCAGCTCATTTCTTTTATAGACTGATTATAACATGATATAAAATAAAAAGGCAATATGCCTTGACTGTCGGCTTTCGAGTTACCAGAGGTAACCCTCATACCGAACGGCATTCA
>JAABNQ010000129.1 GCA_009928435.1 Bacillus sp. HF117_J1_D
TTTCTTCGAAGCGATGTTGAAATTTTTATAAAGAGCAATTATGAAATCGATTCAAGTACTAGAAAAAAATAAATATAGTGATTGGATGAGAACTTATCAAGAAAAATTTAGCTATCAAGTTTTTGAACAACCTACTATCATTTTAAGATAATAGATTTAATTACCCATCGCAAAAAGTCTTTTATAGGGAGCCTGAATTAATGGATAAAGCAATAATTTTTGATATGGATGGTACTCTTTTTCAAACCGAAAAAAACTTAGAACTTTCACTTGAAGATGCTTTTAATCACTTAAGAGCTTTAGACAGGTGGGCAGAAGATACTCCTATAAAAAAATACCGTGAAATTATGGGTGTACCCTTACCTAAAGTTTGGGAAACATTGTTACCCAACCACTCAAAAGAGACTCGAAACAAAATGGATAATATTTTTCAGGAAAGTTTAATTAAAAATGTGAAAAGAGGGGAAAATGGCCTTTATCCAAATGCAGTAGAAATATTAAGCTATTTGAAAGGTAAAAACTATTCAATTTTTATAGCGAGTAACGGTTTAATGAATTATTTAAGCGCAATAGTAGAGTCCTATAACTTAAATAAATTGGTGTGTGAGACCTTCAGTATTGAACAAATTGACTCCTTGAGTAAGTCAGATTTAGTAAAACATATTAAAGCTAAATACGGTATTAGCCAGGGGGCAGTTGTTGGCGATCGTATTTCAGATTTTGGCGAGTCTTTAAACACTACGTTGATAAAGCAGTTGAAAACATTGATGTATCAAATGTAAAAAGTGTAGCTGTAGACGAAACCTCACGTACAAGGGGTCATAATTACGTGACATTATTTGTTTATATGGACACTAGAACGGTGCTCCCTTTGCGTGATTCACTCTCCCATTGAATCATGGAGTTTTTTAGTCGTTTTCATGTATCGCTTTAGTTCATCATAGAACCGTTCTCTAGTTCCCGCCAAAATAATTAAAACTAATTTATCTTCTTCGTCTTGTTCTACAATATAGGCGATTTCATAATTTGTACGATTGTGGTAAATGTCGTACCCATAAACGCCAGCTAAATCACCTTTCTTTTGTTCGCCCGCTTTAAAGGGATTTAGCTGGATTTCGTGAAAGGCTTCCCTGAATTTTCCCTTTAATTGTTTGTCTTTCAATTTCTTTATAAATTTCTCGGTTGCAGGTGAAGTTATTAACTCATAGTCCATCTTCATCCTCTTCCCCGAAAAGGTCATCAATGGTAGTTCTTTTTCCTTTAGCCTTTGTCTCTTCGACTAATGATTTGACTGCGTTGCGCAATTGTTCTTTTCGGTTTTTAAATTCTGTAAGCAATTCAGTTCCGTTATATCCTTCGCTAACTAGGTCTTGAAGAATATTTTCTGAAAAATCATCAAAATTTTCGTGTGCAGGTTTTAATACCATATGATTACCATGTAATTCCAACACGACTTCTTGACCAATGCCCAAAATGTCATAAAATTCCTTTGGAATGCTTATTTGTCTTTTACTTGAAACTGCAACCCGTTTAACTTTTTTAGGGTTCGACATAGGAATTCTCTCCAATTCTTTTTGCGCCATTACCATTGTCTATTCCCTTCTATATCATCTAATACCAAGATTTCTTGATTCTTTCCTCTTGGTTTCTTTACTTCTTGGTATTAGTTTACCACAACCGTCCACATTGAAACAATCAGTTCTTTCGACCACTAGCGTTACATGAAATTTCCATTCAAAAGTCAAGCGATTTAACTCGTGGAATGAGTAAAAATCACCCCAATTTTCTTTACATATATACACAAAAAAACCTTATAATTAGGGTATGGTAGT
>JAABNQ010000130.1 GCA_009928435.1 Bacillus sp. HF117_J1_D
GGTAAAATCAGCCTGCTTTTCAAGCTTTTAACAAACTACGTCACGGATTCAGGATCTAATATATTTCTTGCAAGTCTATTAGACTTCCAAACCAGTACAATATCAAATAGTTTCTCTTTTGCATCATCAAGTAGTTGTTGAAGCGATGCTCGTCCCTTGATGGACTTTCCACTAATCCCTCTGTCTGCATAATCCTTATATACAACATAACCTTCACGTTCACAATATTGGTGTAATAGCCTTGTTTGCTCATCAATACTGTACCCTTCTTCTGCTTGTTCAGTTGTAGATACACGAGCATAAATAGCCACTCTTTTTTGTTCATTATTGCTTAAATTAATATTTGAAAAGGTAGACAAATCAAGCTCATTAATTGCCATGTTTAGTATCCCCCTTCTTTTTGTCTGATAAATCCTTTTCATCACTTTTTGTCAGATAGTTTGTTACCATTTCAGCTAAAATATCAAGAATAATATTGTATTGGTATTCCGTTGATGATTGATTCAACATATTGAGTTCCCCCACTTAGATGACATTAAGATAATATATATTTATGATTTAATTTGCTCTCCCTGTTCTCCCTATTCTCCCAATAGTTTTTATACAAATTTATTTATGATTAATATGAATTACAAATAAGAATAACTTTTAATTATGGTGGGAGAGAAGGGGGAAAGGGAGTACATGATTTATTGATTAAAAGGCATCTTCAAAAATATTACCTTCAAAGGTAATACAATAAGTGTAATCACCTTTCTCTGCATATCCAGGTTGACCAAGCACTTCCTGCCTTTGTTTTGTTTCGTTCTTAGAGAAAATGAATTTCCTTTTTTGATTCTTGTTTTTGTCGTGGATAATTACTCCCATATTTTTTAATTCATTTAATAGAATTTTAGTATCAGAAAATCCCAGTTCCTTTACGATTTTGTCAAATACGACTGGTAGTATAAAGCAACGGGTTCCGCTTGGACTTGCTTCAATTTTCCCCCATATCTCCTGAAGAGGACTCACTTCTTGAGTACCACTTTTAAAATTCCTTCTATATCGAATGATATATTGCTTGAATTGACTATAAAACTTAGGTGCCATTTCTCTCTCAGTCATTGATTTTTGCTCCTGCTCAATCAACATATCTACAATTTTCTCTCCCGAAAGTTCAAAGTCATATGTCAATTCAAATAGTTCCGCAGCCGTTAGTATTAATGAGAATTTTGTTGCTATGCGGTCACGAAATTTGCTATTAGGCATTTTTTCTTGAATTAAATATTTATTTTCCTCTACCTTTTTAGCAACTTCTTCTGGACCAAGTTCCAACATTTTTTTAGCTATTTCAGGAACTATGTGTCCGTAATTTTGGAGCAGACCCTTTTTTAGGTTTTCTGCATTCTCTGCACCTTTTGTCCACTTATCAATGGAGAATTCAAAAAGCCTCACACGTAAGCCTTCATTATTGTTTGCTCTACTAATGATGGAACTTTCTCCAGTGGATACTATTGTTGTGCTCCAAGATTGTGTTTCCCTCAACTCAGAGTCTTTATTTAGCCTCGATTTTTCACTGTTTTGTGCCAATTCATAAATAAATGAACTAAGATTTTGTGAATCCATAAGGTTCATTGTGGATTCATCCAAAACTGTAAGAACACCATTATTACGTAAGCGTCAAATACAGCCCACATTCTAATCATAGGTCATTCGTGCGATAATCTT
>JAABNQ010000131.1 GCA_009928435.1 Bacillus sp. HF117_J1_D
TGAATCAATTTCATAAATCTTAGCCCTAGAGCCTCAAGGCTTTTGAGGCGGAAAAAAAGGAGTACCTCCCCAAAATGTCGAAATGAGTAAGTACCAACACAAAACTCAACGACTGGAGGAAGACTCCCTATGCCTATTATACAACAAGGAAGCCTGTTTGACCTACAAGAATTATATGATTTAGAACCTACCCGACGATTCGAGGCTGTTTTTTCAACGATAGATATCAACCCAATCCTCGCTGTGTTAAGAAAGCAATCACGTTTTGGCAGACCTGTTGAGCTCAACTATGCAGCTATGATTTACTCCTTGGTTGCCAGAATTACTGAGCGAATTCCATTCATTAAGGACTTGGTCAAGCGATTAAAGCACGACATGATATTCAGCCTTGATTGCGGCTTTTTAGTATCCGATAATATTCCTTCCGAGGCCGCCTATTCAAGGATGATTACAATCATCAGTGAGTCGAACGTTTTGGAAGAGTCTCATGAAATCGTGCTTCATCAAGCCATCACGGAAGGATTCGTTACGGACGATACGGCTGCCCTTGATGCTACACACTTCGAAGCCCAGGATCAGGCCCCTCCAAAGGAGGAAAAACCAGAAACGAAACCCAAAAAGCGTGGGCGCAAATCAAAACAGGAACGGCAACAATGGTTAGCCGAAAAAGCAGAACGTGAAGCCAACCTTCCCATTTATGAAAAGAAAATTGAAAGTCAGTTGGACGTTCCTTTAACCGAACTTCGTGCTGAAATTCCCCAAGACCCCCAGTGGGGAGTGAAGAAAAACAGCGAGGGGAAAAATGTCTTTTGGTACGGCTATAAAGCTCATTTAGCAGTTGGCACAACGAGTCAATACATTTTGCAGTCTCTCTTTTCCTCGGGTAATTTGAATGATGGAAAAGCGGCGATACCTTTATTAAAAGGCCTTGATGAACGTGTACAACTCTCTACTTTGCGCTATGAAACAATGGATGCAGGATACGATTTTGAACCCATTTATACCCAGATCCATCGAATGGGGCATCAATCTGTGATTGCTTATAATAAGCGTAATGAGCCTGAACCGGTTGGTTTTGATAAACATTTCGCGCCTACATGCTTTCGAGAACATTCCTATCGATATGACAGTTTCGACCCGAAATACGAAACATTAAAATACACCCGGCCAAAAGAGTGCAAAGACTGCCCTTTGGCTAACGAAGGCCTTTGTCAGAAAGTGTACAAAGTGAAGATTACAACGGACCTTAGAAGGTATACAGCGCCGGCCCGCGGCTCCCAAGCTTGGAAAAACATATATAAGAAACGTACCGCTGTGGAGCGTGTCAATGCTTATCTGAAAGAATATTTTCAGCTCAACAATGTTCGCTATCGTACAGGAAAACGGGCGAAGGTTCATTTTGACCTTGTAACACTGGTCTATAATGCTTCAAAATTAGCTTCTGATCGTATCAAGGCATCGTTAAATCAACAAGCTGCCTGATCTTATAATATAGCCAAAAATCTTAAATGCCCTTTTAAAAAAATGAGAATGCAAGGGCTTAGTTTCCTATTGTCATTTTTCAACAGCAAGAGTTAAAAGCTGGCTTTACAGTTCTCATTTTCTTCGAAGCGATGTTGAAATTTTTATAAAGAGCAATTATGAAATCGATTCA
>JAABNQ010000132.1 GCA_009928435.1 Bacillus sp. HF117_J1_D
CCTGAATCCGTGACGTAGTTTGTTAAAAGCTTGAAAAGCAGGCTGATTTTACCCATTTTCAGCGATCGATGGTTCAATATAGAAAAAAGATGTTATTTTATGCGGCTTCGGTCGTTTGAAGCGCTTTTGAAGGCATACTCAAATAAGCCTTTGCTTTCCATTTTTTTAAAAAGGATTGTCTTTTAACATGCGGCTTTAATAAAAGGCGTAATAAAGCCTTTCGAATACCGGAAGCCAGCGATTATGCTTATGGAGTTTCAATTTCCACTGTCTGCCGTGGTAGACCAGTTTCGATGCCAGGGTGATCAAATTTTGAATAACTGTTCTTATACGACGTCTTTTCACATTTTTTCTTAATGGGGCATCATCGGTTTTCAGGCTTTCCTGCCCAATAAGGCGCAACAAATTGTATGCGAACAGTCCCAAGTGAAGAACGAGATCATTCGTCGTAAATTTTCCTGAAGGCAAGCGTTCCAGGTCCAGTTCAGATTTGATTTCACTGTGAAACTGTTCGCTCGTCCCATGGTCCCGATACAAGGCGATCACAGTGGAAGCCGGCACAGGCAGTGACGTATAGTAGGTTTCGAATTCGATATCGGGAACAAGCAGGATTTGCCCGTCTTTATCGATCGTCCTCTCTGTGACTTTAAAGGCGATGCGAACAGGAACGCCCGTACCCCTGATGGTTGAGAGGCGGGTGCCTGTATATACCTTTTTCCCAAGGCGTTCTTCATGGCACATGCCTTCTTTTTGGGCGATGGCCAGCCAGTCTTCTGCTGTTTCTTTCCGGGGGTTTCGCTTGATGACGAAATCCACCTTGTTCATCGTACAGACTTTCATATTGTCGGCACTGTCACACGCGGAATCCATGCGGAGAAGAAGCGCCTCGTCCGTCATGCGTTTCGCAAGTTCAATCGTCCTTTGAAGAAAGTCGGGGGTTCCCTTTTGTGAATGGTCACTCCCTTCACGCAGCTCTACATTGACCCCGTAACCTTCCTGCCCTATATAGGCAAACATAGGTGCATAGCCGTCACATCCCTTGTATGTTCTCGCCACGCCTTCCTTAAAGGTGTTGGAGTTATCAAAAGGAGAGACATCCACATCCAGGGGAAGGTATGGCTTGCCTCCCACATCGACGGGAGAAATGTCTGCATCTAGACGACGGATAAGACCGGCTGACTCTTCCATCAGGATCGTTTTCCAGTCCTCCGTCAAAGCACCCTGGTCCAATCGTTGGCGAAGGGTAGGGCTGGAAGGGACCTTGTCAACATTCAGGGCATAACGAAAAAATTCGTCTTCCCGGAAAGCTTCAATATGGTCAAAGTCGCTCTTTCCTTGGCAGAGTATACCAATGTAGGAAGAGGCAACATCTCCGTTGGAAATTTTCGAATTGCGGTCTGCTTTTCCAGGTTCAGCCTGGTTTAACCGTTGCGGTAAATTGGTGTGATACAAAAGGTCGCCGATAATCGCTAACCCGGTATGAGCTGTAATCCGTTCGCTAGTTGTTTCAATAATAAATTTTTTCATATGATCACCTGCTGGGTGAAGTTGCTAAATTCACCTTTTTTGGGTATTATACTTGATTTCACTAGCTTTCGGATGGTTTTTAGATAAATTTAGTCACGGATTAAGG
>JAABNQ010000024.1:0-26718 GCA_009928435.1 Bacillus sp. HF117_J1_D
GAGTCAAAAATTAAATGGTTGACTTCATAATTATTTTTTTATGCAACGCTAGTGTTTAAAAATAAAAAATCCAGCGTTACATCTGGATTTTTTAAAGATCAGTTATTCCTCACTTTTTACAGGCTGTACCAAATACTCGCTCACTCCCGCAGGCACTTCATGATGGCGGCGACATCTTGCCTCATATGCTTCTGAAGCTCCCACTAAAATAATTGGATCATCAAAACAAGCGGGTTCGCCGTTAATGAGACGCTGTGTCCGACTGGCAGGTTCACCACAGACAACACATACTGCCTGCAGCTTTGTCACGTATTCTGCCGTGGACAACAACTCAGGCATGGATCCAAAAGGCTCTCCACGGAAATCCTGATCCAACCCTGCTACAATGACTCTATGCCCTGCGTCAGCTAACTGATTTACAACCTCTACAATTTTCTCATCAAAAAATTGCACTTCATCAATTGCGATAACATCTACTTCAGCATGAACCAACTGAAAAATATCGACAGAGTTATCCACAGGTTGTGCCATAGCAGATAGCCCGTTGTGGGAAACAACTTCATTGACACTGTAACGGTCATCTAATTTCGGCTTGAATATCAACAAATTTTGCCGAGCATATTGCACCCTTCTGATCCTTCGGATTAACTCTTCTGTTTTTCCGGAAAACATACTGCCGCAAATTACTTCGATTGAGCCCTTTTGGCTGGTGATTTCCACTTATCCACACCTCTATCCATTTTTTTCATAAGCTGCTCATTTGTCCACATGTTCATAAATGCGTTCGGGCAGAACAAAGGCGAAAGCGCCTGTTCATCGACGTACAGACTGGACGACTCCTGACGAGATACAGGAAAAAGAAAAGCGGAGAGTGCCTGCTTATCGGCGCAAAGCTAGACGAGCGCTGAGGAAGGCGTAGTTTGCCTTCAACAGCGTTTGGCTTATGACCTCGAGCCGATGGCACTCGCAGCTGGACAACACGATGAGCCGAAGGCGAATCGATGTTGACTTATCGGAGGAAGGAAGAGGAAGTCTGCTAGTCGATAGGCGCTGGAGCTGGACGCAGCATAATCTGATAAACAAAGTTATACACAAGCACAGAATTTTATCATTTCAATAAAATAAAAAAACAGGCAAGTCGCCTTGCCCGTCTTTCAACGTATGATTATTTAAGTCCGTATTTTTTGTTAAAGCGATCAACACGCCCGTCCGCAGATGCGAATTTTTGACGTCCAGTGTAGAATGGGTGGCAAGCTGAGCAAATTTCCACACGGATATTCTCTTTAACAGAGCCGCTTTCAAACTCGTTACCACATGCACATTTTACAGTCGCTTTTTTATATTCTGGATGGATTCCTGCTTTCATTACATTTCATCTCCTTAATGCCCTGAATCATTTGCTGAAACAGAGTTCTATATTACGATGCAGACATAAATCTACAGTAATTCAAAAAAGCACATTTTTTATTATAACAAGGTGACAGTAAAAATGCAATCAACGAAATTTTATCAAAATGAAGTTAAATCTACTTTGTAGTCAATGCTTTAAAGAACTCTTCGTTCGTCTTTATTTGCCTCAGCTTACGCAGAAATTTCTCCGCAAAGTCAGGAGTGTCTGACATCGCTTTACGCAATTTCCACATTTTTTCAAGCCGATCTTTCGGTATAAGAAGCTCTTCCTTCCTTGTCCCAGAACGGCGAATATCGATGGCAGGGAAAATTCTTCTTTCGGCCAACGAACGATCCAAATGCAGTTCCAAGTTCCCAGTTCCCTTGAACTCCTCGTAAATCACATCATCCATACGGGAACCCGTATCTACAAGGGCTGTCGCCAAAATAGTCAGGCTGCCACCCTCTTCAATATTTCTAGCGGCACCAAAAAATCGCTTTGGACGGTGGAATGCCGCTGGATCAATACCTCCGGAAAGCGTTCTTCCACTTGGCGGAATGACTAAATTATATGCGCGGGCAAGCCTTGTGATACTATCCATCAAAATGATCACATCTCGTTTGTGCTCCACAAGTCTCATCGCACGTTCAAGCACAAGTTCAGCCACTTTAATATGAT
Source organism: Bacillus sp. HF117_J1_D (assembly GCA_009928435.1). Lineage (GTDB taxonomy): Bacteria > Bacillota > Bacilli > Bacillales > Bacillaceae_C > Siminovitchia. The sequence goes on from JAABNQ010000024.1 coordinate 2,069, forward strand.
TTTCCGGAACCTCATCGAATGTGGAGCTTACAACTTCCGCATCTACTGAGCGTTCAATGTCTGTAACCTCCTCAGGCCTTTCATCAATTAGCAATACAATCAATTCTGCTTCGGGATGATTTGTCGTAATTGAATTGGCGATCGATTTCAACAACATTGTTTTACCGGCTTTCGGAGGAGCCACAATCAAGCCGCGCTGTCCAAAACCAACCGGGGAAATAAGATCCATGATTCTAGTAGATAAGTTCGAAGGGGTTGTCTCCAATTTAATCTGTCTATCCGGATACAACGGAGTCAATGCCGGGAAATGGACACGCTCTTTAGCACTTTCTGGATCATCTCCATTGACCGCCTCCACATGAAGCAATCCATAGTACCGTTCGTTTTCCTTAGGCGGGCGCACTTTTCCGGAAACCTTATCGCCATTGCGTAAATCAAAACGGCGAATCTGTGATGCTGAGATATAAATATCCTCAGAACTTGCCGTATAGTTAATGGGCCTTAAGAAACCAAATCCTTCAGATTGAATGATTTCCAAGACTCCTTCCATGAAAAAGAAACCTTCCTGCTCCGCACGAGCTTTTAAAATGGCAAATATCAATTCTTTTTTTGTCAGTTTGCTGTAATAGGAAACTTTATATTCGCGGGCAAGTTCATATAATTCTTTCAGTTTCATATCTTCTAATGAAGAGATGGTTAAACCAGCCATTTCTACACCACACTTTTTCTATATTTTATTGTTTTTATACTCAATTCACACACACTTTGTTTTCATCCTGCTTTAATCTTCTTGTCTGTTAATCCTCTTGAAGTCGTTGATTGTAATATAACATTATGTTGAGAAAGTGGAAGGATTTTTTTGAGTGCATTTACATGAAGAATAGGAAGAATGAGACCATGGCGTTGTGTTACACAAATGAAAAGTCATGAAGGAGGGAATAAATCCCTCCTAACATTAAGATTCCACGACCATATTCGGTTTTTTACTTAAACTGTGTCGACCTTCGATAAAGCGGATTGTACCCGATTTAGCGCGCAAAACAATTGAATGAGTAGACCCGAAAGAGCCTTTAAATTGAACACCTTTTAGCAATTCGCCGTCTGTTACCCCAGTAGCAGCAAATATGGCGTCATCACCCTTCACCAAATCTTCCATCCGGAATACTTGATTGACATCAATATTCATTTTCTTGCATCGTTCCAATTCAGCGTCATTGGATGGTACAAGCCTGCCTTGCAGTTCTCCACCAAGACATTTGAGCGCCGCTGCGGCAATAACACCTTCAGGCGCTCCTCCAGTACCAAACAAAATATCAACACCTGTTTGGTCAAAGGCCGTATTGATTGCACCAGCTACATCGCCATTATCAATCAATTTGATTCGGGCGCCGGCCTCCCGCAATTCAGCAATAATTTTTTCATGACGCGGGCGGTTCAATACAGTTGCCACGACATCTTCAATATTTTTATTTTTTGCCTTCGCCACTGCTTTCAAATTATCTGTAACTGAGGCATTTAAGTCGATTTTCCCTACTGCTTCTGGACCAACAGCAATCTTTTCCATATACATATCTGGGGCATGAAGAAGATCTCCTGCATCAGCAATCGCAATAACAGAAAGAGCATTCCATCCTCCGGAAGCCACTATCGATGTGCCTTCCAATGGGTCAACGGCTACGTCGACCTTTGGTCCTTGCCCAGTTCCAAGCTTTTCACCAATATAAAGCATTGGAGCCTCGTCCATTTCTCCTTCGCCGATTACCACTGTCCCCTGCATTGGGATCGTATCAAAAACATTACGCATTGCAGTGGTAGCAGCATCATCTGCTTCATTTTTCATGCCGCGGCCCATCCATCTTGCAGATTTAAGCGCAGCTGCTTCTGTCACCCTTACGAGCTCCATAGTTAAACTTCTTTCCATTGACTTTCCTCCCGTCATTGGCTGCAATCTTACTAGATTGCCCTGAAGTAAAAGTATATCATATTTCTGCCATTTTCTGTATTGCATATAATTTACCAATTAAGAAAAGTATAAGGCTCTACATCAGGGTTTAAGAGCTTTTTAGCTGTTCAATCTCTTTATCCGTCATTTTTTCACGCCAAATAGTAGCGCCGAGACCATTTAATTTATCCACTAATCCGCTGTAGCCCCTGTCAATATGCTCAAGGCCGGTCACTTCTGTAATCCCTTCGGCCATTAATCCAGCAATCACGAGAGCAGCTCCAGCTCTAAGGTCGGATGCTTTGACTCGCGCTCCTTGAAGGACAGATGGACCATTCACAATGGCAGAGCTTCCCTCTACTTTAATATTGGCATTCATTCTCCGTAATTCATCGATATGTTTGAAACGAGCGGAATAGATAGTATCAGTGACGATAGAAGATCCTTCTGCCCTTGTCAGCAAAGAAGTAAAAGGCTGCTGCAGATCCGTTGGAAACCCTGGATATACAAGCGTTTTGACATCCACCGGCTTCAATTTTTCACTTTTTCCGATAAAAACCTGTTCATCGCTTGCTTCGACCGGGATCCCTATCTCTCTTAATTTTGCCGTAAGGGATTCCAAATGATGTGGAATGACATTATCGATCAATACACCCTCTCCGATGGCCGATCCTACAATCATAAACGTTCCTGCTTCAATTCTGTCGGGAATAATCGTGTGCTGACATCCGTGCAACCGTTCTACCCCATCTATTCGGATCACATCAGTGCCTGCCCCTTTAATCTTCGCCCCCATATTTGTCAATAAGGTCGCTACATCAATAATTTCCGGCTCCTTGGCAGCATTCTCAATGACCGTTCGCCCTTCAGCCATTACAGCCGCCAGCATAATATTGATTGTAGCGCCGACACTCACAACATCCAGGTAGATTCTAGCGCCTTTCAATTCATCTGCCCTGAGATACAAGGCTCCCTGTTCGTTAGTCACCTTTGCTCCAAGGGCTTCAAACCCTTTAATATGCTGGTCAATTGGGCGCGGCCCCAAGTGACAGCCTCCAGGCAATCCGATCACTGCCTTTTTAAAACGCCCCAGCATAGCGCCCATCAAATAATAGGATGCTCTCAATTTCTTCACTTTTCCGTTCGGCAAAGGCATGGAAATCATTTCAGTAGGGTCTACATGCATAACATCATGATCATGTGTGACCTTTCCTCCGATCTCCTCCAATAAGCCGCTCAACGTATCAACATCTGAAATATTAGGTAGACCCTCAATCTTTACAGGGGAATCTGCCAGAATGGTAGCCGGTATGAGGGCGACAGCACTATTCTTTGCACCGCTCACTTTTATTGTTCCTTTTAACGGATAACCGCCAGCAATCTTTAGCTTCTCCATTTTTGACTTCCTTTCAGGCCTGTTAAGGTATCATTTTTTCAAAAAAGGCATTATACCCCTTATTATAAACAAATATTGGCGAAACATGTAGACTTTGGGATCTTAAATCACAAAAATTGTTACTTACTTTTTCTCGCTTCCCAATCATTCATAAAAGATTCTATCCCCCGGTCCGTCAATGGATGTTTAAATAGCTGGACGAGTACTTTATATGGCAATGTTGCGATGTGGGCACCATTTAAAGCAGCTTCTGTCACATGCTGTGGATGACGGATGGAAGCGGCAATGATTTGTGTTTGAAGCTGGTGGATAGAGAAAATATCGGCGATCTCTGATATAATTTCCGCTCCACTATGTCCAATATCATCAAGGCGGCCAATAAATGGAGAAACATATGTAGCCCCAGCTCTTGCTGCAACGAGAGCCTGATTGGAATTGAAAATAAGCGTAACATTTGTTTTAATATTTTCTTTGGACAGTATGCTGACAGCTTTCATGCCGTCAGGGGTCATAGGTATTTTCACCGTGATATTTGGGGCGATAGCAGCCAGTTCCCTTCCTTCTTTAATCATTCCTTCCGCATCAAGCGCTATGACTTCAGCACTGACAGAACCGGGAATGATGCTGGTGATATCTCTCAGTCGAGCATGAAAAGAAACATCCTCCTTAGCAACCAATGAAGGATTTGTTGTAACTCCGTCTATAATCCCAAACTCATTTGCCTTTTCTATTTCATCAATATTTGCAGTATCTAGAAAAAATTTCAATGGGTACAACTCCTTTTTTAGTATGGTCTCGCTCCAAGCGCCTCCCGCTTTCCTGTATATAACATGGAAACCGCCAAGTAAGCCAGGCGGTTTCATTGTTCTTTCGTATCTATACTTTTCACAAAAAATATTTATTATGCTTTTCCTGATGAACCAAAATCACGCATTTTACCCATAACCGTTTCTTTAATCGCTTCACGTGCAGGTCCCAGATATTTACGCGGATCGTACATTTCAGGATTTTCAGCCAACACTTCCCGCACACGCTTTGAAGAAGAAATCTGGTTTTCAGTATTCACGTTGATTTTTGCTGTACCTAAGGAAATAGCCCTTTGGATATCTTTAAGCGGAATACCTGTCCCTCCATGAAGTACAAGAGGAACACCTGTTAATTTCATAACCTCTTCCATACGGTCAAAGCCTAGTTTAGGTTCTCCTTTGTAAGGACCATGCACTGAACCCAGAGCAGGAGCAAAGCAGTCAACATTCGTCTCTCTTACGAGGCGATCACATTCCTCAGGGATTGCGTAGGAAGCTTCAGCATCATCAACTGTCAGGTCATCTTCCTGGCCACCGATTCTTCCGAGTTCCGCTTCTACTGAAACGCCAAACATATGAGCAAGTTCGACCACTTTCTTTGTCAATTCAATGTTTTCCTCAAGCGGGAAATGGGAACCATCAATCATGACAGAAGTAAAGCCTGCATGTATCGCCTTCGCGCACATTTCGAAGCTGGATCCATGATCAAGGTGGATCGCTACTGGGACTGTTACCCCGTATTCTTCCATCAGTGCTTCAACCATTCGCACCGTGAGCTTGAAACCGCCCATATAACGTGCTGCACCTTCCGAAACTCCCAAAATAACAGGTGAGTTCTCTTCCTGTGCCGCCTGTAAAATGGCCTGTGTAAATTCCAGGTTGTTCAAATTAAATTGTCCCACCGCATATTTTCCTTCATTTGCTTTATGTAACATCTCTCTCATTGATACTAAAGGCACAATCTTTTCCTCCTTTAACATTGGGCTGCCCCAATAAGAAACCTTAGTCGTTTTTTGCAGTATCATCATATCAAATTATTTACTACAATACCAACGATGGAGTATTTTTGAAGTTCATCTTTTATGTAGTCGCCTGATCTGAATTAACCATTAAATAATTCTTTACAGCTGAACGAACCTCTTCAATATCAAACGGCTTTGAAAAATGAGCGAGCGCTCCCAATTTTTTCGTTTGTTCAATGAGATCCAGTTCCCCGTATGCTGTCATGATAATGACTTTGATATCAGAATTGATTTCTTTCATTCTTTTCAATATTTCAAGACCATCCATTCCCGGAATCTTCATATCCAATAAAACGAGATCAGGAGCATACTGCTCTGTCACACTCAGCGCCTGCAACCCATTTGCAGCTTGAAAAATTTCATAGCCCTCTTTTTGTAAAACCTCGTTTAATAAAGTCCGGATCCCAAATTGGTCATCGACTATTAACACCCTTTCTCTCAATGCTACCCCCCCTTTATTAAATCGCTATTTTCATAACCACTTCAAAAATTCTCAGTTTTAACTTTTCAATTTTGTTTGTCGTTATATCCTTTCGCTGTCCAATGCCTTATTTCCTTCTCGTGATATATATCATTTCCACCTTCTCCCACGTCTCTTTCTTTTTTTCCCAAGTCCAGACCTCTATAATATAGTTATAGACGCTTAATGAAAGGGAGTTATTCCATGTTGAAAATGTTATCAACCCAGCTAACCGGGCTGTTCATGAAACTAAAAGAAAAAGAAGAATTAGCCTTGGAAGACGGTGCAAGACTATTAGCCCAAGCCATTGCGGGTGAGGGTAAAATATATTTCAAAGGCTTCAACGAAATGGAAGGAATTATTCATGAGGCCATGGAAGGAGCCGAACCTATGGCACATGTGGAAGTACTGGAACAAACGAATGTGTTGACTCATACAGACCGAGTCATTGTCTTTTCCCGTTTTTCTGATACTCCGGAAGCAGTCTCCCTCGGGCAAGACCTCATGGAAAAAGGCATTCCGTTTGTTTCCATCTCAGCAGTAAAAAATGAGGACAAAGAGGATTTGACTGATTTAGCCGATATCCATATTGATACACATGTGATCAGACCCATCCTTCCAGCTGACGATGGAAAAAGAGTGGTTTTCCCATCCTTAATTGCCGGTCTCTATATTTATCACGCATTGAAATTAATTATAGATGAAATTCTTTTGGAAAATGAATAAAACTGCCCAGTCCCTTGGGCAGTTTTATTCTAATTGATTCGAATATCTTTTTGGTTATGAAAAGGTATTAGTCCAATTTTCCCAAGGTAGCTCCGATGAACCCTTTAAAAAGCGGCTGCGGTTTTGTTGGGCGGGATGTAAATTCAGGATGGAACTGACTTCCAATAAACCATGGGTGATCTATTATTTCTACAATCTCAACCAGTTCTCCATCAGGGCTTGTCCCAGAGAATACGAATCCAGCCTCTTCCATCTGCTGGCGGTATTCATTATTGAACTCATAACGATGACGATGACGTTCGTTTACTAAATCCTCCTGATACATTTCATACGCTTTTGTTCCCGGCTTAAGCTTGCAAGGATAAAGACCCAAACGCAGTGTTCCTCCCAAATCCATCAGCTGTTCCTGTTCCGGAAGAAGATCAATAATAGGGTGTTCAGTTGCAGGATTGATTTCGGATGAATGGGCTGTTTCAATTCCAAGTACATTCCGAGCATACTCGATGGAAGCCAATTGCATTCCTAGGCAGATTCCCAAAAATGGAACTTTGTTTTCCCTAGCATATTTGATTGCGGAAAGCTTACCGTCAATGCCTCGGTCTCCAAATCCGCCTGGTACAAGGATTCCATCACAGTCAGACAGCAATTCCGCTGCATTTTCTGATGTCACAAGTTCCGCGTTCAGCCATTTGACTTCAACATCTGAATCAAAAGCATAACCTGCGTGTTTCAACGCCTCTACTACGGAGATATAGGCATCTGGTAGTTCCACATACTTTCCAACCAAGGCAATTTTGGTAGTTTTAGATAAGTTTTGGACTTTATCTACCAATCCTCTCCAATCAGCCATATCGGCTTCATGACAAACAAGCTTCAAATGATCACAGACGATTTGATCCAAATGCTGCTCTTGAAGAGAAAGTGGAACAGAGTACAATGTACTGGCATCCAAACATTCAATGACTGCATTTTTTTCGATATCACAGAATAAGGCAATTTTGTCTTTCATATCTTGCGAAATCGGCATTTCTGTACGAACGACGATAACATTGGGTTGGATTCCCAGGCTTCTAAGCTCTTTCACACTATGCTGTGTCGGCTTTGTTTTCATTTCACCGGCAGCTTTAATATATGGTACAAGAGTACAGTGAATATACATGACATTGTCACGGCCAACATCATTTTTCATTTGCCTGATAGCTTCAAGGAAAGGAAGTGACTCTATATCACCAACGGTACCGCCAATTTCTGTAATGACGACATCAGCATCCGTTTTTTCTGCTGCACGGTAAATGCGATCCTTGATTTGATTTGTAATATGGGGAATGACTTGGACAGTGCCCCCATTATAATCGCCCCGACGCTCTTTTCTGATGACTTCCGAATATATTTTTCCTGTAGTAATATTGCTGAACTTATTAAGATTAATGTCGATGAAACGTTCGTAGTGGCCAAGATCCAAATCGGTTTCGGCACCATCCTCCGTTACAAACACTTCACCATGCTGATACGGGCTCATTGTTCCTGGATCCACATTAAGATAGGGATCGAACTTTTGAATCGTTACATTCAAGCCGCGGTTTTTAAGTAATCGTCCAAGTGATGCAGCAGTTATACCTTTCCCAAGTGAGGAAACTACACCACCGGTTACAAAAATATATTTTGACACAATTTTTCCTCCTTCATCCTGTCCCTATATTTCCACATCTTTGAACCGGATAACCAAAAAAAGCAAAAATGCAAGCGCCCGTTCAGCCTGAAGAAGCTAAATAGCCTCAGCCACGGTACGCCCACTTATGATTCTTGGTATCCAACATGTCAAAAACATAAAAAACGCCCCGCTACAAAAGTAAGGGAGCGTTGAGTATTGTGAGTCAGTCCTTTTTCAAGGAGCCCAAGTAGAATTCTACATATTGAGAGATAAGAAGTCAAGAACTATTCTTCCTCTTCTTCCTCTTCTTCCAGATCTAGTTCATCATCATCATCTTCCAATTCATAATCGTCGTCAAGGAGTTCCTCATCTTCATCGTCAAATTCAGCTTCTTCTTCACGAAGGGCCTCAAGGCTCTCATCTTCTGCGAGGTCATCATCTAAATCATCATCAAAATCCACCTCGTCATCCTCGACTTCAAGCAGCTCTTCTTCCTCCAATGCAGCTTTCGACTTTTTCTTTTTCTTCTTTGTCGGTATTGGAGCAATCACTTCTTCATCCACTTGGTCAAATGGATACCATTCACGTAGCCCCCACTGGTTTTCTCCCAATGCTAGGAAACTGCCATCGACATTCAAGTCAGTGTAAAATTGAAGCATTCTTGAACGCAGCTCTTCTTCAGGCAACTCCAGAAAATTCCCAATTTCTGCAGTCAGTTCCTGAAATGGCATTCCCTGCTTTCTTTCTTCCAGTATGCTTTGCGCAATTTCAATAAAAGACATCTCTTTACGTTCATCCATAGTTAATTGCTCAAGTTTCAATCCCTGCACAACCTTTCCGCCCGTTGCCTTTAATGCTAAAACATAGATACTCAACATTATAAACAAATATCTTTCCAATATGCCACCTTTTTATTCTTTAATTTTTAATTTTAAATGGCTGATGTCCTGGGAAGCACAAGAAAAGCAAAAAAGACTGTTCATCGAAGGGCTGACTGAGCCGATATGTGGACTAGCCCGACAAGAATAAAACGAGCGCTTGTGGAGACAAAAGAAGCCTTCACAAGCGCTTGAATCAATCCTTGTACCGGCGGGGTGTGCTATCGGCGACAAGCACAAGACGAATTTTGATGAGGGAGTTCTTCAGCCACTACAGCGATTTGACTTGATCCTAGCGCCGAAGGCCCTGGAGCTAGACATAACGCATACTTGTCAAAAAGCCCTAACCCAAACATGTTTAGGCTTCTATCAGCATTATACCCTCACGAGGGAATCCTTTTTTTGTTCAACGTTCATTTCTTTAGGCATCCATGACTGAGCACCCAAAAGGTCACAAGGTCTGCCCACGCTGTCAATTTCTCCATCTTTCAACTTTACAATCCGATCAGCGATGGCAAGTGCATCGTTTTCATCATGTGTGACAAAAACCGCTGTAATTCCCTGATCTTTTAAAATGGCCCGCAGATCCTTTCTAATTTTCACCTGCAGCTCGGCATCCAGATTGCTGAATGGCTCATCAAGGAGAATGAGACTCGGATTCGGAGCCATCGCACGTGCGATGGCCACCCTTTGCTGCTGGCCTCCACTCAGTTGGTGAGGGTATCGATGCTCAAATCCCTCAAGCTCAACAATTTCCAACACTTCCTTTACGCGGGCTTTCTTTTCTAACCTTTTCATATCTTTCAAACCGAAAGATATATTTTCCGCCACAGTCATGTGGGGAAATAGAGCATAATCTTGAAACACCATCCCGATGCCTCTTTTTTCGGGCTGTATAAATGAATAATCATTAAATATCACTCTGTCTTCAATTTTAAATGTCCCTTCACAAGGAATTTCCAATCCGGCTAATAATCGAAGCAATGTGCTTTTCCCACTACCGCTCGGTCCCAAAATCGAAACAACTTCCCCTTTTTCGATTGTTATTGAAAAACCGTCAAGTGCCCTGTCCTTTGGATCGTAACAGAAACATAAATTATCTATCGAAATAAACATTTATCGTGGCTCCTTTTCAAGTAGCTTGTGAAAGACAAAGATCGAAATTGCGCTAAGTGCGATGATAAGCAAAGAAGCTTGTGATGCTTCCATGATTTTCTCATCACTCGCATATTGGAATGCTTTTGTGGAAAGTGTATCAAAATTGAATGGGCGAAGAATCAAGGTCAGTGGAATCTCTTTTAAAATATCGATGAAAACAAGAATGAATCCGCTGATAATAGCTCCTTTCATCATCGGTATATCCACTTTAAAGAAAGTTTTGGTCAACCCCATCCCTAGCAAGCGGGAAGCGTCGCGAAAATCAGTACCGATCTTATCATATCCCGATTCGATTGAATTATAGCCGATCGCAAAAAATCTGATGATATACGCGACAATCAGCATCACAAGACTGACGCTTAGTACCAGGGTTGTTGAAATCCCCATCATTTGGTAAAGCGGTGCTAGCTTTTGATCTAATGCTATAAAGGTTGTTACGACAGCAACTGCTATGACCGCCCCCGGTATTGAATACCCAAGGATGGTCAACTTGGGCATCGCTTTTGCAATCTTTCCATGTACAAGTCGGCTGAAATTGCCGACAATCAAGGCGAAAATGATAATCATTGAAGCACTGATACCAGCCACTAAGACTGAATTTTTTACATATGTCATAAAGTCGCCAAAAGGAATTTTCCCCCAAGTTAATACTAGCCAATCAAGCAATTGAAGCACCGGGATGAAAAATCCAAGGCTCAGAATAGTCATGCCATATATGGATGCCAACTTCGCTTTAGCCCCTTTTAGTTTAACTAGAGGCAGCGGCCTGACTTTTGTGGTAGAGAAACTGAATTGCTTCCTTCCTCTCAGAAGCTTTTCTATGATAAGTATGGAAACTACAAGACCCATTAATGTCGCAGCCAATTTAATGGACGTCTCAATATCCCCAAATCCGAACCATGCCTGGAAAATCGCCGTGCTAAACGTCTGGATGCCAAAATATTTTACAACCCCGTAATCATTCAACACCTCAAGTACGACCAAACTCGTTCCCCCGACAAGGGCCACCCTCGATATGGGAAAAACAACTTTAAAGAAAACTTGCCACGGTCCTTTTCCCAGCACCCTTGCACTTTCAATGAGGGAAGCTGCCTGCTGCGACAAGAAAATTCTCGTTATCGTGTATACGTAAGGATACAAAAATAATGTATAGATAAAAATGGCCCCAGGAATCGTCATGATGTTGAGCAAAGACGGGTCCACCACTACATCGAACTGGTTACGCAATGTCTTCTGGATGACACCTGTGTAGTTTAAAATTCCGTGATACGTATAGGCCCCGATGAACGGCGGGATCGATAGCGGCAAAATCAGCGCCCACTTTAAAAAATTCCTAAGCGGAAAATCATACTGGGCAATCAGCCAAGCCAAGCTTAGTCCAATAATCACTGCAAAAAATGCTGTCGCAATAATCAGAATCAGTGTTGTCTGAAGATATTTATATAAGACAAATTCCCTAATATGCTCCCAATTTTCATTGGACGTGGAGAAAATGCCTGTAAGAATAGCCAGATTAGGCAAAAATAACAATATTATAATAACCATTGCCGCTATCGTCCAGCTGTTCACATTGACTAACTTACGCACAGAATTTACACCTCTATTAATATTGCAAGACCCTTTGCTGCTCTTACAGCAAAGGGCAATATACGTTATTTCCAGCCGACTTCGTTAAAAATCATGAGCGCTTTTGCATTGTTGTCACCTAACTTGGATAATGGGATGTCCTGCTCTTTGAACTCTCCCCACGATTTTAACAATTCGGACGGTTCTACATTTTCATTTACAGGATATTCATAATTGGCTTCGGCAAAAGTGCTCTGTGCCTCTTCTGCTGTTAAATATTCAAGCAGTTTAATAGCATTATCCTTATTCTTGGAAACCTTTATGACTCCGGCTCCGCTGATATTCACGTGAGTTCCAGTTGTTTCCTGGTTAGGGAAGAAGACATTCAGATGTTTCGCCGCCTTTACCTCTTCCGGATCCTCCGAATTAAGCATTTGACCAAAATAGTAAGTATTCATGATGGCAACGTCACCGACTCCGGCAGCCACTGCTTTCGCCTGGTCACGGTCCCCACCTTCCGGATCCCTTGCCATATTATCAACAATCCCTTTTGCCCATTCTTTTGCCTTATCTTCACCGTCAATCTCAATAAAAGATGCAAGCAGGGACTGGTTGTATATGTTTTCAGATGATCTCACAAGGAGGCGGCCTTTCCACTTATCCTCGACGAGATCTTCGTATGTGGACAATTCATCTTCCTTAACCTCATCTTTATTATACACCAAAACACGGGCTCTTTTGGTTAAACCGTACCAAGTTTTATCATCATCCTGGAATTTTTTTGGCACATTTTTGTCAAGAATATCGCTGGATACCGGCTGTAAAAGGTCGGCATCTTTGGCCCGGAACAGTCTTCCTGCATCAGCTGTTAAAAACAAATCGGCCTGTGTTGCATCGCCTTCACGCTTAACGCGCTCAAGTAATTCGTCCGCATCCCCATTGATCACGTTGACCTTGATGCCGGTTTCTTTCTCAAACTTGGCATAGAGATCGGCGTCCACATCATAGTGGCGGCTGGAATATAAATTCACTTCCTTACTTTCTTTTGGAGCTTTTCCAGCTTTTTCTTCTTTGTTGGAATCCTCGGTTTGACCGCCATTGCATGCAGCAAGGACTGTCATGAGAATAATGAACATGAATCCGTATATTTTCTTTGGCACTGTTTGACTCTCCTTTGTCTTGTAAAAAAACTTTTGAAAACGATTCTCAATTTCGATTATAAAGATTACGGTATGCTTGTCAATGAATATTCGAAAAAAACATTACAATTTTTATGAACAAACCAATCTGTTCAAGAAGAACGTCAGGTATCCCCCTTTCAAGTTCAAGCCCGGTAAAAGCGAAGACATAAGGCTTTCTATGCTTGCAAGCTTTAAGATAAAAAATGGAAAACCACAGCCCGCCAGCTGTGGTTTTCCATTTCTATTTAGGTGGCCGCCCCTCCGGCCGATTATTATCAGATCCGAGAGTAAGACGATAACCAAAGTAAAATAATACGACTGAGGTAACTAGAAACGGAATTGCTCCAAGACCGCTTTGATACAGAAAATAACCGATTGCCGCAGCAAGAAAAAAGCCTATGATCTTGAGCCCGAATTTCATGTACCCACATCCAGTCATATAGAAGTTATTACTCATTTTAACCAGATAGATAGTAAAAATCCACGATAGGCAGTCACATATTGCGTCTGTATTGCCCTCCTACCTCATATAAGGCATGGGTAATCTGTCCAAGACTTGCTGTTTTGGTTGTCTCCATCAACTCTGCAAAGATATTGTCCCCACTGATGGCAACCTTTTTCAATCGTTTTAACGCTTCTTCGCCTTCATCGGAATGTTTTTCCTGGAAACCTTGAAGATTTCGGATTTGCGTTTCTTTTTCCTCTGTTGTTGCTCGCGCCAATTCAATATTATCCAATTCCTCTTCGGAAGGTGGATTCGGATTAAGGTACGTATTCACCCCGATAATGGGCAATTTCCCGGAATGCTTAAGCGTTTCATAATACATAGACTCTTCCTGTATTTTCCCACGCTGATACTGCGTCTCCATGGAGCCGAGCACTCCCCCTCGATCATTCAGTCTTTCAAACTCATCGAGCACGGCTTCTTCAACGAGGTCAGTGAGCTCTTCTACAATAAATGAACCTTGCAGAGAATTTTCATTTTTTGAAAGACCGTGTTCTTTTGTGATAATCATCTGAATCGCCATTGCTCTTCTGACCGATTCTTCCGTTGGAGTCGTGATCGCTTCATCATACGCATTCGTATGAAGTGAGTTGCAATTATCCTGTAAGGCCATCAATGCTTGGAGTGTTGTCCGGATATCATTGAAATCAATTTCTTGTGCGTGAAGAGATCTTCCTGACGTTTGAATATGATACTTCAACTTCTGGCTACGTTCATTCGCTCCGTATTTATCCCGCATGACAATTGCCCAAATCCTTCTGGCCACCCGGCCAATAACTGTATACTCTGGATCAAGTCCATTTGAAAAAAAGAACGACAGATTCGGAGCGAAATCATCAATATTCATTCCTCGGCTTAAATAGTATTCAACATACGTAAATCCATTAGCCAAGGTAAAGGCCAGTTGTGAAATCGGATTGGCGCCTGCTTCCGCAATATGGTAGCCAGAAATCGATACCGAGTAATAGTTTCTTATCTGATGATCAATGAAATACTGCTGAATGTCCCCCATCATTCTTAAGGCAAACTCAGTTGAAAATATGCATGTGTTCTGACCTTGATCTTCTTTTAAAATATCGGCTTGAACTGTCCCCCTAACTGTTTTCAATGTATGCTTCTTCACTTCTTCATATTCAATTTCAGTCAATTCACGTCCTAGCTCCGCGCGCTTTTTCTGCACTTGCTGATCAATGGCTGTATTCATATACATCGCAAGGATGATCGGAGCGGGACCGTTAATCGTCATCGAAACAGAAGTCGACGGTGCGCAGAGATCAAAACCATCATACAGTTTGTTCATATCATCAAGTGTACAAATACTAACGCCGCTTTCCCCCACTTTTCCATATATATCCGGACGGTAATCAGGATCCTCCCCATACAATGTAACTGAGTCAAAAGCAGTACTTAGCCGTTTGGCCTCATCATCTTTCGATAAATAATGGAAACGGCGATTCGTTCTTTCAGGCGTCCCCTCTCCAGCAAACTGTCGTTTCGGATCCTCCCCCTGTCGTTTAAAAGGAAACACGCCTGCTGTATAAGGGTAGGAACCCGGAACGTTCTCCTTATATATCCAATTTAAAATTTCTCCATAATCTTTATATAATGGAAGAGACACTTTTGGGATGGAAAGGCCTGATAAGCTTTTTGTCTTTAGTTCTGTTACAATTTCTTTTCCTCTAATTCTTGTGACAAACCGATCCTCTGCGTAAGATTTTTTCGTTTCCTCCCAACCCGCCAATACTTTCTTCGAATAGGGAGTGAGCTTTTCTTCCGTTTCTTTTTTCAATTCCTCGAGGGTCTTCAATATAGCCTCGTGTTCCCCTCTATTTTTCACCGCTTTGATTGTCCCTTCAATTTGAAAAAGCTGCCTTGCGACGTGAACCTGTACTTCCGCCTGCTTATGATACCTTTTGACAGTATCGGCAATTTCTCGCAAATAATGCTGACGCGAAGCTGGTATAATCACACTCTGCTTTCCTTCTCCTATATCCTTAGAAGAAGAAACACTCCAGTCCGTATCGCATTTTTCATCTAATAGATCAATTAGGGCCGCAAATAAAATATTCGTTCCAGGATCGTTGAACTGGCTGGCAATCGTTCCGTACACCGGCATTTTTTCCAAATCCTTATCAAAGAGCATATGGCTTCTTTGGTATTGCTTCCTGACCTGGTCCCTTGCATCCTCGGATCCTTTTTTCTCAAACTTGTTGATAGCGATGATGTCAGCAAAATCGATCATATCGATTTTTTCCAATTGAGTAGGAGCGCCGAATTCGCTTGTCATCACATACATGGAAACATCGCTTACTTCCCTTATTTCAGCATCGCCTTGGCCGATTCCGCTTGTTTCAACAATCACTAGGTCAGCACCCATTGCTTTGACAATTTGGATAGCATCATGAATAGCTTCGGACAGCTCGCTTCTGGATCCTCTGGTTGCCAAGCTTCTCATATACACACGCGGTGAAAAAATGGCATTCATCCGGATCCTGTCTCCTAATAACGCTCCACCAGTCTTTCGCTTAGTCGGATCCACTGATAATATGGCCACTTTCTTTTTCGGGATCTCATGGATAAACCGGCGGATCAGTTCATCAGTTAACGAACTTTTACCCGCTCCGCCTGTTCCAGTGATTCCCAAAACCGGTACCTTTTTGTTTATCTCCTGAATTTCAGCGAAAACTTTCGAATATTGATTATTGTCCCTTTCTCCTGTCCTATTTTCAGCTAAGGAGATCAATTTAGCCGCGGCTGAAAAATTTCCTTCTTTTAATCTCTCAACTTCTTCGTTGATGGAATGACCAACAGTAGAAAAATCACATTCCTCCAGCATCAGGTTGATCATGCCTTGCAGGCCAAGAGTCCGCCCATCCTCAGGAGAAAAAATACGAGCAATCCCATATTGATGAAGTTCCTTGATTTCACGGGGGATTATTACCCCTCCGCCTCCCCCATAAAGTCGTATATTTTCCGCTCCTTTCTCCTTCAACAAATCATGCATATATTTAAAATATTCTACATGCCCGCCTTGATAAGAGGAGATGGCAATTCCCTGCACATCCTCCTGAATTGCCGCATTGACCACTTCCTCCACCGATCGGTTATGTCCAAGATGAATCACTTCTGCACCACTGGCTTGCAATATTCTTCGCATAATATTAATGGAAGCATCATGCCCGTCAAACAGACTAGAGGCCGTTATAAAGCGGACATGGTGTTTAGGCGTGTAGATTTCATTCACTTTTTTCATCCCCCTACTTCCATTTGTTTCTTAAAACCTTGAATTCCCGAAAAAAGCAAATCCGTCTGGAGGGAAATATAATCATCAATAGAGCATGTTTTTTGCAGAGCCCATCTCCGGAACCCCCACATTTGTCCTTGTACAAAAATATTATGCGCTAATAACTGCTGGTGCTCGTTGTTGATATCAAGCTCACCATTTTCCACACAGCGCCGGATTAGCTTTTCAAACATGCCGACCATTTCCATTTCTTTTTTTAACACATAAGGTAAAGCTTCATTAGATAGGACCTTCGCTTCCTGATACATTACAAGCACTTCATCCTGCATCTCATCAATGATCCTAAAATAATGATCGATTCCAAGCTTCAAGCTTTCCAACGTTCCTCTTTCAAGATCCATACTGCTGAGCCTGCTTCTGACCTGCTCATAAATGCTATCGCATACGAGGAAAAGCACATCCTCTTTCGTCCTGATGTATTCATATAAAGTACCGATGCTAAAACCAGCAGCTCGCGCAATTTCCCTTGTAGTCGTCCGATGGAAGCCTTTCTCTTTAAAAAGGGACACCGCTCCGCGGATCATTTGATTCCTGCGTTTTTCTACAAGTTGTTCGTCTTTGACTGATGCATGAATCTCCCTTTTAATGGTCAATATGACTCACCTTCTTTCGGTTTTCCAGTTACTCATTCTAGGACTATGCCACCCTTTATTTCTATTGTCTGAACGCTTGACTTCCGCCCTTCGCTTTTCTAATTCGTTAACATTCTAGAGATGACAAGTCTTTGGATTTCCTGCGTACCTTCATATATTTGAGTGATTTTGGCATCACGCATATACCGTTCAACCGGATAGTCCTTCGTATATCCGTAGCCGCCAAATATCTGTACTGCTTCGGTTGTCACTTTCATTGCTGTATCCCCAGCCATCAGTTTAGACATGGCCGACTCTTTCCCATATGGAAGACCTTCAGATTCAAGCCACGCCGCTTGATAGGTTAGGAGTCTTGATGCTTCAATACTTGTTGCCATATCTGCTAATTTAAAAGAGATAGCCTGATTGTCAACGATGGGCCTTCCAAATTGCTTACGTTCCTTTGCATACTCGACAGCAGCATCCAATGCACCCTGGGCAATTCCGACAGCCTGTGCTGCAATTCCGTTTCGACCACCGTCAAGAGTCATCATGGCAATTTTAAAGCCTTGCCCTTCCTCTCCCAACACATTTTCCACCGGGACCTTGCAATCTTCAAAAATGATTTCAGTTGTAGGAGAGGACCGGATACCCAGTTTCTTCTCTTTTTTTCCGACAGAGAACCCTTCAAAGTCTTTCTCAATAATAAAAGCTGTGGAGCTTCGCTTATCCTCTGGATCCAACAAGGCAAATACAACATAAATATCAGCGATGCCTCCATTGGTTATAAAAATCTTGGAACCGTTTAAAACATAATGGTCCCCGTCGCGTTTGGCCGTTGTCCTCATACCGCTTGCATCTGATCCGGAACCTGGCTCCGTCAGACCGTAAGCCCCCATCTTTTCGCCTTCTGCCATCGGCTTCAGATATTTCTGCTTCTGCTCCTCTGTGCCAAATTTATAAACGGGCCAGCCTGCAAGGGATGTATGTGCAGAAAGCGTTACTCCGGTAGAGGCACAGACACGGGACAATTCTTCGACCGCAATACAGTATGCCAAATAATCACTGCCGATACCGCCATATTTTTCCGGCCATGGAATACCCGTCAATCCAAGACCCGCCATTTTTTGAAAAATCCCCACGTCAAAGCGCTCTTCTTCATCACGCTCCGCTGCGGTCGGCTCCACTTCGTTTTTCGCAAAGTCGCGCACCATTTTTCTGATCATCTCATGTTCTTCACTTAATTTAAAGTTCATTCAAACTCCTCCTCAACCTAGTTATTTCCTATTTCAACAATTGCTTACTGATGACAATCCTTTGAATTTCACTTGTTCCTTCATATAGTTCCGTCACTTTAGCATCTCTAAAAAAGCGCTCAACCGGAAAGTCCTTCGTGTACCCGTAACCACCGAATACTTGAATGGCCTCAGTGGCATTTTCCATTGCGGCTCTGGAAGCAAACAACTTTGCCATCGATACTTCCTTTACACATTGAGCTCCCGTTGAACAAAGGTCAGCCGCACGATAAAGCAATAATCTGGCGCTCTCTACATTTGTTCCCATGTCGGCAAGTTTAAAAGCCACGCCCTGCTGTTCAGCAATCGGTTTGCCGAACTGCTTGCGATCCTTTGCATATTCGACTGCTGCTTCAAAAGCGGCTTCAGCAATACCAAGAGCCTGTGCAGCAATCCCAATCCTACCAATATTCAAATTGGCCATTGCAATTTTGAAGCCTTTTCCCTCTTCCCCTAACAGGTTTTCTACAGGAACTTTCATGTCCTCAAAGGTGAGTGAAACCGTTCTTGACCCGTCTAGTCCCATCTTCTTTTCATCTTTTCCAATGAGAAATCCCGGAGTGTCCTTCTGAACAATAAAAGCAGAAATTCCACGGCTTCCTTTAGTTGGATCTGTTACAGCAAAAACAATATAGATATCAGCCTCTCCGCCGTTCGTGATGAATATTTTGGAGCCATTGATCACATAATGCTCCCCTCTTTTAACTGCTCTGGATTTGATGGCTCCCGCATCCGAACCTGCCCCTGGCTCTGTAAGACAAAATGACGCCAACGATTTTCCTTCCGCAAGCTTCGGAACAAATGTCTGTTTCTGCTCTTCCGTCCCGAATTGGAGAATCGGGTTCGTCCCGACAGAAGTATGGACCGACAAAATGACTCCCACTGTCGCACTTACCTTTGAAAGTTCATGGATTGCAATGATATAGGAGATAAAGTCCATCCCCGCTCCTCCGTAATGTTCCGGAGTAGTGATGCCCATCAGGCCCAGCTTACCCATTTTCTTGATAATCTCTCTTGGAAACTCCCCGGTTGACATTCTTTCAATGTTTGGCTTAATATCGGTTTCAGCAAATCTGCGTACCATTTCTCGCATCATCAACTGTTCTTCTGTAAATTGAAGGTTCATCGTGTCCTCCTTCATTCCCCGACGTTTTTTAGTTGATTATTTGTCATTCGATGGATATTCATAAAACCCACGACCCGATTTTTTTCCAAGCCAACCTGCTTTTACATATTTTCGCAATAGAGGACAAGGTCTATATTTATCGTCCCCAAAGCCTTCATGAAGTGTCTCCATAATATAAAGGCACGTGTCAAGACCGATAAAATCTGCAAGAGTCAACGGTCCCATTGGATGATTCATCCCAAGCTTCATCACTTCATCAATCGCTTCTTTTGTTGCAACTCCTTCATATAATGTGTACACTGCCTCATTAATCATAGGCATGAGAACCCGATTTGACACAAATCCTGGAAAGTCATTCACTTCTACTGGTACCTTTTTCAAACGCTCCGTCATCGTCTCCACAGCCTGGTACACTTTTTCTTCTGTTGCAAGCCCTCTAATAATTTCCACTAGTTTCATAACGGGAACCGGATTCATGAAGTGCATGCCTATTACCTTTTCTGGACGCTTCGTAGCTGCTGCAATTTCAGTAATGGGTAGCGAAGAGGTATTGGTTGCTAAGATGGCATGCGCCGGTGCATATTGATCTAGGTTCTCGAAGATCTGCATTTTTATCTTTAAATTTTCAACAGCCGCCTCAATCACAATATCCACATTCTTGGCATCTTTTAAATCCGTTGATTTAATAAATCTTGCCAGAATACTCTCTTTCTCATCTGAGCTAATTCTTTCTTTCTGAACCTGTCTATCCAAATTTTTAGCGATGACTCCCAGCCCTTTTTCAACGATGTCTTCTTTCATATCGTTTAAATAAACCTGATAGCCTGCTTGTGCACAAACTTGTGCAATCCCTGCTCCCATCTGGCCAGCACCAACAACCATCACTGTTTCGATTTGCATTTACTATTGCCTCCCCATCAATCGTTTCTTGGAACCTCAATCATTACTGCATCGCCCTGACCTCCGCCCGAACATATTGAAGCAATCCCAATCCCTCCTCCACGACGCCTTAGCTCATAAGCAAGTGTCAAAATAATTCTGGTACCGCTTGCACCAATCGGATGCCCCAGCGCTACGGCTCCTCCGTTTACGTTCACTCTTTGAGGATCAAGTCCAGCAATTTTGCTGCTCACCAACGCAACAGCGGCAAAAGCTTCATTAATTTCAAAAAGGTCAATTTCTTCTGCTGTTTTCCCATATTTTTTTAACAGCTTATTGATCACAAGACCTGGAGTTTCGGGAAAATCCTTTGCCTCAACTGCAACCTCTGCGTTACCGACAATGAATCCAAGAGGCTTTCTGTCTTCACGATTTGCTCGTTCTTCGCTCATTAACACGAGAGCAGCTGAACCATCGTTCACTCCTGGAGCATTACCAGCAGTAATCGTTCCATCCGGTCCGAAAGCAGGTTTGAGCTGGCCTAGTTTCTCGATCGATGTATCGCTCCTTGGTCCCTCATCTTGGTCCACAACGAGCGGATCTCCTTTTCGCTGCGGGACTTTTACTGGAACGATCTCCTCTGCAAAAACCCCACTATCTCTTGCCTGGATAGCTAGTTCATGGCTTCTAAGTGCCCAGTTATCCTGAGCTTCTCTCGTAATCTCATATCTTAGTGCACTACTATTTCCGTATGTTCCCATATGGACACCAGAAAAAGAGCACGTCAGACCATCATGGATCATCAGGTCAATGACCGATGCGTCTCCCATCTTGTAGCCCCATCTGGCTTTCGGCAATACATAAGGGGCATTGGACATCGATTCCATACCGCCGGCCACAATGATTTCCTCATCACCTGTTCGGATAATCTGATCCGCCAAGGTGACAGCTCTCATTCCTGAAGCACACACCTTATTCACAGTCTCCGTCTTCACTTCCCAAGGTATTTCTGCCTTCCTTGCTGCTTGCCTTGATGGAATTTGCCCCTGTCCTCCTTGTAAAACTGTACCAAGAATCACTTCCTGAACTTCTTCCGGCCTTACATTTGATCTGACCAACGCTTCTTTTATGGCGACTCCACCAAGGTCAGATGCAGTCAGTGAACTTAAACTGCCTCCAAATTTCCCAAACGGGGTTCTTGCACCTTCAAGAATTACTGTTCTAGCCATTCCTTCATCTCCCTTTTAATCTATCAGAATTACATAGATGCCATTTAAAAACGTACTAACACAGGACAAAAAATGCGAATACAGTTTGGTTAAAATGGTAAATTAAACATCCATATAACAAATGGAGGAGGATGTTGGCCAGCCCCTATATTCTGAAGCTGGTATGCTTCCCCCACTCACATGTAAAACGCTTTCAATCATACGACTGAACGCTCAATCGATTAATCTTTTTTAGAAAGAGGCGCTTCTGTTAAAAGAAGCACCTACGAAGTTTTAACCGTTCCCGTCTCTCCAAATACGGCCTTTTCCAATAACTCTGCTACATCATATGTTTGTACTGTATCCTCAACTTCTTTTGCTTTGGTACCATCTGACAGCATCGTGAGACAGTATGGGCATCCGGAACTAATAATAGAAGGATTGACAGCAAGAGCCTGCTCAGTTCTGGCAACGTTAATGCGTTGTCCTGTATCTTCCTCCATCCACATCAACCCGCCACCAGCTCCGCAGCACATGCCTCTTTCACGATTTCTTTCAATTTCCACAAGTGTGACGCCCGGAATCGATTTGAGAATTTCTCTTGGAGGATCATAAACGTCATTATAACGCCCAAGATAACAGGAATCGTGAAAAGTGATTTTTTCATTTACTTCATATTTTGCTTTTAAGCGTCCCTCTTTCACCAACTGATCAAGCAGCTCGGTATGATGATAAATTTGGGCCTCTAACCCAAAATCAGGATACTCATTTTTAAATATATTATATGCATGAGGATCAATTGTCACAATTTTTTTAACTCCATTTTTTTCAAATTCTTTAATGTTGGCAGCAGCTAGCTCTTGGAATAAAAATTCATTGCCGAGACGCCGAGGCGTATCACCAGAGTTTTTCTCCTTGTTTCCAAGAATAGCAAATTTGACGCCAGCTTCATTCAATAATTTCACAAACGACAAGGCGATCTTCTGGCTACGATTGTCAAACGCACCCATTGATCCCACCCAAAGCAGATATTCGAATTCTTCTCCGGCTTTCTTCAGCTCTTTAACGGTTGGTACCTGTACATCTTCACGGAGTTCACGCCAATTCTCTTTTTCTTTCCGATTCAGCCCCCAAGGGTTGCCCTGTCTTTCAATATTTTGCATGGCTCGTTGTGCATCTGGATTCATTTTACCTTCCGTAAGCACAAGGTAGCGACGCATATCGACAATATGACTAACATGTTTGTTCATGACTGGGCACTGATCTTCACAATTCCTGCACGTTGTACATGCCCATAATTCCTCTTCCGTGATAATATCGCCAATCATACTTGGCTGGTAATCTAATGATGCGGCTACTTCGGATGCAGCTTCTCCTGCACCTGCCTTTGCAATTTGATTGCCAAGCGTATTCGCAAAAGCATAAGTCGGCACCCATGGCTGCTTTCTCGTTACAGCGGCCCCGTAATTCGTTAAATGATCCCTGAGTTTAATCATGATATCCATCGGGGACAACATCTTGCCTGTACCTGTCGCTGGACACATATTCGTACAGCGACCACATTCCACACAAGCATACAGATCCACCAACTGAAGATCTGTGAATTCATTGATTTTTCCCACACCGAAAGTCTCGGCTGTTTCATCCTCGAAATCAATTGGCGAAAGCTTCCTACCTCCATCCAGCGGCTCCAAATAAACATTTGCTGGGCCTGCGATCAAGTGAGCGTGCTTTGATTGCGGCACATAAACAAGAAAAGCAAGTAAAATCAGGAGATGAATCCACCAAGCGATATAAAATACAACTCCAGAAGCAAGCGGGCTCATCCAACTGAATGCGGCTGCAATCCCAGAAGCCACAGGCTCAGCCCACGTCAGAGCCTCTCCTTGCCAAATAAGCGCCATTCCATTCCCAAGCAAAACAGACAACATGAGTCCCCCGATAAAAAGGAGGACAAGACCGGCATAAAATCCGCGCTTTAGCCTCACTAACTTTTCAACATACCGCCTATAAAATGCCCCAACAACTGCGACCAATATAATGAGCGTCACAATTTCCTGGAAAAATTTAAATCCAGGATAGATGGGACCGAGAGGTAAATGCGAACCCGGAACTAACCCTTTCCAAATGAAATCGATTGCACCAAATTGCACGAGAATAAATCCATAAAAAAACATGACATGAATGATGCCGCTCTTCTTATCTTTGAGCAGCTTTTTTTGTCCGAAAACAAATATCCAAATGTTTTTCAGCCGCTCTTTGACATCACGATCAAATTCAGCTTTTTTTCCAAGTTTAATAAACTTAATGCGTGTCCTGACGACATAGACAAAAAGAGAAATGCCGTATGCAGTGACAAGCAAAAACGCTATCCAGTTCAACCACAGCAAAGTATGCATATGATGTAACCGCTCCCTTCCAAATGTTTACATAGCAAATGACTTTTCTGAAAGTTATTAACTCTATTATATAATGAATGAGCATTCAGTCAAGATAAAAATGAAAAAACTGCCCCCATTGTAATCATTAGAGGCAGCTAAAAGGAAATATTTAATAGGCTGGTTATATCATTTGGAGTTTACATTGTTGAGAGAATCTTCCGAGGCTATTTGCATTTACTTCATTCCAATTAAATTTTTGAGGCGTTGGATATCTGATTCATTTGTCCAAGTCCGATTTTCTAAAAGCTCAACTTTTGCTTCCAGCTCGCCCTGCTTTGACTCGGATGAATCCAATCTTTTATTCAAGTCATCAAATTTTTTGAATGTTGCTAGCTTGAACCCATCCAAATCAGCTTTAATTTCCTGCTGGCCATGGATTAATGCCCCAAGCAATTCACTGTGTTCACCAAGTTTCTGGCTGTGTTCATCAAGCTTTTTGCCCTGTTCATCAAGCTTTTGGCTGTGTTCATCAAGCTTTTTGCCTTGCTCATCTAGCTTCTGGCTATGCTCGTCCAGTTTTCTGCCTTGCTCATC
>JAABNQ010000024.1:26817-45582 GCA_009928435.1 Bacillus sp. HF117_J1_D
CTGCCTTGCTCATCTAGCTTCTGGCTATGCTCGTCCAGTTTTCTGCCTTGCTCATCGAACTTCCGGCTATGCTCGTCCAGCTTTTCACTGTGACCACCGAGAATGTCCAAAATCAAATCCAACTTTTCATGAACATCCAAATCTTTTTCCCTCCTTTCTTTCATTTTATTCTATCATACACACCTGATAAAAAAACCGCATTAATTCGGCAAACTTGATTTGATACTATTGCATAGTTTTTCCGAGCAATCCAGCATCCCGTTTAGGATAGTTTGTCCCAGTTTGGAAGAGGGTCTTCCCGTCGTTAAGTTCTCACCCTTTTGAGTTGCGGCCACCACAATGCCATCTTCCCATTCATTTGGGCGAAGCTTTTCTTTCAAAGCGGTTTGCTTTCCTTCTAAAGCAGACGCCAGTGCCTCAATCAACGTATTTTCACTAACATGCCCATTGATAAAAAGCCAAGTATGGAAATAATGCAAGCGGCAATCTGCGGTCAATATGATTAATATGGAAAATCCCTCTTCATCATAGGCAGCATACTGTGTGTAAAGCTGATCAGCTGAATAGGTCTGCATCTCAACCGTTTTTTCATTTTTTACTATGAATGACCTGCCTTTATTAATGACGAATTTTTCCTTCCACCCCAGACCAGATCCTCGTGAAGCAGACGCTATTGTTTTTAGCGGGACAGGCGAATGAAACGTGACACCCTCATTATTTCTGGATAAATAATTTTCATCTAAGGTTAACCTTTCACCCCATTCATGATCTGGAATGAGGACTATGTTGGGTTTCGGTACCTCCGGGTGCGGGTGATTTTCCAAAGCCGTTTTATAAACTTTTTGTATTAATGCTTCATTCAAAACCTCGTCTGGTGTGCCAAGACAAACGACTTCCCCTTCATTTAAAAGAAGCAGACGGTCGCAATAAAGACTGGCCAGATTCAAATCATGAAAAACCGTAACAACTGTAAGTCCTCTTTGCCTGGTCCACTTTTTTAATTGATCAAGCAAACCCTTTTGGTGGGACAGATCCAGATGGTTTGTCGGTTCGTCAAGTAAGAGTATGTCCGGTTCTTGTGCGAGTGCCTGAGCTAGAAAAGCCCTTTGCCGCTCACCTCCGGACAGCTCTTGCAATGAGGTCCCCTGAAATTCCTTGATCTTTGTCAAAGTCATTACTTCTTGGACAACTGCCTCATCTTTCGGGCTCCATGTTTGAAACAAACCTCGCTGGTGAGCATACCTTCCCAGTTCAACTGTTTCTTTAACCGTGAATGGGAAGATTTCACTTGTGACTTGTGGCAATACGGCTAACATCCTTGCAAGCTTTTTCGAGGAATATTGTTGAAGAGCACGGCCATCAAGTAATATTTCCCCATCTTTAATTGAAAGAACCCTGCTTATCATTTTTAACAAAGTCGACTTTCCGCTTCCATTTGGCCCAAGAATACCAAACAATTCTCCCCGGCTGACAGAAAAAGATACATTTCTTAAAATATTTATATCCGAATAGCCACCAGAAAGATTTTTCACTTGAAGCATGTCATCCACTTCTTTCCATTCGTCTTCTCAACAAAATAAAAGCAAATACAGGAGCTCCTATCAATGCAGTGATAACGCCAATAGGAATTTCTGCCGGTTCAATGACACTCCTCGCAGCCAAATCGGCCAAAATTAGGAATCCTGCACCGATTAACATGGAGAGCGGCAAAAGGTGCTTATGATCCGGTCCCCATAATATTCTAGTCAGATGCGGGATGACCAGCCCCACAAAACCGATTGCACCCGAAACAGCTACTGCAGATCCAGTGATCATAGAGCTGGCAGCAAGTACTGCAAACTTCCTAGCAGGTACATTAACACCAAGATATTGGGCACGCTCTTCCCCAAAGGCTATGGCATTCAGCTCTCTTGCATTCAATAAAAGCACAGCGCTCCCTACAATCAGGAATGGCAAAATAATTTGCACATAGCTCCAGCCTCTCATGGAGACACTTCCTAGCAGCCAACCAATGATTTGCCTAAGTTCCTCCCCAGACAAAGCAATCATCAAGGAGATGAGGGCTCCTAGAAATGAACTGAAAATAATACCCGTTAAAATGATTGTTTCCACTTTCATGGATTTGTCGATACTTTTGGCAAAAAAAAGCACAATGACAATAGTGATGAATGCTGAAGCAATACTTAGAAGAGGCAGGGTATAGATTCCCACCAATGGCAAGGAGATTCGGTAAAACAAAGTAACAACCGCTCCGACAGAAGCACCAGATGAAACTCCCAGCGTGTACGGATCAGCAAGTGGATTACGAAGCAGTCCTTGAAAAGCCGCGCCTGCAATGGCAAGTGATGCACCAACAAGACCTGCCAGCACCACACGAGGAAGGCGAATATTCATCACAATATTGGCATACATCGGATCTGTTTGTTTCTCGTTTAAAACAGGCAGAACCTGCCCAAACATAATATTGACAATATCCCCTACAGGGACTCTCACAGATCCTATCGAAATACCAGCAAGAATGGCGGCAACCATAAAAATGATTGCCGCTAAATAAGCTGTAATGTTATTTGTCGAAAACTTCCGGATAAACAGCTTTTGCAAGCTCCTCTACTCCTTCAACGATCCGCGGACCAGAACGGCTTACAAGATTTTCGTCCACCATGTAGACCTTCTTGTCTTTGATTGCTGTAATGTCTTGCCAGCCTTTGCGATTAAGTACTTGGTCCACCGCATTGTCTACATTATTGTAGTTGACGATGATCACATCGGGATTTGCTTTAATGATTGCTTCTTCGTTCATCATTGGCCAGCCCTCTTCTTGAACAGCATTGTTCGCGTTGATCGTTTTCAGCATTTGGTCCATGAATGTATTTTTTCCAGCTGCATAGATTTCAGGCGCCGGGGAAATCTCCACAAACACTGATTTTTGATCCTCTTCCTTGATTCCAGCCGCTTTCTTTTCAATCTCATCCAACTTTGCTTTCATCGCATCAGTGACATTCGGCGCTTCTTCCGTATGTCCAGTCGCTTTGGCAATAAAATCAACCGTATCATACACTTCATCAAAACTTTCAGCATTGTGAACAACAAGAACCGGTATCCCGCTGTCCTCCAATTGTTTTATTCCCGAATCCCACATGTCTCCAACTGAAGCATGTGCCAAAACAAGGTCCGGCTTCAAAGAAATGATTTTTTCAATGTTTAATTCAAGCCCTGCCACCTTCTCTTTGTCTTTTACATCTTCAGGGTAATGATCATGATCAGAAACACCTACAACTTCATTTCCTCCACCGAGAGCAAAAAGAATTTCTGTGTTGCTTGGAATGAGCGAAACAATTTTTTCCGGCTTCTTATCAATAGTAACTTCTTTATCTACCGCATCTTTCAGCGTTACCGGAAAACTTTCCTCGGAAGCTTGCTCGGTTTTAGCTTCCGTATTTTCTTTCCCTTTATTGACATCTTCCTGGTCGCCACAGGCTGTCAAAAAGCCTATCAGCAATAATGCCATTAACAGTGAATAAATCTTTTTCATACAGTAAATCCTCCTATATAAAAAATAAAAAACATCCCCATGCGCAGGAGATGAGTATGTATAAGGACTAGAATACCAAACAGATATTACTCGCTGTTTGCCACCTCTCCCCATCCGCGCAGGTTTTTGGTGTTTGGATTCGGCAGGTCTCCTGGCTCATGTTCATCGTATCCTACCCCTTCCCATGCTTCAAAAACACAGTGGTTTAAGTAGGAGACTCCCATTTACAGTGGCGGGACCGCGTTGGAATTTCACCAACTTCCCTTTTCAGCTTTCATGCATACAGCACGGAAAGCAACCGCATCCAGCTTTAACATTTTTTAGATTAAATGTAATTATACATGATTTATTCCGTTTTCACAGCTTTTTCACCATTGTTTTGGGGAATACTAATTAAGTGTTTTCTTTAATTTCTGTTTCGAGGGGGGGATTCCATTGAAGTGGCTGATCGGGTTTATCGTTTTAATAGTTATAGTATTGATTGCCGCTTCTGTGGATTTTCTTATTGGCAGGTATGTTCATGGAAAAAAAACAAGGCACAGTAGTTACCCTGTTAGAAAAGGACAACTGCAATTAATCACAAGCGGCCCTGACCTTTTCTCTCATTACTTTGATGATCTCTACAAGGCGGAATCGAGTATCCATGTACTCTTTTATATTGTTAAAAATGACCGCTTCAGCGAACTGTTTTTTGAAATATTGATCGATCAAGCCCGAAAAGGAGTAAAGGTGCGGCTTTTGCTAGACTGGTTCGGAAGCAGAGAGGTATCAAAAAAGCTTATTAAAAAGGCCCGCTCTGCCGGAGTTGAAGTCACATTTTGCCACCGCCCTCGTTTACCCTTTTTCTTCTTCTCTCTCCAGCAAAGAAATCATCGAAAAGTGACCATCATCGATGGAAAGATCGGTTATGTAGGCGGATTTAATGTAGGAAAAGAGTATATTGATCTGGACCCTGTCCTTTCACCTTGGCGTGACTATCACCTTAGGATTCAAGGAGAAGGCATCGCTGATTTGCAGACGGAATTTCTGTTGGACTGGAAGCAAGCAACAGGAGTTTGCCATTTGAAGGACCTTTCTCTTTTCCCTACTCTGGAGAATGGGCCGATGTCCTACCGTTTTTTTCCAACGCGTGGAGTCAACGCGGAAGAAAAAATCCTGCGTCTGATTAACCAAGCTGAAAAGAGGATTTTTATCGGTACCCCCTACTTCATTCCTCCTGAAAAACTAATGGAAGGACTATTGGAGGCTATTCAAAGAGGCATCTCTGTATCCATTCTTGTTCCGAACAAGTCGGATCATCCAATTGTGAAGGAGGCTTCACTACACTATTTGCATAGACTTCTTGCAGTTGGAGGGACTGTCTATCAATATGAAGAGGGTTTTTTTCATGCAAAAGTCATTTTAATAGACGGGCGGATTTGCGATATCGGAACAGCCAATTTTGATTACAGGAGCTTCAGACTGAATTACGAAATTAATTGTTTCATTTACAATCAAGAATTTATCAAGGAAGCTGAAAAAATCGTTCAGGACGATATGGATCTTTCCAGCAGATTGTCCTTGGAAGATCTTGTTGATCCACCTTTTTCCTTTCGATTAAAAGGATGGATAGGAATGCTGTTGAGAAGACTTTTATAATAAATGCTGAGTGAAGTGAAAGCGCCGTATCCCTGTGACGATAACCTTTCGCTTGCATGAGCACGTCCTATACAACGGCAGGTTGAAGTAAGAAATAATGTCGTCACAGTCTCGCAGGGAACGCCTTAGTCTTGTCAGAAACCACCTTTCCTCCATAACAGGTAAAAGGAGCGCCTGAACAGCACTCCTTTCCATCAAAAATATTTACATTTTTTCCGGTGCAGATACGCCCACCAATGTCAGAGCGTTTTTCAACGTGATCTGGGTTGCATTCACTAGTGCAAGACGAGCCTTCGTTTCGTCGAGCTGTTCTTCGTTCAATACTTTTTCAGCATTGTAATAGCTGTGGAAGACAGATGCCAAATCAAAAATATAATTAGTGATACGATGCGGAATTCTTTTATCAGCTGCTTCCGCAATGACTTGTGGGAATTCACCGAGCTTCTTCAACAGATCCGTCGATTTTTCGCTGGACAGAGAAGAAAAATGAATGTTGGTATTAAAGGAGATCCCCTTTTCCTCGGCAGAACGCAGTATGCTGCAAATTCTTGCATGTGCGTACTGAGCGTAATAGACTGGATTATCGTTTGATTCGGCGACAGCTAAATCAAGGTCAAAATCCAAGTGCGTATCACCGCTTCTCATTGCAAAGAAATAGCGCACTGCATCAAGCCCCACCATTTCAATCAGGTCCGTCATTGTCACTGCTTTTCCTGACCGCTTACTCATCTTGACTCTTTCTCCGTCTTTAAACAAGTTGACCAACTGAATGATTTCTACTTCAAGCCTGTTTGGATCAAAGCCCAGCGCCTCAATGGCTGCCCTCATTCTCGGGATGTAACCATGATGGTCAGCCCCCCAGATGTTGATTAATTTATTGAATCCGCGATTGATTTTATCGAGGTGATAGGCAATATCCGGTGTAATATATGTGTAACTGCCGTCATTCTTAATCAACACGCGATCCTTGTCATCGCCAAAATCAGTCGAGCGGAACCAAGTTGCACCTTCTTTTTCATAAAGATGGCCCTTTTCCCTAAGCACTTTCAGTGTCTCATCTATTTTCCCGTTTTCGTACAGCGATGTTTCCGAATACCATACGTCAAAAGCTACACGGAACTGCTCAAGAACATCCTTCAGCTTTTTCAACTCGAACTCCAGACCGTAACGGCGGAAGAAAGCGATGCGATCCTCCTCGCTTTCATGGACATACTTATCGCCATGTTCTTCAGCAAGTTTTTTCCCGATTCCAATGACATCCTTACCATGATAGCCGTCTTCGGGCATTGGTTTGTCAATCCCCAGCGCCTGGAAATAACGAGCTTCGACAGAAAGAGCGAGATTGTTGATTTGGTTTCCTGCATCATTAATATAATATTCCCTTGAAACCTCATAGCCTGCTTTATCGAGAATATTACAAAGTGAATCACCTACCGCAGCGCCGCGAGCATGTCCAAGATGGAGATCCCCAGTCGGATTAGCGGAGACAAATTCCACCTGGATCTTCTCGCCTTTGCCTGCATCGGAGCGGCCGTATTCGTCGCCTGCTTCCAAAATCGCCGGAACCAATTCCGTCAAATAGCTATTATCCATATAAAAATTAATAAAACCTGGTCCGGCAATGTCAATTTTGTCAATGGATGCTTCCGATACATCAAGATGTGCTTTGATCTCTTCAGCAATTGCTCTCGGTGCTTTTTTTGCTATGCGAGCTAACTGCATGGCCATGTTAGTAGAATAATCGCCATGAGACTTTTCTTTCGGGGTTTCCAGAATGACCACTGGTATTTCTTCTTCTGCAGCCAGTCCTGCTTTCAAAATTGCATTCTTAATCTCCTGTTTCAGTGTCTCTTGCTTTTGCTCCACAACGTTCATAGACTTCCGATTTCCTCCCTATACTGTATTTCCATATCATAGCTTCCGGCATGTGTACCTTGCATATACAAGTCATATCCAAGATGAATACTGCCTTCACATTTATCATCATACTCATAGTGAGCCAGTTTGTTTGTATCCGTGGAAAGTAAAAGGCTACCGTACTCACTTGCGTGAGAACCGTTGCTTTGTTCATTCAGCCGGAATTTCATGCGCATATCGATGATCCCTTTTCTGAGAATCGTTGCTCCTTCTTCATTAATCTTTACAAGTGTATGAACTGTTCCTTCTTCCTGAACCTCATCATATTTTAGAAAAACCGCATTGTTCTTTCGGTAATAGTTTCCAAACAATATCATTTCAAATGTTTCTTTTTCTCCATCAAGATGAATTTTTGTCGTGAGATGGATCTTAACCGGAGTTTGGACATCAGCCGTCAACGCCGCCACACCCTTTTTATATAATGTAACCTTTTCATTATAGAAAAATTTCGATTGAAAGTCTATGCATGGATTGTATTGAGCAAATCCGAGCGACATTCATTACTTTAGAAGAAGAAAGAAATTCACTGGCTCATGAATAAAATGCCGCCTTTTCTCTCATACTGTTGAGTGAGATTGCTAGAATTCAGGGGGTGAGGAATTGGAAGCGGTGACGGGATCAAAGAAAAGGTGGAGGGCATTTCGTGTATTTTCGGTATTGTCGCTTTTGGCTGCGACAGTCATTATTTTAGTATTATTATCATTCTGGATGTGGATCAAAATTCTCGGACCACCGCCATTGTCCATTCCCCAATCCACATTATATTACGCTGCTGATGGCTCTGTAATAGGAGAAAGCAACAGCGGGGAAAGAAGATATTGGATTTCACTGGATGAGGTACCTTCACACGTTTCAGAGGCAGTGATTGCCATTGAAGATCGTACTTTTTACAACCACCACGGTTTTGATTTGAAAAGAATTGCTGGTGCCATGGCGGCGAATGTTAAAGCTATGGGGAAAGTTCAAGGGGCGAGTACGATCACACAGCAATATGCTCGAAACTTGTTTTTAACACTTGATAAAACCTGGTCACGCAAGTTGCTGGAGGCTTTTTATACCATCCGTCTTGAGGTGAATTACGACAAAGATGAGATTCTTGAAGGTTATATGAACACTATTTCATTCGGACATGGTGCTTACGGGATTGAAGCGGCCAGCCAGTTTTATTACGGAAAAAGCGCGAAAGAACTGACGCTTGCGGAGTCTGCCATGCTTGCCGGCATTCCCAAAGGACCCGGAATCTATTCTCCGCTCATTTCAGAAGAAAAGGCCAAGTCCAGACAAAGACTGGTATTAGGTGCAATGGAAAAAACAGGTGTGATTTCACTAGAAGAAGCAAAAGCCGCTTCGCTGGAGCAGCTTTCTTTCACTGGGAAGCATCCGCATCATCAGGCGGAAATGGCTCCTTATTTCTATGATACTGTAAAAAAGGAGTTGAAAGACAAGGCAGGGCTGGACAATAGAAGTATTGCTCTTGGCGGTTTAAGAGTATACACTGCCCTTGATGTGAAACAACAAAAAATGGCTGAAGAAGTCGTAAGTGGAACAATTTCGGAAACATCTGATATCCAAGCGGGCTTTGCCGCAATGGACCCAGAAACCGGCCATGTAACAGCATTGGTTGGCGGCAGGAGCTATCAAAACAGTTCTTTTAATAGGGCGACTCAGGCTGTGAGGCAACCAGGCTCAACACTAAAGCCGCTTCTCTACTCAGCTGCATTGGAGCATGGTTTTACTCCATCAACTGTATTACGAAGTGAGCCAACGACTTTCAAGTTTAAAGATGGACAACCTGAGTATACACCACATAACTATAACAACCAATACGCAAATGGAGAAGTCACAATGGCTCAGGCACTCGCTTTATCTGATAATGTATATGCTGTTAAAACTCATCTGTTTCTTGGACAAAATGTCCTTGTTGATACCATTCGCAAGCTTGGTATTTCCTCAAAGATGAAGGAGGTGCCTTCCCTTGCTTTAGGAACTTCCGGAGTCAAACCAATTGAGTTGCTTAATGCCTACAGCATCATAGCGAACGGCGGGAAAAAAGTGGAGCCTGTTTTCATTATTCGAGTGGAGGATTTCCGTGGCAAAGTCATCTATGAGGCGCCGAAAATCAAAGAGCAGGTACTGAAACCAGAGATTGCCTTTGTTTTAAGCCAGATGATGACAGGTATGTTTGATCCAAAATTAAATGGATACGCAACAGTTACCGGGGAATCCATAGTAAATCACATGAGCCGGGAATATGCGGGAAAATCCGGTTCTACAAACTCCGATAGCTGGATGGTGGGTTTTACGCCAAAATTGGCTTCCATCGTGTGGACGGGATATGATAAAGGCAAAGAAATCACGTTAACGGCAGATAAATTATATGCCAAAAATATCTGGATTCGCTTCATGGAGCGCGCATTGGAAGACCAGGATGAAAAGGAACACGCCTTCTCTCCCCCAGCCAAAGTAATGGCCATACCCATTGATCCCGTCAACGGCAAAAAAGCAACGAACTCATGCCCTGTTGTCCGGCTAACCTACTTTGTAAAAGGAACAGAACCTGCAGAATTTTGTACTGACCACCTGCACAAGCATGATAAGGAGCCCATCTTGCATCATAAAGAGAAGAAAAAACGATGGTGGCAGCGAATATTTTAAGAACAAAAGCATGGAGCCCCCTCAAGAATGAGGGGGCTCCACTTCGGTCTGCTCGCAATAATCGTTGATTTTCAAGAGGTTCATGCGAAACAGGCTATTGATCGTGAGAACCCATATATCGCAATTCTCCTCTTACTTAGCCTGCTTTTCCAGTAAACTGGCTTTCGTACAAATCAGCATAAAAGCCATTGAGCTTCATCAATTCTTCATGTGACCCTTTTTCAATGATATCGCCGTCTTTCATTACCAGAATGACATCCGCATCTCGGATCGTAGAAAGCCTGTGAGCTATAACAAAGCTTGTACGGCCTGCCATCAACATGTTCATAGCACGTTGGATATTCATTTCCGTTCTAGTATCAACGCTGCTGGTCGCTTCATCGAGAATCAAAATTTTCGGGTTGGACAAAATGGCCCTCGCGATGGTTAGCAGCTGGCGCTGTCCTTGTGAAATGTTTGAAGCGTCCTCACCCAAAATAGTCTCGTAACCATCAGGAAGCGTTCGGATAAAATCATCGGCATAGGCACTCTTGGCCGCTTGAATAATCTCTTCATTGTTCGCCCCTTCGCTCCCATATGCAATATTATCCTTGATTGTACCGTTGAAAAGCCATGTATCCTGAAGAACCATTGCAAACATAGAACGCGCCTGCTCCCGGGACAGACTATTGATATCAACCCCGTCTATCAAAATTCGCCCGCCATCCAATTCATAAAACCTCATCAATAAATTAATAATAGTCGTTTTCCCTGCTCCTGTCGGCCCGACGATCGCAATGGTTTGTCCCGGCTCAACATTCAGAGTTAAATCCTTGATAATCGGCTTGTCTTTTTCATAACCGAAACGGACATGGTTAAATTCAATTTTCCCCTTCAATTCATCCAAATTGACCTGAGCAGGTTCTTCCTTCCGCTCCTCTTCTTCATCTAACAGATGGAATACCCGTTCAGCCGAGGCTAGCGCCGTTTGGATCATGTTCGCGATGCCTGCCGCCTGTGTCATCGGCTGTGTCAATTGTTGTGAATACTGAATAAATGCTTGAACATCACCAATCCGAATACTGCCGTTTAAGACAAGTAATCCCCCGCCGATGCTGACGAAAACATAACCGAGATTTCCCACAAAGTTCATGAGTGGCATCATGATTCCACTTATAAATTGCGCCCGCCAGCCAGATTGATAGAGACGCTCGTTAATTTCATCAAACTCCTCGATAGCTGCTTTTTCATGTCCAAACGCTTTGACAACTTGGTGTCCCGAAAACATTTCTTCAATATGCCCGTTTACATTCCCAAGCTCCTTTTGCTGATTGACAAAATGCTTCTGAGAAAATGAAGCCACAAATCGAATGACCAGCGCACTCAAAGGAAAAGTGACCAAGACAACGAGCATTAACACCGGGCTGATTACAAACATCATAATCAGCGTTCCCATAATGGCAATCAAGGAGGTGATAATTTGAGAAAGCGCCTGCTGAATTGAGTTGTTAATATTATCTATATCATTGATGGCTCTGCTTAAAATATCGCCATGCGGATGCCGATCATAGTAGCTCAAAGGCATCCTAGCCAACTTTTCATAGACTTCTTTCCTCAGTTCAGCCGTGGTTTTCTGTGAAACCCCCGCCATCAAATATTGCTGCAAATAAGTGAATGCGGCTGATATGACATATAGGATAAGCAACGTAATCAGCAATTTCTGTAAAAAAGTGAAATCAATACCTGTTCCTTTTGTGACACTTGAAAAGATGGAAGACGTCGCATCTCCCAGCAGCTTAGGAGTAATAACATTAAACAAAGTGGACAAAATAGCTGCTATGGCAACAAATAATAGCTGATATTTGCGAGGCTTCAAATAACCTGACAATCTTTTTAGCGTCTTTTTGAACTCTTTTGGTTTTTCTCCAGGAGCGATCCCATGCCTGGGTCCCCCGCCTGGCCTTGGATGACCCCCTCCTGCACGTTGTCTACTCATGCTCCTTCCTCCTCTGCACGCTGCGAGGATACAATTTCCTGGTAAATACGGTTTTCCGCTAGCAGCTCTTGATGGGTACCGATGCCTGCTATTTCTCCTTCTTCCAGAACGATAATTTGATCGGCATCCGTAACAGTACTCACTCTCTGCGCCACTAAAATCATAATTGCATCTTTTGTTATTTCTTTTAGCTCCGACCTCAATTTTGCATCTGTTTTATAGTCCAAAGCCGAGAAACTATCATCAAAGAGATAGATCTCAGGCTTTCTAATCAAAGCGCGAGCAATAGATAGCCGCTGTTTTTGACCTCCTGACAGATTCGCTCCTGCCTGCTCAATCATTAAATGGATCCCCTCTTGCTTCTCCTTTACAAATTCGGCCGCCTGTGAAATATCCAATGCTTCCCACATCTCTTTCTCACTAGCTTCTTCATTACCGTATTGCAGGTTTTCTGCAACGGTTCCGCTGAATAAAGCCGCTTTTTGCGGAACGTATCCAATCTTTGCTCTTAACTCTTCCTGTGACATGTTTCTTACATCGATACCGTCAACCAGAACAGCGCCTTGTTCCACATCATAAAATCTAGGAATCAATTTAATAAGAGTCGATTTTCCTGATCCTGTGCTTCCAATGATCGCTGTAGTTTTTCCTTTTTCAGCAGTAAAAGAAATACGTTGAAGGACCGGTTTTTCCGCACCAGCGTATCTGAACGTGACATCTCTGAACTCCACGGACCTTAGCTCACCATGCCCCCTCTTTGGATGCTCCGGATCAGCTATATCATGTTCCATTTTCAGTACTTCATTGATTCGATCCATAGAAGCTTTTGCACGAGGGATCATAATAAACCCAAATGACAACATAATAAGCGACATTAAGATCATCATGGAGTACTGCAGGAAAGCCATCAGATTTCCGACTTGCATAATTTCCTGATCAATCCGGATAGCTCCAAACCACACTATCGCAACACTTGTAAAATTCATAACAATCATCATGACAGGAAAAAGCACAGCCATCATCTTATTTACTTTGATTCCGGTATCGCGAAAGTCAAGGTTTGCAGTATCGAAACGTTCTTTCTCATGAGTTTCGTTGTTAAAAGCGCGGATCACCCGGACTCCTGTCAAATTCTCACGCACAATCAAATTTAATTTATCTGTCTTCTTCTGTAATGAAACAAATAAAGGAATAGCTTTTCTCGAAATGACGAAAATCAGCAGTGCCAGCAGCGGGAGGGCACCTAAAAAGACAATGGATAGACCGGGCTCTCTAGTAACAGCCATAATGATCCCGCCGATCAACATCGACGGCGCCCTTGTCATCATCCGCAAAATCATATTCAAAACATCCTGCACCTGTTTGACATCATTTGTCGACCTTGTGATCAATGATGCGGTGCCGATTTTATCAAAAGCCTGCAAGGAGAAATTTTCTACATTGACAAACAGACTGCGCCTTATATCTCTTCCAAAACCGAGAGACGTTTTAGAGGCAAAAAAAGAAACCCCAGTCATCAGAATGATAGCGACCAAGGCGAAAACCAACATGAGGCCACCGGTTTTCAAAATATAAGGCATGTCACCGTTGACAATTCCAATGTCAACAACATTGGCCATTAATGTTGGAAGGAGCAGTTCAAGCATGATTCCGCCAAGGGTCAACAATACGACTGCAACGATATGTAAAGAATACGGTTTTATATGCTTAATCATTCAATAGTCACTTCCCGTATTGGTTTGTGTACTTAATCATAACTTTTATCAAGCTGAAAAACTACTTTTTCTTCCGATAGAAAGCAAAAAACTTGAGGTGTGCGGCCTCAAGTTTTTTGTTGATTAGCGAAAGTGCCTGCAAGGGCGCTTTCGCCTTTCTTTTTGTCTAGCTACAGCGCCTATCGACTTGCGTACTTCGAGGCTCTTCCTACGATAAGTCAACATCGACTCGCCTTTGGCTCGTCGTGTTTCCTTTATCTCGTCAGATCCTCTCCAGTCCGTACGTCGATAAACAGGCGCTTTCGCCTTTCTTTGTCCAGCTACAGCGCCTATCGACTAGCAGACTTCGCGCTTCCTCCTACGATAAGTCAACATCGGCTCCTTCGTCGCCGTGTTTCCTTTATCTCGTTGGAAGCACTCCAGTCCGTACGTCGATAAACAGGCGCTTTCGCCTTTCTTTGTCCCAGTTTGCCGTGCAAACTATATTAAGTTTACTTACTTTCCTATTAATCGGCAAGATGGCAATGTTCCTTTTTGACAACTGTCATAGATTGTTCAAAATTTCATCAGAGTTTGACAATCATTTCTAAAAATTACTTCTCGAATTCTTTTTTCAATTCTGCGCTGGAGCGCTCCCACATACCTTCATCATGACTTTTCAGGAAATTCGCAAGGACTTTTCGGGACTTAGCATCCATGTTGTGAACGATCACTTTTCCTTTCATCGCCTTGTCCATATGGTTGACATGTTCTGGCATTGATTTGTAGCCACGTCGGGCCGGCCGGTTGATATATAATTCACATGCGGTTACGCCCGCATAATAAGGCCCCTCTTCTTTGATATCGACCGCAACCCATATAACCCAATATTTCTTTGCCCCTTCTTCAGGGAATTCGCTGCGGTCTTTTACATATTTGACTCCGCGCTCAATTTTACTCCGGGCATGCATCGCCTGCTCTTCGATCCACGCCTCCCCCTCTTCCACATCAAGCATAATTGGAGTGATATTCTCCAAGCTTAGGGACCCAACCCCGTATCCTTTATGGCCCATCGTCGGATCGTCTTTTATAATATTAAATTCCAATTTCCTCTTTTTTTGTTCCATAAAAACTTCCTCCCTTTACTTAGCCTAAGAACATGGCAAAAACACTTTGTATGCTGTTTACAAAAAACGGGACGACTGTATTCAATATCGGGCTGATTGTATAATGCGATAACGGTGTGATTACGAGTATTAAAAATATGAGCGATCCGTACTGCTCATACTGCGTCATTTTCGCCCTAAGAGAAGGCGAGACCAAATCTTCTATGATTCGGTAGCCGTCAAGAGGCGGTACAGGCAGTAGGTTAAAAACGAAAAGCAGGACATTCATCCAAACGAATAAATTGAAAAACTGGGTGACAAAAATCGGTAGTTTCCCCGCAAGTCCTGTAGCCACCAATATGAACAAAATAGCCGTGCCCAAAACCGCCAAAGCAAAATTGCTGATTGGCCCCATCAACGAAACAATGATGCCTGCTAGCCGCGGATTTTTAAAGTGATAACGATTCACCGGGACCGGTCGCGCCCAACCGAATCCCGCTATAAAAATCAAGATTGTCCCAATCGGATCCAAATGCTGCATTGGATTTAGGGTGAGCCTGCCTTGCTCCTTTGCCGTCGGATCCCCGAATTTATATGCCGTAATAGCATGCGCAAATTCATGCACTGTAAATGCAATTAATAATACAGCCGCCACAAGCGGAATTTGTTCCAAAGGGAACGCGAGAAATCTCTCCATCTATCCAGCCCCTTTATCAATCTCGCTCCGGTCGTCACCTTCTCAAGCATGGAAATACCTGGACCAGTACGCCCTCGCCTTATTTATCATTCTTGTCTTTGATCCATTATACAAAATTATTCCATGTCGCTCATTCCATACGTCTGTTTCTTGCCTCTCTCCCAAAAAAGGAATACAATTTCTATGTACAACGAGCAAAGGAGGAATCATATATGCCTATTATAACTGTTAAAATGTTCGAAGGACGTACAGACGATCAGAAGAAAGCGCTTGTAGAGAAAGTGACTGATGCGGTTGTGGAAACAACTGGTGCATCTAAAGAAGCTGTGACCATCGTAATTGAAGAAATGACGAAAAACCATTACGCCGTTGCCGGCAAACGAGCCTGCGACGAATAAGAAAAGCGCAAGTCGCCCGCGGCAATTCTATATAAAAACGAAAGTCTTTCTCCACTAGTCTTCATCAGACAGCCTGTCCATCTGCAAGCTCAAGCGGTAGCCTGACGCTACACCTGCAATAGGCCATCCTGTTCGTTGAAGCTAGACCGATAATAAAATAAAATCCTTAAAAGACAGCCTGTCCGCAATTTAATGCGAATAAGCTGTCTTTTTTAATGTTTCAATGTATTGATACGCTTCACCAATTTCCTCTTCGGAATAATTTTGCTTTCTTTTCAATTCTGCAACCTTTTCTATGACTTCATCTTTGGTAAGTTCCTCAAAGTACAAGACCGTTGATACGAGTTCAAGAAAACGGGAACTTTGCGCATTCATGTCAATCAAGCACTCTCTCAATTGGGGGATATTCATTGATTCCGATTCAAAAAATTCACTCCCGGCAGAAGTGATGGTATAGCGGTATTGACTGTATCCGCCTTTATCCTCTTTCACCTCTTCAATAAATCCAAAATTGCATAATTCTTCAACCCTTAATGTCAATTCTTCTGAGTAAGGACCATAAAAATGAAATTGGAACTTTTCCTGAAACGGAAATTTCATTTTTTTGGCGATAAAAACCATTTTTTGCAGCTTTTTCCTTCCAGTAATTTCCCCTGCTAGGGCAAAAATACTCATTAATTTTTGATGATCATGCAGCATAACCCTTGCTCAACCCCCGCTATCTATTTTTTCAATGGATAGTTTAAAATTTTTTCAGAATGGAAAGAATCTGTTGCTTTAGCTCCCGATTCTCCGAATCATCCAGCAAAATATCTTCCGGATAATACAATTTGTGGTCCGTTCTTCTTTTTCCGGAAATGGCTTGGACGATCGACGACTCTCTAGAAAGCTCAGAAAGTTCTCCGTTTGGCATCAATAAGTGGATTGGAAGTCTCTCTTCTTCCTCTCCCGGTCGATAAAAATCATACGGCAAATCAGAAGAAGAATCAACAGCAAGATAATACTCCGGATTAATGCCAGCTTTCCGAAATAACTCCTCAAGCTCTCTTAATGCCCTATATTGCTCGGCTGGATCAAATTCAACATATTTAAACAGATCACGGTCCATAAATCTCCGGCACAAATCACGCAAAATGAGATCTTCTTCCTCTTCCCACATATGGAAATAATATAGAATCACCGGTTCATCCAGCTTGATATAATCTTGAAGAGTCACATTTTCTTCAAATAATGACCTAAAATGAACAGGCTCTTTTTTAAATGGATAATGATCCCGGAATAAAGCCTTCACACGTTGGAGTATCTTAGTTAAAATGACTTCGGCGCTACGAGTGACAGGGTGGAAATAGACTTGCCAATACATCTGATAGCGACTCATGATGTAGTCTTCTACCGCATGCAT
This sequence comes from Bacillus sp. HF117_J1_D, assembly GCA_009928435.1. Classification (GTDB taxonomy): domain Bacteria; phylum Bacillota; class Bacilli; order Bacillales; family Bacillaceae_C; genus Siminovitchia. The sequence continues at coordinate 43,832 of JAABNQ010000024.1, forward strand.
CCCGCTTGATTTAAACACAACATGATCTTCTTTGGGCCTCATAACACGCATGATCCTTTGCATATCGAAGTGTCCGTAACTGACACCAGTGAAATAAGCATCCCTCTGTAGGTAATCCATTCGATCCGCATCAATTTGGCTCGAAATCAAGCTTACCACCAGCTTGTCATGATAAGTTTTGCTTATCACCTCAGCCACCCTTTGCGGAAAATCGGGACTGACAGATCGAAGAACCTTGTTTACTTCCGTATCTTCAAGAATAATTTTCTTTGTAAAATGCTCATGATCCAAATCAAATACTTTTTCAAAAGAATGGGAAAACGGGCCGTGCCCTAAATCGTGCAATAGCGCAGCACAAAGAGAGAGCATCCTCTCGCCCTTATTCCAATCAGACTGCCCTTCAAATACTTCATCTATGATTTGTCTGACAACCTCATACACGCCAAGCGAATGGCTGAATCGGCTGTGCTCGGCTCCATGAAATGTCAAATAGGTTGTTCCGAGCTGTTTAATGCGCCGAAGCCGCTGAAATTCCCTTGTACCGATGAGATCCCAGATAAGCTTATCTCTGACGTGGACATATCCATGAACAGGATCTTTAAATACTTTTTCCTCACTTAATTTGATGCTGGCATCAATCATCAGCTTCCCTCTTCCTATCTATCATGTTTCTATTATACCGGCTTTCCATAATGAATGAAAGGAATGGTCTGAGCACTTTTTGCGAACACCGGATCCATAAGCTCATGAAAAACTATCAATTTTTTGCCATATTGGTATAAAAAATGATTGGATTGAACATCCTTTGATTAATATCTATTTTAAAAAGGGAGTTGATTCATATGAAAACACGTCAGGATGCTTGGACGGAAGAAAATGATTTGTTATTGGCGGAAACAGTTTTGCGCCACGTCCGCGAAGGCAGCACACAACTGAATGCATTTGAAGAGGTAGGTGACAGATTGAATAGGACATCCGCAGCCTGCGGTTTCAGATGGAATGCAGTTGTACGCCAGCAGTATGAGAAGGCACTTGATTTAGCCAAGAAGCAACGCAAACAAAGACAGCGTTTGCTTGGAAAGGACCAAGGAGGAAAGAAAAAACTGTTGTATCAACCGCCGGTCCCATCATTGCAGGATTTTAAGGCACCTATCCTGGAAGACAGCAATGACAATATGGAGCTGAAGATACCGTTAGAAAATAACAATGACAACCTTATGGACGAATTTGCATCTGAAGCTGGTACACTATTACCTTCTTTTACAGAAGAGCAGAAGCCAACAGAACTAGACCTAGGACAAATCGTCGCTTATCTTCAGCAGCTGCATCATTCAGAATTTAATACGGATGCCTTAAGAAGCGAGAATGTAAGATTGAAAAAAGAAGTAAATGGTTTATTAGAAGAAAATAAACAATTAAAGGAAAAGATTGGAAAGCTGGAAGACAGTTCCGAGACAATGCAGGAAGACTACGAGACACTTATGAAAATCTTAAACCGTGCAAGAAAACTAGTCCTCTTTGATGAAGAGGAGCGTTCGGCATCTACTTTTAAGATGGATCGGAACGGGAACTTGGAAAAACTGGCGGAGTGATAGAGAGAGACCTTGAGCTCCCGCCGTCTGAAACTAGACAATCATCTCTTTGGAGACAAAGGAAAACGAAGTGCTCTTATCGGCGCTGAGCAAAGCGCTTCTCATGAACAAAAGCGAAAGCGCCTGTTCATCGACGTACAGACTGGACGACTCCTGACG
>JAABNQ010000133.1 GCA_009928435.1 Bacillus sp. HF117_J1_D
AGAGCGTGTTCAAAAAGCCCTCAATTTCCGATAAAATAAAAAATGCACCTATAGCGAAATATGGTAAAATGGAAGCGACGAAACAACCAAAAATACCAATTTTGCGAGGTGCATTTTCATGGAATTACAATTAGAACTAATTCCTTTCCACTACTATAACACACTCGGCTTTGATGTGGAACTAATAGATTACATCGATCATGTAGATGATTCAATCGTTTTAGAAAAAATCAAACCACTTTACAAAGATGGCGGACGTCCTTCAGTAGATCCTAGGACCTATTTTCGGATGCATTATTTGTATTTCACTCGACCTGAAATTTCATCTTTCCGTCAACTTTGTAAGCAACTTGTATATCCAAAAAATCAAGCTTGGCGTAACTTCATCGGTACACCAAACATTAAGGATGTGCCCGTTCACAGTAGCTTAAGTCACTTTCGAAAGAACGTAACACCAGAACTGTTTTATGCAATTTTGTTTGATCTTATACGTCAAGCACTAAAGCTGGGTGACTTTTTACAACCTGCTCTTTCTGGTATTGACTCTAGACCAGTTTATGCACATGTGAATGGTTATAAAAAGAAACGATGTAACTGTGAAAACAAAGAAATTTGCGAATGTGAAAAAACGTATTCAGATCCAGATGCCAAAGTTGGTGTACAACGTAATAAAGCTAATCAGAACAAGTTCTTTATTGGATATCGTAAACATTCTATTGTTTGTCCCACACCTTCTGGACCAGTGACGCTTTTGTCTATTGTTCTGCCACCTGATACTGCTGACATCGATGTTCTACTTCCATTGGTTGAAAAACTCAAACAAATTGGAGAATTGGAAGTAGAATATCTTGCAGCCGATTTAGGTTATTTTAGTGCGGATGATCAAGCTGAATCCTTACTAGAATATGATGTGGCAATAGTTACAGATTTTAAAAAGAATACTGTGATCCCAGAAACATGTTCCTCAGAAGGAAAACCAGAATGTAAAGCTGGACATGAGTTAATTTGGGATGGATTCGACAAAGATACCTACACATCTTGGTTTAATGGAGATGAGGACAAATGCATGGCCTGCCCACTCCAAGCAACTTGTGACAAACAGTTTGGCTTTTCATTTGAAGAAAATCCGTTCTTTTATGGCCCCGTTCCACAAGGCTCATCTGTACAAGAAAATATGCTCCGTTTTCGTAAGCAAGTAGAACTGGCTTTTGCCCATGAATCCAATCAGCTAGATTCCGTCTTGCGTCATAAAAAGGTTCCTGTGAAAACCACAGAAAAAGTGCAATCTTTTTTCATTATGAGAGATACATTTCGGCTCATTGAACGGATCATCATGCATGTTCGGGAAACAGTTTTACCCAAAGATCATGTTGAGAAAATAAAGGAGTTGCAGCTAAGGCAAGTTGAACAGTTTTCATTATCTTTAGCTGTCTAATTCCTAGCTAAGTCAAACAGTTAAAAAATCTGTTTATATCCTAGGGAGAAGTATGCCCTTTTTTAGGTATTAATTGAATGAATATTCAGCAATTTAAACTAAGCTTGTTCAAACTTACTTTCATTTCCAATTGTGGAAGTACAGTTAGACATTTT
>JAABNQ010000134.1 GCA_009928435.1 Bacillus sp. HF117_J1_D
TTGTCTAGGAAATTATAAAATTCTGTGCCTGTGGATAACTTGTGGTAAAATTTGTTTAACTATTTGGTGGTGAGTTAGGATGAAGGGTAGAGGCAGTGGTGTCATCAAACAAATATTAAAAGATCATTTCTCGGGTTTTTGGGAGATGCACGACAGCCTTTTCCCTGCAGCTTACCGCGAATACATCAAAGAAACGGTAGAGAAAACCATTAAATGCGGGACGCGGGATATGGGATATGCCCGCTATGAATGTCTTGGCTGTGAAGGGAATCCTGCCCCTAAGTTTGTATGTTTCACCTGTAAAAGCCGTTTTTGCCATGGTTGCGGAAAAAAGTATACGGATGAATGGTCAGATAAACAACAGGATATGATTTTTAATGTCCCCCACCGCCATATGGTGTTTACCATCCCCAAAGAACTAAGAAATGTTTTTTATCACGATAGAAAAAAGCTTAATGAATTAAGCAAGCAAGTAGCCGAAGTGTTTCAATATCACAATTATCAAAGAAGCAAAAAAAGAGGATTGCGCTCTGGGATTATTACGGTTATACATACATTTGGACGAGATTTAAAATTTAATCCCCATATTCATGCGCTTGTCACCGAGGGAGCTTTGGATAATAAGAACGAATGGGTATCAAGTGGTGGGTATATTCCTTATGATTACCTGAGAAAATCATGGCAAAAGGTTGTCCTTGATCTAATAAAGAAATGGTTTCCAGGCAACCAACAGATGAGCGAGCTTGTAAATGAGTTGTATCAAAGATATCCCAAAGGTTTTTATGTGAATGCCGAAAAGAGAATTACAAATGCCAAAGGGGTCGCTAGGTATATAGGCCGGTACCTCGCCCGGCCAGCTATCGCGGAATACCGGATAGAGAATTATGATGGCGAGAGGGTCCATTACTGGTATGAGGATCATAAGAGTGGGAAGCGGGTAGATAAAAAAGTGAGCGTGTTCAGATTCATATTTGAAGTTCTACAGCACATCCCGCCCAAGCATTTTCGTATGGTTGGACGTTACGGGCTGTACAGCAGACGGTCTTACCGTAAGACCGCACAGGTGCTAAGTCTGCATGCGTTTATGCGCACTAGGCAAATTGCTTTTGTGTTGGAGTCAAAGCGAAGAAAAAAGTCATATAGGCAAAGAATGATTGACTCCTTCGAAGAAGATCCTTTTGAATGCCCCCATTGCAAAAGAGAGATGGACCTGGTTGGGATATGGCACAGTGATTATGGGTGGATCTATCATTACATGCAAGAAACCGAAACGTATAAGAAATGGAGGGAATACGGGCTTGTCTAGCAGAAAAAATCAACAGGAGAATCTGGAAGACTGGCTAAAAGAGGAAGATCCTTTTGGGTTAGACGAAGAATTGGAGATTGTCATTTTCCGGTGCCTGGATTGCAATACAACCGATGAAGTTCCCGAATATATCATCGGCGAATTTAGTGTGGACTTAAACAAAGGAGAAGAAGTGAAATTACATTGCCCAAAGTGTAATGGCACCATGATTGAGGCGAGAGAGAGCCCAAGTGATTAATCATCACTTGGGTCGTGAGTTAGTCGCGTAAGCGATTTTGTTC
>JAABNQ010000135.1 GCA_009928435.1 Bacillus sp. HF117_J1_D
ACCAATAACCCCTAAATTAGTTTTTAGTAAATTTACTTTCGTAATTTGGGATAAATTATTATTATATACTGCTTCAAAAAGTTCTTTGTTTGAAACTTCAAAATCGATCCATTTAAATCTAACATTCACCAATGAAAATCCAGATATTAGTTTGTTCATATTTGGTTGATTGATGTCTAGGAAGTCGGAACTGTTAGAAATAAATTCTGATAAATTGTTATTTGTATTTAGCTCTTTAATATCATCCTCTGGAGAATAATATAAAGTATATATGGCATATTGTTTAATCTGTTCATGACTAAAATCACTTTCACTGATTATGCAATGAAAAATATCCGGCCAAAAATTATTAACTGCTTCTACAAACAAATTCGTCTCCCTCTGGGTCTCCAAAAACTCACCAATAAAATAAAAATTACGTGTTCTCATTAATTGCTGCAGATATTTTTTTAGATATTTTTCATTACTTTTTTGTGTTTGTAATATATAACATAACAAATTAAAATTAAGTACTTCAACATGATCAAAATCAGCAGGTCTTAGTCTTGATAGTACCAGCTGCGGATCTTTAAGTGAGTATGAATACTCTTTTGATAATTGGTCCGTTACGCTAAGAAGGAAATTCTTATCGACCCGACTTAAACTGTTTTCGTAAAAATATGTCATATAGTCTGAGTATGTTTCATCAATGTATCCGTTTCGCACCAAATATTTTATTAACGGAAAATAAGGACTTGCTTTAATTTTTCCAAAATTATCCTCTTCGCCAATTTCATTGATATAGGATACACTAAAAACCTTATCAATATTATCTTTGGTGATAATATCTCTTAACCTACTATTTTGTATGGTTGCTTTTCGGTTTATTAAATTTTGAAGTTCTACTTTTAACTTTTCAATTTGACCATCAGTTTTTCTTTCGATAGCCTCTTTGCGCCTTTTATATTCTTGATTTTGTGATAACTTGTCAAATTCATAGGAAACATCTAAAATATTATTGCTGTGGTGCATCCGATAATGATAGACCTCATCAGGATTTTCTTTAATTGCTTTAATTAATTCGGATCTTGTTTTATAAGTAGAAACATCTTTTCCGGCAATTCTAGTGATTTGATGATTAACTAATAGATAAATGGCATCTAGATCATCAAGTGAATCGAGATGCTCATCTTTTGTTAAGCTAATTTTATCTTCAATTTCATTAATTTGAGTTAATTTCATAATTTAGAGCCCTTGGGGCTCAAAGCTTTCAAGGCACAAAAAATGGAGCACCTCCCCAAATTCTGTATAATGGTAGTTACCACAACAACCTTAACAGAGAGGTGAGATGCCCCTATGTCCATTATACGACAACAAAGCTTATTTGACATGCATGAATTATATGAGATGGAATCTCCCCATCACTTTGAGGCAGTCTTTTCAACCCTCAATCTGAATCCAATCTGGACACTGCTTGAAAAGCCCAACAAAATGGGTGCCCCGAGGGAGTTGAATTACGGTGCCATGGTCTATTCGTTGATCGCTCGTGTGGTGGAGCGAATTCCAACGATCAAGGACCTGATTAAGC
>JAABNQ010000025.1 GCA_009928435.1 Bacillus sp. HF117_J1_D
CCAAGTGATTAATCATCACTTGGGTCGTGAGTTAGTCGCGTAAGCGATTTTGTTCTTTAAGGATTTTTTTGGAAGGTCAGTTTGAACAACTGTTCAAGCTGATCATTCTTTTCAGTGCATGCTGCTATTAAAAGGGTACTTAAACATAAGATGAGTAAGTTTTTCACATTGTACAACACTCCTATCTAGCCAAAAAAAACTTTGAGCACCGAACCATGATCATTTAACTTTTTTATTAATGCCGAAATAAAGGCTTAAATCGGATGAAAAAAAATATTGGAAATTTTATTAAAGGGCTTGAAAAAACTTGTCGAAACCGTACAATGTTTAATGTAATAATGTTAATGTTCGTATTTTATCCTAAATAAAAGAATGGAGTGTATTATGGATATTTTCAAAGACATATTGGCAGCATTAAGCGTAGTACTGAATGGACTTCCACAGGGGCTCCTGGCACTAACCTTCGGTTTTGCTTCGGTACCAACAGCTCTCGCATTTATAATAGGTGCAGGCGGAAATGCCATCATGGGCTCTGTTCCGGTTATTTCCTATCAGGCGGAAACAATCACGCTGGCTGGAACAATGGGTAAAAACATGCGTGAACGGCTTTCCATGATCTTTTTTGGTGCCTTGATCATGGTGCCAATCGGCTTATTCGGATTATTGGAGAAAATTGTTGACTGGATCGGACCTGTCATCACAAGCGGGATGATGGCTGGTGTTGGTATTATGTTAACTAAAGTGGCCTGGGATATGGCGAAAAACAATCAATTAATTGGGATTACGTCCTTTGCCAGTGCTCTGATTGTATATATGGCGACAAAGGATCTTGTTTACACGATAACTATTTCAGTTATTCTCTCAAGTATTGTCTATTACTTTCTTACAAGAAACAATAAAGCTGAATTGAAAACTCCTGAGAAGGAAAGACTTGTCCGTCAAAAGCTCGTTCTTAATCCGATGGTGATCCGTGGAGCATTGGCAATGGTATGTTTGAACATAGGGGCAAATATCGCTTTTGGTAAAATAAATGGAGAAATTGCACAAACAAACGTCAATGTCGATGTACTGACCGTGATTAGCAGCTTGGCAGACATGGTATCGTCGTTTTTTGGAGGCGCGCCGGTTGAAGTGGTCATTTCAGCAACCGCTAGTGCTCCACACCCAGTTTGGTCAGGTGTTCTGATGATGATAATCATGGCTGTTATTTTATTTGCTGGGCTACTTCCTAAGATAGGACGATTTGTACCAAGTGCTTCCATAGCAGGATTTTTATTTGTGCTAGGTGCCATTGTCACATTGCCAGGAAATGCTGCTGCTTCATTTTCTACTGGGGAGCCGGCTTCCGGTCTAGTCGGCGGGATCACAATGGCTGTCACGGCAATTACTGACCCATTTCTTGGCATGCTGGCAGGATTAATTATACAATTCTTAATAGGACTATTCGGTTTTTAAGGAGATGGTTAAATGGAGACTTACACATTAACGATTGGGGATATACAAAGAGAGCTACCAATAGTTGCTATTTCGGATGAGCTTAGTATCGCAAGCTTTGTTATTCTTGGAGATACGGAGCTGGTCTCATATACTGCACCAATTCTCGCAAGCAAATTGCCGGAAGTGGATGTTTTGGTTACAGCAGAAGCGAAGGGAATCCCGCTTATATATGAATTGTCCAAGCAGCTTGGCATGAAGCAGTATGTAGTTGCACGCAAAAGCATCAAACCTTATATGGAGTCCCCTTTGGTCAACGAAGTTGAGTCCATAACTACCCAGAAAAAACAGCTACTATGCTTGGACAGTGAAGATGTTCAGCAGATCAGAGGAAAAAGGGTGGCTATTATTGATGATGTGATCAGTACAGGGCAGTCCGTGCGGGGCTTGGAAGAGCTGGTTGTTCAGGCGGGCGGTATAGTTGCTGCAAAAGCGGCTATTTTAGCTGAAGGAAATGCAGCGGGAAGAGAAGACATCATCTACTTGGAAAAGTTACCGCTATTCAGAAACAAAGCTTCAAAATAATGTGAAGGAAAAAGGCGTTAGCTGAACAAATTGCTCAGAAGGCGCCTTTTTTTAAAAAAACTGGAGGGTGACGTCTTAAGTCTGCTGACGTCACAAAGGCCCCTAGACAGTTATGATCACTGAGCTAGGGCACCTCCAAATTTTTTTGCTGGATCACTACTCTTCTTTGTAAAATCGCTCACCAGTTTCAGGGTTATAATAAACGGTCAATTTTTTATTTGTTGTCGGGTCAATGGAGATTTCATTCGTCCGCTCGAAACCATCTGGGACTTCGCGCCCATGTTTCTTTTTAAAACGTTTGTCCCATATGAACCATGAGATGATGATTAAAAAAACGAATAACAATATTTGGAGCCCGTAAAAGCTGATGATCCACTTCAACAAATTAGGCCTCTTCCACAATCACCGCTGTTCCATACGCGATGATTTCACTCATATTTTGCCCGATTTCCCCCGAATCGAATCGCATCATTGTTACTGCGTTGGCTCCCATCGCTCTTGCATTTTCCACCATCCGATCAATGGCTTGTTTCCTAGCGTCTTCAAGCATTTCCGTGTATTGGCTGATTTCTCCTCCCAACAACCCTTTGAAAGATGCTACAATATCCTTTCCAACTCCCCTGGCCCTTACTGTGATTCCGAACACTGGGCCTTTTGTTTCAATGATTTTGTAATTGGCAATATTTTCAGTTGTTACGATAAGCATATTTTCTCGCATCCTCTCGATATGATATATTATCTTTGTTACGGATGAAAAACATTTAGGTTTCAAATAATTTTATGCCGTTAATGGGTCAGAATATTAACGAAACATCATCCAAATAGAAAGGATATCTTATGAATCAAATTTTTACGAGAGATCTTAAGAACGTCAGTACAAATTGGGCGGCTGCCATTATTATTGGGGGGCTCATCTTTCTTCCCTCCTTATACGCATGGCTGAATATTGCGGCGATGTGGAATCCTTATTCCCATACCGACCAAATCCCTGTGGGGCTTGTGAACGAAGATAAAGGGGCAGTCGTAAGGGATAAGTCTATTGATGCTGGAAAAGAATTGGTGAATGAACTGAAAGGAAACAAAGACCTGGACTGGCATTTTACCGATCGAAAAAAAGCGATGAAGGAATTGCGAAATGGGGACTATTTTGCTGTTATCATCGTTCCAGAGAATTTCTCCGAGAGCTTAGGTACTGTCATTTCGGATCATCCTAAAAAAGCGAAGATAGAATATTATGTCAATGAAAAAATGAACTCTATCTCCCCGAAAATTACCCAAAAAGGGGCATCCATGATTGTTGAACAAGTGAGCAGCAAATTCGTTGGTACAGTGAATGGAGTTATTTTTGAATTGTTTAATGAAATTGGGGTTGAATTGCAGAAAGATTTGCCAGATATCAAACAATTTGAACAATATGTGTTCACTCTGGAAGAAGATCTTCCGGAAATTAATCAATTAATCAACGACTCCCTGAAAGATGCTTCTTCTGCAGAAGAAATGATGAATAAAGCACAGGGAATGATACCTGAAGCAAGGCAATTAACAAGCGACGGCTTAGATACAATGAATAAAACATCCGCTTTTTTATCAGATGCAGAAAAAAGGCTTCAGGAAATGGCGCCCAAAATTAATGCAGATATACAAAAGGTTCAAAAGGTCACTGCAGATATCAACGATTTCCTTGACAAGGTTCAAGGACAGGAGATTGATTTAAGTAAAGGCGACCAAATCAACGATCAGCTTCAGTCTCAGCTGACGGAGGCAATAGGGACTCTTGATACTGTACAGTCCGCCTTAAGCGAGGCAAAAAAACTGAACAGCACCCAACAGAATCAAAAGGTTGACCAAAATGAAGGTGAAAGTCAAAATCATATGCCTCAAATTGATCAGACTCAAATTGATCTGGCGATTGACAAGACAGCTCAATTAAAAAAAGACCTTCAGCAGGTTCAGACGAAAGCGGCTGAAATTAACGCAGTGCTTGAAGAGAAGAAGAAAGAATTTAATGAAACGCTGGGGAGTCTTCAGCAGCTGGCCGGAAATACTTCTGTGAAAATAGATGCTTTTGCAAAAGAATATAAAGAAAACATTGAACCAACTGTTATGAACGAAATTTCAAAGGCCCAGAAAACTTTATCCGGTGCAAGGGAGATGCTGACGGAAATACAGACTTCGCTGCCTGAGGTTGAAAAAATATTGCAGAGGACGGATAAAAATTTAGGCAAAGGAATGGATGCGCTTGAATACGCGCATGGGGAATTTCCTTATGTAAATGAAAAGGTTCGTGAGCTTGCAGATAAAATCAGGAAATTACAAGGAGAAACGAATCTTAATGAGATCATCCAACTGCTTTTGAATGATCCAAATGCAGAAAGAAGTTTCTTTGAAGAACCTGTGCAATTAAATGAAAACAAGGTTTTTCCTATTAAAAACTATGGAACGGGAATGACTCCATTTTATACTGTTTTATCGATATGGGTTGGAGCGCTTCTTTTAATATCATTATTGTCAACTGATTTGAAAAACCATGAAGATTTTACTGGTAAACAAATATACTTTGGCAGGCTCTTCTCTTTTTGGAGCATAGGGTTTTTACAAACATTGATTGTGGTGTGTGGAGACTTACTCATTTTGGAGGTTCCCGCCCGTCATCCTTTTTGGATGATTCTATTTGGTCTATTTATCAGCCTTGTGTTTGTGGGAATCGTGTACACACTTGTGTCGGTATTTGGGAATATTGGAAAGGCATTGGCGATTGTGATGCTTGTTTTGCAAATTGCCGGCTCAGGTGGAACGTATCCTGTCGTTTTATTACCGGAATTCTTCCAAATCATCAGCCCGCTATTGCCGTTTACCTATGCGGTTGACCTGATGAGGGAAGCAATTGGGGGCATCGTTTGGCAATCAGTTATAAGGGATTTAATTGTCTTGGCTTTGTTCGGGCTGGCAGCCATATTGTTTGGAACATTCCTTAAAGAACCAGTCAACAGAAAAACGAAGGCTTTCCTCGAAAAATCAAAGGGAGTGGACATTCTTCACTAAGGGGGGTCTTAGGGGGGTCTGACCCCCGGTGCGTTAAAGTGCTAAAGTGCCCCCTGTTGTTAAGAAATGGTTGTTTTTTATGAAGCGAATCGGAAAACCTATAGATGCTCAAGTGAGCAAAAAATTAAGCGGGCGGGTGACATAAGGTGCCAAATAAAAAGGTTCAAATCTTGCCGATTATTGCTTCTGTTGGAATCGGAGCGGCTGCTTACAGTATGATGACAGGAAGGGGCGGGCAGCTCTCCAATATGATTCCGCAATTGTCTACAATGGGACAGGGCAAAGGAAGAAATCAAACTCATTCAATGGGATAAATGTCAGAAGCCAAGAAACGTTTTGCACATTCGTTTCTTGGCTTCAAAAATGTCTTGCCAGGACAAAATAACTGTTGTTCTTGTGTACCGATTAGTATCCTCCATAACCGCCGTAGAAAGTTCCAACAATGATTAAGAGGATAAACAATACGACAATCAAAGCAAAGCCTGAACCATAGCCTCCTCCTGCAAAGCCCCCCATAGATAGCACCCCCTTACCTTTAGCTTTCATTATAGAATATGGGAATTCCTAACACTGGTTAAGACAAGTAACCCGTTATGACAAAAAATATACGAATAAACCATGATGGTCCTTTAAAATTTCCGAAGATACAAAGCCGCGATAATGATAGACGTGAAAAAGGGCAACTCGTGATTTTTTTAAGCAAAAACAAAAAAATCTGGTCATTTCTTAGATTCATCACACGATTGAGAGCAATTCTCAGGCCGATCGCATGTCCTCGTTTTTTCACATCACTCTTTTCCATAAGATTAGAATGTGAAAATCCCCAAATGAACAATGTAAATTCCGCTACTTACTTGCATAAAATAGCCGGTAAGGGGGATGATCCAGTGGACAAAAAGCAGGAATTCTTGATTATTTTTATAACATGTATCTTATTGGTTTTCACTTTGTATATATTTAGAGGCTTCATCCCCATGGTGAGTAACAGCAATGACATAGGTATGATCGATTTTATAAAAATACCGTGGTATTCATTCATTTACACCTGTATCAAACTCTGTTACTGTAAAAATAAACTTTTTATTCTGTAAAGTGGGGATGACAGGTATGGACACGATTTTATCTCTTGAAGGAGTTTCTTGGAAAAGAGAAGGAAGAGACATCCTAAGCGGCATTGATTGGAGAATACAGAAGGGGGAGCATTGGGGTATTCTTGGGCTGAATGGATCGGGTAAAACTTCTATTCTAAATATCATATCGGGCTACCATTTTCCTTCAGAAGGAAATGTAACGGTGCTTGATCATCAATTTGGAAAATCGTATTTGTCGGATCTTCGCAAGGAAATTGGCTTTGTCAGTAGTTCATTAAACCGGTTTTCTCATATTATTGAGTACGAATCGATTGAAGAGATCATTGTAAGCGGAAAATTTGCTTCATTTGGCATTTATGAGGAGGTAGAAAAAGCCGATTGGGAAAAGGCAGATGAACTAATTAAAAGGTTCAGATTGGGACATTTGAAAGGGAAACCTTATCAGCTGTTGTCGCAGGGAGAGAGAAGAAGGGTTCTAATAGCACGTTCTTTAATGAATGATCCCAAATTATTAATATTGGACGAGCCGTGTACAGGGTTGGATATTTTATCAAGAGAGCAAGTCCTAGCCTTAACGAAAGAAATTGATAGAAGCAACTGCAGCATCATTTATGTCACTCATCATATTGAGGAGTTAGTCGAGGGAATTACACATGTATTGCTACTTAGTGATGGGAAAATAGTGGCGGCTGGTCCAAAGGAAGAAGTAATAAAAGATACACTATTATCCGAGACGTTTCACCTTCCGGTTAATGTACGCTGGGAAGAGAACAGACCTTGGCTTTCAGTCGCCCAAATGGCAAATGTCAATCTGTAAAAAAAAACGAAAAAGCCGGCTAGGTGTCCGGCTTTTCGCTTTTTAGGCATAACCTAGCTTATAGATAGGGACGAGTGTTTCAAATGTATCTCTTGCCAATGAAATGAATTGGTCACCATCTTGGACTATCGGATCATCAGCCGCAACATGTCTTCCGATGAGAAATTCCGCTTTTTTGACATCGCGGAAACGTTCAAGTGTCTTCTTCAGATCTATTTCTTTGAGTGTAACAGCATCCTTTTTCATATGATCCATGGAGATAACAAATTCGCCAGGGACTTTCTCTTGGATTTCAGCCATATGATTCAGGAATTTCTTAGCGATCTCACTCTTATCAGGCAGCTCATATATATAAGCAAGCCAGAGAAAAGCATGGTCATCAAAAAGCCCAACTTGAAAGTGAGGGTGCTTTTTATATCCACGTTTATTATTTGCAACCGCCAGCCAAGTGTCCTGAGGTGGATTTACTGTTCTTCTGGCATGCTTAGCAATATGTAAAAACATTTCAGTACCAATCATAGCACTCAAATCAGAAGTTAAAGCTTCTCCAATCGTTTTAAACTTTGGCTGAATTCTACCTCGGATGGCTTCCATTCTTTCATCAAGGCCGTCAATGTGAAAGGTCTGAAAGTCATTTTCTGTAAAACCGTCAAACTGCTGCATTCGATAACCCCTCTTTCATTAGATATTCTATAGTTTACCAAATTTTTCACTATGTATAATGTATTTGCATTCAAAATAAAAAACGAGTATTTTGATCAGTGGCATGATCAAGGGTGTTGACTGTTATTTTTGATGTTATTAAATCAATCCACGGCTTGAAGTACTTCCAGGTTTCACCTACTCATTATATTCACGGACGGATTCGGATAAAGTTGACTTTTAAAAAAACTTTGATGTTAAATAGGTTAGAACATATGTTGTTTTTTGTATAATGATAAATGAATTATATGATACAATGATGGTTAGTATGAAAGAGGAGAGAAACCATTGTACGAATACATCAAAGGGACTGTAGAACATATCGGTCCCGAATATATTGTGATAGAAAATAATGGAATCGGCTTTCAGATTTTGACGCCGAATCCTTTCCTTTTTTCAGTGAAAAAAGGTGTAGAGACTGTCATCTATACATATCAGCATGTCCGAGAGGACATCCTTGCACTTTACGGCTTTGGGACCAATACTGAAAGGCAGATGTTCAAGAAGCTAATCAGTGTTTCCGGAATCGGCCCTAAAGGCGCCTTGGCTATCTTGGCATTCGGAGAGCCTGAACAAGTCATCCAAGCAATTGAAATGGAAGATGAGAAGTTTTTGACTAAGTTTCCTGGAGTGGGTAAGAAAACGGCCAGACAAATGATCCTTGATCTGAAGGGGAAATTGCATGATGTTCTTCCTGAAGGAATGGTGGAAGCTGCGGCAGATGTCGACCATGAAGCAGTGGAAGCAGCTTCTGACGGTTTGGTCGAACTAGATGAAGCGATGCTTGCGCTTGCGGCATTGGGATATTCTGACCGAGAGTTGAAAAAAGTACGTCCAAAACTGGCAAAGGATGTTCTGACAACAGACCAATATATTAAAAGTGCACTTCAAATGCTTCTGAAACAATAACACGGAAGGAGTGATCATGGATGGAGGAAAGGGTGCTTTCTGGAGAAGCGTCTATGAATGATGTGTCTTTTGAACAAAGTCTCCGTCCGCAGTCGCTTTCCCAGTATATCGGCCAGGACAAAGTGAAAGGCAATCTGTCTATCTTTATTGAAGCGGCAAAAATGAGAAAAGAAGCACTTGACCATGTGTTGCTATATGGTCCGCCCGGGCTCGGAAAAACAACGCTGGCAGTGGTCATTGCCAACGAAATGGGCGTGAATGTAAGGACGACGTCCGGACCGGCTATTGAACGACCAGGGGATTTAGCAGCTATTCTTACTTCACTCGAACCTGGAGAGGTTCTGTTTATAGATGAAATCCACCGATTGCCGCGTGCAATTGAAGAGGTTTTATATCCGGCAATGGAAGACTATTGTCTGGATATTGTGATTGGAAAAGGTCCAGAAGCGCGGTCTGTCAGGCTGGACTTGCCTCCATTTACCTTAGTCGGTGCCACCACTCGCGCCGGGGCTGTTTCAGCTCCTTTGCGCGATCGCTTTGGAGTGCTGTGCCGGTTGGAGTATTATAATGACAAACAGCTCACCGATATTGTTGTCAGGACTGCTGAAATACTCGACACTAAAATTGATTGGGACGGAGCTGTTGAAATTGCGAGGCGTTCAAGGGGAACGCCTCGAATCGCCAACAGGCTACTCAGGAGAGTGCGTGATTTTGCACAGGTGCGCGCAGATGGCGTCATTACACTTCCGTTGGCTGATCAAGCGCTTGAACTGCTCCAGGTAGACAAACTTGGGCTTGACCATATTGACCATAAGCTTCTGAGAGGGATTATTGAGAAGTTCAGAGGTGGTCCTGTTGGAATTGATACGATTGCTGCTAGTATAGGGGAGGAATCAACCACAATTGAAGATGTTTATGAACCTTATCTCCTTCAAATCGGATTCCTTCAGCGGACCCCGAGGGGACGGATGGTAACACCGCAAGTATATGAACATTTCAAATTGGAGGTGCCGAACCCTTGAACGGGATGGCAAAACTATTAATGGTTGCCGGTGCTGTGATTTTTATTGCGGGGTTTTTGATACATTTTCTTAATCTTGGAAGGCTTCCCGGCGATATTGTAATCAAGAAAGGGAATGCAACTTTCTTTTTCCCTGTTATGACATCGATCATCATCAGCATCATTTTATCGGCAATCTTTTTTCTAGTTGGGAGGCTTAAATGAATTTTGAAAGTAGATAGGTTTGATTTCAACCTGCCTGAGGAGTTGATTGCGCAGACACCGCTGGAAAATCGATCCTCTAGCAGGTTGATGGTGCTAAATAAGCAAACGGGTGAGGTTAAACATGAAACGTTCAGCAAACTGATTGATTATTTGAATCCAGGAGACTGCCT
The DNA here is from genome assembly GCA_009928435.1 of Bacillus sp. HF117_J1_D. GTDB lineage: Bacteria > Bacillota > Bacilli > Bacillales > Bacillaceae_C > Siminovitchia. Next base: position 9,976 of record JAABNQ010000025.1, read on the forward strand.
TGTTTTAAACGATACAAAGGTGCTGCCTGCCCGTTTGTTTGGAATAAAAACGGACACAGGGGCAAAAGTTGAAGTCCTTTTGCTGAAACAAACAAATGAGGATCGTTGGGAAACACTTGTTAAACCGGCAAAGCGGGTTAAAAAGGGAACTGAAATCTCTTTTGGTGACGGCCGGCTGAAAGCAGTCTGTACAGGAACCGAGGACCATGGCGGCAGACAGTTTGAGTTTCAATATGAAGGTATCTTTTATGAAATTTTGGATTCACTTGGGAAGATGCCCCTTCCTCCATACATAAAAGAACAGCTTGAAGATCAAGACAGATACCAGACGGTATACGCTCGGGAAAGGGGATCAGCTGCTGCTCCGACGGCCGGTCTCCATTTTACAAATGAAATTCTTGAATCATTGAAAGTAAAAGGGGTTCATGTGGCATTTGTTACCCTTCATGTAGGACTCGGAACCTTTAGGCCAGTGAGTGTAGATAGTGTTGAAGATCATGACATGCATGCTGAGTTTTATCGCATGTCGGAGGAAACGGCTGCCCTTTTGAACCAAGTAAAGGCGGACGGTGGCAGAATTATTTCAGTAGGAACTACTTCTACGAGGACGCTTGAAACGATCGCAAGGGCTAACCGAGGGACTTTTGTAGCCGGGAACGGATGGACTGATATTTTCATTTACCCTGGATATGAATTCCAGGCCATTGACGGGCTGGTTACGAATTTTCACTTGCCGATGTCTACATTAATCATGCTTGTCAGTGCATTAGCTGGACGTGAATACATCCTGCATGCATATGAAACAGCTGTTCAAGAGAAGTACAGATTTTTCAGCTTCGGAGATGCTATGTTGATTATTTAACTTCATTTAGGAGAAGTCTTCGACTGCTGTAAGTGGTGAGATAAATAAACGCCGGCTGATAAAGTTAAACTCTTCGGCGGAGACATCAGATTTTTCCGAACTGAGCTAGAAAAAATGGGGTCGCAAAATAGACAAGGCGCATTTGATGAAGATAAAGAGGAAAGGGGGATGCTCATTGTCAGCAATTACATATGAGTTAATGAAGACATGCAAACAGACAGGTGCCAGGCTGGGAATGGTTCATACTCCACACGGATCGTATGAGACACCTATGTTTATGCCGGTAGGTACGCTAGCAACTGTCAAAACGATGAGCCCCGAAGAATTAAAAGAAATGGGAGCGGGGATTATTCTCAGCAATACCTATCATTTATGGCTGCGTCCTGGAGAGGATATTGTTGAAGAGGCTGGAGGGCTTCACAAATTTATGAACTGGGATCAGGGAATTCTAACTGATTCAGGCGGATTTCAGGTATTCAGTTTAAGTGAATTTAGACAGATTGAAGAAGAAGGAGTGCATTTCAGAAACCACCTGAATGGGGATAAATTATTTCTATCACCTGAAAAGGCAATGGCCATTCAAAATTCCTTAGGGGCAGACATTATGATGGCATTTGATGAATGTCCACCATATCCGGCATCACAAGAGTACATGAGAAACTCAGTGGAACGGACATCCCGTTGGGCTGAAAGATGCCTTGCCGCCCATAAGCGTCCCAAAGACCAAGGGCTTTTCGGAATTGTTCAGGGTGGTGAATATGAACACCTGCGCAGACAAAGTGCAAGGGACCTCGTTTCACTTGATTTTCCGGGTTATGCGATTGGCGGTTTGTCTGTAGGGGAACCAAAAGATGTAATGAACCGGGTACTAGAATACACAACACCGCTTTTACCGTCTAACAAACCTCGTTATTTGATGGGAGTGGGTTCTCCAGATTCTCTTGTTGATGGCGCGATAAGAGGAGTAGACATGTTTGATTGCGTCCTTCCAACACGCATTGCGAGAAATGGTACTTTAATGACAAGTAAAGGACGTCTCGTTGTGAAAAATGCCGCTTATGCAAGAGATTTTGGACCGTTGGATGAAAATTGTGATTGTTATGCCTGCCGAAATTATTCGCGTGCCTATGTTCGTCATTTAATTAAATGCAATGAAACTTTCGGAATTAGACTTACGACTTACCATAATTTATATTTTCTGTTAAAATTGATGAAGCAAGTCAGAGATGCAATCAAAGAAGATTGTCTCGGTGACTTCAGGGAAGAATTTTTTGAGCGCTATGGATTCAATCGTCCTGACGCGAAAAATTTCTAAATAAATGCAATCGAGAAAGGGGGAAAAGCCTTGGCTACTACAGTTGCCAATTTAACACCGTTCCTATTAATGATCGTCTTGTTTTATTTTCTGCTGATCAGACCGAACCAAAAGCGGCAAAAGGCAGTCCAAACGATGCAGAGTAATCTGCAAAAAGGGGACAAAATCATTACAATCGGAGGCCTTCATGGTACGATTGATGCCATTGATGAAGGGACAGTCGTCATTCTTTGCGGTGATGGAAGCAGACTTACATATGATCGCAATGCAATACGGGAAGTGGTTCAATCTTAATACATAAAAAGAAGCGCATTCGTTTGGCGCTTCTTTTTTATTGAAAAAACTAAAGTTTACTAAATCTGTATATAGTTACGACTTGCGGGGTGTAAGGGCGTTATGGACTGAGCCTGCCGCCTATAAGGACACAAGAATGGCTAGTGTTAGCGAAGCGCTCCAAGCTTCCTTCGTGTTTTTGACGTAAGGATTTGGCCGGGTGTTGTTTAAGCACAACTTCTCCTTTTTTAGAGTCCGTCTAACCTTGTATCAATCAGCGACTGCTCCATTCGTTTCCCTTTATTTCGTCAGGCTTTGTTTAGTCTGTACATGGTTAAACAAGTGCTACCCTTTTTCAATGATGCTGTTGCTGCGTTGGACCACCAGCGATATTCACCCCAAGTACGCCTCCCATCATGGCAGTCAATGTATAACACGTGTAATAAACAAGCTGTTCCAATGTGAAAAGGGAACCATGGCCTAAATATTGATATAACAAAATGATCAAGCTGTATAAAAGACCTGTCGTTCCACCCAGTACCCATCCTTTTTGCTTGCCTTTGCCACCACAAATGAATCCTCCGGCAAATACACTGAAAAAGGAGATGATCGTGATAAGTAAACGGATCGATTTTTCTTGCGTATTTGTGAAAGATAAAATGAATGAGAAGATTAAACTCGTAATTGCAACGAGAAGGAATATTGTCATAACCCCATATAAGACGGATACCCCGAAATTCTTTGCTTCGATCATCTTTCACTCCTTTCTTTAAACATTTGGGCTAAAAATATGCCTGTCCTTCTACAACATATTCACGAATTTCGTGATTAGAATCCTTTTTCCTCATGTTTATCAAATTGTTGTTCATAATAAGTCGTGAGTTTGGATAGGAGGGAAATGCTTATGAATGATTTTTGGATTATTATTCTTCGGACCATTGTTCTCTATGGAGTTATACTTGTAATTTTCCGCCTGATGGGAAAAAGGGAAATTGGAGAACTGAGCGTTCTGGATCTTGTAGTTTTCATTATGATCGGGGAAATGGCAGTGATTGCTATCGAGCAACATAAAGATCCTATTATGCATACAATTGTCCCAATGACTGTTTTGCTGCTCATTCAGGTAGGAATGGCGTATGTATCATTAAAAAGCAGGAAGTTCCGCAGTCTAATCGATGGAAAGTCTTCTGTCATTATTGAAAAGGGAAAGATCAATGAAAAGGAAATGAGAAAACACCGATATAATTTTGATGATTTGCTCATGCAACTAAGGCAAAAGGATATTAACAATATTGCAGATGTGGAGTTCGCCATTTTGGAAACATCGGGTGAACTGTCTGTATTTAAAAAAGGAAACAAAAAGAAGGCAGGTTCCGTTACAGTACCTCTTGTGGTTGATGGTGAAATCCAGCAGGATGGACTGAAAGAATCAAATAAAAGCGAACAGTGGCTTAGACGTGAACTGAAAAGCAGGGGGCATAAAGAAATAGAAAAAATATCTTTTTGTAGCTTTCAGGACGGAAGCTTTTACATCGACTACACCGATGAAGATTGAAGGGGTCATTGAAGGGGTCTGACCCCCACCCTATTAAAGTGGTAACGCATTAACGCGGTGGGGGTCAGACCCCTCTCATTTTATCAGGTGTCCGATGACAGGGATTTTGGTCATGTCGCTTTTGTTCACGAGTTTAAGGCCGAATAACAAAGCGAGGTAGATTATTGTTGTGAAGATGATTCCTACAGAGAGCTCTATAAAGTTTGAATCAAAAATCAGTGAGTCATATATTATTTTTCCGCTCCAGCCCGCCAGAATGGCTGCAACAAAAAATTTACAATAGTCTTTAATATACACTGTGAATTGGACTTTTCTTAAAACAGTGGCATAGTGGAGTGCTGTGATCAATAAAGTTCCCGCTGCAATTCCAAGTGCGGCCCCAGTAATCCCGATGTGTGGTTGGGAGGCCAGTATAAAGATAACTCCAAGCTTGACAACATTTCCAATGAGACTGTTGATCATGGCGGCCCTAGCAAGGTCAAGCGCCTGCAAAATGGCTTGAAGAGGTCCTTGATAATAATGAAAGATGAAGAATGGTACCATTAGCTTAATAAAATAAGCCCCATTTTCCGATCCATATATAAGCTTCATCAATGGCTCTGCAAATGTAAACAAAACGATGACAGACAACCCACCGGAAAGCAGCGCGAAGCGAAGTGCCTGTTGCAGTCTGTGTTCCACCAGCTTATGGTTTCGGACAGCATTCGCCTCACTTATAGCCGGTACAAGGGAGGTTGCAAGGGAAAAGGTAATAAAGGAAGGCAGAGTCAGTAAGGGCAGGGCGTATCCGGTCAAAAGTCCATACTGTTTCGTAGCAATCCCAGCAGCTACCCCTGCCAATAAAAGGCTTTGTGATACGATAATCGGCTCAAAAAACCACGACAAAGATCCAATCATTCTGCTGCCTGTAGTTGGCAGTGCCACATTCATCAATTCCTTGAATGTTGCTTTTCCGCCTTTTAAAGCATCCAAAAAGTTCCTCCTAACGGGGAATCTTTTCTTCACTTTAAACATCGCAAACAAGTATAAAAGAGAAGCAAGTTCTCCTATCACTGATGCAACCATTGCCGCCGCCGCCGCATATTCAATCCCCTTTGGAAGAAAAGCTTTCGTTAGTACGGCTATCAGCGTGATGCGTACTGCCTGCTCCAACACTTGGGAAACAGCAGACGGCTTCATATTCTGCTTACCCTGGAAGTAGCCTCTGATGACTGAAGAAATAGCTATGATCGGTATGATCGGTGCAATGGCTGTTAGTGGATAGTAGATTCTAGGATCAGTAAAGAGTGTTTTGGAAAGCAACGGTCCAAGCAAAATTAGCGCAGGCGTAAAGAGAAGCGAGAGTGTACCTGTAACTGTCAATGAAACGACAAGTATCTTTTTTACTTTTCGCTGATCGCCTTTGATATCTGCTTCAGCCACGGCTTTGGAAATGGCCACTGGCAGGCCAAGTTGAGTGATGGTCACTACAAGGACCAGCGTCGGATAAGCCATCATGTACAAGCCTACACCTTCTTCACCAATCAGACGCGCGATGACGATTCTGTTGATAAAACCAAGCAGTCTTGTGACGAGGCCTGCAGCCATTAATATCATTGTGCCTTTTAAAAACTTTGACATCTATTTCCCTGCCTTCTCAAATTTGCTCAATTCGATTACAATTATGTATATGCACAGTGTTGGACAAAGCATGACAAGTTCAGGATTTGTCCCGGAAAAATGAAGGGCGGGTATGCGGATGTCAGAATATAAGCATGAATACGATGACTACTTCCATAGACTCAAACCTGCTTTATTAAGTAAGGCGGAGGAGTTTGTAATTCTTGGGTATGAGGATATTTCCATTGAGGATTTATGGAGGTTTTTAACTGAAAAAGCTTGGAAGAAGCCCAAAGCAGGAGTAAGGATCCATGAATTGATTTCCGATATCTTCTCATTAAAGATTGGAGATTTTATGAACTTTGCGACTGTGGAAGCATTTCGCTCGCAGGGAGATTCATTGGAAGATCTCGGAAATGATGACTTTCAACAATTATTGAAAACAGATGAAGATTGACACTCCTTTTTAACTGTTTCATAATCAAAACAGATAAAGAAGATGCTTGTCATCTAAGGAGGACTTATATTTAATGGTAAAAAGAAGCCGGATTGTAGCCTTTTTTCTCATATTGATTTTCATTGCAGGAATTATGGGCTCAACTACAAACAGCATTATAAATAACATAAAACTCGGTCTTGATCTGCAGGGTGGTTTTGAAGTTTTATATGACGTAAAACCGGCAAAAGAAGGGAAAAAAATAACTAGGGACACTTTGGTACATACAACCGATGCGCTTAATCGAAGGGTCAACGTACTCGGTGTAAGTGAACCGAATATTCAGGTTGAGGGCTCGAACAGAATCAGGGTTCAACTTGCAGGGGTTGAAGACCAGAATCAGGCGAGGGAGATTCTTGGAACCCAGGCTACCCTTACTTTCAGAGATGTCAATGACAAAGTGATGCTGGACGGAACGGATCTTGTTGAAGGAGCAGCTAAACAAAGCTTTTCCTCAGATACAAACCAGCCTATTGTCCTTGTCAAATTAAAGGATAAAAAGAAATTCAGAGAAGTGACTGAAAAAATTGTCAGCATGAAGCCAAACAATCAACTCGCTATTTGGATGGATTTCGAAGAAGGTGTTGACTCCTACAAAAAGGCAGCTACAAGCGACAGCACGAAACTACTTTCTGCTCCAAATGTTAATCAAGTTTTTAATCAGACAGATGTTTCGATTGAGGGGAATTTTACGACTGAAGAGGCAGAGAACTTGGCTAACCTGCTCAATGCCGGTGCCCTGCCTGTTAAACTGACTGAAGTGTATTCAACTTCGGTTGGGGCTAAATTTGGTGAGCAGGCAATGGATAAAACAGTCACAGCAGGAATCATTGGGATTGCGATTATATTCTTGTTCATGATCTTTTATTACCGTTTCCCGGGGTTCATCGCGACAGTCACTTTGTCTATTTACATTTACTTGATTTTGCTCATATTTACCCTGATGAACGGAGTCCTTACTTTACCGGGTATCGCTGCACTGATCCTGGGTGTCGGGATGGCGGTAGACGCCAACATCCTTACATATGAAAGACTGAAGGAAGAGATCAGGCTTGGACGGTCGCTGCGCTCAGCCTTCCAAGCAGGTAACAAGTCTTCATTCGTTGCCATTCTTGATGCCAATTTAACGACCTTGTTGGCTGGAGCGGTTCTTTTTTACTTCGGTACAAGCTCTGTCAAAGGGTTTGCGACGATGCTCATATTGAGCATACTGATGAGCTTTATCACAGCGGTTTATGGCTCAAGATTTCTCCTGGGCCTATGGATCAACAGCCGCTTCTTTAAGGAAAAGCCTGGATGGTTTGGAATTAAGAAGTCCGATATCCATGACCTGTCGGAAAATATTTCCGCACATGAACTGAAAACTCCATTTGACAGGTTTGATTTTGTAAAAAGCAGGAAGAAGTTCTATGCCTTTTCCATTATTTTGCTTGTTGCTGGGGCAATTGTTCTTGGCATGTTCAGACTGAATCTTGGAATTGATTTTTCAAGTGGAACCCGTGTGGAAATAGATGCTGGCAAGCCTCTAACAACTGAAGAACTGAAAACGGAACTGGATGCAGTAGGGATGCCGTCCGATGATATTATCCTTTCTGGAACCGATCAGGAAATCGGTGTAGCCCGTTATAAAGGGGCTATGTCTAAAAATGAGATTGCAAAGCTGAAGGATCATTTTGAAGAAAAATATGGAACGGAACCAAATGTTAGTACTGTGTCTTCTACAGTAGGAAAAGAGCTGGCAAGAAACGGCTTATTTGCTTTGGCAATAGCGGCGTTGGGCATCGTTATTTATGTATCATTCCGATTTGAATACAGGATGGGACTTTCTACTATCCTTGGCCTTGGCCATGATGTCATTTTCATTGTTGCGTTTTTCAGTCTGACGCGGCTTGAGGTGGACCTGACATTTATTGCCGCCGTCTTGACAATCGTTGGTTACTCCATCAATGACACAATCGTTACATTTGACCGAATCCGTGAAAATATGAGAGCGAAAAAACGACTGAAAACGAAAGAGGACATTGCTGAGGTTGTCAACAAAGGACTGCGCCAGACATTAACTCGATCAATCAATACGGTATTGACCGTCATCGTGACTGTAGTGGCGCTGTTGATTTTCGGTAGTGAGTCCATTCAGAATTTCTCCCTTGCGCTACTGGTCGGTTTGCTAGCAGGAACCTATTCATCCATCTTCATTTCCGCACAGCTTTGGTATGATTTAAAGGTAAAAGAATTGGAGAAAAAAGGCCCTATCAGTACAGTGAAAGAAAAGAAAAAGTGGTCGGATGAACCGCAAGTATAGAAAAATAAAAGCAAAAAAGCCGCGAATTGCGGCTTTTTTGCTTGGAAAGGATAGTATAAGTAATACAACTTTTGAAAGAGGGGTATCTATGGAGCAGAAAGACCGCTTTAAACAAGCGGAGGTTGCAGCATGGGCAGGCATCATCATCAATGTGCTACTCACTTTAATAAAAGGTATTTTTGGTTTAAAAGCAAACAGTAAAGCATTGATTGCGGATGCTGTTCATTCTGCGTCGGACATTGTCGGGTCTTTGGCTGTATGGGTTGGCCTAAGGGCTGCGAAGCAGCCGCCGGATGAGGAGCACCCTTATGGACACGGGAAAGCAGAATCCATAGCGGCTATTATTGTTGCGGTCATTCTGTTTATTGTCGGCGTACAAATCGGGAAGTCTTCTTTTGAATCATTCTTCAAACCTTTGGAAGCACCTGGTTCGCTAGCAATTTATGCTGTGTTTTTTTCCATTATCGTCAAGGAGGCATTATTTCGGTATAAATATCGCCTAGGGAAAAAACTCAATAGTGAAGCGCTGATCGTCAATGCCTATGAACACCGTTCTGATGTCTATTCGTCCATCGCTGCATTGATTGGAATTGGTGCATCCATCATGGGGGAAAATTTGAACGTTGGCTGGCTTGTATTTGGTGATCCAGTCGCCGGTTTGGTTGTCTCGGTCATGGTCATGAGGATGGCATGGAAGCTGGGATCCAGTGCTATCTATAACACATTGGATCACGTGCTGGATGATGATCAAACAGAAGGTTACAAAAAAGTCGTTTTATCTGTTCCAGAAGTCAGGAGAGTTGATGAGCTTTATGCCCGCCAGCATGGATATTACGTAATCATCGATTTGAAAATCTCCGTCGATCCGGAAATGACAGTGGCCGAAGGACATCGGGTAGGTAAAAAGGTGAAGAAATTGCTGCTTGATGAACCGGATGTTCACAACGTACTTGTACATATTAATCCATATTTCAACATCTAGCTATGAAAAATCAGTGATTGAGGGATGGCATAGGCTTTATCCCTCAAGGCATTTGAAAGGCTCTCTCCCGTTTTGTATAATAGGAAGTCTGGGAGAGTGAATACATGTTACAGTCAAATACACGCTGGATCGTAAGAAAAGCTGATGAGACAACGGTTCAAAGACTATCTAGTGAGCTGAATATATCTCTGTTGACCGCCACATTGCTAGTAAATAGGGGGATCACAGATCCTGCTGAAGCTTATCGGTTTTTACATATTGAAAAGGAAGACTTCCATGACCCTTTTTTGATGCAAGACATGAATAAAGCAGTTGAACGGATACGCCGGGCGATTGATGAACAGGAAAAAATCCTTGTATATGGAGATTATGATGCCGACGGTGTAACTAGCACCACAGTATTAATGACAGTCTTGAGGGAATTGGGAGCTTTGGTCGAGTTTTACATACCCAATCGTTTTACAGAAGGATATGGGCCAAATGAAAATGCTTTTCGTCAAGCTGCTCATAATGGAGTCAAACTAATCATTACGGTTGATACTGGTATTGCATCTGTTCATGAGGCAGAAGTCGCAAAACAGCTTGGAATGGATTTGATTATAACGGATCACCATGAAATGAGGCCTGAAATACCGTCGGGATACGCCATTATCCATCCAAGATATGGCGACCCGATATATCCGTTTCCAGATCTTGCGGGAGTCGGTGTCACATTTAAGCTGGCGCATGCACTATATGGATCAGTGCCGGACTCCTTGCTGGACCTTGTTGCTGTTGGAACCATTGCAGACCTTGTTCCATTGCATGGAGAAAATCGACTTATCGTGAAAAAAGGCCTTCGGATCCTCAGCCGTTCAGAGCGTCCCGGACTTCTAGCATTAAGCAAGAAGGCTGGAGTAAATCTTGCTGAAGCGAATGAAGAAACGGTAGGATTCACAATCGCTCCTCGTTTCAATGCAGCGGGCAGGCTATATTCAGCAGACCCTGTTGTCGAGCTTTTGTTATCGAAAGATCATGAGACAGCCGAAATGCTTGCTAATGATATTGAACAATTTAATCATGAGAGGAAAGATATTGTTGCAGAGATAACAAAAGAAGCCATAGAAATGGTCGAAGCACTTTACCCTCCTTCCGAAAATCATGTACTTGTCATTGGAAAAGAGGGCTGGAATCCGGGAGTGATTGGTATTGTAGCTTCAAGGCTGACCGAAAAATATTACAGGCCGGCAATTGTCTTGGGCTATGACGAGGAGACGGGAAAGGCTAAGGGGTCTGCGCGAAGTATCAAAGGCTTTGATTTGTTTGCTAACCTGCTGACCTGTGCAGATTTACTGGAGCATTTTGGCGGACACCCAATGGCCGCAGGAATGACCCTCCCGATCTCCAAAGTGGATGAGCTAAGACAGAGGTTAGGGGCTGCAGCTGAAGAACAGCTGAGTGAAGAAGATTTGATCCCACTCACTGATCTGGATGCAGAAGCTTTGCTAGCTGAAGTGGATGTAGACTCGATAAAAGAATTGGACAAGCTTGCGCCATATGGTGTCAGTAATCCAAAGCCGAAGTTTATGATCAAAGAAGCAGATCCACAGGATATAAGGAAAATCGGGACAAATCAAAATCATCTCAAGCTGACTTTGAAACAGGATGGCGGTCTACTTGATGGAATTGGCTTTAATCTTGGTTATATTGCGGACAGCATTTCACCTGAAGCCAAGTTGTCTGTTATTGGGGAGCTAGCAATCAACGAATGGAATAATATTAGGAAACCGCAAATATTTATTAGAGACGCTTGTATTAATAGCTGGCAGCTTTTTGACATGCGTGGCAACAAGCGCCCTGGCACCTGGCTTCCCATGTTGCCGAAAAACGATGCGAATTTTGTCGTTTTTAATCAACAAACATTGGATGAGTTTCCGTTAGATGTACCGGCATTAGATGTTCAGTTGATTTCGAGTTTCCAAGAGGCGAAAGAGCTAGTCATTGATGGGAAAAGCATTGTGTTTCTTGATATTCCACCGAATTTATCTCTTCTTGAGGCGTTAATTGAAGGGAAGTCTCCCAATCGAATATACGCTCATTTTTCTCATGATCAAGCTCAATTTTTTAAAACAATCCCAGCAAGAGAACATTTCAAATGGTATTACGCTTTTTTGGCAAAAAGACGCACCTTTGATGTGAGGAAGTACGGAAAAGAGCTTGAAGCCCATCGTGGATGGTCGACAGAAACAGTCAAGTTTATGACGCAAGTGTTTTTTGAACTGGAATTTGTTACAATTAAAGAAGGTATAATTGCTATTAACCAAGTGAAAATGAAGAAGGATTTATCTGATTCTCCTGCCTATCAACAGAAACAGGCGGACATTGAACTTGAAAATGTACTGGTTTATTCATCGTACCAGGACTTAAAACAATGGTTTGAAAAACGAGTAGCACACCCTGTTTATCATGAGGAGGAAGTAGATGCATGGACTTAAAACAATATATTACAATCGTGCCGGATTGGCCTCAAAAAGGGATTTTATTTAAAGATATAACGACATTGATGGATAACGGGGAAGCCTTCCGTTATGCAACGGATCAAATGGTTGAATATGCGAAAGCAAAAGAAATAGATCTTGTTGTTGGTCCTGAAGCGCGCGGGTTCATCATTGGCTGTCCTGTTGCCTATGCACTTGGCGTTGGTTTTGCCCCTGTAAGAAAAGAGGGAAAGCTTCCAAGGGAAACGATCAAGGCCAGCTATGGAAAAGAATATGGAAAGGATGCTTTGACTATTCACAAGGACGCTATTAAAAAAGGCCAGCGTGTCCTGATTGTTGATGATTTATTGGCAACTGGGGGAACGATTCAAGCGACAATCGAACTTGTTGAAAAATTAGGCGGCATCGTTGTCGGCATTGCTTTCCTCATTGAGCTTTCATATTTGGACGGTAGGAAAAACCTTGAGGATTATGATTTATTATCATTAATAACATTTTAAATGACTAAAAAATGGATAAAAAGCACTCTCCATTGAGTGCTTTTTATTATATCCATTTAAATAAAATTCGATATAATTTGAGATAAATCATGGAAAAAGCCATCTCGTTCTTTACATTCAACGTATAAAAAACGATAATAGTATTCATATTCTATTTTTATTCGACACATTTTCAAAATCTTTATTTTAATTAAAAAGGTGATCCTTGTGGCAAAAGATAATATTTTAACAGCGGAAGATGTTTTTGAACGGGTAAGTATATATTTAAACGAGGAACATGTTGAACTGGTAAGAAGGGCTTATGAATTCGCCCGCCAGGCCCATAAGGATCAGTTTCGAAAATCCGGGGAACCGTATATTATCCATCCGATCCAAGTGGCCGGTATTCTTGCCGACCTCCAATTGGATCCAGCTACGGTTGCAGCTGGCTTTCTTCACGATGTTGTAGAAGATACACAAGTGACAATCGAGCAGATTTCTGAGGAGTTTAACAGCGAAGTAGCGATGCTTGTTGATGGTGTCACCAAGCTTGGGAAAATAAAATATAAATCGCATGAAGAGCAGCAGGCGGAAAACCATAGGAAGATGTTTGTTGCTATGGCGAAAGATATTCGAGTCATTTTGATTAAGCTTGCTGACCGCCTCCATAATATGCGTACGTTAAAGCACCTTGCTCCTGAGAAACAAAGAAGGATTGCCAATGAAACACTGGAAATCTTTGCTCCTCTTGCCCATCGGCTTGGAATTTCAAAAATCAGATGGGAGTTGGAAGATACATCACTTCGATATTTGAACCCGCAGCAATACTACCGGATTGTTAATTTGATGAAACGGAAGCGTGCTGAAAGGGAAGAGTACTTGGACAACGTCATTGACGGGGTACAAAAGCAGCTGGAGGAAGTAGATATTAAGGCTGAGTTATATGGAAGGCCTAAACATATTTTTTCCATCTACCGGAAGATGACCTTGCAGCATAAACAATTCAATGAGATCTATGATCTTCTTGCAGTGAGGATTATTGTTAATAGTATTAAGGATTGCTATGCTGTCCTTGGAATCATCCATACGTGTTGGAAGCCAATGCCTGGGAGATTCAAGGATTATATTGCTATGCCCAAGCCGAACATGTATCAGTCGCTCCATACAACGGTTATAGGACCGAAAGGTGATCCGCTGGAAGTGCAAATTCGAACATTTGAAATGCATAGGATTGCCGAGTACGGGATTGCGGCGCACTGGGCATATAAAGAAGGAAAGACAATTGACCAAAAGGCTTCATTCGATAAGAAGCTTTCCTGGTTTCGAGAAATTTTGGAATTCCAAAACGAATCGGCCAATGCTGAAGAGTTTATGCAATCGTTGAAAGTTGATTTATTTTCCGATATGGTGTTTGTCTTCACTCCAAAAGGTGATGTTCTTGAACTTCCTGCTGGATCAGTACCGATTGATTTTGCTTATCGGATTCACTCAGAGATCGGCAACAAAACAATCGGAGCGAAAGTTAACGGAAAAATGGTCACGTTGGACTATAAGCTGAATACTGGAGACATTATAGAGATCCTTACATCCAAACACTCATATGGTCCAAGCCAGGATTGGCTCAAGCTGGCGCAAACGTCCCAAGCGAAAAATAAAATCAAACAATTTTTCAAGAAGCAGAGAAAAGAAGAAAATATTATCAAGGGCAAGGAATTGGTTGAAAGAGAAATCAAAGAACTTGATTTTGACATTAAAGATATTCTTGTTCCGGAGAACATTGAAAGAGCGGTAGAGAAATTTAATTTTCCAAGTGAAGATGATATGTATGCGGCTGTTGGCTATAATGGGATTTCGGCACAGCAAGTTGCCAATAAACTGACGGACAAATGGAGAAAAAAGCGGGATGAAGAAGAGGCTGTAAAAGAAATTGTATCTGAGGGCCGACAGAGTCCGCGCCCAAGAAGACACGAAGCAGGTGTAAGAGTTAAAGGAGCGGATAATCTACTGATTCGGCTTTCCCGTTGCTGTAACCCAGTTCCTGGTGATGAAATCATTGGATTTATCACAAAAGGGAGGGGCGTCTCCGTTCATCGCTGTGACTGTCCGAATGTAACAAGCTCTGACCAGGAGAACCGTCTTATTCCTGTTGAATGGGTACAGGGAGGCAATACTCTTAAAGAATATAATGTTGATATTGAAGTTTTGGGATATGACCGCCATGGACTTTTGAACGAAGTCCTACAGACAGTTAGTGGTACAAGAACGAATATTACAGCTGTGACAGGCAGGACAGACCGAAATAAAATGGCTACGATTATGGTGACTATCGCCATCCATAACATTAGCCATCTTCATAAAGTTGTGGATAAAATTAAACAGATTCCAGATGTATATGCGGTCCATCGAATCATGAACTAAAGGGGCATATGAAAGTGAAAATCGTGCTTCAGAGATGTAGTCAAGCAAAGGTGACAGTGAAAGGAAAAGTGACAGGAACCATCGACAAAGGCTTTGTTCTATTAGTTGGTGTCACACATGATGATACTGAAAAAGAAGCTGAATGGCTTGCGGATAAAATCGTCAACCTTCGTATTTTTGAGGATGCGGATGGTAAGATGAACCGTTCATTAAAAGATGTGGAAGGTGAGATTCTGTCAGTCTCACAATTTACACTTTACGCCGACTGTCATAAAGGCAGGCGCCCGAGTTTTGTTGATGCAGCGCCGCCAGAGAAAGCAAATCCCTTATATGAGCAGTTTAACGAACTGTTGCGGAGCAGAGGAGTCAAGGTGGAGACAGGCGTTTTTGGCGCTATGATGGAGGTTGATCTCGTCAATGATGGCCCTGTGACACTTGTTTTGGAAAGAACGAGAGAACCGAATGAAAAATAACGAAAGCGGCACTTTATTCTTTTTAAAAAAACTTGTTAAATTCATCCTCATAAAAAAGGGACTTCTGTATACCAGGCAGTCCCTTTTTTAAATTCGTTTTTTTTGGACGTTAATCAGATAGAAGCAGGACCATTTGCTGTAAACTTCTTCAAGTTTACTTATAAAAATCTTTCAGCCCTTTTACAATGGAGTCGGCGACCTTCTCTTGATATTTCTTCGACTTTATTACTTCTTCTTCATCTTTGTTGCTCAAATACCCAAGTTCTAGTAAGATGGCTGGCTGGGTATTTTCTCTTATGACATAATAGTTCCCAAATTGTGTACCACGGTCTTTGAGCTTGAGGGATTTGGACAAATGGCTGTGCAGTGTATCCGCCAACCGCTTTTCATAAGAATGAAAATAATATGTCGTATGTCCAGAAGCAGAAGCGTCATCAATGCTGTCATAATGCAGGCTGATGAAAATATCTGCTGTATTTTCGGCAGCTATGTTAGTTCTGCCGTAAAGTGGTACATATTTGTCGCTAGACCTTGTCATGACAACTTGTGCACCAGCTTTGTCCAGTTTTTTTTCAAGCAGCTTTGCTGTTTTTAACGTTAATTCTTTTTCAATGGCTCCGTTTGCACCCGCCGCTCCCTGATCATGGCCTCCATGTCCTGCATCAATTACAATTAGTTTTCCGGATACTCCTTTTCCAGGTCTTCTTTGGCTAGCAGGTCTATCAGTTGATGAAACGACCCAATCAGCTATGTATCCTTTTTTTCCTTCAGATGTCTTTACTTCCACCCAATTTTTCTTTTGATTGATTACTTCATATACTTCTCCAGCGTATGCTTGTCCCACCACTTTTGATTTGAGCTCGGGTTTTTTCCTAATCATTGAGTTATCATGAAGAACCATGATATTGGTTGATTTATGTTTTGGTTTTTTGCCGCCGGTCCCTTTTTTCTTAATATATTCGCTGCTAATCCAAGCAGTTTCAGACTCAAAAGAAATCTTGCTCCATCCATTGCTTTCTTCGATGATTTTTACCTTGTCGCCTTCGTTCAGATTACCCAAAACGTCGCTGTCAGTGCTCGGTTTAGAACGTACATTCAGGCCTTGAACGGTAATGCTGCCTTCATTTGGCTTTGCTGTTGTTTTCTCTTTGGAGGCCAGCCATCCTGCAATCCATCCGTTTTCACCTGAGGGCAGTTCAATTTCATACCATTCGTCCTTTTCTTTGATAATGGGGTATGTTTCTCCTTTTTTCAATTGGGTAATAACTGAATGAGACGTGTCTGGTTTTTCTCGGACATTTACGATTTCACCTGTAATTGTGGCGGTTTCGGAGTCTGCGGTGCTAAGTGACGGATCCTTGCCACATCCGGCGATTATAAAAATGAGTGCAAGAATCATCAATAACTCTTTTTTCCCCACGGTCATTCCGCCTTTCTCTCTTGGTAATTATTATCGCATGATGTGCAAAAATAAAAAAGTGGAATCATACTTTTCTTCTAGCAGAAATAAAGGAAATCCTCTTGTTAATTTTCAAGGAAGCAGACTTTTGTCCAGTGTGTCAACATTATGGGAGGTTCGTTTAAATTGCCCAGAAGCTAAATGGTGGTCGTGTCTTTCATATAAGTGAGGGAATTTGGAAATAATAAAGGAATATCCATTCAGGGAGGAATTTTATGAGAATCAATGAAAAAGGGCGAAACACAGGAGCAGCTTTGCCAAATACAGATGGCCTTCACTTACAAAATCTCCTCGAAAAGGAATTGGGAGAAGTCCCGGCTTCATTTGGAAATGAATATGGTTGGGATCATTCAGATATTCCATTTTTAAAAAGAGGGCTTGAACGGGGTTAAACGTTGTTATTGACAATTAAAGAAGAATGACTTACAATACACTAAATCGTAATGATTACGATTATCATTATGTAAAATAAAAATGACTCTGCTACAACTAGAAAGTGGAGAACATGGTGCTGAAGCAGTAGGGATGTTCTTTTTTGACAGTTGTGGTGGCTGAGGGACTCCCTCACCAAAATTCGTCTTGTGCTTTTCTATAGGAATGCCAAGTTTTCTAGAATTAAAAAGGAGGAAATGATCTTGATGTACGATTGCGCTGTTATTGGGGGAGGCCCTGCTGGGTTAAATGCTTCACTCATTTTAGGCAGAGGAAGAAAAGAAGTTATTTTGTTTGATGACGATACACCACGCAATGCTGTTACACAGGAATCTCATAACTTTATTACGAGAGACGGAATCAAACCATCCGAATTTAGAAAAGCGGCTCATACTGATTTAAGGAAGTATGCTACGGTAACGATTCAAAAAGAACGCGTGTCACATATTATATCCGATGCTTCTTCTTTCCGTATTCAAACAGAAGCTGGGGGAGACTATATAGCGAAAACAATTATTCTAGCAACTGGAATGAAAGATATATTGCCAGATATAGAGGGGATTCATGATGTATATGGAACCAGCCTATTTGCTTGTCCTTTCTGTGATGGCTGGGAACTAAAGGATATTCCGCTAGTATATATTGCTGATGGTGAGCACGCTTTTCATGGTGTTAAGATGGTATCCAATTGGAATAAGGATATTGTCGTTTGCACAAACGGGAAAGAAAGCTTATCTGTCGATGAAAAAAATCTATTAGCTCAAAAACAAATAGAAGTGATCGAAGATGAAATTTTACAGTTGCAAGGAGAAAAGGGACAATTAAAAACCATTCAATTTAAGAACGGGAAAGAACTTCAAAAAGAAGCTGGATTTGTTTCCTACAAATTACAGCAGGCTGTTCCTTTTGCTGAGCAACTGGGTTTAGAGATGAATGAAATGGGAGGGATTAAAACAGATATATATGGTCGAACAAGCGTAAAAGGAGTGTACGCTTGTGGAGATACTACAGCTAGCAATCCTCCACAACTGATTATTGCTGCTAGTGAAGGAAGCAAAGCTGCGCTAGGGGTGATTAGTGATTTTGTGGAAGAAACATTTTAAATGAACAAGAACATTTATTTTTTATGGTAATTTATGGTTTAAATAATAAAAGTGGCTAAAAAAATATTAAAAGAGAAGAAGCAATTATGGGCGCTACATGAGAAAATTTTATAGGTTTTGATTTTAGAAAGTATGTTCAATTGGTCAAACATCAGTTGTAAAATAGTCAATTTGTAATGCTGTACTTTAATAATGTGCTTTATATGAAGGATCATCATCGTATTTGCAACGGAAGCACTTGTAGTCTGAACGAAGCAAAGGAATTAACTCAAGCAATTCGAAAAAAATTGTAGACAGTGATCTAAAGGAAGGGATTATTTTGACTCGTTTATTACATAGTAAAATAATAGGAATCGGAATGTTTATTATTTTCATTATATTGATGACGGCTTGTCAGCAGGAAGCAGACAAATTAGAAACAAAAAGTGACAAAATCGTCAGCGAAAATCAGAAGGATACAGAAAAAATATCTTTTATAGATAGTATGGATAGAGAAGTAGTACTTAATGGGCAACCTGAAAGAATTGTAGTTTTAGCTCCAGAGTTTCTAAAATTAGTATACGATTTAGACGGTGAGGCAATTGGAAGAATGTCAACAACCAGTGTACCAATTCCTGAAAAAGCGGAACATTTACCTGAGCTAGGAACGGTAAGTCAGATAAATACAGAGGAGCTGTTGGCTCTGTCACCAGACCTTGTTATTGGATCACCAAGTTGGCATGCAGATTTGGAAGGAATATTAAAGAGTAGTGATATACCATTAGCATTATTATCGATGCGTTCTTTTGACGATGTCAAAGAAATGGCAACGCTTTTGGGAGAAATATTAGGTAAGCAAGAGCTTGCTGCTGAGAAACTGCAAAAAACGGAAACGCAGATGAAAGAAGTACAGGATCAGTTACCAATTGATATAGAACCGTCTGTAGTGATTTTAAATGTTTCATCGAAAAGTGTTTCTGTCCAAAGAGCCAATACAACTGCGTTAGAAATTGCAGATTTACTTCATGTAAATAATATCGGACAAGATATGGAAGCTAGTCCAGATTCTCCAACATCAGCACCATACAGCTTAGAGACAATCGCCGAACAACAACCTGATTATATACTCATAACAATACATGGAAGTATAGAGGCGGGAGAGGAAAAAATTGCAGAGGAACTGGAAGGAAATCCCGCTTGGGGTTCTTTAAAAGCTGTTCAAATGGGGAATGTACATACGATTCCTTCTGAGAAATATTTGTCCAATCCCGGTTTTAATTATGCAGATACGATGAAGCACATGGCAGAAATAGTGTACCCAGAAGTGTTTAGTAATGAATAAGAAGCAAGTGTTAAGAGATAGAGCGGGATGGAAAGGTTTTATGATTGGACTTTTCGTGATCTTACTTATTCTATCTATGACTTTTAGTATTGGATTTGGCTCCGTTACGATTCCTCTAAAAGATATTTGGACAACTTTTACAGGAGATATTCAGAGTGATACTCAAAACATTATCTGGAATATCCGAGTTCCACGTACATTTATTGCAATATTAGTAGGTGCTAATCTAGCAGTTGCTGGAGTATTACTACAAGGAATTATGAAAAATCCACTGGCTGACCCTTACATTATTGGTGTATCCAGTGGTGCTGGTTTAGCAGGAATGATCATCTTAATACTCTACCCGCATTTACCTCATCTACTGACTCCCGTTGCCTTTATTGGATCAACCGTTGTGGCATTTACAGTATACGGGCTAGCCTGGGATAAGGGGATTTCACCCACAAGAATAATTTTGGCTGGTGTAGCAGTTTCCGCCTTTTTAGGTTCTGGTATATCAGCGTTAATGGTATTTTATAGTGAAAGAGTTCATGGGACAATAGATTTTATGGTAGGCGGTTTAAGTGCAAGGAGCTGGCCTCAAGTAGAAGTGATTTTGCCTTACTCCATTCTTGGTATTTTTTTTGCTATTCTTGGTATTCGAAAAATGAATGTACTAATGTTAGGTGATCGTACAGCCAAAAGCCTTGGAACCCGTGTAGAGTGGGTTCGCTTTTCTATGACAGCTGTTGCTACTTTGTTAGCTGCTAGTGCAGTTAGTGTAGTGGGATTACTTGGATTTGTAGGACTAATTGTGCCTCATATCGCAAGATTAATTGTTGGCAATGACTATCGTGTACTTCTACCTGCTTCCATTTTTTTGGGGGCAGCAGTTTTAACAGCATCTGATACAGTAGGACGTACTCTTTTTTCTCCTATTGAAGTGCCAGTTGGTGTCATTATGGGGGCATTAGGAGCACCATTCTTTTTGTATTTACTAAGGAGGAAAATGGTATGACTACTTTACAAGCAACATCTATTTCTAAATCGTTTTCTGATAAACAAGTACTGAAAAAGGTAGATTTGAAATTAGATGAAGGTCGTATTTACAGCATCATTGGACCGAATGGTTCAGGGAAAAGTACATTATTGCATGCACTTTCTCGTCAGCTAAAGCCTGACACAGGTAATGTATATTGGAAGGAGCATAACCTTTATCAATTAGCTCCAAACAGAGTAGCACAAGAGATGTCTTTACTTGCTCAGGTGAATGATTTAACGGATTTAACAGTGGAACAACTGATTTCATATGGACGAACACCACATAAGTCACTGTTTCAAAGGCTAGATGAGAAAGATCAGGAAATTATTGAAGAAGCTATTGAACTCACGAAATTAAATGCCCTCAGAAATCAAAATGTTGCCCACTTGTCGGGTGGTGAAAGGCAAAGAGTATGGATAGCTCTTTGTTTGGCTCAGCAGCCGAAAGTATTCTTTTTGGATGAACCAACAACATATTTAGATATCTCTCATCAGTTGGATGTGCTAGAAATCGTATCAAGTTTGAGAAAACTAAAAGAGGTAACAGTTGTCATGGTTTTACATGATCTTAATCATGCAGCCGTCTATTCTGATGAAGTGATTGTGGTTAAAGAAGGACGTATCTATGGACAAGGGACTCCTGAAGAGGTAATGAACCAGCAAATGTTTAAGGAAGTTTTTCATGTACATTCAGATATTTATAAAGATAAGCATGATGGTTTGTTACGTATCGTAATGAAGCCACTTAAATATGTAAATGATAACCAGTCACCTTTTAGAGAAAGAAGGGAAATTGTGTGAAAAATTATCCTTTTACAGCAATTGTAGGACAAGAAAAAATGAAGAAAGCATTAATTATAAATGGAGTTAACCCAAAAATTGGGGGTGTGCTAATTCAAGGTGAAAAAGGAACCGCTAAGTCAACAGCTGTAAGGGCGTTGGCAGATGTACTACCTGATACAGAAGTAGTTAATCTTCCAGTCAGCGCCACAGAAGATCGCGTGGTAGGGACTTTGGATATGGAGCATATTATAAAAACTGGTGAAAAGAAACTAGAACCAGGAATACTAGCAAAAGCGGACAAAAATATTCTATATGTAGATGAGGTGAATCTCTTAGAGGATCATTTAGTTGATATTCTTCTTGATACGGCAGCGATGGGAGTAAATCGTATTGAAAGAGAAGGAGTATCTTATGAGCATCCATCTCGTTTTGTATTAGTAGGGACGATGAATCCAGAAGAAGGTATGCTTCGTCCTCAGCTACTAGACCGTTTCGGTTTGTGTGTGAATATAGAAAGTGAAAAGAGAATAGAAGAGCGTATAGAAGTGATCCGGCGTCGATTACACTTTGAGCATCATCGGGAGTCGTTTGAAGAAAATTATGAACAAAAGCAAAGGAAGTTAAAAGAAAAGATACAGCAGGCACAGAAACTTTTACAGTCTGTGGAAATAGATGATGCTTTAATCGGCGCCGTAGCTGACTTGTCCATTAAACTTGGGATTGAAAGCCATCGGGCAGATATAACAGTTATTACAGCAGCTCAAACATTAGCAGCATGGAAACAGCGCACAACGGTTCTGTGGGAGGATATTTGTGAAGCGGCAGAACTAGCCTTGCCACATCGATTGTTACAGGATCCAATGAAAGAAAATTCATCAGAACTGAAATTGACTGAGCTATTAAGCCATAAGGTTGCTGGTAATCAATGAAGCGCCTGATTGGTCAAATGAAAGCAAAACGCGGCATTGCAGCTGCACTTATAAATCCGTATTTGGACCGGGTATGTATTGTTGGAGCTGGAGGAACAGGGAAAACAACTTTGTTAGAAGCTATTACTTCATATTTTTCCAAAAAGTATACAGTTATTGTTCCAGCCCATGTTACGACAGAAACATTGTTGGGAGAAAAAAATATAGCTTCATTCATGCAAGGGAAGAATCAGGAGAATCACAGCCTTCTTTATCAAGCGAAGGTAGTGATTACAGATCAATTTACGCTAATGTCAGAAAGTAGTCAACGATTGCTTGTGCAATTGCTGAAAAATAAAGAAATGAAACTCCAGCAACATTCGGATTACTCTAATGATTGTCTTTCTGCGCAATGGTTTTATTGTCTTGACCAGGAAGCCCAAGATAAATCGCTGCTAAAGCATGCTAAATTATGTGTTCCATTACTACCAGTCTTTGATTCAGTGGAACGTCGCAATATTTTATTAACTGTAGATGATTCGGAGTGTGAATATGGGAAGGAAGAAGTAGAGAAAGCTAAACAACGATTGTCCTCTGTTCAAGTTTCTGATGAAATGTTGCGATTGGCTGTCGAAGTTGTTATGAGCTCAGGCTGTGGGAATCAGGAAGCAGATATCGATTTAATTGAAACAGCACGTGCGTTAGCAGCATTGGATTCTGATGAATCGGTACAATCAAAACATATTCAAGAAGCTGCAGGATATACAGTGGCTCACCGCATGGGCGTGCGCCAGGAATCTTCTTTGTCAGAGGATTCAGAGCTACAGGAAAGCGGCGAAGCGCTTGAGAATCATTCGCAAGGCCAAGACGATTTACCTGCTAATAAGGAATTTATGCTCCCTGATTATGAAGATTCTAATCAGGAAACCACTAATGAGTCTTTGCTAAGTGAGGAAACTCTGAATAACGAGATAGTTGGAGACGTCTACGAAGATGAAGTGGATCAGATCATGACAGCATTAAACGTACAGTCAGATTTATTTTCCCAATACAAGCATAACCACCCACGCTCCATGAAAGGAAAGCATCTAGAGGGGGCTGCTGGCGGTAATGGGCGGATGCTCCGAGCGGTTACCAGACCAACAGAAGCGATTTCCTTATATCATACGCTTACAGTGGCTGCCCCATATATGCAGATCCGTGTTCCTCGAGAAGGATTGGCATTGACGATTCAAAAAGAAGACATACGCTATAAATTAAAGGAGAAGCAGCAGGGATATACAATTCTTTTCTTAGTCGATGCCAGTCGTTCTATTGCAGCAAAAAAACAAATGAGAAATGTCAAAGGGGCCATTTTAGAATTACTGCGTCAGGCATATCAAAAAAGAGACCGTATTGGTCTAGTTTCTTTCCGAAAGACCAGAGCAGAAGAAATATTACCTTTTACGAACAATTTTATAGAGGCGAAGAGAAAATTGGAGGAAATACCCACTGGTGGAAAAACTCCACTCGCCGCTGGACTAGAAAAAGCATTAAATATATATGATAAAGAAAAGCGTATGAGTAAGCAGGTTGCACCTTATATTGTTATTTTGACTGACGGAAATGCGAATGAAACTTTAAAGCCTGGCGGTACAACAACTCAGGCAAGGAATGAAGCCTATAAAATAGCAAGGAAAATTGCACGAGAACAGTTTCCTGTAACAGTCATTGATACAAAGAATGGAAAAAATATTTTTGGTTTAGCAGAGGAACTTGCTGCGGTTATAGGTGGAGAATATATTTCACTGGATGTTTTAACAGATGAAAATATTGTTAAAACAGTGCAAAGCAGGGTTCGTTCCCAATCAGGACAGAGATAAGATGAAAAGCTGGGCTTCATGGAACGTTTTAAAAAATAAAGGAAGGGAGAGAAGAAATCATGCATATAATTTTTGCAACTGCTTCATCTGGGACATTGGCAGATGCAGTAAAAGCACATGAAAAGATAACTGAAACTTATTCAGAGCTAGAGTTGTCTCTCTTCTTAACCGAACAACCATTAAGTGCTGAGCAATGGACTCGCTTTGAAAGTGTCTGCAAGTCTGCCAATCTATTTATTTATGATCCGCATGCTGTCGAAAATGATGTAGTTATGAAAATGGTAGAAATTGCAAACAAATATGATTGTGACCAAATCTCACTAATGATTAATGGAGCTAAATGGGAGAAATTTATTCGTTTTGGCGCAATAAGAGGGGAAGATATCCAAATACAGTCCCAATCAGGAGTGATTGCTCTTTCCCATGAAGCAAAGGGGTTGAACCTGACGGAGCGCCAAATAAAGGAACAGGCGGTGGCAAATTATCAGCAGATAAAAAGTTATTGGCATGCTTCTGGTATTGCGAATTGGCAAGAGCTTATGTATTTTACTGCCGAGCTTTATGGAGATACGAATGTCCCTAAAGCAAAAACTCCCAACTATATAGAAAGAACAGGTATTATCGATCCTAGAACGGGAGCATATTTCAGTAGTGCAGAGGCATTTTTGCGGGATACCAAAGAAGATGTGTCGAAACCAAAGATTGTTTTTTTCTATATTGCTACTCAATCAAGAGTAAAGTCCGCAGATATAATTGCGGAGCTTATCGAACGTCTAAGACCCATTGCCACAGTTATTCCTATAGGTGTAACAAGTATTATGAAGATTGACTTAGAAAATCTTGAGGATGTATTTTCAGAGATATTACATGATGTCCATCTTATTGTGAATTTTATCGGTTTTCGGTTTGGTTCTGGGCCGAGAGGGGGAGATAAAAGAGAGGTGACGGATTGGCTGGAAAAGCTAAATATTCCGATGCTTCATCCATTCTTTCTGACCCGTACTACAGTAGAGGAATGGGAAGAAGTGAAAGGATTGTCTCCCGTCGAGGCGATGGTGAATGTTGTTTTGCCAGAGTTAGATGGTGCGATTGAAACCTATCCGATTGCTGCCATTCAGTCCGTAGGGTTTAATGAAGTATATCAATTTGAGAAGAAGGAACTTGTCCTTATCGAAGAGCGTGTTGATTATTTTCTGAACCGTATCAAACGCTGGCTACACCTGCGTAAAACAAACAATGACCAGAAGAGAATTGCCCTTATTGGTTATAATTATCCACCTGGCGAAGGCGATCTGTTTGGTGGCTCCTTTTTAGATACATTCCGTTCTATCTCTGCCTTATTAAATAAATTAGCTGATGAAGGGTATCAAGTCAAACGTATGACGGAAGATGAATTGGAAAGGCGGTTTCGTCAGAATCAGCTTTTTAATGAAGCAAGCTGGGGGATAGAAGAAGACTTGGATCAAAGACTGTTGTACCCTGTTTCAAAAATGAAAGATGCTTGGAACAACCAACATGATTCGGAGCGGATGAAGAACAATTGGGGAGAATATCCTGGAGACATCATGACGAATGGGGAAGATTTTTTTATCCCTGGATTTATTAATGGGAATGTTTTCATTGGATTGCAGCCAAGTAGAAATGGAGCCAATCAAGATTCATCAGCAAACTATCATGACCAATCCACTCCGCCGCACTATCAATACCAAGCTTTTTATGCATGGTTGGAGAAAGAATTCAAATCAGATGCTATTGTACATATTGGTACACATGGAACTCTCGAATATTTGCCAGGGAAAGAAAATGGTATGTCTTCCCAATGCTATCCGGATCAATTGGTACAGTCATTACCGCATTTTTATTTTTATTATATTGGCAATCCTTCTGAGGCAATGCTTGCAAAACGCCGAACCCATGCTGTATTAAGCAGTTATCAGGCACCACCTTTTAAAGACGGGGGTCTGCATGGTGACTATGAAGAATTAGAACATTTACTTCATGAATATCGAGAAGCTCAGCAGCTTGATCCATTGCGCTGTGAAGAAATTTTGAAAAATATTCAGGAAATAGCAGATGGGAATGGTTTCTCTCATCAGCCATTGGAGGATATAGAGCAGGAGCTACAGAGAATGCAGCATGCTTTAATTCCGTATGGGCTTCATATTATCGGTGAAGGAATGAAACATGGAGATGCAATTCAGCATACGGTCTATACTTTGAGGAAAGAGTATAAAGGGAATACCCTGAAGCAGTTAATATCACAATTAAGACCAGAGTTGCAAGGTGAAGATGCCGCATTGGAAAAAATAGCAGCTTCTGTATTACGGGATTATGTGGAATCCAAGCGTTTACCAAATGTGCAAGATGATTCCCTAGCAGAAGCACTTACTCATATTTTAGACTACGGAGAGAGTATTTATCACAAGGTGAGAAATACAGAAGAACTTTCTTCTATTAATAATGCATTAAACGGTGGTTATCTTCCGGCTAAGTTGGCAGGCGATGTATATAAAAATCCAGAGTCTTTGCCGACAGGAGCCAATCTGTATCAATTTGACCCAAGGTCTGTGCCCAGTTCTTCTGCTGTAACTAGAGGTACAGAGATAGCCAAGGCTACCATTGCACAATTTCAGAATACCAATGGGAAAATACCTCATACGGTTGCCTGTGTGCTTTGGGGGATTGAAACATCTAGAACGCAGGGGGAGAAGATTGGACAAATCCTTGAGTATGTCGGTGCAAAAGCAGTCAAGCATTCAGCCGCATCAAATACTTCTTTTGAACTCATTCCCATTTCTAAACTGGGAAGACCAAGAATGAATGTTGTTATTAGTATGTCAGGGGTATTCCGAGATTTATTCCCGAATGTCATTGATGCATTGAATGATCTATTTGAAGAACTTTCATTAGCAGATGAACCAGAAGAAGATAATTATTTTAAGTCTTTTACATTGAAGGTGCAGAAACAACTGTTAAATGAGGGATATGAAGAAGCGGACGCATTTGATTTAGCTACATCAAGGATATTCGGACCAGCCTCCGGGGAATATGGAACTGGAATTAATCATTTGATTGAGGATGGTAACTGGATAGATGAGAAAGAGCTAGGAGAAATGTACAAACAACATGCTCAGTATGTCTATAGTAAATTAAGAAGAGGAGTAAGTGTTCCTAATTTATATGATATCCAAATGGAAGCAACCGATATTGTTTCACAGTTACGAGCCAGCCACGAATATGAAATTACGGATGTTGATGACTATTATAGTTTCTTTGGAGGACTTGCGAAATCAATTGAAAAAGCAAAAGGTGAACATGTCGAGATTTATATTACAGACGCGACACAGCCAACACCACATACAGAAGATGTAAAACATGCCATTAATAGAGGGGTCAGAACACGCTTGACAAACCCGAAATGGATAGAAGGGCTACTTAAACATCCCTACCATGGTGTACAACGAATGGCTCAGCAAACAGAGAACTTACTGGGCTTGGCTGCAACAACGAATAAAGTAGAAAATTGGATTTTTTCCCATGTTCATGACACGTATATAGAAGATAAAGTATTTCAGGAAAAGATCCGTCAGGCAAATCCCCATGCCTATCATCATTTACTAGAAACGCTGGTGGAAGTATCAGAACGAGGATATTGGAACCCTTCCGAAGCAGAGTGGCAAAATTTAAAAGAAGCATTTCTGGAAACAGAAGCCCAAATGGAGTAACTCATAAAAGTATTGTGGCTAAGATGATGTGCCGCCTTCCTATAGCAAAAGGATTAACAAATTGCATGGAAATTAACACTTTAAGTAGTGAGTATGACTTTGATGAGACATTTAAGGGGAATTAAACTTTGCTCAAGCACCGTAATCATTTCTTCTGAAAGTTTAGTTTCTGTTGCTTTCTAATTAGAAGTTTAATCATTAACCTAAGTTTATGAGGTTTTGTCGTCGTTATCCTGATGTGGACACCATCGGCGTAAGGCTGAACTAAATATCGCATTGAAACGGGCTTAAACGTTGACAAAAGTGGTATACGTTCGTATGATTATATAGATAAATTACAGATAGCTCATCCGATGAGGGAGAGAGTAACCGGGAGCGGTTTGTTCAGAGAGGAAATATCCAGGCTGAAAATATTTCCGCAAATTGCCCCGATGAAAGACACTCCTTAGGATTCCTCTTTGAACAGCTTTATGGCTCGGTAGGAGAAGGACGCTTACAGGCGTTATGTGAAAAAGTGAAAGTGATGATCGCTTTTAAAAAGGGTGGCACCGCGGGAAATACTCTCGTCCCTTGTTTTTCGAAACAAGAGACTGGGAGTTTTTTGTTTTTTTATCTGGAATGATAGAAAGGAGAAATGAGGTTGTCAATTCAAATACCTAGAGGTACGCAGGATATTCTTCCAGGAGAAATTGAAAAGTGGCAGTTCATTGAAAAAAAAGCCAAAGATATTTGCAGAAGATATCTCTACAAAGAAATGAGGACTCCGATTTTTGAGCATACGGAGCTTTTTCAACGGAGTGTTGGGGACACAACGGATATTGTCCAAAAAGAGATGTATACCTTTGAAGACAGAGGTGGCCGGAGTCTGACATTGCGTCCTGAGGGGACAGCTGCAGTCGTTCGCTCTTACGCTGAAAATAAAATGTACGGGCAAGCAGTCCAGCCTGTCAAGCTTTACTATTTTGGACCAATGTTTCGTTATGAGCGTCCGCAGGCAGGTCGTTTCCGCCAGTTTGTTCAATTTGGTGTAGAAGCCATTGGAAGCGACGATCCTGCTATTGATGCAGAAGTCATTTCACTCGCTATGGAGCTATATAGAGAAGTCGGCCTGAAAAAGCTTCGATTAGTCATCAATAGCCTCGGGGACAGCTCCAGTAGAAAAGCACACAGGGATGCGCTTGTCGCTCATTTTCAGCCGAGGATCGGGGAGTTCTGTAGTGATTGTCAGCAGCGCCTTGAGACGAACCCATTGAGGATTTTGGACTGTAAACGAGATCGGGATCACGAGCTGATGACGTCTGCCCCTTCCATACTTGATTATTTGAACGAAGAATCAAGACATTACTTCGAAACTGTGAAAAAGCATTTGTCTGATATGAAAATCGAGTTTGTGGTGGATCCCACTCTTGTTAGAGGATTAGATTATTACAATCACACAGCTTTTGAAATTATGAGTGAGGCTGATGGCTTCGGTGCCATTACTACTTTGTGCGGTGGGGGAAGATACAATGGTCTCGTACAGGATGTGGGTGGTCCTGATCAACCTGGAATCGGCTTTGCGCTTAGCATTGAACGACTATTAAGTGCACTTGATGCAGAAGGAGTTGCCCTTCCTCACGAAACAACTGTTGATTGTTATATTATTGCCCTTGGTGACAAGGCAATGGATTATACTGTTCCTCTTTTACAAGAGCTTCGCAGAGCAGGCCTTTCTGCTGAAAAAGATTATATGGGGCGCAAGATGAAAGCTCAATTCAAAGCTGCTGAACGAGTCAACGCCAAATATGTCCTGATTATTGGAGATGAGGAACTGGAAAAAGGAACAGCGGTTCTCAAAAATCTGCAAACGGGCGAACAGGAAAATGTTCCGCTTGACAATATTGTTGAATTTTTAAATAGAGGATGACAAGGAGAGTTTGCTTATGTTTGGAAGAACTTATTATTGTGGAGAAATTACAGAAAAGGCAATTGGAGAATCCATTCAATTAAAAGGCTGGGTACAAAGACGCCGTGACTTAGGCGGTTTAATTTTCATTGATCTTCGTGACCGCACTGGCGTCGTTCAAATTGTTTTTAACCCGGGAGTATCAAAAGAAGCGCTAGAAACTGCCGAAACTCTTAGAAACGAGTTTGTTATTGACGTGAAAGGCGAAGTGGTGAAACGGGAAGAATCCACTTTTAACCCCAAAATAAAAACAGGGACAATCGAAGTAATTGTCAACGAAGTAACCATTATTAATAAAGCAAAAACACCTCCATTTATGATTGAGGACAAAACAGATGCAGCGGAGGATATCCGTTTAAAATACCGTTATCTGGACTTGCGTCGATCCGAGATGTTCGAAGTGCTGAAGATGCGTCATGATGTCACAAAAACAATCCGGCATTACTTGGATGAAAATGGTTTTCTTGATATAGAAACGCCGATGCTGACGAAAAGCACTCCGGAAGGAGCCAGGGACTATCTTGTTCCGAGCCGTGTCCACCCAGGTGAGTTTTACGCACTGCCGCAGTCTCCACAGCTGTTTAAACAACTTCTGATGGTGAGCGGGTTTGATAAATACTATCAGATCGCTCGTTGCTTCAGAGACGAAGATCTGCGGGCGGATCGTCAGCCTGAATTCACTCAAGTGGATATTGAAGCAAGCTTTATGGATCAAAAGGACATCATGGAAATGGTCGAAAAAATGGTGACTAAAATCATGAAAGATGTGAAGGGAATTGATGTTCCAGAGCACTTCCCAGTGATGACCTATGATGAGGCAATGGCGCGTTTCGGTTCTGATAAACCGGATACCCGTTTTGAAATGGAGCTTCAGGATGTTTCTGAAATCGTGAAGGATTCAGGATTCAAAGTATTCTCCGGAGCAGTTCAATCTGGAGGACAGGTAAAATCCATTGTTGTCAAACAGGCAGCAGAAAAGTATTCCAGAAAAGATATTGATGCACTCGGTGAATTCGCCGCCATTTACGGAGCAAAAGGGCTTGCTTGGATGAAAGTTGAAGAAGATGGCATTAAAGGGCCGATCGCTAAATTCTTTAATGAAGAAGAAGTCAAGCAGCTTACAACTTTCCTTCAAGCAGAAGTCGGAGATATCATTCTTTATGTTGCTGACAAAAAGAGTGTAGTCGCTGACGCGCTCAATGCTTTAAGGTTGAAGCTTGGCAAGGAGCTTGGACTCATTGATGAATCCAAATTTAATTTCCTTTGGGTAGTTGACTGGCCGCTATTAGAATATGATGAAGAAGAAGGGCGCTATACTGCAGCACATCATCCATTTACAATGCCTGTCAGGGAAGATGTCGAATACCTTGAAACAAACCCTGAGCGTGTACGTGCTCAAGCCTATGACCTTGTGTTAAATGGATATGAGCTTGGGGGAGGTTCATTAAGGATTTTTGAAAGAGATGTACAGGAGAAAATGTTCAAAGCTCTTGGATTCTCGCAGGAGGAGGCTCAGGAGAAGTTTGGCTTTTTACTTGAAGCCTTTGAATACGGAACTCCGCCTCATGGAGGGATCGCGCTAGGTCTTGACAGAATGGTGATGCTTCTAGCTGGACGGTCAAGCCTCAGGGATACGATTGCTTTTCCGAAGACGGCAAGTGCCAGCGATCTTCTAATGAAAGCACCGGACGAAGTGGATAGCAAACAATTAAGAGAATTGCACCTTCAGGTTGATCAGAAGAAAATATAAATGGGAAACCTGTCAATTGTTTCGTTTGATATATTATTCGTCGTGTGATAATATTTAAGCAATAAGAAAGTCCTGATGTGTTCGTCTAAATACCTTATCGTTTTGACCGACAAGTTTTAACTACGGGAGCTTGGAGTTTTCAAATCAATGGCATGCCTTTGGTTAAAGGACGCTTGAGATTCGGAGCAGGGCACCCACCTGCCGAGAGCGGGTTCAAAACAAAGGATCTTCATGACGGCACAATTGGGACTTTTTATTTTTACCAGAAAAAGCAGTCTGCATTAGAGGCGGATTGCTTTTTTACTTGCAAAACATTTCTATTTACATTAATCTTAGTCCAGAATTTATTTCATGCTGGAGATGATTTTCATGCTGCATCAGTTTTCGCGCAATGAATTGGCGATAGGAAAAGAAGGATTGGAAATATTGAGAAGCAGCACAGTTGCTGTTCTAGGAATCGGCGGAGTTGGTTCATTTTCCGCAGAGGCACTTGCGAGGTCAGGTGTTGGCAAATTGATTCTTGTTGATAAAGACAATGTGGATATCACGAATGTTAATAGACAGGTTATTGCTTTGCTGTCAACTATTGGAAAGCCGAAAGCGGATTTGATGAAAGAAAGGATAAAAGACATTAATCCAGAATGCGAAGTCGTTTCTTTAAAGATGTTTTATACGGAAGAGACATATGAGGAATTCTTTTCACATGATCTTGATTTTGTCGTGGATGCTTCTGATACGATTTCTTATAAAATTCATCTGATTAAGGAATGTCTTAAAAGGGATATCCCAATGATCTCAAGCATGGGTGCCGCCAATAAGATGGACCCGACCCGGTTCATGATCAAGGATATTTTTAAAACGCATACTGATCCGATTGCAAAGGTGATCAGGACAAGGCTTAGAAAAGATGGAATTAAAAAAGGAATTCCTGTTGTATTCTCAGATGAAAGTCCGATTGTCGTCAAGGAAAATGTGGTTCAAGAAGTCGGAAAGCAGGATTCCGATATTAGGAAGGCGAAAATGCCGCCTTCATCTAATGCTTTCGTTCCTTCAACTGCCGGTTTAATTATGGCAAGCCATGTCGTAAGGGAGCTTTTGAAGGGTATCCATATCGAGCGGGTTAATAATGGTTGAAAAAAACGGACGGGACTGTGAGGTCCCGTAGTTTATTTCAATCGTTATTTTGGATCTTTTCATAAACAGCTGCCAAAGCCTGCTCGAATTTGCCTGTTTTTTTAGGTTTATAATACTCTTTTCCTTTTATTTTATCAGGTAGATATTGTTGTTTGACCCAGCCGGATTCATAGTTGTGTGGATATTTATAGTCAATTCCCCTTCCCAATGATTTTGCTCCCTTATAATGAGCGTCTTTTAAATGGAGAGGAACTTCTCCACTTTTTCCTGATCGGATATCGCTTAGCGCTTCGTCCATCGCTTTATAGGCGGAATTGGATTTTGGAGACAGGCAGAGCTCAATCACTGCGTTTGCTAACGGAATACGGGCTTCAGGAAAACCGATTTTTTCTGCCGTTTGTACCGCGGCGAGAGCTCTTGGTCCAGCTTGTGGATTAGCGAGACCAATATCTTCATACGCGGTGACAAGCAATCTTCTGGAGATGCTTGGCAAATCGCCTGCCTCAATCATTCTACCGAGGTAATGTAAAGCGGCATTCACATCACTGCCACGGATTGATTTTTGAAAAGCGCTTAAAACATCATAATGAGCATCGCCATCTTTATCATGGGAGAAAGCTTTTTTCTGAAGGCATTCTTCAGCCACTTCCACTGTAATATGAATTACCTCGTCCTTATTTGGCTCAGTTGAAAGAACGGCTAGTTCAAGTGCATTCAAAGAGCTTCTTACATCCCCCCCGCTCGCGGAAGCAAAGTGATGAAGGGCATTTTGGTCTAAGTTTATTTCGTATTTGCCAAGGCCACGCTTTTCGTCATGAAGGGCTCTTTCAATTGCCTTGAAAATATCAGGCTCTTCCAAAGGAAAAAGCTCAAAGATCTGACAACGACTCCTGATAGCAGGATTAATTGCATGATAAGGGTTACTTGTAGTAGCGCCGATTAGAATGATCATGCCATTTTCCAAGTAGGGGAGCAGGAAATCTTGCTTTCCTTTGTCAAGGCGGTGAACCTCATCCAACAATAGAATCACTTTTCCGCTCATTTTCGCTTCTGCGGCAACGATCTCCATATCCTTTTTATTATTCGTTACTGCATTTAAGGAACGGAAGGCATAGTTGGTGCTTCCAGCAATGGCACTTGCTATTGATGTTTTTCCGATTCCTGGGGGGCCATATAAAATCATGGATGAAAGCTGTTTTGCTTTTACCATCCTAGAAATAATTTTTCCTTCTCCGACAAGATGTTGCTGACCGACTAGTTCATCAATCGTTCTTGGACGCATCCGAAAGGCCAAAGGTTGTGCGTTCATGACATCCTCTCCAAACTGCTGTCTTGTTTTCTGTATAGAAAAAATGTGAGGCTAAATAATAATTGTTTAGCCCCAGAAAGATCAACGCTTCTATCATACCAAACTTGCGTGCTATATGCATTTTGGATAGGGGTTATGTTATAATGAAGCAATGCAAAGGGGTAGGAGACTTGAAAAAAAGAGATCAATTACCAAAGAGGTTTATTTTGTTTATTGTTGGGCTTCTTGTGATGTCGCTCGGAATTGCTCTGATGATTGTCTCTGATTTTGGGGCGTCTCCATGGGATGTTCTTCATGTGGGTCTTTATTATCAGTTTGGTCTAACAATCGGGACATGGAGTATTATCGTCGGTTTTGTCGTACTGGGCAGTGCCGGTTTAATGATGAAAGAGTGGCCGCAGTTCGGTGCTTATTTAAATATGATTGTCGTTGGGATATTTATTGATATGTTCATGATGCTTCCATTCATGACCGAACCCGAAACATGGCTGGGAAAAGGAATTATGTTTATGGGAGGAATGGTCATCTACGCTTATGGCATGGGAGTCTATTTGTCTGCAGAGCTTGGAGCTGGTCCAAGAGACAGCTTTATGCTGGCATTGACTGCTAAGACGAAGTGGAAAGTCTCCAATGCGAGACGGTTGATGGAAGTAGGGGTTTTGGTAATTGGATGGTTACTCGGAGGTCCTATTTTTATCGGAACGATCGTATTCAGTATTGCTGCAGGTACTTTCATCGGTATTGCTTTGCCACAATGCCAGACGCTTACAAATAAATGGTTGAAAAATACAGTAAAACCTGAATCCGTGACGTAGTTTGTTAAAAGCTTGAAAAGCAGGCTGATTTTACCCA
>JAABNQ010000136.1 GCA_009928435.1 Bacillus sp. HF117_J1_D
ATTAATTTAATTCCAATATTTAAAATACCTTAAATATTCACTTTTGTTATTTTTGGCAAAGAAAAAGTCCTTTATAATGGATAAGTCAGGTGGTAACCCGTCCAAATCCACTAATAAAGGACTAACGCATGGACAAGATTACACGAAAAACTTCATTTGGACAATGGTTTTCACCAATTAATCTTCAATTATTTGAAGAACAGGTGAAAACAATGAAATTAGATTTCTATACGAAGAAATTAACGACAGAGTCATTCCTAAAATTACTGCTTTTTGCGCAGCTGCATGAAGTCGAAAGTCTTCACGCGCTAAGTGACTGTCTTTTCGATGATCAACTGCAAAAGGGTATTGATCTTGATTCGATCAGTATTTCGCAGCTGTCACGTCGATTAAATGGCATGAATCCCGATCTATTTCAAAGGCTTTTCCTTGA
Organism: Bacillus sp. HF117_J1_D; assembly: GCA_009928435.1. Classification (GTDB taxonomy): domain Bacteria; phylum Bacillota; class Bacilli; order Bacillales; family Bacillaceae_C; genus Siminovitchia. The sequence continues at coordinate 434 of JAABNQ010000136.1, forward strand.
CTTAGTCTCACAAATTCATGCCAAAACACACTATACAAAACTCGTCATGCCGCTAAAAATCATTGACTCAAGCACATTACCACTAAATTTGACGAATCACAGGTGGGCTAAATTCCGTAAAACAAAAGCAGGTGTAAAACTGCATCTGCGTCTCGTATTTATGGAAAAAGGTACATCCTATCCTGAAAAGGCCGTCATTACAACGGCAAAAGAGCACGACCGTGGTCAGCTTGAAATCATGGTGGATGACAAAGAATGCATGTATGTGTTTGACCGTGGCTATCTTGATTACGAGCGCTTCGACCGCATGACAGATGATGGCTACTTCTTTCTATCCAGGCTACGCAAAAACGCCGTCATACGGGAAATTTACGATTTCAAACTGCCTGAGGATACGACTGTTTTATCGGATCAAATGGTGTTGATTGGCACGACTCAAAACCGTGCTGAAAATTACTTTCGCCTTCTAAAAGTGATGGATTCAAAAGGAAATGAACTCCAATTAATCACAAATCGTTTTGATTTGAGCGCCGAAGAAATTTCAGAGATGTATAAATCACGCTGGGCTATTGAATTGTTTTTTAAATGGATCAAACAGCATCTCAGCATCAAAAAGTTCTACGGTCAAAGCGAGTGGGCCATTCAAAATCAAGTGTTCATCGCACTTATTGTGTTTTGCCTACATGTACTCGTACAAATGGAGACAGGTAGTAAACGAAAAACTTTACAAATTAGCCGTTATTTACGGGCTGCTTTGTGGAAACCAGCGCATATTTGGCTCCGAAAAATTGAAGGAAGAGGCGTTCCCTGACTCGTAAGTTGTCGTCGTTGCAAAAGCCTAATTGTAAATAAATTCCAAATGGATGGAGCCACCTTTAGTTGGGTATTTACTTTTTTGGCTCTTAAAGGGAAAAATAACATAACTGAATATTGCGTCACCTTTTATGCAACACTAGTGA
>JAABNQ010000026.1 GCA_009928435.1 Bacillus sp. HF117_J1_D
CTTGACTGTCGGCTTTCGAGTTACCAGAGGTAACCCTCATACCGAACGGCATTCATCACCCACCTATAGAGGATGGGCGACTTCTGCCTGAATTAAGTTAAATTCATTTTGGGCAGATTTAGCCAGGAGCTGACTGATTGAACGAGATCATGCACCTGGCTAATTTTCTTCCTCAATCACCCCATCTGTCCTGAAGTAATTCGGCTTACCTTCTCTGACTCCTTCCGCTCTGACTTTCAACTAATTCCATTAAAATTTTCAAACCTTTCGCTAAATCGTCTAGAGTCGCATAGGCATAGGAAAGTCGAATGTGATGAAGATCCCTTGACTCATATATATAGCCCGGATTAATTAAAACATTATGATGAAGCAAATTTAAAAAAAGCGCCTTATTTACAATAGGTTCATGAAACCTAAGCCAAATGTAGAAGCCGCCTTCGGACCTTTTCCAGGTTGCTGTTCTTTGAAAGTCCCGCTCTAATACAGCCTCGACAAATGCCGCTCTTTTTTTTAATTGTTCACGAAGTTTAATTAGATGTGTCTCGTATAGACCAGAAGAAAGCCAATGGGCTACGATTTCTTGAGAAAAAGCACTGGAACCATAGTCCGTTTGCATTTTTATATCGCCTAGCCGTTCAATGACTGGTGAAGGTGCAACTACCCAGCCGATCCTGAGTCCTGGACTTAAGGTTTTCGAAACACTGCCGATATAAAGCACTTGTCCTGATGTGTCAATTGACTTTATTGGAGAAGCAGGGGTTTCAAATGCCAACTCATGGTAAACATCGTCCTCAATAATCGGTATCTGCAGCTCCTTGCACGCATTGTATACGGCTTTCTTTTCCTCCATCGACCAACTTTGTCCAGTCGGATTATGTAGGGATGGTACACAATAAAAGACAGATTGCCTTTTCCTTTTGAATTTCCGTAAATTATTTATGAAATCTGCGTCCCGTGAAATTGAATTCATCCGCATCCCCGCTGATTGAAACGGATGAACTGAATTTAAATAGGAAGGCTGTTCCTGAAAGACAATTGATTCTTTCTCCAATAATCCCATGGCAATTAATTGAAGTGCCTGCAGGGCTCCTGACACAATTAATATATTTTCGGGGCCAGTTTTAATCCCTCTGTTTTTTAAATACTTACATAAAATCTCACGAAGCTTTTCACTTCCTTGCGGTGATGAATACCCTATTGCCTTTGGTTTAAGCGATATTTCCTTTAATGACTGCTCAATTTGTTTCACAGGAAGCAAGTCCGGTGATAATTCACCTGTTCCCAGACGGATGATGTGATCCATTTGTTCCTGTTCATTAATCAGTTGAATTGTATGGTAATTGGGCTTATATATACTTGATTCAATGTGCTGATTCCAATTCAATTGGGCTTTGTCCAAAAGCATATTCCAAGAATTATTGGCCACAAATACTCCTGCCCCTACTTTGGATTCGATTAAACCATCCGCTTTTAGCTCATCAAGAGCAAGCTGTACAGTGCTTCGATTCACATTAAACTCTGCTGCTAGCTGGCGCTGCGTCGGGAGCTTCGTCCCTACAGACCAATCCCCTCGTTCAATTCGAGACTTTACCCAATCCACAATTTGATCATGAATGGTCAAATGGGAGTACCGTTTTGGTTGCCAATTCATCCAACCCCTCCTAAATTGGGTGGATGAAAAACCACCCAATTGGCCGTTTTCTTTTATTTTTACCATAGTAAGATAGTAATTGAAAGGAGTTGACCACTTGGAAAGTATTATTCATGGAGTCATTTTGGCATTCGGACTCATATTGCCTTTGGGCGTGCAAAATGTATTTGTATTTTCACAAGGAGCAACACAACCAAATTTGGTTCGGGCACTTCCAGCCACGATTACCGCTGGTTTATGCGATACATTTTTAATCCTTTTAGCCGTCTTAGGCGTCTCTGTCATCGTTTTACAGTTTGAATGGCTTCGTCTTATTCTGATGATAGCTGGTATCTTATTTCTGCTTTATATGGGGTATACGATATGGAAAGCCCAACCTGCAACAACAGAAACGAATAAAGCATTACCCATCCGGCAACAAATCTTGTTTGCATTATCCGTGTCTTTATTAAATCCACACGCTATCTTAGACACTATTGGTGTAATTGGAACAAGTGCATTAAAATACACTGGAACAGAACAAGCCTTGTTTACAATTGCCTGTATTGCAGTATCTTGGATCTGGTTCTTTGGATTAACTTTTGCAGGTATGATGATGAAGAAATTAGATGCTAGCGGAGGTTTAATGAACATATTCAACAAGTGCTCCGCCTTGTTTATCTGGGCCACCGCCATTTATCTAATCATTGATTTGATCTAATTACACAACATTTGCCACACCCCTAACATTTAGGGGTGTTTACCGAAAGCTTGCTTCAATGAGATGCTTTATCCTTTTGTTGAATAGACATATCGTATGTTTTTGAGGGAAATCTATTTCACTAGCTTGATGAAAATACCTTCCCTCTCCTCATATTAAGAGTTTCACTGGATGTAACAGCTGCCTTTATTTCTGATAAGTCATACTGAAAAGCTGGTTTCATTAGACTTAGTTGGTGATTATTTATTAATGCGATCAAATGATGGAAGGTTCCTTGCCAGGTTTCTGTCGATACTTTATCATTCCAATGCCGCAAATGAAATATTTGAGCGCTCACCATTGTTTTTCTAGCAATTTCTGCCCAGTCTGCGGGTATCCCGGATAAAAGTCCGATGCTTAAAAAAATTCCTTGATCCTGTACACAATAAGCTAATTCAGTACCAGATTGTCCCCCCACTGAATCGATAGCAGCGCAAGCCCCCAGCCCATTTGTTAAATCCAAAACGGTCTCACGCAATGATTCCTTGGATGTGTTAATGACATACCAGGCACCTAACTGATTTAGCTCATCAGTGTATCGATCATTTCTGGTTACCGCAATTAATCGGAAACCCAACACTTTTGACAGTTGGACAAAAATACGTCCGATTGAAGAGCCGCAAGCATTGACCACCAACGTATCACCTGGACGCAGCCCTAGCTTTTCTGTACAAACCACCCATGCTGTAATGGGATTGATATACATTTGAGATGCAATGATGTCACCAATAGAGTCAGGAACGGGGACTGCAAATTCTGCTGATGTTGTCACGAATTCCTGCCAAGTACCTTCCCCTCGTAAAGGCAGCACTCGCTTTCCAATAAGATTTTTAGATACCGCTGCACCTACCTCTTCAACGATTCCTACCCCTTCATAACCAGGAATAGCCGGTAAAGAAATTCGATGAGCATAAGAGCCTCTTATCGGGATTAAGTCAGACGGATTAATCGGACGAACGAGCATACGGACAAGAACTTCATGATCAGACGGAGCCTGAACACTTTTATATTCCATTTTTAAAACGTCTTTCGGATCACCAAACTTATGAAATTTTATGCATTTCGTTTTTTTCAAGGTAACAGTCTCCTTTGACAAACTGCCATTTACTTAATAATATCCCGTTTCAACCGCAACGTACAATCTGTTTCCTCTCAGATATCCACGAGTTAGAAAATCATAGATTTGAAAGAACAAACTCAAGTAAAGTTGAATATTTTTTTCATTTTCTTTATAATTAGTACCAGGTGCTATAACTTGATAGTAATCTGGAGTGATTTCATTTACAAATTTGTCCTTATCCTGGCCACCATCATTTTGCGAACCCTCGGTAAAGTGGAAGTCAGAAATAAACATGTACTTCCATCAGAAGGCGGTTTTATTTTAACATGCTCACACAAAGGCTGGTTAGATGTTGTCATCCTGGGAATTTGTACACCACGCCCGATTCATTTTATGGCGAAGCAAGAACTGTTCACAAATAAGTTGGCTTCTTTTTTTCTTACTAAGATCCATGCTTTTCCTGTCAACCGTGATAATCCTTCACCAAGCAGTATAAAAACGCCTATTAAGCTACTGAAATCAGGTGAAGTTGTGGGCATTTTTCCAGGCGGGACAAGAACGGCGGAAGAAGTTTCATTAAAAAGGGGAGCAGTCACCATTGCAAATTTAGCAAAGGTTCCAATCATTCCCGCCGCATATGAAGGACCAGCAAACATAAAAGAGTTTTGGAAAGAAAGAAAAGCAGCCATCATTTTTGGAGAACCTTTCTATGTAAATACTAAAAATAGATCTGAGTTGGCTGCATCTACCGATCTTTTATCAGAAAAAATACATTCCCTTAAAACCAATTAACAAAGCAGCCATGGGTTTTTCATACACTTTCATTAGCACTAAGTGATAGTACCTTATGATAAGAAAAGGAGCGTTTTAATGACTAACATTCAATCCAAAGCCAAAATAACAGCATTGGGAAGCTATGTCCCCGAAAAGAGATTAACAAATGAAGATTTAGAGAAAATGGTCGATACTAACAACGAATGGATCGTCCAAAGAACCGGAATGAAAGAAAGAAGGATTGCCGCTGAAAACGAATTTTCTTCAACATTGGCTCTCAAAGCGGTAGACAACTTAATCAAAAGATACGACAAAGATGTTTCTGATGTAGATTGCATCATTGTAGCTACCTCTACGCCTGACTACACATTTCCGAATGTAGCCAGCCAAATCCAAAAACAATATCAAATAAAACAGACGGGTGCCATTGACTTGAATGCAGCTTGCGCTGGTTTCACTTATGGATTGCACGTAGCCAACGGATTGATTACGTCTGGACTTCATCGGAAAATTTTATTTGTTGCGGCCGAAACCATGTCCAAAATTACGGACTACACAGACCGGACAACTTGTATTTTATTTGGTGATGGAGCCGCTGCTGTTTTAGTGGAAAGAGATGATGAAATGCCAGGCTTTATCGCCAGTCACATGGGAACCTACGGGGAAGGAGGCAGCCATGTATATAGCACAAATTTATCTACTACAATGCAGGAGCAGCCTTTGAATCCATCTGGGAAGCTAGTACAGAACGGAAGAGAAGTATATAAATGGGCCTCCCGCACGCTTCCATTAGGTATAAATGAATTACTGAACAAAGCTGGGTTAAAGAAGGATGACATTGACTGGTTTATTCCGCACAGTGCTAATTTGCGTATGATTGAATCTATTTGTGAAAAATCGGAGATTTCACTCGAAAAAACATTGACTAGCGTTGAATATTTTGGAAATACTTCTTCGGTTTCGATCCCGTTAGCGATGCAAATAGGTATAGATGAAGGAAAATTAAAAAGAGGCGATACCCTGTTAGCTTATGGGTTTGGCGGAGGGCTGACGCATGCCGGGGTCATTTTGAAATGGGACGTTGAAGATGTTTGATATCCAGGAAATCAAAGACTCGATTCAACATCGCCATCCATTTCTATTAGTGGATAAGATTATCGAGGTTGAGGAAGGCCAAAAGGCTGTAGGTGGAGATTTAGTATATGAGTTAGATATTCTATTCGCATTTGGTGATTAAAGCGAATAGTCATGGGAGGGGATACCCCTTCCCTATTGGTCCATAAGCCATAACAATGCCGTCCAATTTTAAGTCAAAGGAAGGATTCAATCGTTTTTTCATCCAACTGTTCTTCCGAAATAACCCGAAAGCCGTTTCTTTTCAGTAAGGCGGACGTAACGCCATCCCCAGCAATCTTAATGCCACTAAATTCACCGTTGTAAATCATAGAGCTGCCGCAGGATGGACTGTTTTCCTTCAATACAACAAGTGATGCCTTGACATCCCTTGCTAGTTTTAGCGTCACATAAGCACCTTTTATGTACAAATCTGTGACCTCTTTGCCTGACCTATCTATTACCTTCGCCTTCCCATCAAGAACATCATATCCATCTCCGTCTATTATTTCCGCTGGCTCCCTTGGGGTGGAGAAACCGCCGCTTAGTTCAGGGCATATCGTGATTGCTTTATTTTCCACCACCAGCTTTTGTATTTGCTCATGCAGACTATGTCTTCCGTCATATCTAACTTTTAACCCTGCTAAGCAAGAACTCACCAAAATCATCTGGCTGCCCCCTTTTCCCGTTCATTTATACAAAATCCGTTGTCAAGATTCAGGATTCCGCTGTTTTTCTAATGGTAATAAACTGGATGATAGTACTTAGAAGCAAATTCGTCAAGTTCACCACAGGCAAAAAAACACCCCCTAAAGTAGAATGGCTCGTCTAACTTTAGGGGGATATGTGTTTTGATGATCATTTCACATTAAAAAAGTTAATTAGAAGCTTTATTATTGATTGTGAGTATCTATTCCATCACTAATTTAGTTAGCCGGAACTAAATGATCAACAACGATATTATTGATTACATTAATAAATGCAAGTGCACTGGCCTTCATAATATCGGTGTCTGTCGCTTTGGCAGTATACTTCTCTCCTCTAAATTCCACTTGAATTTTAACTTTCCCCACTGCCTCTTTCCCTCTTGAGACACTGCTGATGTTATATTCTCGCAGTTGAATGTCAAGCTGGCTGATTTCCATAATAGCGGAATATAGAGCATCGATTGGACCTGAGCCGACTGCGCTTCCCTCCAATATTTGGCCTTCTTTTTTCAATTTCACGCTGGCTGACGGAAAGCTTGTGTTACTAATCACTTGTAGATCTACCAATTCAAAGAAATTATCGCTGATATGGGATTCTTTGAAATAATTCTCTACGATGATATATAAATCATGGTTATAAACCTCTTTTTTCTTATCAGCCATTTCAAGGAAGTCTTCAAAAATCTCTTCAAATTGTATATCCGTAAATTCATTAAGTCCTAATTTGTTAAGAGCGTTTTTAACTGCATGACGACCGGATCGTGCTGTTAATACAAGCTCCATATCCTCCAGTCCGACTTCAAGCGGACTGATGATTTCGTAAGCATCTCTCGATTTCAACAAGCCGTCTTGGTGAATACCGGAGGAATGAGCAAAGGCATTGTCTCCTGTGATGGCTTTATTCACTTGAACATCAAGTCCCATAAAACTGCTTACCAACTTAGATGTATTCATAATCTCCTTAGTATTGACGTTCGTGTAAGTCTGGTAGACAGATGAACGAGTATTCATCGCCATTACGACTTCTTCAAGAGCCGCATTACCAGCACGTTCTCCAATTCCATTTATCGTACACTCTACTTTATCCGCTCCGTTTTTGATTGCAGCTAAAGTATTGGCTGTCGCCATACCAAGGTCATTATGACAATGGACACTTAAAAGAACAGTATCATTCAAATTTTTCAAACGATCATTTAATTTAAAAATCAGTTCACCAAACTCTTCCGGCTCAGCATACCCGACCGTATCGGGAACATTAATAATAGTAGCCCCAGCCTTAACAACAGCTTCAATGGTTTTCCATAAGTACTCAAAATCGGAACGGGATGCATCCTCTGTTGAGTACTGAACGTTAGGTAATAAGCTTTTTGCATATTTCACGGCTTCTACACCAATATCCATTATCTGGTCTTTCGATTTTCCGAATTTCTTTTCCACATGAATATCTGAAGTACCTAAAACCATATGGATAAGCGGATTATTAGCATATTTTACACTGTTATAAACCGCATCAATATCAGATTTTACCGCCCTTGCCAAAGCAGTAATGATAATATCATCTGTATTCCCCACTTTTGTAGCAATTTCTTTCACAGCATTGAAATCGCCAGTAGAAGATGAAGGAAATCCTGCTTCAATCATATCAACCCCAAGCTTTTTTAGCTGCTGAGCCACTTCCAGCTTTTCATATTGGTTCAGCTTTGCACCTGGAACCTGCTCTCCGTCTCTTAAAGTCGTATCAAATACCCAAATTTTTCTCGCCATTTCAATACACTCCTTTTCAATATAAAAAGCCTCGTCTCTATAAAAATATAGAGACGAGGCTGTGCTCGCGGTACCACTCTAATTGGTTAAATTATAAACATAAAGAACCCACTCATTTTCGGCGGCTATCACCACCTATCCTTTTAACGGAAGAAACCCGGCATCCCCTACTAAAGTTTGTTCAGGGAGCAGCTCTTGGAGGAGTTCAAAGGGAATAACTACCGATTCTCACCAACCATCGGCTCTCTGAAAAGCTTATTGTCCTTTTACTACTTCCAATCTTTGCTTGTTGTTATTTGATTATAAGCAATCATATATGGAGAGTTGGAAGTTGTCAATATAAAAATCAAAATTAGCTGTAAAATTTTTATATTTTTAAGTGCCATGCAGGTTGAAGTATACCCCGTCTCTTCTATTAGGACGGGTGATACGTGTTTTGGTAGTAAAATAATCACGCGAAATGTCAATTGGCATTTCACACACAGCCTCAGTAATCATTGAAGGATAGAGGACATGGTTATTCCAGAAGAAGTTCCCGGTCATGACGGATGAGTAGATAGAGCGCGTTTTGATCAAAACGCGCTTTTAAAAGCTAGTTCTTCCTAGCAAACATTACAACAAAATTAAAATATTTATAGACACAATCGACATCTTGAAAACCGCTATCTCTCAACCATTTCATTTGATGATCTAGTGTAGCCATCCGATCAAGCTTGGTTCGCTCGTGCGCTGCCTGAATCTCGCTCTCCGTTAGACCAGACATAGCAATTTTATTATTCCAATCATCTTTATACATGGAATCTATAAAGGGCGTATGGCCAAGCACTTGGTCAGCATTTACGAAAATCCCTTTAGGGGTCAATAAGTTGTAAACTTGATTGAACATCTTCTTTTTTGCTTCATCTGTTAAGTGGTGTATAGAAAGTGAAGATATTATAATATCAAACTTTTCTTCAAATTTATGCTCGGAATAATCAGCGTTAATATAAGCAATGTTCTCCTCTTCTTTAAATCGATCCCTAGCTTTTTCCAACATATTTTCAGAAATATCAATTAGGGTGATTTTAGCTTTGGGGAATTTTTCTTTTATGAAAGAAGCAAATAATCCTGTCCCCGCCCCGATGTCTAAAACTTTCGGTTCTTCCTTATCTGTCTCAATAATGGAGACTGAAATCGAATAAAAGTCCGCAAAACAAGGTATTAACTTTCTTCTTTGTTGATCATATTGAAGCGCATTTTGGTTAAATTTTTCTTTTACTTTATCAATAGCAGTAACCATATCTATCCCCTCCGAAGATTTCTAATTCAATTGTAAAACATCTAGTATATAATTAGAAATAACAATATTATCGAAAATTGATAACGAACTGTTATTAATAAAAAGGATGATACATATGGACATAAAGTGGTTAAAAACGTTTATCACAGCTGCTAAGTATGAAAATCTTCGCAGAGCTTCAGAGGATCTCTTTTTAACACAACCAGCTCTCAGCAAACATATAAAGAAACTGGAAAGCTATGTGAATACTAAATTGTTTGACAGAGTCGGTAAGAATATTACTTTGACCCCTGCTGGTTATCAGTTTCTTTCGTATGCTAAAGAGATTGTAGCAAAATATGATAAAGGGATGGACGAATTTGAAGCCTGGAAACAAGGATATAATCGAAAACTGACCATTGCCGTAGCTCCACAAATCGCTTCTTCTGTACTCCCTGGAATTTTGCGAGGGTTCATAGATGAATATCCAGATATTGAGATCATTGTAAACATTGTAAATTCATTCAAAATTGGAGAACAACTACTTCTTGGGCAAGCTGAAATCGGCATTTCCAGAATGGAGCCAGTTCAAAAAAACCTATCTTATAATGTAATTCACAAAGATCCGGTTATCCTCGTGGCGCCTTATAGGAACAATGAGAAAGCTCCTGTTGAGGGGGAAATATTTAAGCAATATAGGGTATTAACGAACAATCACCCTACTTATTGGAGCAATCTTCTAACGGAGATTAAAAGATCATATCCGCTCATTCGTACAATGCCCGTTACTCAAATTGAAATCTCCAAACGTTTTATTGAGGAGGGGTTAGGGGTATCGTACCTCCCATTATCTATGGTCCGTGAAGAACTGCAACAGCAAACAATGATTGAAATTAAACATGATAGGGTCCAACCAACAGCTTCTTTTACATATGTGGTGACTAAAATCGAAACTCCCGAAGTGCAACTATTTACCTCATACCTGAAACAGGAATTTGAAAAATGTTGATCACCTTAATCAAATCAGCTGTAAAAAAAAGAGGGCTGAATCATGGTGTTCTTCCATGCGGCTGAAATGGGTATATGGATAGTATCATGATAAAAACTTTTTCATAACTATCCTATCCTCATTTATTGAATAATTATTTTTCAGATAAAGAGCTTCTGCATGCCCTCAGGCCGTGGTTAATAAATACAAACTATAAATATCTCTTTTCTTTAGTTCTTCTTCTAAATTGTACCGTGATGAGCATTTCCCTACCTTTATCGAAAACAATTCTTATCATCTTTTCAGATGATCAAAACTCTGATTTTCGCCATTTTCTCCATCAAAAAAGCTAACCACCAAATACGGTGATTAGCTTTTTTCCTTAAAGTGATGAGCTGCTATCTTCAATAGCTGTTTTATCATTAAATGTTTTCAAATTCAATTTCCCTAAGATTCGCGCCGTTAACGTTCCGGCGACCATGCTGTCATTTACATTAACAGCTGTACGCCCCATATCGATAAGTGCCTCGATTGATATGAGCAAACCAGCTAAAGCAACTGGGAGCCCCATCGAAGATAAAACAATCAATGCTGCAAAAGTTGCCCCACCGCCAACACCGGCAACACCAAATGAACTGATTCCTATAATTAAGACCAGTTTGATGATAAATGCTGGTGTAAGTGGATCAATTCCGACCGTTGGTGCAATCATGACTGCCAGCATGGCAGGATACATTCCAGCACACCCGTTTTGCCCGATTGTCGCTCCAAATGAAGCTGACATGTTCGCAATTCCTGAATCAACACCAAGAGAGTTTTTCTGTGCTTGGATGTTCAGTGGAATCGTCCCTGCACTCGAACGTGATGTAAAAGCAAATCCCAATACAGGCATAGCCTTTTTCAAATATGTCATCGGATTTAAACCGAAGAGGCCTACTAATACAAGGTGGAAAATCATGATAACCAATAAGGCAACATAAGAAGCAATCACAAATTTTCCAAGTTGAACAATACCAGCAACATCCGTTTTAGCCACTGTATTTGCCATTAAAGCCAGAATTCCAAATGGTGTTAGGCGTAAAATAAGTGTGACGATTCGCATAACAACTGCGTAAAATGCGTTCACGATTTTCGTAAACATTTCTGCTTGTTCCGGATTTTTCCTCCGCAATCCAAGTACGGCAATCCCGACGATAATGGAGAAAATGACTACTGCAATGACTGAAGTGGCCCGCTGGCCTGTCATATCTAAGAATATATTGGAAGGAATAAAACTCAAGATTTTTTGCGGTGCAGTTAAGTCCTGTACATCTCCAAGTTTTTCCTGAAGCATATCCCCACGATCGACCTCCGCCTGACCAGCATCAATTTGATCAGCATTCAAATCAAATAATGCAGCAGATCCTATTCCAATCAATGCGGCAACCATAGCTGTCGAAACTAAGAAACCAATAATCCAAGCAGACATTTTTCCAAGGTCTGCCGATTTCTCCAAATTAATGATGGACTGAATAATAGATACCATAACAAGCGGTACAACAATCATCATCAACAGTTGGACATACCCGCTTCCGACAATACTATACCAATCTGCTGTATTCGTTAAAACTTCCGAATCTACCCCGTAGATAGCCTGTAAAAGTGCCCCAAGCACAATCCCGGCACCTAAACCCGTAAATACACGTTTTGTAAACGATACATGTTTCTTCTGCATAAAAATAAGAAGTCCAATAATCGCCAGTAACGCGACGATATTCACGCTAATTAAAAATATATTCATGATGTCCCCTCCTTTGTTTGGGCCTCAATATGTGTTTTTTCATCATATGCGCCGCAAATCTACTATGCCACAGAAAAGTAAATAATTCCTATAGATTTAGTTGATTTAATAAATTAATAATATACATACCGCCAGCGATTCTGTCAACGATTTGGTTTGACGAAGCCATTCCATTATAAAATATGCCAAAAGTTGTCCAGATCACATAGAGCAGCAATGTTAAATGATATTCATCCTCTTACCAGACTTATGAACGGCTTACAAAAAATTTATTCATTTACCTTTTGTTTCTACTCGTAAACATATTTTGAACAAATCGATACTAACAACAAAGCTAAATGATGAAAAAAAGGTCACTGCTTTCTAATAGCGAAAATTTTTTCAAGAATACTAGTTGACTTTTAGATCTAAACATTATATATTATTAATTGTCCAATTGATTATTACATATTGATTCCGTAGCTCAGCTGGGAGAGCGCCACCTTGACAGGGTGGAGGTCGCTGGTTCGAACCCAGTCGGAATCATCAATCAAAACGTTGAAATGGAGCGATTCCTATCTTTATAAGGAGTCGCTCTTTTTTATTGTATAGGAAATTATAATACATAAAATAATCTTTAGATGTAACTAGAGGGTTTTTAGATGTGTTAGTTTTCCTAGTATTGATTTGCTAATTTATACTTGATTGATAAGTTCGTGAGTCTTGGTATTGGCATTCTAGAAGGGGAATATTCCCATAAAGATGATATCTTAATACTAGGTATCCTTTTTGCACATACAGCTACTATTACCTCGCAACACCTTTAACAGACATCGTCTTAGAATTATAGCGTATATAAATTACATCGCCTATTTCTATTTTTTTATAATCGTCTTTTTCCACACGAAACTCTTTTCTTTCGGTAATAATAATGAAATCTTCACCTGGTTGATTCGGGGTATAAGGTAGATACTTCTTATCTTCAACTACAAATTCTTCGTCTACGATTTCCCCTACCATCTCATTATATAGATACTTGCCAAAGAAAAAGAAACAAACTAATAAAGTAGCTATCCATAGATAATAAAGTATCGATTCGATATTTTTTATTATAAATTTCTGCACAAAGAATCACCCAGTTATTTCTTGTATTTCGAAAGTGAGATAATGAAAAAACACCTCGATCTTTGGTATAGTAAGATTGTCTAGAAATCACTACCACAGAAGAGGTGTCCCTAACTATGATAGATCAAAATAGCCAATATAATCAACTACCTAATGAACTTGATTCTGTTTTTTCCGAGCTTAAGGTGAATAAGCATCCGCGTCAAGCAGGTATTAAAAACCATCCTCCAGTCGTTGAGTTTTGTGTCGGTACATAGCTCATTGCGACATTTTGGGGAGATACTCCTTTTTTTGCGTCTCAAAAGCCTTGAGGCTCTAGGGCTAAGATTTATGAAATTGATTACTTTAAGATTGCCACTGTAGCTCCAGAAGGGAAGAGCGCCGGAAAACAATTGTGATAACCGGGTCGCAAGGCAAGGGTTTCAGAAGCACCGAAAAGCAAAAACAGCTGAGGCAGGTGCAATTCCTGCCGGTGAAATTCCGTAGGGAAGCGTGTTCTCCCCTAGCCTATGCTTAGGAAACGAGTGCGGGTTCGAATCCCGTCAGTGGCATAATATTTCTTCTGCAGCTTGTATTTACTCTTTCTCTCAACGAACAGCAACTCCCCGTCCTTGGTTAGTGCTTTGCGTGAGACGGACCAACGTGGGGTCATTTCCCTTCACACCTCCACAAAACATCCGCAGCCACCTATCTGTAAAATCTCCTCCTCTAAAAGAATACAAACCTGTTTTTTAACCTCTGAATAGTTGGTATGATACAATAAAATCACACAACCTATTCAAAGGAGGACGGCATCGGGATGCGCCAAGGAACTATTACAGAAATGGAATTCACAAGTCAAGAACTGGATGAGACGATAAGCTTATTAATTTATTTGCCTGCAGGCTATTCACCCCTGTACAAATACTCTCTATTGATTGTTCAAGACGGAAAAGATTATTTTCAGATGGGCAGACTAACGAGGTTTGCAGATCAACTTATCGCCGAGGAAAAAATTGAAAATCTAGTCATCGTCGGCATCCCTTATAACAATGTAAAAGACCGGCGGAATAAGTATCATCCAGATGGGGAGAAGAATGAATCATACATAAGGTTTTTGGCACATGAGTTTGTTCCATGGCTGGAACAGCAATATCCTACCGGTGGTGTTGGAAAATGCCGTTCCCTCATGGGAGACAGCCTTGCTGCAACTGTTTCCTTAATGACAGCTCTTGAATACCCGCATACCTTTGGAAAAGTGGTTTTACATTCTCCTTATGTGAATGACAAGGTACTAGCTGCCGTCCGTTCCCATAAAACACCTGATCTATTGGATGTTTATCATGTCATCGGCAAGGATGAAAATGAAATCAAATTTTCACCGGAACGTGTGGAAGACTTTTTAACACCAAACCGTGAGCTTCACCAAGCGTTTGAGGAAAAAGGATTTGATTCTTTTTATGAAGAAATTGATGGTGGGCACTCTTGGAAATCCTGGCAGCCAGACGTTAAACGAGCATTATCAATGATGTTCCCTCGCTAGGCTATTTTAGTGATGTATCCTGCATATGGAATAAAATTTATGTTAAATATGCATCAGCCCCACCTCCTTGATACACATAAGTTTTTTGAACTAAGCTTCCAATGTCCTATAGGAAAAGCTGGTACAGTTATGTTATAGTATTAAGATATAGAAGTTTTCAATCAATTTCTTATTAGGGAGGTTAGAAAAATGAAATATGGGATTGTTATATTCCCCTCTAAAACGTTGCAGGACTTAGCAAATTCCTATCGGAAACGGTATGACTCCCATTATGCGCTGATTCCTCCTCATCTGACATTGAAGGCAGCTTTTGAAACAGAAGTAGATGCCCATTCCATTACAGAAAAATTGGAAGCGATAGCAAAAAAATATGAACCGTTTGTCCTAAATATCAGAAAAGTGAGTTCGTTCCAGCCCATCAACAACACGATTCATTTAAAGGCTGAGAAAACACCACAATTAGAGGGGCTTTATGAAGATTTGTACGCTTCCTTGCCAGGTGACAAGCCGGAACATCCTTTTGTTCCTCATATTACGATTGCTCAAAATCTATCAAACGATGAGCATTCAGATGTGTATGGCCAACTAAGGTTGCTTGGGATTGAACATGAGGAAACGATTGACCGATTTCATCTTTTATATCAGCTTGAAAATGATTCATGGACTGTTTATGAAACTTTTCGCCTTGGAAAGGATCCCCAATAAATGAAAGTCATTCATGCCGGAACAGACCATCAGATTCAAGACGCATTCAGCATTCGAAAAAAAGTGTTTGTCGAGGAACAAAAAGTTCCAATAGAAATCGAAATCGACGAACATGAAAACAACTCTGCCCACTTCGTGCTTTACGATGGGGAAGAGCCAGCAGGCGCGGGCAGATTCCGGATACTTGATGGCAAGGGAAAAGTGGAAAGAGTTTGTATTCTCCCGGAATATCGAGGCAAAGGGGCAGGCATCCAAATAATGATGGAAATTGAGGAGTATGCAAAGGAACTTCCCGTCGAGGAACTTGTTCTGAATGCTCAATCTTATGCTGTACCATTTTATGAGAAACTTGGATATGCCGTCGTATCGGACGAATTTCTCGATGCGGGTATCCCCCACCGGAAAATGGTAAAGAAACTGGACCAAGCCATGACAAAGCTCTCTGTTTAGATAGGAAAGAACAAGTCGATTCCCAGAAGGTTAGCCTTCAAATTAAAGGGAATCGACTTATGACCTTGCAGCAAGTCGCTATTTGCTTTTGATAGCTCTTGGATACAAGAAAAAAAGAATCCGTTTAAGATTTCATTCGAAACCTTAAACGGATTTCCCTTTCAACCATAGCGTGTATTCATTTATCGAGATCGACACTGTCCCGTCTTCTATAAGTGAAGATATGTATGCAGTAAAAGAAGTTCTATAAAGCAGCCATTGGCCGATTTCGCGTGCCTTTAATCCAAAGTGATCAAACATTCTTTTCATTAAAGCTTCCATTGATATGCCGTCTGTAGAGGATTTAATATGATTTAAAAGAAAAAGCTTGATGTTGTTATGGCAATCAATATTGGCCTGAATCGTCCCATCAAATGCCGTTTCATAATCACCATGCCCTGGAAGTGCTCCCTGCAAGGTTAAGCTTTTTAATTTTTCAAGCGAGCTGATTGTCGCATCAGCATCAACGATAAAAGGAACCTTGTGTTTCTTGAGAACCTTCGTACCGAAATAACTGTCTGCTCCATACAGGATCCCATCTATTATAACTCCCATCTGCGAATAGCTGTGCCCCGGCAAATGAACCGCCTCAAAATGGAATGTTCCCAATTCCTGTTGCCCTTCAACGAGGAACTCATCAATGATCACTGGTTCCCCCTCCAAAAACTTGTTTCTTAATTTTTTAATCGGTACTGCCCCGTTCCACAAATAAATCGGCTCAAGAATAGGATGTTCCATAATAGCTGCTTCTAGCTGTGGTGCATGCAATTTTACCGAGAGCTCTTTCTGTAAATAAGCAGCTCCACCATAATGATCGGTATGTGCATGAGTAAGGATGATATGATCAATGGGAAGCTGATATTCTTTTAGTATTTTTAATACTTTCTTTGCGGTGCCTTTGTCAATACCAGAATCAATGAGCAGCCCTTGTCCTTCTTTGTTTACATATCCTATGTTGACTGCACCGCTAAAGTAATGACAACAATCCGAAATTCCTATCAATTCCAATTCAAAACATTCCTTCCATATAGGCTATTATATATATTCGTTCAAAAAGAGGCCTTTTCCTGTTTCATGAGGAAAATTTTCTTTTTTGGGAGCTTCCCATTCAATGCCCCTTAATGTCTTGTCATGAGACGGAAATGGCGTTGCGGGAGCATGAAACTGAAAGTTCGCTCGAAGTCTAATTTCAGGCATAAAGTGGATTGGCATAGGATCCCGGACTTTCGTTTTCTCCTGATCTCTTTTTTGGTACTCCGTATATTGAAGCATTCTGACTGGCGCAATATATCCCATATCATAGCACCTTCTTTTTCATAGTGTTTACCCGAAATCCTCCCTTTGTAAACCCTTTCTTTTTTTAAAAAAGAGCTTGCAAATAATGCAAGCCCTTCGTTTATTTTTTATTAAGCATTTTTGAAATCGTTCCCATATCCAGTTTGCTACCATCTTTTATGATGGTATGCACCATCTTGTCTTCCAATTCTCTTGAAACGGGGCGGTTTGCAATCCTTGCCACTTCTCTAATGACCCGACGGACTGTTTTTTCATCTTTAAAGTTTGCACTCTGCAAGGAATTCGCAAGCTTGAGCACTTCATTCATATCGACTCCGGTTTTACTTTCAATATTTTTGAAAAACTGATTATCCATAGTTAAAAATAGCCTCCTTTTCATCTTTTATATAGTATGAAGAAGGCTTTTTTTGGTGAGATATAGAAGTCCCAAAATGGTGGAATGAGTTAAATCCCTATCCTTTTGGTTTAAATAGTAAAGCGCCAAGGAAGCCAAAAACGATGGCCGCAGATATACCGGAGGATGTCACTTCGAACATTCCGGTCATTACCCCGACAAGACCATGTTTATCAGATTCCATCATCGCTCCGTGAACAAGAGAATTCCCAAAGCTTGTGATCGGTATGGTTGCTCCGGCGCCAGCAAAATCTATAAGGGGATCATACAACCCAAACCCGGCCAAAATGGCACCAACAACAACCATTCCACTTAATGTATGGGCAGGCGTTAGTTTGGCAGCATCAAACATAAGCTGACCCATTACACATATAATTCCTCCGATGACAAACGCCCAAAAAAACATCGCAAGCATGAAAAACCCCTCCTATTAAACATATTCGATGGCCACTGCATGAGCTATACAGGGAATCGACTCCTTCTGTTGAAAAGAAAGCGGCGATAAAAGAGAGCCTGTAGCCACACATAAGATTCGCTTATACTTTCCTGCTTTCATCTCATTGAGTAAATGACCATACATGACGACTGCAGAACAAGCCGGCCCGCTTGCTCCGGAAAACACTTCCTGTTCTTCTTTCTTATAAATGAGAAGGCCGCAATCCTTAAATTGTTCATCATTAACTGATACTCCCTTTTGTTGAAAAAGGTCCATTGCAGCTCGCCTGCCTATTTCAGCTAGGTCCCCTGTCACGATTAGGTCATAATGGGAAGGGTCAATGTTTAAATCAAAACAATGCCTTTGAATCGTGTCAACAGCGGCTGGCGCCATTGCGCCTCCCATATTAAACGGGTCCGTCAATCCCATGTCGATTACTTTGCCAATGGTGGCTGAAGTAATTCTCGGATGGGGAGAACTGATTAATCTCCCAGAGCCAACAAGAGCGACTCCAGCTCCTGTAACGGTCCATTGCGCAGTTGGCGGCTTCTGGCCGCCATATTCTGTAGGATACCGAAATTGGCGTTCAGCTGATGCATTGTGACTGGACGCTCCTGCCAGTATGTAATCCGCTCCGCTATTGTTAATAATCATAGCTGCTAGCGCCAGCCCCTCCGTCGAAGTGGCACACGCACTGAATAATCCGAGATGCGGTACCTGATTCGTTCTAGCTGCAAAACTCGTCGGCGTTATCTGATTGATTAAATCACCCGCCAAGAAAAATTGAACATCTTCCCCTTTTAATGCTTTTTTTCGTAGCGCAATGTCAACGGCATCCTCGAGTAAAACGGTTTGCGCCTTTTCATATGAATCCTTTCCCATCCATAAATCCTCATGAAATTTATCAAAATCATTTGTAAGACGTCCTTTTTTTTCAAATGGACCACCAACAACTCCAGTAGATAAAATGGCTGGCCTTTGATGAAAAACCCACGTCTGATTCCCAACAAGCATTATAGCCCTCCCCACTTGAACAATATCGTCTTTATCAAAGCGACAACAAATGCGGAGAATACTCCAAACATAATGACCGATCCCGCGAGTTTAAACATATTTCCTCCTACTCCTGTAACAAATCCCTCACTTCTGTGTTCAATTGCTGAAGAGATCACAGCATTTCCAAAACCCGTGACGGGCACGGCACTGCCCGCGCCGGCATATTGGCCAAGACGATCATACATGCCAAAACCCGTTAAAATCATAGCGAAGAACACCATTGTCGCCACAGTCGGATTTCCCGCTGTCTGCTCCGTAAAATCGAAAAAGTAAATATAAATATAAGTAATAGCCTGTCCAATTAGGCATATTGTGCCACCCACCCAAAAAGCCCTGATGCAGTTTTTCAAAATTGGTCTTTTGGTTTCATGTGTTTTTTGCAGTTGTTCATACTGAATCTGTTCAGGTGTTTTTGATTTGTTTTTACTAGACATCTGCTTCTCTCCTATGTCATCTCTTCTTTTAATCGGATAATTTTTTTAAAGCGTTTTTCAGCTTTTTCGTCTGATAAATTGCCGGCATCCAAATCTTCTTCTAACCTAATTGCTTCTAGGAAAATTTTATAATCACTGGAAACAATAAATTTCTCGTCGGGATATTCGCGCTCCAGTCTTTCCGTGAGATCCTTCTCGATTTTTTTCATTCTGAACCTTTTCATATGCTTTACTTTATAGGCCACAATGATTTTCTTTTTTCCTTCAATCACCGCAACATCGTAAATTTCCTTCATTTTCGACACTTCTTCTCTCACCTGATAGGCGACTGAATCCTCCTCATCCCTTTGCTTCAGTTCAATAGGCGGTGGGCTTGTTGTTTTCAACAAGGCCGAATCGCTCTCTCTATGTTCTTTTCCATCATCATAGGAGCAGGCGGAAAGAATCAATAAAATGGCGGCCATAATAATAATATTGAATGATTTACTCATGTGAACCTCCGCTTTTTAAAATCGTAACTACCTTTATTTTTCACCAATCCATGTAAATTATGAACGCAAATGTTTCAACTTGGTTTTTGAAAAGAAGAATAAAAAACAGAGAAACTTATACAAAAAGTTTCTCTGTACATGAATGCATGGGAAAAAGTCGAAAATAACTTCTAAAACACTCTTGGCTTCTTTATAGGTCCTCCGCATCCGCAGCCTTTCCTTTTTCTATAAACAGGAGCGACCGACCTTTCTTTTCCTCCATTTTTTTTCAAAGATCTCACTTCCCACATGTATATTGGATGCACCTATTCGCACCTAGTATATTTTATGAGCGTCCTTCGCTTCTCGTTTTCCCAAAATCCCAGATTACCCGATGTTTTTTGACTGAATCCATGTTTCAACAATTGCTGCAAAGCCAGCCGCGGCCAGGACAATCACAACAGGTTTATAAACAACTGGAAGATAAAAACGGATCACGAATAATCCGATGGCCATCCATATTCCTGTACACCAGTAGCAGCTCAGCAGATTGCCAAACCAGCCCCGGACACCTCCTGATTTCGGGCGTAGATAAACCTCCGTCTCTCCCTCATTATTTTTTTCCTCATACTCCTCTATGAATGGACTTCTTATCCATTCTGTTATTTGATCATAGACCAACAGCCTAGTGAGACGAAAAACCGCTGTGCTGAATATAATAAATTCCAGCCAGGCAATATCCATTGATTCCACCCCTTGATTGCCTATTTTATGTAAAACAGGCGTTTGTCCGTTACTCAATGACCTATGGATTAATATGTTATTAATGTAAATGACCATTAATGACTATATAAAAAAGGAGGAACATATAAGATGAGCTTCGAAGATATGGAATCATCCTTCGGCCATATAGCACCAATTACCCATCACCATCATGAGAATAGCGGTGGCTGTGGCGGCGATGGTCGCTGTGCATTAAATTGTGTTTGTCAGGTAGTCAAAGCGATTAAAGATATTCAGGATCAAGCAGAGGAAGAATGCGAAGCATGCACATCCAACTGCTTTGTTGAGCCTCTTGGTGATTTAGGTGTGCGGGGACGCAGACATGCGGATACTCGCGTATTCACTTTGACTCATAAAAACGGAGAGCTTTTTAAAGCTTTGTTCAGAGGACATCATGGCAAATGCATGTCTGTCTTTTTCCGGGTTGAAGAAATCTTTGATAATTGCTGTGCCACTTTAAGGGTCCTTGTGCCATTGAAAAAGGATGGAAAGACTGTAGCTGATATTTTTGAAACCCACGGAAAATGTAATTTCTCAGAGCTTTGCGAAGTAAGAGATTGGGGACGCAGCAACAGCTGTGTGACTGTTGACCTTCACTGCTTCTGTGCTGTTCAATGTATCGCAGACGTTGACTTAGAGCTTTGTGACTAATTTTGAAGGGGCTATTAAAAAACCCTCTAAAATGAATCAGTCGGGGAAAACGATTGTTCGTTTTCCTTCGACTGATTTTGCATTTAAGCGTTAATCCGGATTCCAATCAGTTCTTTTTTACCAATCGTGACAAACTCTCCGGAATCTGCCTTCACGACTATATGGTTTTGATTGACTGTATGCAGTTTACCAGTGACCCTTTTATCTGATGTTGAAAAGCTACAGGAATAAAATTGGGGTTTCGACGATAAATCCTGAAGCTTTTCATCAATCGTCATAGTGATGAATGGCTTAATTGGGCTAAGTCTGCCTTTTACAGAACTGTGATGTTGAGCTTGAGATCTGAAGTAATCTGCGGCTGAAACTGGCATTTGTTTTTGAGGCAACTTTTCTTCTACTTTTTTTTCCATTGAATTGTACTTATCTTCAAAAATAAAGTCTTCTTCCTCAACATAACTGATATTTTTTCTTTTGGCTGTTCTTGCCTTGCCAGCAACGACTGTAGCACTCGAATTCAAATTGGATCGTTGCTCAGCATTTGAAGTATACTGACTCTGCATCTGGCGATTCGGCTCTTTTAAATGAGGCTGCGCAATATATAAAATAGGCTTTAGTGACTTATCTTTTTTTGTCATATGGAAAAACCTCCATCACTGAAACTTTCTTAATAATGTATGCATATCCCGAGCCGACGTTTATCACACAAATAAAAAAACCACCGTGAGCACACTTCACGGCAGTTTTTTATGGCAACTACAGACAATTATTTAACTCCTGTATGATAAAAAAACTATTAATTGCCCATTATATGATATCCGGAATCAACATGGATGTTTTCACCTGTAATACCACGTGAAAGATCGCTGAACAAGAATACAGCAGTATCCCCGACTTCTTCCGGAGTAGTTGTTCTACGCAGAGGAGCTTTTTCTTCAATTTCTTTCAAAATGCTGTTAAAATCGCTGATTCCTTTTGCAGAAAGTGTACGGATTGGACCAGCAGAAATTGAGTTTACTCGAATGCCTTGTTTACCAAGATCGCTTGCCAAATACATAACGCTCGCATCAAGCGAAGCTTTAGCCACTCCCATCACGTTATAGTTTGTTACAACTCGCTCTCCGCCAAGATAAGTCATTGTCACAATGCTTCCGCCTTCAGGCATAACATCTAGCTTTTGAACCGCTTTGGCAACAGCAGTCAACGAGTATGCGCTAATGTTGTGAGCAAGGAGGAAACCATCCCTTGTAACATTCAAATAGTCTCCATCCAGTTCTTCTTTATTGGCGAACGCAATACAGTGGGCAATCCCATGAATCGGGCCTGCCTGCTCCTTAATTTGACTGAAGCATGCCTCAACATCATCGTCTTTTGTAACATCACAAGGAAGGACAAGTGATTTCTCTCCTTCTAACGTATCCGCCAAATCACGAACATTTTTCTCAAGACGCTCCCCAGCATATGTAAAAATCAGTTTAGCACCGGCTTTATGTAAAGATCTTGCAATTCCCCATGCGATACTCCGCTTATTTGCAACACCCATAACCACAAAGGTTTTACCAGTTAAAGAAAGCATGCGAATTCCTCCCCATTGTTTTTATTACATGTTATTAGCACCTAGTACTAATCATACACGACTGCTTTTTGTTTTGTAAACAGGATTCTCTTATATTACTGCTTAAATTGCAGTTCCCTCGTCAATTCCTCCACATATTCAACCGATCCAGTTACAATCAAACGATCATTGAGCTGGAGTTCCGTATCTCCGTGGGGAACGATGGAGTCCTTCCCCCTAAATATCCTTACAATGATCACATCCCCCGTAAATGGAAATTCCCGCAAAGTCATCTGGTCATATTCCGGATTCATCATTCGGATTTCGTGCAATGCCGTTTCCTCACTCGTCATAATATGCGCAATATTCGGCGA
The DNA here is from genome assembly GCA_009928435.1 of Bacillus sp. HF117_J1_D. Lineage (GTDB taxonomy): Bacteria > Bacillota > Bacilli > Bacillales > Bacillaceae_C > Siminovitchia. Next base: position 23,101 of record JAABNQ010000026.1, read on the forward strand.
CTCTATCAAAGCTTTCATCAGTGCTGTTGTGGAGAGTAATGTTGAAAATCCTTCAATATCCTGTTCCACCAATGCCTTTGCAAGATCGGGGCTTTCAATACGAGCAATGACCCTTTCCACTTGGCGCTCTTTGGCAGCGACAGCCAGCGTTGAATTGAGCTCTTCATCTCCTGTTGCAATGAATAGAATATCCGAATCAAATACTCCCGCTTTTTCTAGCTCATCTTCCTCATATCCCTCGACCTCTATAATGCCAAATGTAGAATCCGCAGTCTGGGAATCCGCCTTTTCAAATTTTTTGTGAAAAACAGATGTGTCATATTGATTGTGGCTCAATTCCTTGGAGACAGCAAGCGACATTTGATTGGCTCCAACAAATGCCACTTTTATTTTTCTCTCCTCAGCATTTTCCTTCGGAAACCATTTTCTGAACAAAATAGGAGTTAAAATACATGAAATGACAGCCACTAATATGAACGTACCACTCATCTCTGATGAAATTACATTGATCCGCTCAGCAATTTTAGCTGCAGCTATAACAAGTGATAAAGTGGAAGTCAGTAAAAATGCGGATGCCAGTACGGTATGTTTATCATACCAGCGCCTTAATATTAGCACTGGAAAGAACTTAGATATAAACAAAGCCGCAAGCAAAAACGGAATCAGCAGCAACATGTTTTTATTACTTAAGAGCGACCATAGATCAAGGTCTACTCCGACCATGACGAAAAATATGGGGATTAAAAAACCATATCCAAAAGAATCAAGCTGACGGATCATATTTTGGTCAGGATTCAAGAGAGAAACAAGGGTTCCTGCGATAAATGCGCCTAATATGTTCTCGGCACCAACCGATTCAGATAAAGCGACCAGTACGATGATCAACGTAAAAATAGCACGAGTTCCGATCTGCACCGTCCCTGTTGACAAGCTGGCAATAAAATTTCTACTTTTAAACCGGACACCTATAAAGTAAAAAATAACTCCTGTTGCAAATAGCACAAGTAACAGCCACATATGCCCGCTGCCATCACTTGAAAGAGAAACAAACACCGAAAGTAGAATCATCGTGACAAGATCGGCAATAACGGCGACAAGCAAAATGATCTGGCCAATTCCCGTTTTCATGATACCTGCTTCTTTTAAGGTCGGTACCACCACTCCGAGTGAAATTGTCGAAATAATCAAGGTCATCAGCATCATATTTTCGATAAATCCTGCGAGAACGAAAATATACGAAAGCAATAATGATAAAACAAAAATGCCTGCAAAAATAAAAGTAGACACAGCTAACCTGTTAGGCTCTAATTTACCGTTTGGAAGTACAGCTTTCTTTTGCTTGCTGCTAAATGCTGAAAAATCAATTTCCACTCCACTTAGAAACATTAGAAAAATAAATCCGAGCGTTGACAGCGTATCAAGCCACATATCGTGTCTAATCACGTCGAACCCGCTTTTACCGATAATCAGACCCATGATAATTTCCGCGACAACGACCGGAATGAAAAATAACCGAAAACGGTGGAGAAGAAGCGGTGTAAAAAACGCGACAAGCAATACAATAACCAATGATAGTAATGACGATTCAGAGTCCATATGCTTCTTCCTCCGTTTTAACTGTGTGACTTGTTGTTTAATGAACCAGATAACTCATGAATAATGTAGCAAGTCCAAAATAGATCAAAATAGATGTTAGGTCGTTCATTGTCGTTATAAAAGGACCGGATGCCACAGCCGGATCGATTTTTAGCTTGTGCATGATGATGGGCACAAGTGTCCCCGCCAAAGTAGCAACAAATAAAGACGCGAGGATAGAAATCCCAACGAGGAAACCAAGAAACAACTCACCTTTCCACAAATAAACAATAATGACGACAAGCAACCCACAGATTGAACCCGTGATCAGACCGGTTCCTCCTTCTCTGAGGACCAATTTCCATCTGCTTTCTTCTTCCAACTCACCCGTAGCAATCCCCCTTACCGCTACCGCAAGGGCTTGCGTACCAGTATTTCCAGCCATTCCGGCAATCAAAGGAATGAATACTGCTAATATAGATACCTGATTTAAGGTGTCTTCAAACCTTCCTATCAAACTGGCTGTAAACATTCCCAAGAAAAGTAATATGATGAGCCAAGGCAGACGTTTTTTGGCTGCAGAGAATGGGTTTTTATCAGGTGTATCAACGTCCATTACAGCCGCGAGCTTTGAATAATCATCGGATGCCTCTTCGTCGATAACATCAATAATATCGTCAACTGTAATAATCCCCAATAAATGATTTTGAAAATCAACGACCGGAAGTGCCAACAAGTCGTAGTCACGCATCTGGTTTGCCGCCTCTTCTTGGTCTGCATCCACTGTAATCGAAACCACTCGTGAAGACATGATTTCAGAGATCATCGTATCATCATTGCTGATAATCAGATCACGAAGTGATATGACCCCGACAAGACGCCTGTCATCGTCAATGACAAATACATAATAAATCGTCTCGGCGGTAGGAGCTTCATTTTTCAAAATATGCATAGCGGAGCGGACTGTCTGATTGGCCGAAATAGCAATATATTCCGTTGTCATGATACTTCCGGCAGTCGACTCTTCGTAGTGGAGGAGGTCTTTGATCTCTCGAGCACTATCTTTATTCATGATCGTCAAATAGCTTGCCGCCTGAAGTTTATCAAGCTTATTTAAAACGTCAACCGCATTATCCGTATACATATACGACAGCATATCTGCAGCATATTGCGGTACCATTTCCGCCAATATATCCTTGTATTCACTATCCTCAATATCTAAAACCTCAAAAAAGTCCGATACTTCCTTAGGTGATAAATATCGATAAATCTTCAGCCTTTCGTCCGGCTCACTTTTTATATAAAATCTCGCTTGATCATATGGATGTAAATGTAAAAATTCTTCACGAAATTCCATGATGTTTTCATCATGAAGGGCTTTAAGAAGCAATTCTTCGTTCAATTGATCTTGTTCTTCTTGATTCATTTCAGCCATTAGTTTGTGCCTCCTCTCCGCCTGTCCTTCCTATCCTAACAAATCTTTATCGGCTTGTCGTTATATTTGAGAGGTTATTCAAAAAGTCACCAAATAATAAGCGGTAAATCTCTTCATTAGCCTGTTTCAGTGCTACTCAAGCTGACATTCCCTGCCATATGCTCTCCTTTGGCAACTTTTTGAATACGCCCTTTTAGGTCAAAGTTTGCATGAGACGGAACACATGAATACAATAATATGAAAAGATTGACTACCAACGAAGATGAGGATATTGAAAAAAGACAGGTGATGATATTGAAAATTGATATAGTTGGTGATATTCATGGCTGTTTTACGGAGCTGACAAATCTGACACACGAGCTCGGATACATATGGCAGAATGGGGTTCCCATTCATCCAAAAGGCAGAGTACTGGGCTTTGTAGGTGACCTCACGGACAGAGGGCCCCAATCATTAAACGTGATTCAAACCATCTGGAAGCTCTGGAAAGATCACGGTGCTTTCTATGTTCCCGGAAATCACTGCAATAAACTTTATCGTTACTTTCTCGGGAGAAATGTTCAGATTACTCATGGTTTAGAAACAACGGTTGCCGAGTTAAACAACCTCTCATCTAAGGAAGAGAACCATTACAAAAGAATGTTCATGGAATTGTATGAAGGTTCCCCACTCTACCAAACGCTCGATGAGGGAAAACTGCTCATTGCTCACGCAGGCATAAGAGAAGATTACATTGGCAAAATGAACAAACGTGTAAAGACCTTCGTGCTTTACGGAGACATTACAGGAGAATGCCTCCCCGATGGAAGACCCATAAGGCGGGACTGGGCAAAGAATTATCATGGCACTCCTTATATTGTTTATGGCCATACTCCAGTAACAGAACCGCGCATTGTCGGAAGGACCATCAATATCGACACTGGTTGCGTATTTGGCGGAAAGCTGACCGCATTCAGATACCCAGAGAGAAAAACAGTATCCGTTCAATCCTCTTTGCCATATATACCGGAAAAATTTACACAGTTTTCATAGACTGCGTTTTTAATCCGTATATTTACAAGTATCCATTTCATAGGTATCTCTTACACTTTTCCTGGAATTCGCGAGCTCCTTTTCATACAGGATTAGATGTCTTTAATGTCAAGCTCCTTCATAAGCAATTGCATATCCTGTGGTAAAGGGGCGTTAAAAATCAGTTCCTTTTTTGTCAAAGGATGCGAAAAGGCTAGTTCACTGCAATGCAAAGCTTGCCTTTTCATGTTTTCCATTGGCCCGCCGTACAATTCATCCCCCAGGAGAGGATGTCCTATGTGAGAAAGATGAACCCTAATTTGATGAGTTCTGCCTGTTTCCAATGTAAGTTTTACCAAAACAGCCCCCTCTAATGGCTTCTTCACTTCGTAGAACGTGACAGCTCTTTTTCCGTCCGCCCTTACTTCTCTTTCAATGATGCTTGTCTGCTTTCTGCCAATAGGCGCGTCGATGACGGCATTTTGTTTCTCAAAGCTTCCAGCCGCAATCCCCTCATAGGCTCTATGAATGTTCGACTCCCCCTGCTGAAGACCGAATAAATGATGAGCATGTCGATGTTTTGCTACGAGCAAAAGCCCCGATGTGTTTCTATCAAGTCTTGTTACTATATGAACGGCAGCTTTCATTCTTCCATGATGCTCATAATAATAGGCCAGCGCATTCGCCACACTTCCCGAGGGATGTTCCCTCGAAGGGATGGTGCTCATATAAGGCGGCTTATTGATGACCAAAATATCCCGATCCTCATAAAGGATGTCAAGTTCAATCTGTTCTTGTTTAAGTTGAGAATTGATCGGTTCCGGAGGAAACGCGATTTCCAGCTTTTCACCTTCATTCAGACAATATCGCACATTCTGTTCTTTACCATTGACACTTATATATCCACCGGCAAATTTTATATCAGTCAAAGCCCGCTTAGAAATATGCTCTTTTGATAGAAAAGTCTTAATGTCTTTTCCTGCATCTTCCTTTGATATGACCCACTCAATAAAATAATGAGACATTTTCCTATCCTTCATCCGATATGAACGAATCATGAACCCTTTTCCAAAATGGAAACGGCCTGAAGCGCGCGAATCGTACTTTTTCATCCGCCACTCGAAATTGGATAGATTTTACGTCGCGATGCATGACAGAAAGATGGTCAATCGTTACATTGAAATCATGAACGTAAACGGGCTTGAGCATCAAGGTATGATGCGCTGGCAAAATAAGCGGTGAGCCGACTGTCCTAAACACCCGATTGTTAATAGATGCCATTTCCGCTAATTGGATGGCATGAATGGCAGGATGGATAATAGCTCCGCCTAGTGCTTTATTATAGGCTGTACTTCCGGAGGGAGTAGATACACAAAGACCGTCTCCACGAAAACGCTCAAAATGCTCCCCCCTGATTTCAACATCCATGACAAGAGTTCCGACTGTACTTTTGACAGTCGATTCATTCATTCCAAGATATTTCGTCTCTTTTCCGCCATGTCGGTAACGAATGATTACTTCCAAAAGCGGGTACTCGACGACCTGATAAGGTGTTTTGGCTATGGCGATCACAAGCTTTTCGATCTCATCCGGAAGCCAGTCTGCATAAAACCCAAGATGCCCGGTGTGTACCCCAACAAAAGCGACTTTGTCCAATCTCGAGCTGTAGCGGTGAAATGCGTAGAGAAGTGTTCCATCTCCACCTACAGAGATCACAATATCGGGTTCTTCCTCGTCATAAATTAGTTCAAAATCCTGTAAATAAGTGATAATTCTTTGCATCAACGAATTAGATATTGAATCCCCTTTTGAAAGTACCGAAAACCTCATCACGTCCACACTTCCTCCTCAACGGTCATTATTTCCATCGGGAAGCTCATACGTTTCCCGATTCTTCGTAAAATAAACCTGTGCTTCTTGTATTTCATCCTTGATTTGTGACATTTGCTCATCGAGCCTGAATGCTGCTTCAGCAGCCGCTTGGAGCCTGTCTTTAATTTCGTTGGGGATTTGCCCATGATATTTATAGTTGAGTGAATGCTCGATTGTAGCCCAGAAATTCATTGCCAGTGTCCGAATTTGGATTTCAACAAGAATTTTCTTTTCTCCATGAATGGTCTGAACCGGATACTCGATGACCACGTGATAGGAACGATAGCCGCTCGGTTTCTTATGAGAAATATAGTTCCTCTCCTCAACAATTCGAAAATCATTTCTTTGCCTAAGAAGCTCGACAACTGTCTTGATATCGTCGACAAACTGACACATCATTCTAAGCCCGGCAATATCCTGGATTTCAGTCTCCAGTTTATCCAGTGGTATATTTTTGAGGTTCGCTTTAACCAAAATGCTTGCAACCGGTTTTACCCGTCCGGTCACAAATTCAATTGGTGAGTGGACATGCTCTTCTGCAAATTGTCCCCTCATTCCTTTTAATTTTACTTTCAATTCATCCACTGCTTGCTTATATGGCGCTAAAAATTGATCCCAATGATTCAAGATACTACTCACCCCTGTGACGTCTGGCGCAAAAGTTTAACCATTACTTTTTCCATAATTTATATACGACCCCATTTTAGCATAAAGTGATCATTCATACATTGAACTATCTGTTTAAAAAAGCGATAATGAAGATATCGTTTCAGAAAGGACGAACAGTTTTGGGCAGAAATATTGAAATTGAATTTAAGAACATGCTAAACAAAGAAAGCTTTATGAAGATTTATCAACATTTCCAACTTAAAGATCATGTTTTTTTCACACAAGATAACCATTACTTCGACACACCGGAAGGCTCTCTCGGGAGAAAAAAATCAGCTCTCAGAATCAGGGAGAAAAACGGACGATTTGAGCTAACGTTAAAGCTAATAATAGAGGCTGGCGTCCTCGAGATCAATCAACCCATTTCCACTAAACAGGCAAAAGACTTGATGAATGAAACTGCGTTCCCTGCTGGTGAAGTCAAGGATGAACTCACGCTTTTACATATCCATCCTGACTCTCTCGAATACAAAGGTGTCCTTCAGACTAGTCGGGCTCAGATTCCTTTCAAAAAGGGACAATTGATGCTTGATCACAGCATTTATTTTGGCTTAGAGGATTTTGAAATAGAATATGAGGTGGATGAACAGTCATCGGATGGTGAAAATGATTTACTTCAATTGTTAAATGAACTCAACATTCCCAGGGTTCATGCCGATAATAAAATCAAGAGATTTTTTCAAGCAAAAAAGGAGGGGAATCATTGAATTCATTAGGTCAAATCAAGGCATTGCTTGAATTGCACTCGCTCCAAAACTTTACAGGGCAGCCTTCAAATTCAAGTACGCCTGCATCTTCATCATTTGCCAGTCTTCTTCAGGAGTTTGTTCAATCACAGAACACTATTTCTTCTAATGGACAAACCGAACACGCATTGAATACCCTTGGACAGGTTTTTCAAAACAACCAAGCTTACATACAGCACTATTTGACAGACAAAGTAAGTACTCCTAACATTCAGGAGACTTCATCCCCGACTGTAATGAAAACGGGAGCTTCAATTGAAAGGATTATAGAACGGGCAGCTGAGACCTATCAACTGCCATCCAAATTAATCAAAGCCATCATTCGACATGAATCTAATTTTAATAGCCGTGCCGTAAGTGAAGCGGGGGCTTCCGGATTAATGCAGTTGATGCCGGCTACTGCTCGCGGTCTCGGGGTCACCGATATGATGGATCCGGAGCAAAATGTTATGGCTGGTACAAAATATTTACGGAGTATGTTAGATAAATATCAAGGCAACATTAAGCTAGCACTTGCAGCTTACAATGCAGGACCTGGTAATGTAGACAAATACGGAGGCATCCCTCCATTCAAGGAAACTCAAAACTATGTTCGTAAAGTAACAGATACTTATCTCAGCTAAATATGCGAAGGTCATTTTTTAAATCCCTGTTTGTATAACAGGGATTTTTTAGCGTGTCAATACCTCTTTATCCCTAAAATGCTATTTATTTGTGTTATTTTTAAGCCGTTGATACAATGTACATACTATTTAAGAATAGCGCAAAGTATCTGGCCGTATCAGTGCCACATCTAGTGCACCGGCAGACTCAGATGCTTTTCATGTCGCTTTGCCTGCATTTATATGTTTGTATTCTTGATTTCTAACTATTTTCTAAAAAAGGAGCGATTCATATGGTTGAAAAGCGTATGATGCCGTATGACGCAATTGGAGAAGAAAAGCTCTCCTCTCTTGTAGACGCCTTTTATCGCAGGGTAGGAAAACATCCCGACCTGATCCCCATATTTCCAGAAGACCTAACAGAAGTTGCAAGGAAACAAAAACAATTTTTGACGCAATTTCTCGGGGGACCGCCGCTGTATACACAAGAGCATGGCCATCCCATGATGCGAGCACGGCATCTGCCCCATGAAATCACTCCGCTCAGAGCGAAAGCATGGCTAAAGTGCATGAGTGAAGCAATGGATGAAGTGGAGCTTGAGCCCTCTTTTCGGGAGTTCTTTTATTCAAGGCTTGCTATAACAGCCAATCACATGGTGAATACACCTGATGAAACACTGGGTGAAGCGCCGTGATGGATTGGAAAACCCAAAGCTTTCTTAAACTTAAAAACATACGAAATAAACCGATTGAAATATATGTATTTATAGATCCTTTTTGCGAAGAATGCTGGCTCCTGAATCCAGTCATCAAAAAGCTGCAACTTCAATATGGTGATTATTTCACACTTAAACATGTGCTATGTGGAAATTTAACCGTGCTAAACAACGGAAACAGAAGGCAGAAAACAAATATGATGGAACCGGGCGCAGTTGTTCCACATTTGGCAGCTATTAGTATTAAAGCTGCAGAATTACAGGGGAAAAGAAAGGGAATCCGTTTTTTGAGAAGGCTACAAGAATTGCTTTTTGCTGAACAGGCCAATATAACAGATATCAATACACTGGAAAAATGTGCTAGAAGTGTTGGCTTGGATTGCAAGGAATTTATCCGTGACATCTATTCATCAAGCGCTGCAAGAGCATTTCAATGCGATATAAGGATTTCATCTGAAATGAACGTAACAGAGATGCCGGCAATGGTGTTTTTTAATGAACATATAGAAGACGAAGGATTGAAAATTACCGGACGTTACTCTTATTCCATTTATGTCCAAATTTTAAAAGAACTGATGGGTGGATATGCCCAACCATCAAAGATTCCACCATTGGAAAAATATTTATCCGGGCAATCTATCATTTCAACACACGATCTTTCGGTTATCTATGATATACCATACCAACAAATGGAAAGAAAATTGAAAAAGCTTCAGCTCCAACGCAAAGTTGAAAAAATCCATTCTGCATATGGCTCTTATTGGAAGTGTCTGCAGTCCTGTTGAAAGGCGAAAAACGCCTTTCTTTTTTGTTCATATTATCCTTCCCTTGTCATAAAGATTGAAGCAAGGCATTCAAAATGGAGGGATCGCAAAATTGAGAAGAACTCTGATCGGTTTAATGGTTCTGTTTTTTATCATCAGTTTTTATCTCAATATGCTGGGTCTCATGCAGCTCATTCCCATTTATATTACTGCCCCACTGCTCTTTCTTTCCATCTTCATTTTTTTCTCCTTTGTAAACAGCTGGAACAAATTTAAAGGTTTTCATTAAATCAGTCAATCATTCCTTCTACAGGAAAAGAGAGCCGAAAACGATTTCCGGCTCTCTTTTTATTATTCATTTAACAGCTGTTCCATTTCATTCAGTTTTTCTTCAAAAACTTTGCAGGCTGCTTCAATCGGTTCTGATGAAGTCATGTCAACGCCAGCTTTTTTCAATACCTCGATTGGATAGTCGGAGCTTCCTGCTTGGAGGAACCCAATGTAACGTTTGACTGCTTCTTCCCCTTCATCTAGGATTTGTTGGCTTAGAGCAGTTGCAGCACTAAAGCCTGTGGCATATTGATAAACGTAATAATTATAGTAAAAATGTGGAATCCTTGACCATTCAAGGCCTATTTCTTTATCTATATGAAGATTTTCTTCGCCAAAATATTTCTTATTCAATTCATAATACTCACTTGTCAGCAGATCTGACGTCAATGCTTCTCCATTTTGCGCTTTCTGGTGAATCAAATGCTCAAATTCCGCAAACATCGTTTGACGGAATACCGTACCACGGAATCCTTCCAAATAATGATTGATTAAATAAAGGCGCTTTTGTTTATCAGTGGTTGTTTTTTGCAAATAATCACCCAACAATGCTTCATTGCAGGTTGAAGCCACTTCCGCCACAAAAATGGAATAGTTTCCATAAGGATACGGCTGGGATTTTCGCGTGTAATAGCTATGAACGCTATGGCCGAATTCATGGGCTAGGGTGAATAAATTGTTCACATTATCCTGCCAATTCATTAAAATATATGGATTTGTTCCGTACGTCCCGGAAGAATAAGCACCGCTTCTTTTTCCTTTATTCTCTACAACATCCACCCAACGGTTTTCAAATCCCTCTTTTAAAATATGGATGTAATCTTCGCCAAGCGGCTTTAGTCCTTCCAGCAAAATATCTTTCGCTTCTTCATATTTAATCTTCATATCCACCTCTTTTACAAGTGGAACATAAAGATCATACATGTGGAGTTTATCAACCTGTAGAACCTTCTTTCTCAAACCAATGTAACATTGAAGGAGGTGCAAATTTTTATTAATCGTGGAAACGAGATTATCATAGACGCTTTCAGGAATATTATTGGCCGACAATGCAGCCTGTCTTGCAGAATCATAATTTCTAGCTTTCGCGTAAAAATTATCCTTTTTAATTGTGCCACTTAAAGTACTGGCGAATGTATTAGTGAATTTTCCATACGTGTCATAGACGTTTTTAAACGCTTGTTCACGAACATCCCGGTCCTGGCTTTCCAAAAACTGAATATAGTTTCCGTGTGATAATTGGACATCATTGCCTTCTTCATCCTTCATGACTGGAAATACAAGGTCAGCGTTGTTCAGCATACCAAAGGTAGTGCTCGATGCCCCCAAAACCTCTGATGCTTCTGCAAGCAATGCCTCCTGCTCAGAGCTCAATACATGCCCCCGCTTCAGATTGATCTCGTCCAACGCCTGTTGATAAAGTTGCAGGTCCTTATTCTCCTCTAAAAACTGTTTCAGTCTGTTTTCATCCATTGCCAATATTTCAGGAACAATGTAGGAAAAAACACTTGCAAGCTTAGAATAGAGTGATTCAGCCCGCGCATTAAAAGCTTGATAATGGGAATCGGCTGTATCCTGGTCATAACGCATATGTGCATATGTATACAGCTTTCCCATCCGCTGGGACAGTTTGGATTGAAACTCTAATGCGCTGTAAAGCGTCTCTGCGCTTTCATCCAGCTTCCCTTTAAATTGCTCTCCTTCTGAAATCTCTTCCTGAATAGCGGAGTACTCTTTCTCCCATTCTTCATCTGTTTGGAAAATATCCTCCAAACGCCAGGTCAATTCTTCTTTTACTTCTGAGCGGCTTGGAAGAGTTTTTACGTTCGTATCCTGTGCCATAGCATATCCTCCGTTCACTTTCTTATTCCAAATTTTGCATATTAACATATTCTCTATTTTATTGGAAAAGTCCTGCCAAGTACACGGAAAGACCTTTTGTTTAGCGATCATTTTTTATCAGGGCTTTTAATACCGCCTTTTCTCCATTCTTCACCTCCTCCACATGCGTTGGCCAAGGAAATGACTGAATCATTCTATATAAGTCTTTCCCTGCCCTTTGAAAATAAAACAATTCTTCAAGCACTCGAAAATAATCTCGAACAGCTTTCTTCCACAAGGCAGTCTCATGAAGCGGAAGCACCCTGCAAATAATATCACCTTCGGATATTCTTTTTTGTAGCTTATAGTAAACATAGTGAAGCGAGATTCTCTTATTAAGGCTTAATTTTTTTAAACAGTCCACCCAAATATAAAACTGCCATTCGGCCGGGTGAGAAATGAAGCTCTCCATGTATTTCACAGGAAGTCCGATAAGCGGTGACAGTAGAAATGGATTCGTCTTCTCCTGATATATCACGTTTAACCAGCGGTCTTTCACAAGGTTCCCGTAACGAACCTTTTGCTGAATCCAATTCCTTTTTTCATCTAACCAGCTTTTAAATGGAAAATAGGGATGGTTTGCAAATAGAGGAAGGGGGAATTTCATGTTGAAGATTGGTCGTTGAAAAGGCTTGGCAAAAATTTTTCTAGGAGTATAAGGTACAATATTCGTCAACACAGATATCTTTCCAGTTTCCGGCTCATATCCGACAAGTGAGGCACCTCCACTGTTTCTCATTGTTAATGACCAGAGATATTCAGTCAGCTCATACATCCCACTTGTTTTTCTTTTATGAAAAGGCTGTCCACCAACAATCCAAATAGGGGTGATGTCACATGAAAGGTATTGAAGCGATCTTCTTTCAACATTTTCAACGGAAATTGGAGTACATTGAAATTCTACAGCAAATCGTCTGCCGGACTTTTCAATCAGCAAATCGGGACGCTGTCTAATTTCAGGGAGGTACCGTTCGAGATGAGCAGACAACTGATTGGATTTGCACCACTTGAACAAATCCAGTTTACCCTTTAAATGTCTCGGACTTTCTGGTTCTGAGGCTGTGTTGATGCATTCGGAATGATCACGGTGAGAAAAATGCGGGATTCGTACGTGGCCGGCTTTTAAAATGAGGGGTTCTGTACAGATTGGACAATAGAATTGTTGCTTTCGTAGTTGAAGAATTTCCTTCCTCGCTTCGCCATACAAAGTGAAGAGTTCTCCTTCCTTGGTCAATGCAGTTAACAAATAACGCACTCCTTTCTCCATTAAGTATTCTCCAGAATGGCTTGTTTCTCCTTTAAAATAAAAAACCGATTTTCACGGAATCGGTTTTTTTAAGCAAAATATTTATTTAATGTATTGAAAACATCCTCGTCAATCACTTTTTTGCCATATTCCTCGAGGCGGTGAATGGTGAACACAGATTCATATCCATATTCAAGCAGGATACTCAAAACATCCTCAACCTGATCCTCATCAGAGTCTTCATCGTGAAACTTTACGTATAAGTAGTATTTGTTCTCATACGCAAACAGTTTCGTCTCGACCTCATCTAATCCCTCTCTCTTTGAGAGAGCCAAGACATCTTCAAAGTCATGAAACATAAGGATGAATTCAAGTAAATCATCGTCAGAACGCACATAATGATTTAATTGAAGATGGTGGTCGAGAAACTCTTCAATCCTTTCATCAATCGGCAAGTCCTTTAATTTTTCATCTGGAATTGGCAGTTCGAACCTTTGTCCATCTTTAGACAATTGTGCCTTTGTAACCAATACTTCCAACCCTTTGTCCAATGCCTGGACTTGGATCCATAATGGTCCTTCCGGAACAAATTCCTCTTCGTGATGAATCTCATCCATCATTTCCCAGAACAACTCTTCGCTTTTTTCACGGCTGTACCATATTTCCTCGCGATCAAAGCCTCTTTCTTCTATATCGACATATGAAATGTAAAATTTCACTGTATTTTCATTTATACGTTCAATCTCCATAAAACTACTCTCCCTTCTTTTGTAAGGTCGCGGTGTTGAAGGGACATGTATCCCGACAAAGGAATAAATTAATAATTAGTCTTCCCCTTGTACTCTTTATTTTATGATAAACGGTTGTAAAAGGGAAACAATTTTGTTCCCAATTTACAAACCATCAAATGCCTAAGGAAATAATCGATGTTGCGCCTATCTTAACCAATAAACCATAAGAAATCAAGCGATTTTTCCGAAAATTCGACTACCATTCTAAAATAGCGTTTTAAAAAAAGAGAACGATCTCTTGTTTGAAAACCTTATAAAAAAACCTTCACACTGCTTATTAGAGCATGAAGGTTATGATTATGCATTACATTTAGTTGACCATTTTCTGTGCTTCGCGCAACTGATAAGTTCTCACTTTACGCGGTAAGAAACGTCTGATTTCATCTTCGTTGTAACCAACTTGAAGACGTTTTTCATCCAATATAATCGGTCTGCGCAACAGCCCTGGGTTCTTTTGGATGATGTCAAACAATTGTTGAAGCGGCAAAGAATCCAAATCGATATTGAGCTTTTGGAATACTTTTGAACGTGTTGAAATAATTTCGTCCGTTCCGTCCTCAGTCATCCGTAATATCCCTTTGATTTCTTCAAGGCTCAACGGTTCAGAGAAGATATTGCGTTCGGTATATGGAATGTTCTGCTCTTCTAACCACGTTCTAGCTTTTCTACACGATGTACAGCTTGGTGAAGTGTATAATGTGACCATATTTTAAGCACACTCCCATTTTATTTTGAAATATATTAAGGGTTGATTTTGATCAGTTTTAAGTAAATCATCCAAATTAAACTTAGTATTATGAAACACTTTATACTATGTATTATACACTATTTACTCTTTCATGAATAGATTTTTTTGGAATTCGTATATACTGTATTCCTAATGGATTTCATTCTGTTATACTAACCCTTAGCATATTTTTCCCCCTAAAAAGGCGATTTGAAACATCCTCTTTTGAACGATTTCCTCACTAATATAACCTGTTATTATTTTTTCATTCATGCTTTCATTGCTTTTATTCTGTTTCCGGAGTATAGTCCACCCTAGGAGAATAGGTGTTACCTGCATTCCACAACAAATATTCTTCAATTCCGGAATCGTAAAGGGCTTTGATCTGTTCTTCCACTTCTGTTTTGCCATATACACGATAATTTCCGCTTCCTAAGTATGATGCTGTGAAATCTTGCAGCCACGGCCTTGAAGTCGGCGGATTTTTTAATTCGGAGAGCTTTTTATTTTCCACTTTTGCATATTCACGGACAAGTTTATAAGGTTCCAAATCCGGTTTGGCTATACCGAAATAGGATGTCCAATGACTTGGATAGATCATGGATGAAATGACATCGACATTTTCAGAAATCTTGCTGAAGTTCTGTCCAATCCCTGGGGCTTCCGGCATGGTAGCGGTGTAACCGAATATATCCACAGAAATCTTTACACCATATGGCTTCAATTTTTCACGCGCGTAAGCAACAAAATCCGTAACAGCATGCACACGTTTTTGCACGTTGTCCTCTTTCATGTCTTTATACTCGCCCATTTCATATTTAAGCTGATTATCCCGGTTCTCAAATCCTTCCGGGAATCTTACATAGTCAAACTGGACCTCCTTAAATCCGAGTTTTGCAGCTTCGATGGCAATTCCAATGTTATAATCCCACACTTCTTTTAGAAATGGATTGACAAAGGCTTCTCCCCGTCCATTTACCCATACTTTCCCTCCATCCTGGAAAGAAAGCTCTGGCTTCTCTTTCGGTAAAATGGAGTCTTTAAAAACTACAATTCTCGCAATTGGATAAACCTGTTTTTCTTCCATTTTTTCAAGCATTGCCCTTGGGTTCTTTATGTAGCTTTTTCCAATTTTGGCGTATGGTGAATCTTTGTCGCCTTCAAATGTTACATTGCCCCAATCATCTTTAATATCTATAACCATTGCATTTAAGTCCGTTGACTCCGTTAGCTTCAACAGTTCATCAAAGCGGCTTCCCCCTGCTGAATTTCCCGTTACGTAAATCCCGCGAACTGCATCTGGATATTCAAATGTCAGACCGGAATCGTACACGAAACGAGGTGAATCAAGAGGAAGAGCTTTCATCGCAATTGCATTTGCTCTTGTCGAATGGGAGTGTATCTGCTCATTCCCCTGCGCCATTGCCGGGTGAGCTGTAAGCGCCAACGCACCGACCACTCCTGCTGTGGCCATCAGCCTTCTCCATCTCAAGTTTTTCTACGCTCCTTTTATCTAGCACAAATCTATTATTCGTTCATTACAATACTATTTTAGCAATAATTTCATGATATTGAAATGATTGTTTTTTCCTGCTCGATTAGCTCTAAAATCAGGTGAAACAGCACGCCGGCTTGATTGTCAAGTATTCAGCCGCTATAATTATTAAGATAGATTAAAATGTCTGTTTAGAGTTTGTGGAGATTTTGCATGCCTGCTTTCCGTGAATCACTTCTTATCACGATTTTCCTTTTTTGAAAAACAGGCTGGACTTTTTATATTCGCAAGTACATACGCGTTTGTTTTTATAGCTCTGGGTACTACAATTTTATCATGCATACCCTAAACGAGAGCTCTTCATAAAAATATACATATTTATACGTATACCGCTTTTGCGTCCTTCAGTGTTTCCCTGAAAATCGGGATAATCATTGGGCGTTTGTGCTTTGGTATGACGAGGAGGATTATATATGAAAACGATCTTTTCTGGAATTCAGCCTAGCGGCGTTATCACACTAGGCAACTATGTTGGAGCCATTAAACAATTTATCGAACTTCAGCATGACTATGAATGCTATTTTTGCGTAGTAGACCAGCATGCGATTACGGTCCCTCAGGATCCTGCGCAATTGAGAAAAAACATTAGAGGTTTGGCTGCCCTTTATGTTGCGGCGGGGCTTGATCGTCAGAAGGCTACTTTATTTATTCAATCAGAAGTACCGGCCCACGCACAGGCAAGCTGGATGCTACAATGTATCTCTTATATTGGTGAACTGGAAAGAATGACCCAGTTCAAGGACAAATCAGTCGGAAAAGAAGCTGTTTCGGCTGGATTGTTAACCTATCCGCCTTTGATGGCTGGCGATATCCTGCTGTATGAAGCTGATCTCGTTCCGGTTGGGGAGGACCAAAAGCAGCATTTGGAGCTAACACGCGATCTTGCAGAAAGGTTCAACCGCAGATATAAAGAGATTTTTACAATCCCAGATGTACGAATCCCTAAGGTTGGGGCAAGAATCATGTCGTTGCAGGAACCGACAAAGAAAATGAGTAAATCTGACTCTAATCAGAAGGGTTTCATCACACTGCTTGACACGCCAAAACAAATTGAGAAAAAAATAAAAAGCTCTGTTACAGACTCTGAAGGTATAATCAAATTCGACATAAACAACAAACCTGGCGTTTCTAACCTTCTTTCCATTTATTCCATTTTGGGCGGGAAAACGATTGAGGAACTTGAAGCGCAATATGAAGGCAAAGGATACGGAGAATTCAAAGGGGACTTGGCGAAGGTTGTGGTCGATGCTTTATCTCCGATTCAGGAAAGGTATTACGAGCTGGTCGAATCAAAGGAACTTGATGATATCCTTGATGAAGGTGCCGAAAAGGCAAATGCACAGGCAAATAAAATGTTGAGAAAAATGGAGAATGCTATGGGGCTCGGTCGAAAGAAATAAACCCGAAGGAACAGAAAGCTGTCATGGAAAAGCCAGTGAAAACTGTTTTTCCATGACAGCTGTTGTGGGTTACAATGAGAACGAACGCTCCAGCT
Source organism: Bacillus sp. HF117_J1_D (assembly GCA_009928435.1). Lineage (GTDB taxonomy): Bacteria > Bacillota > Bacilli > Bacillales > Bacillaceae_C > Siminovitchia. The sequence continues at coordinate 40,516 of JAABNQ010000026.1, forward strand.
CTCCGTTCATTCAATGTATGACAAAAAAGATCAGGTGAAGAAAACCTCGGTGATTTCCTTCCACTGATCTTTTGTAAAAATGTCATCAATTGACTTTTGAATCATATTCCATTTCCCATAGCTTTTCAAAGAAAGGCTGCCCCTTCACCATATTTTCACAAAGCGATTGGTGTTTTTCCGTCCAGCCTTCTTTCATCTCCTCGTAAAGGTTATTCCACACAATGTCAAAATCCATAGTTTGAATCTCTGCATAAAGGTGTGGGCACCATTCAGTATACCAGTACCTGACTTCCGCAGTGTTCTTAGAATGATACAACTGGTCAAGAGCCATAAACAGAAGCTGTTTCAAATGGCGTTCCCTGCGTGTTAACCCCCGCATCAGGATGGGATCAGGTGAAAGAATATGATATTCCTTCTTCTTACTTACCTCTTTAAACTTATATTTTGTTGGTTCGTTCTTGTCAATCATTTCAAATACAAGTTGTTCCTGACGGGGAATCAGCCTACTTTTCCTAAGCGGAATCGAATATCCCATCGTGTCCACCGCCAATATACCTTGTCCATCCGTAACAACAAAGCATGAGTCAAGCGCAATACGCTCATGATTTTTTCTTAAATAAGCTTTTTGGTAAATGTCATTCAATAATTCTTGAGGTATGTCTGCCATATCGTTTTCAATCATGTCAAATAAGAGATGCTCAATATACAATAGCGGAACTTGATCGAGAAGTTCTATGACATCTTCCCCTCTTCTCCATTCATGAAAATGGCAAACATTATAACCATTTTCTTCCCCTTCGAACCAATTGACCCATACATCATGAAGATAAAGCATCCTTAACCCCTCACTTCATCACTATTTGTTTTTCAGTATGGGCAGGCTGCAGTTAATTTATTCCTGTGAATCCATCATCGGGTAATCAGTTATTCCTCGGGATTAAACCCATATACGGAAAGCCAGATCAAGAAAAGACCAGCAATAGCTAAATAACATTCAGGGCGCCTGCCAATATACAAAAAGTAAGATGAGTAGCTGTAGCCCATCGACAAGAGGTTCAAATAGGCGATCATATTGATTCCTCCGACAACGGATAGACCAAATCCTATTAAATAAACGGCTGTTCTATAGAACATGGCGGTCCCCCGGAAAATCATACTTGTTCACGAAAGCTTGTCTTACACCATATATATTCAAAAGGTCTCTCATCATGCCTATAAGTGCGTATTTCAAGTATCAGAATGAATTATTTAAAGTCTGCAAAAGAAAGTGGCCTCCGTTTATTCAGAAGCCTCCTCTATATCGCTATAATAATGACTATTCGCTAGTATATGGTCTGATGATATATTGAACGATTCCTGTACAGTCAACGGCTGTTTTCGAGCATATTCTTTTACTATATCTCCTCCTAAAGCATATCCCATCATATTTGGAATGCCCCTTCTCCCAAAAAGAAGATCATCATGCAACTGATGTTTCTTTTTCAACTGGAGATGATCCTTATATACGCTGTTCCAGAAATGCTGGAGATGATCCTGTTCATAAAAGCCTAACCATTCAGCTGTGTATTCTTTTCCACAATATTTTTGCACCGCATGTTCTGCAAGCCCTTCAAACATGAGTGAATCAAGCAAGGTGTATTCTTCCGGATCCTTTTTATAACGCTTCATCCTCACAGCATGATGAAATTCGTGTACAAGCAATGATTCCCATATTTTTACATCATCGACAGGTGAAAGGAACAAAAAAATTTTCCGTGGAAATGTCAGCCCTGATCGACCTTTAAGCTCCCGCATGAATTGGCGAGTCGGCTCAATCGGAAAAATATAAACATCTACTTCCGGTGCCCTCCACATTTTTTTATATTTTGTATAGAACTTCTTCATGTGCTCCCATGCCTTCAATTCTTTGAGCTTGCTGAACATGTCATGTGTTGTTCTTGAAGGCCGATACATTCCGAATCGTCTTAAATATTGATAATATTGGGTATGGTTATCGACATCCGGCGAAGCCAACTTACATAGCTCCATCGGATTGGAGAAGTGTTCCTCTAACCACGTGTCAGTCCGGATTATCCCCATTTTTCATCCCTCCCTTCATATCTTACGGGTGAAACTAGAAAAAAGTGCGTAAATAGAGTAGGCGCATGAATTACTCATGCGCCTCTCACAGATCCGTACGTGCGGGTCATCGCATACGGCTCCTCCGCGATTATCCCCTTTGGGGATGATATTCATCATAGATATCCACAAGAAAGACAAGTCTCATTTCCCTGAACCAGTCATTGGGCATAGCCACACTGATTGGTTTAGACTTTGAGCTTCTCCAGAATGTCATTCTTAACCGAGGAAGTTCACCTTTCCATTTACGTTTTCGAAGCTCTCTATGGAGCTTTTTGATGTTGCGCCAACTCCTGAGCTGCATCATACGAAGCCTCCTGCGTATCCATGCATCCAACTCGGTAAATAGCTTTTTGGAAAACCCAATCCCAAAGTATCTGCCCCAGCCCCTGAGGACCGGATTCAGCTTCTTTTGGATGAATTCCTCCATATTCACCGTTTGATTCTTCTTCGTTATGGCTTTCACCTTCTGCTTGAATTTCTTTACTGCTTTGGCAGAGGGGGTATGAAAGTACCCCTGTTTGAATTCGTACCCAAGAAAGACGAATGATTCTTCCATGTTATTTACAATGCTTGTTTTGTCAGGATGGACTTTCAACCCAAGCTCCTTTTCCAGTATCTTCACCACAGATTTCAGAACCCGTTCTGCCCCTTTTCGGGATTTACAGCAGATGACAAAGTCATCGGCATAACGGGTGATTCGGTGTCCACGCTCTGTCATGATTTCATCTAAAGGATGCAGGTAAATATTGGCTAGAAGCGGACTAATGACACCACCCTGCGGGCTCCCTTTTTCATTTAGATGGTAAACGCCATCTT
>JAABNQ010000137.1 GCA_009928435.1 Bacillus sp. HF117_J1_D
TCGTTGATCGCTCGTGTGGTGGAGCGAATTCCAACGATCAAGGACCTGATTAAACGCTTGAGACGAGACCCTATCTTCCGGTACGACTGTGGTTTTCTTCATTCTGACCAAGTTCCGTCCGAGGCTTCTTATTCGAGAATGATTTCAGTCATCAGTGAATCTGATGCGATGGATGATGTCAATGACGAAATCATTCTCCTAGCGATTGATGAAGAGCATATCGGCGAGGAAAATGTCGCTACTGACGCCACCCATTTTGAAGCAAGGGACCGTGCGGAAGGCTCCGAAAAGAAAGAAAAGCCAGAGCCGAAAAAGCGCGGCTGCAAACCAAAAGCTGAACGTGAACAATGGTTGATAGAAAAACAGGCCAAGGAGGACGCGCTCCCGATTTACGAAAAAGAGATCGTGCACCAGCTATCCGAATCCGTTGAAACATTGTTTAAGGAGGCTCCGATTGACCCCAAATGGGGCGTCAAGAAGAACAGCGAAGGGAAAAATGTTTACTGGTTCGGTTACAAGGCACATCTGGCGGTCAGTACAAAGAGCCAGTATATCCTTGCGGGCATGATGACCTCCGGCAATCTAAACGATGGAAAAGCTGCCATCCCGCTATTGAAGAAAATCAAACGGGATCTCCCTGATCTGTTTACTGCAGGTCTATTTGATGCCGGCTATGATTTTGAGCCGATCTACCGACAATTGACGAATCAGGGACTGCAAGCTGTTATTCCGTATAACCGCCGGAACGAGGGTGAAATCATCGGCTTTGATGAGAACTTCGCGCCGACTTGCGTCTTGGAGCACTCCTATCGCTACGACAGCTTCGATCCAAAGTACAAAACCTTGAAATACACACAACCAAAAGAATGCTCAACTTGCCCATTACGCCATGATTCACTTTGTCAGAAGACCTTTAAAATCAGACAGTTCACTGATATCCGGAAGTACACATTTCCGGCCAGGGGTTCAAAGAAATGGGATGAACTCTATAAAGAGCGCACCGCAGTTGAAAGGGTCAACGCGTATCTAAAAGAGTTCTTCGGGCTCAATAATGTCCGTCATCGAACTGGAAAGAAAGCGAAGCTTCACTTCCAATTGGTGACGCTTGTTTACAATGCTTCCAGATTGGCAACGGATCGGATTAGAAAGATGAAAGCAGAACAAATGTCTAAGGTAGCTTGATAAAAGCTCAATTTAGTTTTAAAAAAACATGAAAAACATCAAGGGACTACTCTACACTTTTTTAAAAAAAGGACTTATGAAATTGATTCAATATT
>JAABNQ010000138.1 GCA_009928435.1 Bacillus sp. HF117_J1_D
TGAAGTGCACCCCTTAGAATAGACATTGGAAAAACCCCTTGGTTTAACCGATGAATTTCTAGGGGGTGCATTTTTATGGCTATTAAAGGTCAAAAGTTTAAAACTTATTCTGAGGAACTAAAGATTGAGGCGATCCGCCTGCACGTAGAGGAAAAATGGACGTATCGGCAAATCAACGAACATTTAGGAATTCAAGATCAGGGTCGGATGAAGCGTTGGATGCGCAAATACCGTGAAAAAGGTGAGTTTGGTCTATTGGATCAACGAGGGAGACGAAAGGAATATTTAGATCAGGAGCGATATGTACAGCAATTGAAACGGGAGAATACGATGCTAAAAAAGTGTTTGGAAATTTGGATGCGGGAGGGAAAGAACAGCGTTTCAAGCTTATCGAACAATCGGCGGACATAGGCCAAGTAACGGAACGCTGCCAACTCCTTGGCGTCTCTAGAAGCGGTTACTACGCGTATTTGAAGCGGAAGAAGAATGACAGAGATGCCAAGGCTAAACGACTCATCCGTACCGTGTATAAACGCTACGAAGGAAAGTATGGCTACCGGCAGATCCAGCTGTTCTTGTGGCAAGATGAAGGTGTATGGATGAACCACAAGAAGGTATTGCGCCTTATGCAAGAGCTTGGTCTTCAAGCCAGCATTCGTCGGAAACGTCGATTTAACATGACATACCAAGCTGCGGAGCGTGTGGCCAGAAATCTACTTAAACGCAATTTCACAGCCGAAAAACCAAACCAGAAGTGGGTGACGGATGTGACCCAATACCGGGTAGGTGAGCGCTGGCTGTATCTTTCGGCAGTGAAGGACCTATTCAATAACGAGATTGTGGCTTACCAACTTAGCCAACGTAATGACAATGAGCTGGTACTTCAGACGTTCGCCAAAGCCTTTTCCAAGCAAAAAGACGTGACCGGATTGATCGTTCACAGCGACCAAGGATTCCAGTACACGTCTCTTGCTTACCATGACATGCTGCCAAAGGTTGGCGCCCAAATCAGCATGTCTCGCCGGGGCAATTGCCTAGACAACGCCTCTATGGAGAGCTTCTTCTCGCATCTGAAAACGGAAGGACTCTACCCTTATGATATCCGAAGTTTAGCAGATGCACAAAGGAGAATCGAGAAATACATACATTTTTACAACCGAAGGCGACCACAGCGAAAATTAAATAAACTGACGCCGGTAGAGTACCGACGCCAGTTTACAGCCTAGGTGTTTTTTTCAATGTCCACTAAATGGGGTCTTGACCA
>JAABNQ010000139.1 GCA_009928435.1 Bacillus sp. HF117_J1_D
ACTGTATATGAATTCTTGAAAAATCCTACATACAACTGGCGTAAATTCCTGGTTAGTGTTGGATCTTATCTTGTTGTGAAATTCCTGCTTCCGTTAACCTCCAAAGATCGTGATCGTGTTCTCATATTTGATGATTCCTTGTACAGCCGTAATCGCAGTAAGGCAGTTGAACTGCTTGCCAGAGTAAAGGACCACACCACCGGTAGATATTTCAAGGGGTTTCGTATGCTCACACTTGGCTGGTCGGATGGTTCCTCTTTTATGCCGCTCGCTTTTTCATTGTTGAGTTCAAGAAATGAAAAAAATCGTTACCAGGACATCGACACAAATATAGACAAGCGAACAGTTGGTTACCGAAGACGCCAAGAAGCAACGAAAAAAAGCACAGAAACGATGTTCGATCTTTTGGATTCTATCAATCCCCAAAAACTGGGTGCTAAAACAGTCCTTTTTGACAGTTGGTTCGCCTATCCGGCCATCATATCGAAAATCGTGAAACAGTATTCCCTGGATGCAGTTTGTATGATCAAGCGCTCACCGAAAATTCACTACACATATGAAGGCGAGTCTTACACGTTAAACCAACTTTACAAGAAGGTGCGCAAGAAACGTGGCCGTGCCAAAATCCTTGCGAGCATTATCGTTGGTCTTGGTCACGATGACGAAAATGGCAATGAAATCCAAGCCAGGATTGTATTCGTTCGCGATCGGAACCGCTCCAAAAAGTGGCTGGCCCTTTTGACAACCAATCTGGATCACACGGAAGAAGATGTGGTAAGAATCTATGGCAAGCGCTGGGAAATCGAGTGCTTTTTCAAGGTGGTCAAATCCAACTTGCGCCTGGCAAAAGAATTTCAATGCCGCAGCTACGATTCTATGACTGCACATACTACCATTGTTTTTCTGCGTTATATGATGTTATCACTTAGTGTCCGGGAGGAAGAAGATCCCAGAACCATCGGGCAGCTCTTCTATTTGTGCTGTGATGAAATGGAAGATATCCGTTTTGCACAAGCATTGATGACCATATTGGAAATAGTTGGTTCAACCATGGCTGAAGAACATCTTCTTACAGACGAGCAAATAAACGATTTTTTTGACCGTTTTTTCAGTAAATTACCCGACTATTTACGAAATCCACTGCTTCGTGCTGGGGCGGCATGATAATAGATAATAGAATTATCCTAATCCCTTTCATACCAATAGTTAGGGCTTATTTATCATGTCCGAAACTTGAGT
>JAABNQ010000027.1:0-9362 GCA_009928435.1 Bacillus sp. HF117_J1_D
CCTCCTCACGGACGGCGCACTGCCTGTCAGCTACACACTTCCGCCACTTTGCGGCATGTCAGGGACTTTCACCCTTAAGAACGATGCGCTGCCAAGCGCACAAATATCCGGAGAATTTTTTCTTGAATTCCCCGGATATTTTATACAATCTGATTCTTCATTTAATGAACCCTAACGCAGCCCTCGCATCTTGCGGAATGGAAACAGCTTTTGGAGCACCCTCTGCTTGGGAAGCCCAAGCTCTTATTTCATAGCCTGAAGCCACAATATTATCTTCTTTTTTAAACACATGCTCCACTTTTATGACCTTGTTTTTCATTTCTACAACTTGTGAGTGAACCTCAACTTGATCTTCAAAAAACAAAGGACTCTTAAACTGGCAAAATGTTTCTACCAATGGAAGAATAATACCCTTTTCTTTTTGTAACTGCGATACTGACATATACGCTTTATTAACTAGCTCATGAGTAGCTTGATCCATCCATCGATAATAATTTGGATAAAAAACGATTCCTGCTGCATCAGTGTCTCCGAAAACTACTTTTATTGAATATACATTCTTCAATCAACATGTCATCCTTCCCAATTCGATATCTCTTCCTAATTTCGCCAATATATTCATACTACTAAAAAGTTCTATTTTTCACAATTATTTAATTCTACGTTTAATTGACGACAGACAAATAAATGTGCAATGTCTGTATATTGACCAAAGGGGCGGAAGAAATCAGATATTTAACCAAATAGGGCAAGGACCTTTTCAGATTCGTTTTTTATTTTCCACTTTCAGACCACTTCTTCAAATAACTAACGGTACTACATAAGACCGATCCAAATCAAAATCCGCTGCGTTTTTTTCTTATAAATCTTTCTTTGCTTCAACAATAGAGTCATCAATTATGGAAATCATTGTCTCAACTTCTTGTTTAGTGATGCAGAACGGAGGCGCAAATGCCAATGTATCCTGGCCGCCATAAACAATGCTTCTGCCTAGGAGCCCGCGGTCAAGCGCCTTGGCCACCACCCGTGCAGAAACTGGCTCTACATACCTTTTTTCCTCTTCTAAATCTTTAAAGAATTCAATGGCGCCCAGCAGACCGATTCCTCTGCGGTTACCCATGAATACATGCGTCTCTTCAAGATATTTAAGCCCTTTTTGCAGTTCTTCTCCCATATTACGGACATTGTCGACCATGTTCTCATTTTCAATGATCTCCAAGTTCTTTAATGCAACTGCACAACACATTGGATGCCCGCTGTATGTGTACCCATGCCAGAAGTTTCCATCATAGTTCTCCATCAACTCGTTTTTGATTTTGTCGGAAATAACCATACCGCCAATCGGCACATAGCCGCTAGATATTCCTTTGGCCATGCAGATGATGTCCGGAACGACTCCAAACAAACCCATTCCGAATTTCTCTCCTGTTCTTCCGAATCCACAAATAACTTCATCCGCAATGAACAAAATATCGTTTTCGTCACAGATTTGACGGACTTCTTTAAAATAGCCTTCCGGTGGAAAGTTGACGCCTCCTGATCCTTGGATCGGCTCAGAAATGAATGCAGCAATATTTTCTGCACCTTCTTTTTCAATCAAGTCTTTCAACGATTCGATGGATGAGTCGACATATAAAAAGCCCTGTGCCAAAGAGGTTGTGAACTCTCTGAACGGCTCAATTCCTGTCGCACTCGTCGCTCCCATCGCAACTCCGTGATAAGAAAGGCTGCGGGAAATAATTTTTGTTTTATTCGGCTGTCCCTTCACTTTCCAGTAATGGCGGACTGTTTTAAATGCGGTATCGTTTGATTCTGACCCACCGGATGTAAAGAAAGTCGTGTTCAGATTTCCAGGCGTCCATTCCGACACTTTTTTTGCCAGTTCGATGACAGGTTCATGGCTGTTCCCTGCGAATGTTGAGCTGAAAGCAAGCTTTGCCATTTGTTCTGCTGCTGCTTGGCCCAGCTCCGCCCTTCCATGACCGATGTTCACATTCCAGAGGGAAGATAAACTGTCAATCAACTTTCTGCCCCTGACATCTTTTAAATAGATTCCTTCTCCTTCTGTAAAAATAGCCCCTGGTCCGTTTTCCATATGCTGTTTAATGGAAGTGGACGGATGTAAAAAGTGCTTTTTATCCAGTTCAGTAAGTTCCTCAAATTTTAATTGTGCGTCATTCTTAATTTGCATAGCCACGTGGCATTCCTCCTATAAAATTTATTGAGCCTTTCTTTTTCTTACAAATTCAGGCACTGATGTGATCTTCGGGTTGTGGTCCTCCCTGATTGTTTTGATCAGGGAATAGGTAATAAGTAGTAATATTACAGTAAATGGAAGTGCTGTAACGAGAGATGCCGTCTGCAATCCTTGAAGGCCGCTGCTGATGATTAAAACCGCTACAATCGCCGACATGAGCACACCCCAGATCACTTTTACCAAAGTCGATGGATTCAGGTCACCGTTTGAAGTCATCATTCCTAGAATAAAGGTGGCCGAGTCTGCCGAAGTGACTAAGAATGTGACGATCAGCAAAATAAATACAATTGAAAGAGCAGTACTCATCGGGAAGTTCCCGAATGTGGCGAACAAAGCACTTGTCACATCAGCTTGAACGGCATCCGCAATATTGCCGCCTTGGAAAAGATCCATATGAATTGCAGTGCCTCCAAAAACTCCGATCCACATCGTAGCTATCAACGGAGGAACAATCAATACGCCGAAAATAAATTCCCGGATTGTTCTTCCCTGTGAAATCCTTGCGATGAATGCGCCGACAAATGGAGACCAGGCAATGACCCATGCCCAATAGGCGATCGTCCATTCTTTCGTCCAAGAGCTTCCTTGGTAGGGTGACAATGCCAAACTCATGCCGAAAAAGTTCTGGATATAGTCGCCGATTCCTAAAGTAAAACTTTCAAGTATAAATCTAGTCGGCCCCAATAGCAGGACGATAACGACCAATCCCAATGCCATACTTAAGTTTAATATGCTTAAAATTTTGATTCCCCTATCCAGGCCAGTGACCGCTGAAGTAAGGTACATTACCAGTAAAATAGCGGTGGTGATCAAGAGATTCGGGGTATTTTGTGGGATTGAAAATAAATAGTCCAGTCCGCCGTTGATTTGCAAAATCCCCATGCCCAATGAAGTAGCAACTCCCATCACCGTTGCAATGACAGCCAGTATATTGATCGTTTTCCGAATTCCGTTTTTGCCTTTTTTCCCGATCAACGGGTTCAATGTCGTACTGATTTCCGCTTTCTCACCCTTCCTGAACTGGAAATAGGCCAACACTAAACCGACAATGGTGAACACAGACCATTGATGTACACCCCAGTTGAAGAATGAATACTGCATGGCGACTCTTGCCGCTTCAGGGGACTTTCCCTCCATTGCCAACGGACTGTTGGCAAAATGGCTCATCGGCTCGGCAACTCCCCAAAAAACAAGCCCTGCACCAAATCCGGTGCTGAACAGCATGCCAATCCATGTGTAGAAGGAGTACTTTGGTTTTTCATTATTTTTTCCAAGCTTCAAGCTGCCGTATTTACTAAGAGCCAATCCAATAAGAAATACGACAATAAACAGTACGGCTAACAGGTAAAACCATCCAAAAGTATTCGTTGTGAATTCATATGCAGCATTTGCCGCCTTTGACAGGCCTGCCGGATCTACCGCTCCCCAAAGGACGGCTAAAAAAACGATGTTGGCTGAAATCCAAAAGGTACTATTCATAAAACTTGGCTTCGTTCTTTTCTTCATAGGATGCTCCCCACTTAGTTAGTATCAAATGCACCTTGGCGTATTTGCGCCCAGATTTTATCGAGCTCCGCTTGATAAATTTCCTCTGAAAATCTGTGGCATCCGCCGGAGGCTTTAACTTTATTCAGGCGGGGTTTGAAACCCCACTGAAATGGAATACCAATATGCATTCATCTCACCAATTACAGAAGTGGGAGACTTCTGCTGAATGAAGTTAAATATCTATAACTGGGTTCGGACATTCTGAAGTTTGAAGCTGACCACTTTCGGTTCGGTCATGTCCTGTATGGCGAATTTGATGCCTTCCCGGCCTAATCCGGAGCCCTTAACGCCGCCAAACGGCATACCGTCAATCCGGTAATCACCGCTGTCATTGATCATGATACCTCCGACATTGAGCTGATGAATAGCGGAAAATGCTTTTTCAATATCCTTCGTAAAAATACCCGCATGAAGTCCAAAGTTAACATCGTTTGATCTTTTAATAGCCGATTGTAAATCCGGGACTGAATATAACAATACAACAGGTCCAAAAATCTCCTCACGGGCGATTGTACAGGCATCTGGAACATCTTCCAATACAGTCGGAGAATAGAACGCCCCCTCCCTTTTCCCCCCGACTAAAAGCTCTGCTCCCATGTCAATCGCTTCATTCACCCATGTTTCAATCCTGATAGCTTCCTTCTCATTGATCAGAGGCCCCATGTCCGTTGTCTCAAGGCTTTTGTCCCCATATTTGTATAGCGCCGTCTTTTGAAGGAAGGAAGATTTGAAATCGTCATAAACTTCTTCTTCAATGAGAATTCTTTGGACGCCAATGCAGTTTTGCCCTGCTGCAGAATACGCTCCTGATACGCATGCATCAACCGCTTCTTTGATATCGGCATCTTTTAAAACAATTGCCGGAGAATTGGACCCAAGCTCCATACTCAGTTTTTTCAATCCGGCTTTTCGCGCAATGCTTTCACCTGTTTCCAAGCCACCTGTAAAAGATATCATCCGCACACCCGGATGAGTGACAAGCACATCACCTATATCTCTACCTCTCCCTGTCACAACAGAAAGAATTTTTTCAGGAAGTCCTGCATAATCGAAAGCTTTTGCCAGTAAAAGAGCACTTAGCGGAGTCATTGTTGCCGGCTTAACGATAATCGCATTTCCTGAAGCAATGGCCGGACCAATTTTATGGGCAACCAGATTCAACGGATCGTTGAACGGAGTGATGGCGCCGATGACTCCGATCGGGAAACGGTAAAAATAGCCGACCCGGTTTTCTCCGTTTTCAGATTGATCGAATGGAATTGTTTCACCGTTGATCCGCCTCGCTTCTTCCGCGCTGAGCCTCAGCGTCTGGATACAGCGTTTCACCTCATTCCTTGCTTCATTTATCGTCTTGCTTCCTTCTTGAGAGATAGTCACTGCGTATGCTTCGCTTCTCTCTTTAATATAGTCCGCTGCTTTGTTGATAATGCTCATTCTGAGGTAAACGGGCATGTTTGCGGCTATTTTCGCTCCTTTTTTCGCTTCCTCTATCGCAAACAGCATATCTTCTGCAGTAGCCGCAGGGACTGTTGTAATAAGCGAATTATCTTGAGGGTTAAGAACCTCCGTCGTTCGGTCGCTCCCGACCCACTTACCGGCGAGGTACATTTCCCTACCCTTTACTTTTGTAGACAAGGTCATCACGCCTTTCAAGGTGTATTTATGAACCGTCTTTTTCAGCCAGAAAACGCATTGCTGTTTCAGCTAAAATAGAAACTCCCATTTCCAGGCAACGTTCATCAATATCAAAAATATTGGTGTGAAGGTCCCGTTTTTTTCGGTCTCCCAGCGAACAGCCTAAGAAAAACATGGCCCCCGGAACTTTTTGCGTCATATACCCGAAGTCTTCCCCACCCATTCCAAAAGGTTCTCTTACCACCTTTAATTCCGGATACAAATCTTTCGCCGCCTGTACTAATACTGTATTAACAGCAGGGTCATTTTTTAATGCAGGTTCGCCTCTTTCAACAGTGAAGGAACTGCTTCCGCCAAACGATTCGGTTATTTTAAAGACATTTTCAACTTCCTTGATCAGCTGCTCCCTCGCTTCGGGAGAGTACGTCCGGAGTGTGCCGGTGATGGATACTTCTTCCGGAATAATGTTGCTTGCTGTTCCGGTACTTATTTTCCCGATGCTGGCTGCCGCCGTATCAAGCGGAGAAATTCTCCTTGAAACCAATCCATAAAATGCCTGTAAAACAAAGCCAAGCATCCAAATCGGATCTTTTGTCATGTACGGATAACCGCCGTGCCCCCCTGACCCGATGATTTTCGCATGAAACACATCAACATTGGCCATGCTGTATCCGTCATTGACCTGAATCACACCGACAGGCTGCCAGGGGCAGACATGAAGAGCGATCACTTTTTCCACCCCATCCAGGATGCCTTCCTGGATCATCCTCGGAGCACCTGACAAACCTTCCTCATCCGTATCTTCTTCGGCAGGCTGGAATAAAAATTTCACCGTGCCTGATAATTTCCCTTCTCTGAATCTATCAGAAAAAATCTTGGCAATGCCGAGCAAAATCGTCGTATGGGCGTCATGACCACAAGCATGCATCACGCCCTCTCTTTTCGATCGAAAATCATGTTCGTTCTGCTCAACAATAGGCAATGCGTCCATATCAGCACGGATGGCTATGGTCGGTCCGCTTCCCGAAGAAAGCGTGCCGACAACACCAGTTTTGGCAACGTTTGTCTGAATAGCGACATTCCCAAGTTGTTCCAATTTACTTCTCACGAATTTCCCCGTCTCATATTCTTTAAAACTCAATTCAGGGTATTGATGAAGATGGCGACGCCATTCGCTTAATTCATTTGCTATCGCCCGAGCTTCTTCAATGATTGTCTGTTTATCCGTGATCATGTTTTAACCCCCGTCCCGCTGCTGCTCAAGTAAAATGAAGAGACTTCTTGTTATCTATCTGTATACCGATTCCTTCTTTTTCTGTTAAAAGTTTAAATGCCAGCAGGGCGATCGCTGTATCTTGGACTCCAGTCCCCGTCAAATCGCACACGGTGATTTCCTGCTCACTTACTCTTCCTGCTTTTCTACCAGAAGTCACTTCTCCCAATTCAATGACAAGTGCATCCTCTGAAATAAAACCTTGTTCAATAGAATGGTGCAGTTCACCAAGTCTTGCACATTGTGCTTTCGTGTCGCAGACAAAGCGGTCTGCCTTTTTTAGCACATCCGCTTCAAGTTCCTGCTTTTCTTCCGCGTCGGAACCCATGGCCGTAATATGAAGGCCCGGATGGAGCCAATCCGCTTTGATCAGAGGCTCAGTGGCAGGTGTAGTTGTCACTACAATATCACTGTTGCGAACAACGGTTTCGGCGTCTTCGGCAATTTGGATATCCGTACCCAAAATGTCTTCCATATCCGCCTGCAGTTTTTGGGCATTATCAAGAGAACGCCCGTAAACCAATACTTTTTCGAAATCACGGACCAATTCCAGCGCTTTCAATTGATACCTTGCCTGTGCACCTGTTCCGATGACTCCCACCGTTTGAACTTTTTCCTTCGCCATATGTTTTGCTGCAATGGCACCGGCGGCTGCCGTCCGGATCTCCGTCAAATAGCCGTTATCCAACAGCAGCGCTTTCGGCTCGCCAGTAACAGTGCTAATCAGCATCATCAACCCGTTTGCACTGGGTAGGCCCAGCTTGTAATTATTAAAGAAACCAGAAGAAACCTTCAAGGCAAACATGTTTTTACCAGGAATATAAGCTGTCTTTACATCCACTTCTCCATTATTTTCCTTTACATCCACTCTCATGATCGGGGGCATGATGACATCCTTTACAGCCAACTGAGTAAAAGCATCCTCGATGACAGGAATGATCTGCTTATCAAGCTCAATCATTTGCTTAATCTCTGATTCTGTAAAAATATACACTTCCCCACCTCCTAACTAATAATAGTTAAATCCAAATCTTCCTTAATAATTAATTCTCTTCTATAGTCGGCTAATACTTCACAGCCAGTTTCCGTTACCCGGAACGATTCACTGATTTCTATTCCATAGTCATCAAACCAAAGGCCCGGAATCATATGAAAAGTCATGTTCGGCTCAAGTACGGTCAAGTCTCCGCGCCTGATACTTGCTGTATGCTCACCCCAATCCGGTGGATAGTTCAAGCCCATCGAATAGCCAAGGCGCGATTCTTTTTCGATTCCGTATTTTTTAATGACATTATTCCAAGTACGCTCGACTTCTTCACAGGTAACTCCAGGTTTGACCGCTTCAAGCGCCGTATTCAACCCTTCAACAACAATTTGTGAAACATTGTAGGCTTCTTCACTCGGCTGGCCGATGGAAACCGTCCTTGCCAATGGAGAATGATAACGCTGATGGCAGCCTGCCAATTCAATAATGACCATTTCACCGTATTTGTACTGTCTATCCGTCCAAGTTAAATGCGGCGTTGAAGTATTTTCCCCTGATGGAAGCATCGGAACGATCGATGGATAATCGCCGCCGAATTCCGGCGTTCCGGAAACAAGATTTCTATAGATTTCCGCAACCACATCACACTCACGAACGCCTGCCGCAATATTTTCCACTGCTGCATCTATGCCTTTCTCAACTATTTTTGCAGCCCGCTTAATATACTCAATCTCCTGGTCCGACTTGATCAGCCGAACATGGTTAACGAGTAAACTGGCATCTTTGAACGTCGCATTTGGAAGACTTTGTTTCAGCTTTTCATAAGCGAGAGCCGAGAAATAGTAAGACTCCATTTCAAGCCCTATCCTGCGGCTCGATAGTCCAATTTCATGTAAAATATCCGCCACGAACTCCATGGGATGCTTTTCCGAATGCACATAGGATTCAGGATAAGGGATGATGCGTTCATCAAACAGCCAAGTCGTTGCCCTTGCACCGTTGGCATCCATATGCCTGCCAATCCAGATCGGCTGTTCTTCGTCAATGATGATAACAAGCAGTTGATCAACATAAAATGACCAGCCGTTGTACCCGGATAAGTAGTTCATATTCGCTGGGTTCGTGATGAGCAATACTTCGATACCTTTCTCCAACATTTTTTTCTTCGTCTGTTCCAGCCTGTGTTGATATTCTTCATAGCTGAATGGCAACATATAAAAGCCCCCTTTTTTGCAAGTGCTTACAATTTTAAATACATTATATTGAATAAATATTGTTAAAACATCGTCAAATTTGTATGAAATTAAATGGATAACTTTTATACAAATTGAAAAAGAAAGGTGGTTGCATAGGAGCGACAAGCGCTGGCAACCATCAAATGCGCCTTGGCGTATTTGCGCCCAGATTTTATCGAGCTTAAGCTCGATAAATTTCCTCTGAAAATCTGTGGCATCCGCCGGAGACTTTGACTTTATTCAGCCGGGGTTTGAACCCCCACTGAATGGAATAACAATATGAAAATTCATCTCATCACTTACAGAAGTGGAAGATTTCTGCTGAATGATATTAAAACACCACATCCTGTGGCGCCGGCCGTACTAGGACTTCCTGTCCGTCGGCAGGCTCAGACAGCGACGTCCTGTCGCTTCGCTTGCACTAGGACT
>JAABNQ010000027.1:9458-41982 GCA_009928435.1 Bacillus sp. HF117_J1_D
GACTTCCTGTCCGTCGGCAGGCTCAAGCAGCGACGTCCTTTCGCTTAGCTTGCACTAGGACTTCCTGTCCGTCGGCAGGCTCAAGCAGCGACGTCCTTTCACTTCGCTTGCACTAGGACTTCCTGTCCGTCGGCAGGCTCAAGCAGCGACGTCCTTTCGCTTAGCTTGCACTAGCACATCCTTGTGCGTCGGAGGGCAAGATGGTGAAGCCATTTTTGACTTCATCACCTTGACCGAAGCGAACTCGAACTCGAGCCCCTGCCACCTGCAATCAGACAATAGAAAAGCGGAAGCGCTTTGATTTGCAACATGGAGACTTCCTGCGGAAAATACGAAAAAACAAGCGTCCCATGTTTCCATGTGAACACTTGCGGTTCATTTTTTTGTGCCTTACCGTGCCTATGCAAGTCTTATGTTTGGCTGAATTAATAGTTCCCTTGGAAAGTCAGCCAGCACTTCGCATCCGTTTTCTGTCACCCTGAATGATTCGCTGATTTCTATGCCAACATGGTCCAGCCATATTCCGGGAATCAGATGAAACGTCATATTTGGTTTTAAAATGGTGTAATCGCTCGGCCTGAGGCTGGCCGTATGCTCTCCCCAATCCGGAGGATAGTTGAGTCCAATGGAGTAGCCAAGCCGGGATTCCTTTTTAATTCCGCTTGTCTCTATGGATTTGCGCCAAAGCAGCTCCACTTCCTCACACGTTATTCCGGGCTTTATCGCATCTAATACAGAATTCAATCCCTCTACGACAACAGCAGCAATATACTGCAGCTGGTCGGTCGGTTTGCCGACTACAACAGTCCTAGCAAGCGGAGAGTGATACCGTTTATAGCATCCGGCCAGTTCTACGATGACCGGATCGCCCTCTTTAAAAGTTTCATCAGTCCACGTCAAATGGCAGGCAGATGTTTTCTCACCCGTCGGCAGAAGCGGGACAATCGACGGGTAATCTCCCCCAAAATCTTCAGTACCACTGATCTGGGCATGTGATATGGAGGCAACAACATCGCATTGGCGTACCCCTTCATTAATAGAGTTAACAGCTGCGCCCATTGCTTTTTCAGCAATTTTAGCTGCTCGTTTAATGTATTCAATTTCCTGATCGGATTTGATGATGCGGACCCAGTTCACCAAATTCGTTGTATCTTTTAAAGTTGCGTCCGGTAGGCCGCTTGTCAATTGAACATAATTTCTTGCTGTAAAATAATAGGCATCCATTTCTACACCGATTGTACGTTTATCCTGCTTTTTTTCTTTTAAAAAGTCACAGACGAAATCCATCGGATGCTTGATTGTTGATTGTACATAATCATCGTCATAAGGAATAATGTGAGCTTCGTCAAGCCATGAAGTGTGCTTTGCTGCGCTGGCATCCTGTCCCCGCCCAATCCAAAAAGGCTGCTCTTCATCAATAATAACTGCAAGCAGTTGATGAACATAAAAGGACCATGCGTTATAGCCGGTCAGGTAACTCATGTTTGCCGGATCCGTCACAAGCAGAACATCAATACCTTCCGCCACCATCCGCTGCTTTGTCTTTTCAAGCCTCTCCTTATACTCCATAATATTAAACGATAACAAATCAATCCCTTCTTTCATAACTTATTTTATTTAATACCCGTTCCGAAATCGTTTTAAAAATGTGTTTAGCCTTTCGGTCTTCGGGTTTTCCAATACCTGCTCAGGCGGGCCTTGCTCCACAACCTTTCCCTTATCGATAAAGACGACTCGGTCAGAAATCTCGCGGGCAAAGTCCATTTCATGCGTCACCAGGATCATCGTCATGTTCGTCGTATGCGCGATATCCTTGATGACATTCAGAACCTCGCCCACCAGCTCAGGATCAAGCGCTGATGTCACTTCGTCGAACAGCATCACCTTCGGCTCCATGACGAGTGCCCGGGCGATCGCCACCCGCTGCTGCTGTCCACCGGACAGCTGGATCGGGTATTTGTGCACCTGGTCTTTGAGCCCGACTTTTTCGAGCATCGCCAGCGCTCGCTCCTTCGCCTCCTGCTTCGGCATGCCGAGCACATGGACCGGCGCCTCCGTCACGTTCTTTAATATAGTCATATGCGGAAATAGGTTGTACTGTTGAAAAACCATGCCGATCTTTCCGCGGACCTTTCGCAGGTGTTTCTCGCTAGCAATGATGAGCTCCCCCTTGACCTCTTGATGCCAAAGCGGCTCCCCGTCCACTATGATCGTTCCGGACGTCGGCTCCTCCAGCGTCATGAGCATCCGGATGATCGTTGTCTTTCCCGAGCCACTCGGCCCGATGATGGTGATCTTCTCCCCCTGCTTGATGTCCAGGTCCAGCCCCTTCAAGACTTCAAAATCGCTGAACGATTTCCGGATGCCCCGATAGCGGACAATCAGCCGGTCTGGTGCCGGCATCTCATTTACTTCTTCATAGATTGCATCCTGCATCGCTACCATCATGCGCTCACTCCTTTATTTGTTTGTTGTCTTCCGCGGCTTCTGTTGACCTTCCTCTCTACATGCTGCACTAGCAGCGACGACGGGTAGCTCAGTAGCAGGAACAGCAACCCCACGATGGTGATCGGCTCAAGATACCGCCACGTCTCCGAGCCGATGATCTTGGCGGTCTGCAACACCTCGACAACCAAAATCGCAGAGAGTAGCGGCGTTTCCTTGAACAGCACAATCAGATAGTTCCCGAGCATCGGTATGACCGGCGGAATCGCCTGCGGCAGGATGACCTTCATCCATGTGTGTGCCTTCGAGAAGTTCAACGCCGTGGCTGCCTCCCACTGGCTTTTTGGAATCGAGTCGATTCCCGAGCGGTAGATCTCCGACACATAGGTGCTGTAATGGATGCCAAGGCCAAGTGCTCCTGTCATAAACGGGCTGAGCGAGAAGCCGATATACGGAATTTCCGGCAAAGCGTAAAATAGGAAGAACAATTGGACAAGTGGTGGCGTGCTCCGCACAAACTCGATGAAGCCGACCGTCAGCCACTTAAGCGGCTTAAAGCTTCTTCTCCGCAAAAGCGTAAGCACAAGGCCGAACGTCAGAGCGATCAGATAGGCGGCAACGGTGGCACCCAGCGTAATCCACATCGCCTTGAAAATCCTTGGAAAAATCTCAATGGCAAAATTCCAGTCCCACGTCATCTGGCAGCCACCCCCTTCCCTGCCCGCTTCTCCAACCAGCGCGCACCGAAGATAAGCGGCAGCGCCAAGACGAAGTAAAGGAGAAGGAGCAACGCGAAGATTTCCACCTGGTCCCCTGTATAGTTATCCTTTAGAATCCGGCCTTGGAAGGTCAAGTCAGCTAAGGTGACCAACGAGACGAGCGATGTTCCCTTCAGCAATTCGATCGCGTTGTTCCCGAATCCCGGCAACATCAGGCGGAAGGCCTGCGGCAGGATGACGAGCCTCATGCGCTGCCAACGCGTCATGTTAAGCGCAATGCCCGCTTCTGTCTGCCCGCCGGGCACCGACAGGATCGCTCCCCGGACAACCTCTGAGGCGTACGCTCCGTAATTCAGGCTCAAAGCCAGGACCCCTGCGGCAAACGGGGTAAGCTCCATCCCGAACGCAGGCAGGGCAAAAAAGAAGAAAAACATCTGTACAAGCAGGGAGGTTCCCCTGAACAGCTCCACCAAAGCGCCCATCGAAAAGCGGATAATCCAAAAGCGCGACACTCGGCCAAGGCCGGCGACAAACGCGAAAAGAAAGGCAAAAACGGCGGACAGTAGGAGCACTTGGATTGTCACACCCGCGCCGCGCAGCAATTCTGGCAAAAACATCATGTAAGTATCAATTGCTAACAACCCCCTTGCGTCTATGGGGCATTTGCTAAATTTTATTAAAGAAAATTAGGCAAATGCCCCATTTTATTATTTTGAACAACGGTCTTCTGTCGTTACATCATCCGGAAGGTTGTCCTCGCCAAACCCGAACTCTTTAAAGATTTCAAGAATTTTTCCGGAATCGATCAGCTTTTTCAATTCTGCATTGTATGCTTCCCTCAGCTCGTTGTCCTCTTTTCTGAACACCGCAGCACCGTAGCTCATGACGCTTTCTCCACTAATTTCAGGCTGTGTGAACGGCTTGGCCTCTTCCACCTTGGACTGGTCCGCTGATTCAACCGCTTCGCGGAGCGTCGCTTCCGTCATCACCGTCGCATCTACACGACCCGAGCTTACTGCAGCGATGTTGGAGGAAATGCTGTCTGCCGTTTCAATCTGACTATCTTTGACGCCAAGCCCTTTCAGGAACTCATGCTGGTTCGCTCCTGCCATGATGGACACCTTCACATCTGGGTTTTTGGCAATGTCTTCATAGCTGTGCAAGTTCTTCGGATTCCCTTTCTGGACAGCCATGCCTTCCCCATAGCGGATTTCCACGTCGCCAAATGCCGCTTCTGAACAGCGTTCAGGCCGAATGTCCATGCCTGCAGTGATGACATCAAAGCGTCCCGCCTGCAATGCCGGGATTAAGGAACCGAATTCCGTGACTTCCCCTTCGACTGTATTGATGCCCATTTCCTTGAAGACTGCTTTGGTAATTTCAGGTGCAACACCTGTCACATCTCCGTCAGATGTTTTATAGCCATACGGTTTTTCATTTGCTACACCAAGCTTCACCTTGCCTTCTTTCATAAGGCGATCAAGCGCAGACGTTTGCGCTTTTGAATCCCCGTCGTTTTTTCCTCCACTCGAACTCTCGCTGCTATTTCCGCAAGCGGTCAGCAATACCAATAAACCAACAATGAATATCATTGACCATTTTTTCATTTCAAGAACTCCCCCTTACAATGTTTATCCATTATTTTCCGAACAGCCTGTCTTACAAATCCTCCTTTCAAATAGCTAAAATTATGTAAGTGCTTACATTTTTTATTTATTATAATTATTCAATAAGTAAAAAACATTATTGAAACTGTATGAATTTTGATTACCTGTTTTTATACAATTTGATTACTTCGGCATAATAAACGTTTCACTCTCGGATTTCCATCGACCCTTCCTCCCTAAAAGTAAAAAACAAACCAGCCCCGGTTTTGGGGCTAGTTCGCTATGTCAAACGATTGATTTGTTGATCCATTCCTCGGTTTCCGCTGCTCCTCCAAATTTTTATACTGAAATCCAGCAAGAATACATCATCCGGATTCGTCAAAGAGAGATTGGTCAATGATTCGATCTTCCTTAGCCTGTATAAAAGCGATTGCCTGTGGAGGTTAAGGACGCGGGCCGCCTGGCTCACATTGCCGGCATTTTCATTATAGACAATGAAAGTGTTGATCAGGTCCATTTCCCTTTTTTCATCGTATTCTACCAAAGGTGAAATGGTAGCCGTTGTAATTTCCTGCACCTCTTCGTTCCTGCATAAGGTTAATATCAGCCTGCTGATCTTCGAGTTGTCGAAGTGATACCGCTTGCCAATCCCTTTTTGTTTTCTGCCCACTTCCAAAGCCGAAGCCGCTTTATGATAGCTTCTATAAAAAGACATGATCCCGTCCCGATGTTTTCCTATCCCCCATGAAACAAGGACGCCCGGAAGAAGCTTGTTCAATCTCCGGTCGACCAAATCAAGAAACTGGTTAACCGTTCCGTTTGAAGAGGATTGGGTAATAGATTCGTTTGTTTGTAAAAAAACAATCATCTTGTCACCTTCCTGGGCATACATTGTCTGGCGGCGAATGGATTGAGCCGCATCAGCCAACTCCATTTCAATATACGCCATCATATTTTCCAGCCAGGATTTCTTCGTCTGTATATTATTGTTCTGCTCTTGGTAAAACAGGGACTCCAAATTTTCGGGGTACCCAATCAGGCATTCATACGGCAAATCTACATCCAAGCCAAGGTCTTTGGCTTTTTCTCTAAGCAACTGTTCGGGAAGTTCCTCTTCTTTTATAAGAGTCTTGACAAATTCCTTTTGCAGCATATTTTTATTTTCAGCTATGGCATTTTCACTTGTAAACCATAATGCACATACCATGACCGCCTGTTCAATAAGATTGGCATCCCTCAGCTTCATCTTGTAGGAAGGCGGCGCCACGATAAAAAAGTCCCCCTGATTTTGCTCACTTGACTGGATTTTCATATGAAACAACTGGGCATCCATCGTCTCGGCTCGCTTCATTTTGGAGAAAATTGGATGATGTGATTCTTCCACATCCTCGCTCTTTTTCATATCATTCCACATCCGTCGGACATCCCTTATTTGAGCGGAACCTCCTGCCACATTCCCCCTGTTATTCATAACAAGTAGCGGCAGTCCCAGTTCCTTTTCAATGACAGAAACAATGGACAGAAAAGGCTTCTTAGTTAAAAACATCTCTATTAATTCCTGTTGCACTTCCTTCAGCCGGATCAACTCGTCCTGCTGCAGCCTGTTGATGGCGCTTGTCACTTCGTGAATGATATCGGCAAACCTGATTTCCCATGGCAAATCGATCATCACAAACTTGTTTTCTTCCGCAAAATCAATGATTTCTTCCGGAATCCTATAAATATAATGGCCGGTGGCGATAGCCAGCACAGAAGCACCTGATTCGTAGACATCTTTTACAAAATCAAAAAATAAATGGGGATCTGTATAGCAACCTATCCCCGTACTAAGAACCAGCTCGTTTTCACGAACAAAATTTTCAACAGGGCGCTCAATGACCGAAACCCATTCAACTGTTTTCTTTTGGAGCTCTTTTTTACCCGAAATGATTTTGGCTGTTTCAAAAATAGGAAACTTGAATACATCTTCCAAAGACAAGTTCAATATCCACCCACCCCTGTCTGATGAATCTCGTAGTCTTGCATAACTTTTGAAATAACAGAGAGATCAACGTTATTCCCCGTAATGATTGTCCCTACTTTGGACAATCCTGGCGGAAGCTTTTTCTGTAAAATCGCAGCAACTCCCGTAGCTGCTGCCCCTTCTACAATCATCCGGTGCTCGCCAGCCATGAACCCCATAGCTTCTGCTATTTCATCTTCGGAAACCAGAATTAGATCGTCAGCGCATTGCTTGACGCTTTCAAAAGTATATTCATTGTTCAATCCGATACCGCCAAGCAGGCTGTCTGCAAGAGTAGACTGCTCCTGTAAAACGACCGGCTTTCCTGCTTTGATGCTTTCATACATAACAGGTGACCGCTCCATTGAAACGCCGATCACTTGAATGGACGGATTGTAAGACTTCAACGCAAGTGCAACCCCTGCAAACAATCCTCCACCAGACAATGGAATCACAACCGCTTCCAGGTCGGGAACCTCTTCCGCCATCTCGAGGCCAATAGTGCCCTGGCCGGCTATAATATCAGGATCATCGAACGGCTTGATCACCGTCAGCCCTTGCCTTTCTTCAAGCTTATGGCAATATTTTTCAGCGTCGTCCTGGCTGTTGCCAACAATTTCAATATTGGCCCCCGCTCGCCGGATAGCATTCACCTTCGCTTTTGGAACCCTTGGTGAAATACAGACAGTGGCCCCGATTCCCAGCTTTTTGGCGACAAAGGCAACGGCTAGCCCATGGTTACCCGTTGAAAAAGTGGCGACCCCTCTCTTTTTTTCCTCGTTGGAAAGTTTTAATATTTTATTGGCAGCCCCTCTTACTTTAAAGGCACCGATTTCGTGATAGTTTTCGAGTTTGATAAAGACTTGTGAAGAATGGCTTTCTGATAAAGGAATAGAATGGATAAATGGAGTAGGCTTTACAATTTGATATACTCTTTTCCGTGCTTCAAAAATGTTTTTAAGAGACAGGCTGTTGATTGACTGACGTTCTTTTTTCTCTGCGTTGCGCAAAGAAATCCCCCCTTTATTCCACGAAATGAAAGCGCTGTCTTAATAGTATCATATTTTCCCCTCAACTTTTCTGAAAACAAAAGATGTTTATTCTATAACCGCAGAAAGGATAAACAAAAAAAAATCGTAAAAGATTTTATCGTCCGATTAATAAACACTTCCATTCACTTCAATTAAATATCATAAACCATTATATTTTTTTGAAAAAACACCATACAATTATCACCTTGTATGAACTTTAATTTGCTAATTTATACAATTTGTATGAGAATTGCATTTTCGTTTCCGCAATGTATCTGAAGTCAATTCCGTAATTTTTCAGCCCACCAAAGTAGATTTTAACCAAGAGTAATATATGTTTATTCTAAATGAACCAATCAAACAGCAAAAAAAGCCACTCACCTCGAAAATTAAGGTAAGTAGCTTTTAAGACGTTGTTACATAATACTTTTAAGTGTTGAATTTTTTTTAAGCCCCTGTTTGGAAAATCCCTCATGAGAATAATCTTTTCTCGCAATAGAGATATCCATATATCCGTATACGATATTAATGGCAGGCACAAGAAAAGCGAAGAAGATGAATGGGATAAAGTCCATTGGACTAACGCCCAACACCTGGGAAGCGAAAACTGATGTTACACTCCAAGGAATCAGGTTAATACCGACCGTTCCAGCTGCTTCCACACATCTGGAAAGATTTTTTGTGTCCAGACCCCGTTCTTTATATTTATCCCTGAAAGTTCTAGCTGGAAGGATGATCGACAAATATTGTTCTCCGCTTGCCAATCCAACTAAGAAAGTTGAGGCAATGGTCGATAAAATCAGCGAACCAGTACTCTTAATTTTACTTGCCACCGTCTCAATAATTCGTTTGAATGCTCCAGTTCCGTCCAGTATTCCGCCCAAGCCTGTCGCCAAAACAACAAGGCCGATCGTAGGCAGCATTGAGGTGATTCCTCCTCGGTTGAGCAATGAATCGATTGTTTCAACTCCGGAATCAACTTTGTAGCCATCCGTCATTACATTTACGATTTGGGTGATATTGCTTCCTTGCACGAACAAGGCTGCCAAGGCTCCCAACGCGATGATGAAAATGAGCGAAGGAACAGCAGGAAGCCGTTTAAAAACAATATACAAAGTAAGCAATGGCAAAATTAAAAGCAGCGGGTTGATGAGAAACAACTTGTCCAGCCCCTGCATGATCTCTTGAACTTTCCCATCTGATGCAGCTCCGGTGGAGTAATTCAGACCAACCACCCAATAGAGGATGAGAGAAATGGCAAATGCCGGAATCGTATCCCACAGCATATGGCGGATATGACTGAATAAATCTGTATCTGCCATGACCGGTGCAATATTGGTTGTATCTGATAACGGTGAAAGCTTGTCTCCCAAAAAGGCACCGGATATGACCGCTCCGGCAACAATAGGTGCTGGAAATCCTAGGCCTGAACCGATGGCCATTAGGGCAAGTCCAACTGTTGCGAGAGAAGTGAATGAGCTTCCAAGCGTCATGGAAACAATTCCTGTGATAAGAGCGACTGCCGGAAGAAAAATTTTCGGGCTAAGTATTCCGAGGCCATAGTAAATGATGGTTGGAATCACGCCGCTTAAAATCCATGTACCTACGATGACACCGATAAGGAAAAGGATGAAAATGGCAGGCAAGGCCCTGGCGACCCCCTGGGCAATGAATTTCTCCAATTCTGCCCATTTAAATCCTGCCATCAACCCGACAATCGCGCTTGCCACGATACCGCCCAATAAAGGAATGAACATGCCTGCATCCCATTTGAAGATGGTCAGCGCTGCCAAAATGGTGAGAATCACAATCGGAGCCACAGCATAATATATGTTTAATTGTTTTTGAGAACTCATGAAGAATGAAGACCTCCGTATTTTAATGAAACGAATGAGCTGATCTATCTATTATACACTTCATTCGTCTCTTTAAGTTCAATTGATATCTTTCCAAAATCTTCACTATTTTTCAATGATCATGACAGAAGAAACAGCGTTCCCAACCTTTTTATCATTCTGAACCAATTCCGCCGTCAGATAGGCCACTTTTCTGCCCAATCTTTCAACAGATGCATAAACTTCTACCGTTCCTGGAAAAACCGGGCGGTGAAAAGTTGTATGCAGATCAATAGAAGCAAATGTCTGTTTTTCTTTCAACTGCGATGAAATGGCATAGGCCATCATGATGTCAGCCGCTGAAGCAAGGTATCCGCCCATTGTGACGCCAAGCCCATTAAGGAATTTCTCATCTACTTCCCAAATTCCTTTTGATTTTCCATCCTTTGCATGAACAGGCTGGATTTGCAAGGTAAGATCACAATTCGGAGGAGTGGCCCCATTATTGGCCACCTCCATAAGGTCAATCGTTTCATATTTGTTCATATGCTCAGCTCCTCTTCCCTGTTAAAGAAAGCATCAAATTAGCTTGTCGCCCCTAAACGCCCGTCTTCCACATTTCAGCTCAGCCTGTACATCGATGAACAAGCGTTTAAGCTTTTCTTATATGTTTACGCTTTCAATATTACTCTTTTATGTTCCACTTCGGTCTGCGTCCCCTGGAAAAGAAACTATTACGGGTTCGCTGCCCCTCAATCGTCTTTTGACATTTCCTATTTGCGGCCTCCACTGTTGTGATGCAGTCAAGGGCTGCCTGATTAAAAATTTCAAGCAGAGAACGGTAAATTTCTTTCGTTTTGAGCAAGACCCGCTCTTTATTCGGCCCATAAAGTTCGTCAGCAACCTGGATCAAGCCGCCTGCATTGACGATATAATCGGGTGCATATAGAATTCCTTTTTCGTTTAGTACATTTGCATGGCGGAGGTCTTTGAGCTGGTTATTGGCTGATCCAACAACAGCCTTCACCTTTAACTTAGGAATTGTTTCATCATTGATAATACCACCCATCGCACACGGAACAAATATATCCGCTTGTACGCTGTAAATGTCATCACTTTTTACAATGGTCACTGAACCGCCAAGCTCTTCTGATTTTTGCTTAATGGAATTGAGGACATTTTCATGTATATCCGTTACAAATAAATCGGCGCCGGCTTTTAAGAGCTGTTCCGTTACTTTATACCCTACTTTTCCCAGCCCTTGAATAGCATATGTTTTACCTGAAAGGCTATCGCTTCCAAATAAATACTGGTTTGTAGCCTTCAGTGCATAAATGACTCCCTGGGCGGTCGGAATCGACGAGTCGCCGCTTCCACCATACTGCTCAGGAATTCCGTTAATGAAATTCGTCTCTTTCTGTGCATGGACAAAATCATCCATCGTGGTCCCCATGTCAGTACCTGTGTAAAATCGTCCATTCAGTGATTCCACAAATTGACCAAAAGCACGGAACAAATCCGGGGATTTGTCCTTTTCTGGATCTCCAATAATGACCGCCTTCCCGCCGCCAAAATCGATATCTGCGGCTGCGCATTTATATGTCATCCCTTCTGACAAGCGAAGCACATCTTCCAGAGCTTCATCCGCATCTTTATAGGGATACATGCGGGTCCCACCCAGAGCAGGTCCTAGGGTTGTATCGTGGATAGCGATAATGGCCTGTAGGCCGGATACCGGATCATTGCAGAACACAACCTGCTCGTGATTTGCTATTTTTTGAAAAACGTCCTCATTTTCAATTGATGACTTTTCAAGCTGTTTTGCCATTTCTGTTTCCTCCATTCGATCTATCTAGTTAGACAAGCTCCAGCATTAATTTTTTAGGATTTTCAATCAAGGATTTAAAGCGGTTTGTAAAAGCAATGGCCGTTCCGCCATCGGCGACACGGTGGTCAAATGTCATTGTCACGTTCATCATGGAACGAATCACGATTTCATCGTGTTCATTGACGACAGGCATCTTTTTCGTTTTATGGAATGCCATAAGCCCTGTTTCAGGATAATTGATGATCGGTGTTGCGCCAATGCTTCCCATTGGGCCAACATTGCTGATTGTAAAAGTGCTGCCTGTGATTTCACGCACTGCCAGCTTGTTCTCTTTTGCCTTTTGTGTCAATTCCTTCATTTCTTGATGGATGGCACGCAAGGATTTCTTATCTGCATCACGAATGACTGGAACAATCAGGCCTTCTTCCGCATCCGCTGCGATTCCCATATGAACCGATTTTGCAAGACGAATCACTTCGTTCTCTTCGTCTAATTTGGCATTGAAAATAGGATAATCTTTTAACGC
This sequence comes from Bacillus sp. HF117_J1_D, assembly GCA_009928435.1. Taxonomy (GTDB): domain Bacteria; phylum Bacillota; class Bacilli; order Bacillales; family Bacillaceae_C; genus Siminovitchia. The sequence continues at coordinate 21,452 of JAABNQ010000027.1, forward strand.
GATTGCTAGCGCCTTGATAAAGAATGCTGCTGCTGAAATGTTTTCATCCATTGCTTTCAGCTCTTTACGAAAATTGAGAAGCTCAGTCATGTCAACCTCTTCATAATGGCAGACATGCGGAATGGTAAAGAGTGACTGGCTCATTTTCATCGCAATCTGTTTGCGGCGGCCTTTAAATGGAATCAGATCAAATGACTCTTCAGACTGACTCACCGCCCCTGTTTCCACAACTGGCGCTTCGGTATGTGCGGCAGCTGCTTTTGTTGTCTGACCATTATCTCTTGCTTCCACATAGCGAAGAACGTCTTCAACTGTAATTCGACCGGCACGTCCCGTTCCTTCAACTAATGTGATATCAACATCATTTTCCCTAGCGATCTTTCTTGTATATGGAGCTGCTTTTACCCTGTTGGAGAGCGGGTCGCTCTTGGGTCTTTCCATGATCATCGATTTTTGCAGCGGCTCATCCGATGTAACGGTTGTTGCAGCTTCTTCCTTCGCGGGAGCAGGATCTGCACCTTGCTGTTCTGAAGCAATGGTCAAAATAGTTGTACCGACAGAAATCGTTTTTCCTGTATCAATCAGAATCTCTTTGACAGTTCCATTCGCTGGCGATGTTAGTTCAGCCACCATCTTCTCCGTCTGAACCTCGACAAGCGGTTGGTCAACGCTGACATTGTCTCCTGCTTTCACTAGGTATGAAATGATATCCCCTTCTGTCATCCCTTCACCGATATCATGCAATTTCACTTCGATCATTCAAATCCCTCCTTAAAAATTGATGACTTTGTCAATCGCTTCTTTGACACGTGCAGGGGTAGGCAAGTAATGTTCTTCCAAAGCCCAGAATGGAACATGGACATCGGCTCCAGTGACTCGTTCAATTGGAGCTTTCATATATAAGAAAGATGTATCATTGATGATTGAAACAATATCATTTCCGAGTCCGCCCGTTCCGTGCGCTTCATGCACAATGACACAACGCCCTGTCTTTTGGACCGATTCGGCGATGATCTCTTTATCAATCGGATATAAAGTCCTCAAATCGATTACATCGCAGGTAACGCCTGTTTTCTCCACCTCTTCCGCAGCTTTCATGGCGACTGGAATCATCGCTCCCCAAGAGATAATCGTGACATCCTGCCCTTCTTTTAACCGATGTCCTTTTCCGATTTCCACAGCATACTTTCCTTCCGGAACGTCTCCTCTTACCGAGCGGTACAGGCGAAGAGACTCAAGGAACAGAACCGGGTCCGGATCTTCAATCGCGGATATAAGCAGCCCCTTGGCGTCATATGGATTGGATGGGCAAACCACTTTAATTCCAGGCATATGGGTAAATAAAGCTTCCACACTGTCCGAATGGATCTCCGGGGCGCGGACACCTGCTCCATATGGTGCACGGATTACCATTGGTACTGTAAATTCCCCCATGGAGCGATAGCGCATGCGCGTTGCGTGAGTCATGATCTGTTCATAGGCTGGGTAAACGAAGCCTAAAAATTGGATTTCAGCTACCGGCTTCATCCCATACATCGCCATTCCGATAGATGTACCGATGATTCCTGCCTCACTCAATGGAGTATCAATGACGCGTTCTTCACCAAATTCCTCTTGAAGTCCATCCGTCGCTCTGAACACCCCTCCGTTTTTTCCAACATCTTCCCCCAAAACAAGTACTTTCTCATTTTCTTTCAGCATCGTCCGCAGCCCGTCCGTAACTGCTTGGATCAATGTCATTGGTTTCGTCGAAGTTGCAAGCATTCTACTTCTCACCTCTCAAATGCTTCAGATATTTTTGTTTATGTTCTGCAATGGGCCATGGCGCCTGTTCAAATATGTGATCATAAAGATCGTTAACATCCGGAGCAGGCATCGTTTCCATCACTTTAACAGCCGCTTCAATTTCTTCTGTAGCCTCTTCTTCAATTTTTTGGGCCCAAGCGTCGTCCCAATAGTCATTTTTCTTCATGAAAAGCTCAAGCCGCATGATCGGGTCATATTCTCTACGCTCTTCACTCTCCTGTTGATCACGGTATTTCTTTGGATCGTCTGCAGTCGTATGAGCACCGTACCTCCATGTAACCGCTTCAATAAGAGTTGGACCTTCGCCACTTCGCGCTCGTTCCAATGCTTTTTTCGTCTCAAAATAAACAATGAAAATATCATTCCCATCAATGCGGACACCCGGCATATCATAAGCTACTGATTTTTGGGCAATTGTTTTTGAATTCATCTGTTTTTCAATAGGAACAGAAATCGCATAACCATTGTTCTGATTAAAAAATACAACCGGCGCTTTGAATACGCTTGCAAAATTCATCCCCTCATGAAAATCTCCCTCCGATGTGGCTCCGTCACCGAAATAGGCAATCGATGCTGTAGTATGACCTTGAAACTTCGCTGCCATGGCTGCACCAGCTGCAAGTGGAAGCTGTGTAGCAATTGGAACAGATGGCGGAAGAATTTTCCTTCCTTTCGGCGGTACGTTCCCCTCAATGCGGCCATTCCAGTTGGATAAAATATTGTAAGACTGTCCAAAAGTGATCATTGCTGCATGATCTCTGTAAGTAGGGAACATCCAATCCTTGTCATCAAGGGATAAAGCGCTTCCAACTTGTGCCGCTTCTTGCCCTTCAAAAGGCGGATAAGTGCCTAAACGTCCTTGGCGCTGAAGATTGACTGCTTTTCTGTCAAACAATCGCATCGTCTTAAGCTGACGGTAAAACCGTTGAACCATTCCCTCCGTCATTTCACTTTTATACGTGTCATCTACAAGATTTCCTTTATGATCTACAATCTGAAGCATGGGAAACTGTAATTCTGCATCAAATTGCCTTGTCTCCGTTATGGTCATTGTCCACCGCTCCTTTACTCATTTTTTAGAGCATTATCAAATGCGCCTTGACGCATTTGCGCCCAGATTATATCGAGCTTTCGCTCGATAAATTTCCTCTGAGAATCTGATGTCTCCACCGGAGGCTTTAAATTTATTCAGCCGGGCTTTGAAGCCGCCACTGAATACCAATATGCATTCATCTCACCACTTACAGAAGTAGGAGACTTCTGCTAAATGAAGTTAAAAATCTCTTTATTAATTGTCAGCTTAATATAAATGAAAAATCTGCGCAAACACACGCTTCAACGCGTTTTTTCTTTATAGCATCAACCTTTTAATCTGTTAAAGCGAGTGTTTTGATCTGGATTTTTCTGTTAAAAGGTTATCAAATGTATGAAGATGGGTGAGGGCTCGAAAGAAAAGAAAGTTGAAAATTCATGAGGGAAATGGATTAAAGAAAAGCGCTTGTAACGTTAATCGTAGCCATACTGTCGCAACAAAAAAATAACCCCCCCATGACTGCCTAGCTAGCATTTTGGGTTGGTTATTTTTCGTAATAACTACAAAATTGAGCTGAATCTTTTAAAACCTATCTATTGAAAAATCCGAGATATCCTGTTTACTTTTTCCATCCACTGCCAATTGGCTCAGTATTTCTCCGACGGCACTGGCAAATTTGAAACCATGCCCGGAAAATCCGCAGGCGAAGATGACATGATTCAGTTCTGGATGCCTGTCAATGATAAAGTCGCTGTCGGGAGAATTTGTGTAGACGCATGTTTTTCCGAATTTCAGTGGGAGCTTTTGAGACATGAACTTGGCAGCAAATCTCTTTACATCCTGCTCATCTTCCGGGAAAGTACCATAGTCAGCCAATGTCTCACCTGTCTTTACAGGCTGCCCCTCGTCGTGCCGACCGATTTTCACCCCGGCCCCATCGATGCTCGGGAAGCCATAATACAATTCGTCAGAATTAGGATAATTAACCGCAAAAGCTGGAAAAACATCAGAACGATAAATAGCTTCGTCAGAGTCAAACCAAGAGAAAGTTTTTCTCATCGACTGAAGCGGCAACTCCAATCCCAAAGCCGAAAGAATGGGGTCTGACCCCCTTCCTGCTGTGATAATTAATTTTTCCCCTGTAAATATCTCGTTGTCCGTTTTTACAATAACCGAAGATTCACTTGCTTCGATTGCTTTTACGCTTGTATTTGTCCTCAGGACTGCTCCGTTTTTCTCAGCCAGTTCGCGGTAAGCCCGTACACATTCTTCGACCATAAGTACTCCGGAATTTTTTTCAAAACAGCCAATGAAATCATTTGAGAATTGGAAACCAGGCCATCTTTCATTCATTTCTGCTGCTGTTAAAACTTCAACTGGGAGCGAATACGTTTCCGCACTCTTTTTGACATTTTGAATAAATCCGGACTCCACGTCTCCAACATTTAAAACACCAGTTTGGAGAAACAGTTTTTTATTTGACTTTTTTTCGAGATCCTGCCAGAGCTCCTGCGCTCTGAGCGCCATGGGCACATAATGTTCCCCCTCGCCATAGGCATGGCGGATGATCCTTGTCTCCCCATGATGAGCCCCTTCCGTATGCGGTGGATTGAAAGCATCAATTAACAATACCTTTCTGCCTTGACTTGCCAGAAAATAGCCCGCAGCCATTCCCATGGAGCCTGCTCCGACAATAATGATTTCAAAATTCATGTTATGTTCAGCCCCTCTCTTCTACTATTATAGGACAAAGCTGTTATGCAGACATGAAAGGATTTTGTCAGGAAATGCGAAAGGTGAGCAGCCTTAGGAGACAATCACAAGGCGAACTTTGAGAAGTGAGTTCCTTCGCCACCACATTTCAATTAACTGGCTGATAAGCTTTATTGAATACCCTTCACGCAGTTTTGCGCCTGCACTTGTACGTCCTATACGGCGCAGCTAGACATATACTTTCTCTTTAAAGAAAAAAGCCTGCGAAAAAACGCAAGCTCATTTCCCGTACTTATCTTGAAGTGCCATGTAAAATTTCATGAGCCCCACACCCTTGGCATGTTGACTATGAAAAGGGATCGGACGCAGGTTTTCTTTTTTGAGCGGATTATTCACACGCTCGGGATGACTAATAGCTTCGGCGAGAACTTTACCTGCCATCACGGCCATCGCCGCTCCCTTTCCACAATAGCCGAAAGCGAAATGGGTCCCGTCCTCCAACTGTCCAATATATGGAAGGAAATCCTGAGTAAACCCGACTTTTCCTCCCCAGCGGTACTCGACCCGTGCATCCTTCAATTGTGGAAAAACTGTGATCATCCCTTCTCTTAAACGATCAAACAACAGCTTCTGGGCTCGCTTGCTAAAAGCTCGTCCGGAACCTCCAAAGGCCATTCGATTATCGGCTGTTCTTCTGAAGTAGTATAGTAAGTTCTTTGAATCAGAGACAGCTCGATTTTGAGGTATTAGACTTTCCATAAACTCTTGTGTCAATGGTTCGGTCGCAATCATGATACTATCAACAGGAATGACCGATTTTTTTAACATCTTACTCAAATTTCCCGCATAGGCATTGGTCACAATAACTACTTCATCAGCTATAACCCGTCCCATGGTCGTTGTAACAATAACCTTGTTCGCAGCGCCCTTTTGAATGCTCATAGCTTCTGAGTTCTCGTAAATCACCCCACCCAGATCTTCAACGGCATCCGCCAGCCCGAGTGCAAATTTGAGCGGGTGAAAATGAGCTCCCCTTGCATTAATTCGAGCTCCATGATAAAAATCCGTATTCAATTCTGCTTTCATTTCAGATCGGTCAATAACTGATATTTCGTGAAAATTCAGCTTTGCCGCTAAGTATTCCTGATCTCTTTTGAAGTTATCCAAATGGGAAGCTTTGTAAGCTGGACGAATATCACCTTGTCTAACTAAATCACAAGCTATTCCATTTTCTTTGGATATACTCTCCACTAAATCTATGGAATCAAGGGACAGCTCCCACATCAGCTTTGCCGTTTCGAAGCCTTTTTTCTGAGCAAATGCTTCCATTGGCCCGTGATATCCAGTAAGCAGCTCACCACCGTTTCTTCCACTGGCTCCATATCCTACCGCATTTTTTTCCAACACAATCGTTTGATGTCCCATTTTTTGCAAATGATAGGAAGTGGACAGCCCTGAAAAACCACCGCCGATAATCACCACATCACAATGCTTCTCATCAACTAGTGTTGGCCGTTTTTTTCGTTCACCGGCTGTTGCCTCCCACATGGACAAATGATCCATTATTCACTCCTCCATTCTATCGTATCAAATTCGCCTTGGCGTATTGGCGCCCAGATTTTTATCGAACTTAAGCTCGATACATTTCTGTTGAATAAAGTTAAGAAGATAACGTTTTCAATTTAATTTCATATAAGAATTTGCAATATAAATAGTATCTTGAATTTTTATAAATGTAAAATATATAATAAAACTAATAAATATATATTTTACATATATAGGTGGTTGTTATGGATATCCAAAAATTGAAATATTTTATAGCTGTCGTTGAGAATGGAACCGTTTCAAAAGCTGCCAAGGTCCTCAATATGACTCAGCCCCCTTTAAGTATGCTGTTGAAAAAGTTCGAGGATGAGATAGGGATTCAACTATTCAGACGGGAAGGGAAACGCCTATATTTAACTGACTCCGGCCAATTAGTCTACCAGCGTGGAATCGAGCTTCTAGCAAGCTCGGAAGCTATTCTCCAAGAGGCACGGGAATTTCAGCAGGATCACCGCGGAACTGTTTCTATCGGATGTGCAGCGGTGGCTAATTTCTCATTGATCCCTGAGGTAATCAAGCGCATGAATGATCGCTCTATTAATATCGTGACTCATGTGAAGGAAGGCTCTCCCCCTTATATTCTTGATCATCTGCGTTTTCATAAGCTTGATATTGGAATGGTGCGGAATGTTTATAATAGAAACGATTTAATGACAACAAAACTGTTTACAGAACCTATAATGGTTGCATTGCCTCCAGGACACCCGCTTACAGGGAAAAAATCTGTAGCGTTAGAAGAATTAAAGGATGAAAACTTTCTCCTTCACCATTCTTCCTATGAATATAATATTTCAGACACTATCATCATGGAGTGTAAAAAAAGAGGATTTTCACCAAATATCATTTATTGGGGATACGAAACATTGCCGATGCTTGGAATGGTCAAAGCCGGCATGGGAATTACATTTCCTCCCAAATCCATTGTTAAAAGTATAGGCTTTGACCTCCCTCCGCTGGCGGAGCTTATCGACCCTCTCATCACCACAACATTAAATATGGTGACAATGAAAAACAACGTAAAAAAAGAATCGGTTGATCTATTTTTGGATATAACCAAGGAGGTTATCGGGGAAATGGAAGAGGAATTTGGGATTTAAAAAAACTGAGCGGAAGCCTATACGTTTTCGCTCAGCCAAACCATTCTTATTTTTATTGAAACTCTGCTATGTCTGCCCATTCTATCTTTTTTTAATGTCCATTTCTTCTGTTGCTTCTTTATTAATGAATGACCACCAGGCCAAGGGTAAAACAAAGCTTGGGAGGCTTTGACGCTGTACCGCTGCCGAACAAACGGAAAAAGGGTCTGATAACGTATGCCAAAAATTAAGTTCCTTCAAAGCTCCTTTCGGTCTTTAGCCGCATCATTCCTGAATCTCCGTCTGTAAAATAGAATAAAGCACATCATTTAGTTCGTCACTGTCGATAGGCACCCCGTCGACTTCACCGTTTACAATATCGAAGTATTCATCCTCCAAGACAAAATCCATTGAAAAAGGATAAGATTCTACCGTTCCTGTAAAACGGATTATTTCTTCACCATTCTCATTTCTAATCAACTGCCACTCCGGCTCGGAAAAATAGCTGTCCAGCGCCTCGCCAATAGTTTTATCAGGGAATTCTTCAGATACTCCATTTTTAAGTATGGCAATTTTATCATCAGCTGTAGGGAATAGCGTAGCAGAAAGGAAACCATAAACCAATAAGCCGATAACGACAAACAAAACACCAAGCCAGCTTGTCTGTCCTTGATTGCGGAGCTTTGTTTTCCTTTGCTCGTCAGGAAGCCCCTCGCTCTCTATGGCATTGATTTTCTTTCTGGTATGAATATAGTAAAAGTAATTTCCGTACAAGCCTAACATGATAGAGATCCCTGCTGTGATTGATGAATCAGTTGCATTGACCATGGAATCCGTTAATTGCCGATCATTTAAAAAATAGATTACTAAATCCGTGACAAAAAACAGGGTTAGCATCAAAATAACCGGCATATACATTTTTCTGTAGCCCATCCAAAACATAGATAAAAAAAAGGCTGCAAAGTTCCAGGATGGCTTATTTCCTTTGCTTTTTTTCCATTTCCGGTTGTAGTATGGATATTTAGTTCCAACAAAGATCTCTACATTTGTTTCCCCTAAATGTTCCTCTAAAGAACCTGGGATGTGGTTAGCCTTAAGTTGCTGTTCTTTCATCAATCCCTTACCCCCGTATGACTCTTGTCTAACCGCAATGTTTGGTTAACATACCGAGAATATGGTATCATTATTCATTTGTTATTGGTATAGAACTTTTGTCATGTAACGGAGAATGAAGCTCTTGCAAAATCAGCCCTTGCAGCAACTGCCAGAAGGCTGTGTCACTAATAAATAGAAGAATTCCCTTTTAATTAGCCGGAAAAGCCAATAGACTGCCCGGCCGTTCTTTATTGAATATATTGCTTCAACTTCTGATCCCTTTCTCTTCTTTCTTCCTCGGAAGCTAAATCATATTTTTTCAATAAGTGAAATACTTCATTTAATGTTTCCTGCGGTCTCTCGCTTTGTAGAAATTGTTGCAGCCCTTCGGTCAGACTTCCCGGTAGAAACTCTGCCTGGCTTTCAAGCTTTGCCACTACACTCTCTTGAGAATGGTCAATATTGCATTTTCCCATTTTAATCACCTTTCCATTAAAATATTTGTCTATCTTTTCAACATTTCTTCCAACCGCGCCAGCTTTTCGTTTCTAACTTTTCTCGCTTCAATGGCTTGATCCAGTGTGATCGCCACAAACCGGCAGGTGGAAAGTGGTCGAGATTGAGCAATCAGATCAAGGTCCTGGCTAATGACCGTTCCGATCGTTGCAAAGCCTCCGCCGGTCGTGGCATCATTTTGCAGAACGATCAACTCTTCTTCATTGGGAAACATGATTCCGCCGATCGGATAGGCGAAATCTACTACATTCGTAAAACTGCTTCCGGCTCCAAATGGAGGTTCTTCCTCGATAAAAGATACTTTTGCTCCTGTATATCGATAAGCGACCCGATTTGATTCAGGCGAAACTGTCCATTCAGAATTCAAGAATGCTTTTAAGCCTTCGTCGCTAATCATATGCCCCTTAATTCCCATTGTTACTCTGATTTCCTGTGATCGCTTGAAGTCTGGAATAAATTCCTGCGGTACAGATTTTCCTTCCTGCTTGAATACTCCAGGGAGAGGTTCATAAATATTCACTCTATCGCCCTTGATGATCTTTCTGCCTTGGTATCCGCCAATATTACTCAATTCATAAGTAGAACGGCTGCCTAGCACTTCCGGGACATCGATTCCTCCTGACACACATAAATAGGACTTCACGCCCTCCCGGCATGCCTTCAAGGTAAGATCATCGCCCTCCTGGACTGCAATTGCTTTCCACAACTCCACTGGACTCCCATTCAGGAAAGCTTCCATCGGAGCTCCAGTCAAAGCAATGACCGTATTTTTCTGAAATGTCATGCTTCCACCGACCACAGTCATTTCAAATCCTGCAAAATCGACAGGGTTACCAACAAGAAGGTTTGCGACCATGAACGAAAATTTATCGGCAGCCCCTGACGGCGGCACACCGAAATGATAGTTTCCCAGCCGGCCCAAATCCTGCACAGTGGTCCATAGCCCCGGTTCATTGATTTTTATCATCTTAAAAATCTCCTGTCAGTTCACGAATGTACTCATTTCCTTTTTCAGCATATTCCAAAGGAGACAGATCTATATTTTTCATCCGATATTTATAGGTTCCCGCTTCCACGTCTTCACGTATTCGCCAGTATTCGGATTCATCCACGGACCGGTACTTCCATATATCGCCAGGCCGCGCCAAAAAGTACGATCCAAGTTCCGGCAAATATTTTTCATGATCAACAACAGGAACAGCGGACATGCCGATGAGCTGGTAGCTTCCTGGCCCGTTTACAGGATAGATGACATTAAATGCTCCTCCTATTCCGATGCTGCGTGCAGGTGTATCCGTCCGAGGACTTGCATACTTCGGGACTTGAATCATTTCCTCCTGTTGGATACCGAGCGGAAAATGCCACGCAGTTCCTGGTAAAAAGCCAACCATCGTTATTAAATAGGGCGTACAGGAATGTTTTTCAATAAAAGCTTCTTTACTGTTGAAGCCATTTAACCGCATGACATATTCAAAGTTTGTTTCTTCTGGGGAATCATGCCTGTTTTTAAACCGTTCAGAGTAATCCCTTGTAATTGGATCATCATACCAGATAGGAATCTCGACCATCCGTACAGATAGATTCAATTCTTTCGGATCGCTTTTCGTCAGATCAATTTCCCTTAAATAGTCCAGCAGATCCCGAGCGGAAATGATATCAGGGTTGTAGCGAACCAAATAAGAGGCGTTTGAAGAAGCAATGTCCGTAATGCCCGGGATATTTCTTTTTCTCAGTTCAGCAGTAATGGCCAATGCCTTAAAATTGCTTTCCACCCTCATATCACGGGAGATCTCCGCATATATATATTCGTCACCGCCAAAATTAAAATTTGTTTCAGGCAATGTAAACAACGTCTCCACCTCTATTTTTTGATCTTTTTCATTCGCCTGCTGATGGTGGCTGGGCTTACACCCAAAATTTCCGATACTTTTGCAGCCGTTCCGTACTTCTTCATCCCCAGTTCAATCATCTGTATTTCAAGCTCAGCCACTGCCTCTTTAAGCGGCATCACTTCCAATACGAGCGGCTGTTTTTTCTTAGCTTCCTCCTCACCATATAAAACCTTCAAAACAATCTCGCGGTCAATCCATTCTTCCTGGCTAAAAACGATTAATCTTTCAACTATGTTTTCAAGCTCCCGAATGTTCCCTGGCCACCCGTACATTTCCAGCACAGAAATGGCTTCAGGCGTATAGCTCTTTTCTATGTTATACATCTGCTTAAACTGTTCAAGAAAATATACCGCTAGCGGAAAAATATCTTCCTTCCTTTCGCGCAGCGGGGGGATCCGGAGAGGAATAACATTCAAACGGTAAAAGAGATCCTCACGAAACTCACCATCAGCCACCATTTCTTTCAAATCCCTGTTCGTGGCAGCGATAATGCGCACATCTATCGGGATTGTTTCCGTACCGCCAATCCGCGCAACCTCCCGTTCCTGTATAACGCGAAGCAGTTTTACCTGCATATTAAGCGGAAGATCCCCGATCTCATCAAGAAAAATTGTTCCTTTATGAGCAAGCTCGAACAAGCCTGCTCTCCCTCTGCGGTCAGCTCCGGTAAATGCTCCTTTTTCATACCCGAACAGCTCGCTTTCAATTAATTGCTCTGGGATGGCCCCGCAATTGACTCGAATCAACGGAGAATCCTTCCGAAGGCTGGCAAAGTGAATTTCGTGCGCGAACACTTCCTTACCAGCGCCTGATTCCCCTTCAAGGAGAATCGTTGAATTCATCTTAGCCGCTCTCCGCAAATTGCTTAGCAACGCAGATATTTTACCGGAACGATAAACTATCCTTTTTTTCTCCGTCTTAACTAATTGCGTATTTTGCTCTGTTTCAGTGTGAGGTGGTGCAGTAGAAGTGATATCCCGAGATAAAATAACCACCTTTTCCAGCTTTCCTTCATGATATACCGGTGTAGCAACTGACCAAACTCTAGTTTGGTCAGCGGACTCCTGAATGGATGTCACTTTCTTCTGCTGCTTCACGCATATCTCAAAAACATTCGGCTGAAAAATGTTCCGCCTAGTAAAATCTTCAATTTTCTTTCCAATAATCTGCTCTGCTTCCTTCGCTTTCCAGAAATTATTTAAAAACTTTCCAGCTACACGCAGGATTGTCCCATTTTCATCGGTGACCAAAATCTGCTCATTGGAAGAGTCATATACTGCCTGCAAATCAGAGTACAGATGCCGAACAAAGTCCACTTCCTGGACAGCCTCTTCGAATTCTTCCCGAAGAAAGAACATGTGTACAAGACCTGTGATTTTCCCATCTATTTTCAGCGGATAAAAATTACCGCTCATTTGCTTAAAATTGATCTTGCTGTTCACACTTACAAGCGTTTCTCCATCCAGTACCCTCCGCAAATCTTTCTCCATTGTCAACAGAGCTTGGTAATTGCGGGATAAAAGGAAAGACCCTGGCATCCCCAAAAATCTTTCCGCGGTTTCGTTCATGAATTCAATTTCATAATGGCTATTTGTTCTGATGATCCCAACTCCCGCACCATGAATAATCTCATTTAAATGTACCAATTGACGCTCGTTCATTTGATGGCGGGCATGTTCGACAGTACTGTATCCGGAGACGCCACCGCTTGAATTTACCCCAATGACTGTTGTCACATTATGAAAAAATTCAACCGGAAGCAAGTCTGGCACCATCAAAATATCATCCTTATATTGAACTTGTTCATTAAGACTTTTCCCTGTCCCAATTTGCTCAAGCAAAAAACCATTTGTAATGTAACCGATCAATGCTCCTTGCTTCTCAACAAAAGCGATATCTGTCTGCGCACTTGTAAGCTCTTGAATAACCGACTTAATCGAATCATTATGTTTGACCACTGCTGTAATCGGTTTCAGAATGTCTTTCCAAAGAATCAAGAGATCCCCCCTGTTCGAGAAGAGATTTTCTTCTATTATACTGTTTTTTTATCATGTTTGCCGAAAAATCTCCCGGCCTTCTCGTAACCTTCAGGAGTATCAATATCGTATAAAATTCCCTGATCCTCGACAGGGAATTTTTCCCTAATTGGAAATTGCTCCATCATTACTTTTGCTCCCTGATCACCGCCAATCTGCTGAAACCATTCCGCCTTTACATGACCAAAAAACACGGGATGACCCGCAGTCCCTTGAACACTTGGCCGGAGCACAAATGGGACATTTGTTTCTTGAAGCATGAGAGTTCCCCGTTCATATATATTGTGAACTGTTTCTTGGGATAGAAAAGGAAGATCAGCAAGAAACACCATTACGCTTGAATGGTGTTCATTCATTTGGCTTAAACCATATTTCAAGGAGGTTCCCTGCCCCAATCTGTAATCTTTATTCATTACCCAGCGAAACCGAGCATCCTGAACAGAAATTGCTCGTTGAATCGCATCTGCCTCGTGTCCAATGACAGCAATGATTTCGGTAAAACTTTCCGCAAGCACACGGTCAATGACATGCGCCAAAATGGGCCGACCTCCCAAAGGCAATAATTGCTTGGCTCTGCCCATTCTAGAAGAAGTACCTGCAGCAAGTATAATAGCACTCGTCTGTATCATCATTATTCCTTCCATCATGAGCTGATAGTTGCACTTTGGTGAATCATTTTTGAATTCTGTAAAAATCCACCTGCATGCCCTTTCTGAACCGCAATGATTTCTGCCATGATGCTAATGGCAATCTCCTCGGGCGTTTCCGAACCGATATCAAGACCAATGGGGCTGTGCATCCGCTGAAGCTGTTTCTCCGTAAACTGGACTCCTTCCTCCTGGATCGCTTCAAGCATTCGGACCCGTCGTTTGTGCGGACCGAGAATCCCAATATATGGAGCTGGAGAAGGTAGAGCAAACTTCAGTGTTTCACGATCCCTGTCAATATGATGGTTCATGATGATGATATATGTATGCGGACTAATTTTTACTTCGTCCTTACATTTTGTAATATCAGTCAAAATCCTTTCCGCCCCTGGAAATCTTTCCTCACTATTATAGAAAGGCCTTGGATCAACTACAGTTGTTTTCCAGCCAAGCGAGACTGCATATTTAGCTACTGGAATGGCATCATGACCAGCGCCAAAAATAACAAGATCAGAAGGCGGCATATATACGTCAATGAATATATCAAGTTCATTTCCGCTCTCTTCAGCCAAAAGCCTAGAAAAGGATTTCGGATTCTTTTCGTTCATCTTTTCTTGTGCAATCATAATAGTCTGTGCCTGAACGTTTGAATCTGAAAATGCTCCCGCTGGTGCTTCTTTTTGGGGAATGCACACACGCGCTTCGCTCCTATTCCCCTGCAAAATGGTCGCTAAAACGCAGGGATGCTTATCTTTTATCAAAGCTAGCCAAAGGTCAAAAGCTGGATCTTCCTGTTGGGGAATTGGCTCAATATAAATGTCGACCATTCCCGGGCACCCAAGCCCCAGCCCCCAAACAAGATCTTCATCCATATCATATGTTTTTAAGGTAGGGATACCTGAACTAATCACCTGCTTCGCCACTTCTGCAACATCTGTTTCCAAACAACCGCCCGAAACCATGCCGATCCGATTTTCATTTTCATCAATGAGCATTTTAGCTCCCTCTCGCCGGTAAGCCGACCCGTACACTCGAACAACCGTCGCAAGGGCTGCACCAATGCTTTTTTCCCGTGCTTCGGCGATAGCTTGTATGATTTTCTCATTTTCAGTCATGGCTCTTTACCTCCTAATCTTGATCTTTTTAAAAGAATGTGCGTCGGAGGCTTCATCACTCAGATAATGAATCATTTCTTTACTAACTCTATTTTCTTTTCTGTGCAAAAAGAACTCTTTGAACGCATGATCAAAAATTGCTTGTTCCTCCATGCTTGAGCAGAGAACAAGACGTAAACACGGACAGTATTCTTAGATTGCGGACTGTATTTTCGAATCCTGGACAGTATGATCAGATTCCGGACTGTACTCTTGAATCCTAGACAGTATGATCAGATTCCGGACTGTATTCTTGAATCCTAGTCAGTATGATCAGATTCCGGACTGTATTCTTGAATCCTAGACAGTATGATCAGATTCCGGACTGTATATGCCTACATTCGGATAGTACTTTCGTTTCCCAGACAGTATTTTGATAAGCTGTATCGCTTATCTTTGATTGTACGAAACTGAACCCCCACTTGCGCAACAGGAGTAGACGTATATAGTTAGTCAAACTTCAGAGGGCCTATTAATTAGCTCCTGTTAACCAAACATTTCGGCAACTTCCCTATTAGGCCATGGTCACACCAGATTAGCCGATGACTTCCCTGACAGGAACAATTTCTACATCATTCGCCTTCAATACCGAAACAATCGTTTTCGCAAGCTCGGGCGCACCGGGCGTATCCCCATGGATACAAACTGTCTGTGCCTCGACAAGAGCCTCTTTTCCGTCATGGGTAATAACAGTCCCTTCTTTAATCATGCGTACAACCCGCTGAGCCATTTCATCATAATCCTGGATTGTCGGTCCCCTTCTAGTCAGCACGATTGATCCACTTTCGGTATGCTCACGGTCTGAATATGTTTCAAGCGCAATCGGGATTCCCATTTTTTGTGCTTCTTCCCATACCTCAGAATGATTTAAGGCAAAAACAATCGTTTCTGGGTTCACCTCATGAATAGCCTCCAAAACCGCCCGTGCAAGCTGCTTGT
Source organism: Bacillus sp. HF117_J1_D (assembly GCA_009928435.1). Taxonomy (GTDB): domain Bacteria; phylum Bacillota; class Bacilli; order Bacillales; family Bacillaceae_C; genus Siminovitchia. Next base: position 36,964 of record JAABNQ010000027.1, read on the forward strand.
CTTCCATCGCTTTCATAAACAAAGCCCCATGAGGCTTGCAATGCTGAATGTCCACCTGCAACGCTCTCGCAAATTCTCTCAGTGCTCCCGTCTGATACGTAATATAGTCCTTCACTTCTCGAGCAGTGCATGTCATATAGCGCCGCCCGAATCCAAGAAGATCTGGAAAGCCCGGGTGGGCCCCGATTCCCACACCGTGCTCTTTTGCCAGCTCAACGGTCCTTCTCATCACTTGCGGATCTCCGGCATGGAAACCGCAGGCAATATTGGCAGAGGTAATATACTTCATCATTTCTTCGTCATTGCCCAGCTCATAAAGAGCGAAGCTCTCACCCATATCACAGTTTAAATCCACTTTATACATTTCTTCACCTACTTTCGTTGCTTCTGGAATTCATCAAGAAATGTCGTTGTATACTCCCCTTTTTTAAAGCTCACATTTTCCATGATGTCGTATAGCAATAACAGGTTGGTTGTGATGCCTTCAACCTTCAACTGTTCCAAGGCTTCTTTCATTTTCTCGATGGCTTGATTACGGTCCTCGCCATGAACGATGATTTTTCCGACCATTGGGTCATAAAACGGTGAGACTTGACTTCCTTCTTCAATAGCGAAATCAAGTCGAGTATGTTCTGGTAAAACCAACCGTTCGATTGTTCCTGGAGAAGGAAAATATGTGTTTGGATCTTCAGCATACAGGCGACATTCGATAGAGTGACCGTTCTTTGTGATATTCTGCTGTTGGAAAGGAAGTCTCTCTCCTGCAGCTAGCTGAAGTTGAAGTTCTACAAGATCCAAACCAATAATCTCCTCTGTGACAGGGTGCTCAACCTGAAGCCGCGTATTCATTTCAAGAAAGTAAAAATTTTTCTCCCCATCGAAAATGAATTCCATCGTACCAACATTCGTATACCCAATATGCTGTACGCCGCGGATTGCAGTCTGTAGCAGTTCTTCTCTTCGTTTTTCATCCAAATACGGCGAAGGGCTCTCCTCGACAACTTTCTGGTTCCTTCGTTGGACTGAACACTCCCGTTCAAACAGATGAATGACGTTTCCTTGTTTGTCCGCAGCAATTTGCACTTCGATATGACGAGGATTACCAATCCATTTTTCCAAGAACAGATCTCCATCGCCAAAAAACGATTCAGCCCGCTGTTTCGTAGAATCAAAAGCTTTTGCTAGTTCATCAGCGTTATGGACAAGCTGCATTCCTATGCCGCCCCCACCTGCACTAGCCTTTAACATAAGTGGATAACCGATTTCCTCAGCAAGACTCACAGCTTCTTCAATCGAATTCAGCCGGCCTTCTGACCCAGGTACAACCGGAACCCCAGCCTTCTGCATCTGTGAACGTGCTTCCAGTTTGCTGCCCATTAACTCGATCGACTTGGCTGTTGGTCCAATGAATGTGATTCCTTCTTCCTCGCAACGACGCACAAATGTGGCGTTTTCTGATAAAAATCCATAGCCTGGATGAATAGCGTCTGCATTTGTTTCCTTAGCGGCTTGGATAATGTTGTCAATATCAAGATAGCTTTTCTTCGCCTGAGCCGGACCTACGCAAACGGCAATTGTCGCTTCTTTAACGAACGGCATCTCTGCATCCGCTTCCGAATAAACGGCAACCGTTTCTATGCCGAGACGCTGGCATGTCCGTATAATCCTGCGGGCGATTTCTCCTCTATTAGCTATTAATACCCTTTTAAAAAACACAGGCACTTCTCCTTTTCAAAATCTAATTGATTACTTATTTCAATTTGGCGATTTCCTGTCCGGCATCCAAAAGTTGCTCTTCCTCAACCAAAAACGATTCGATCACGCCATCTTCCTCTGCTTTGATTTCATAGTAATTTTTCATGACCTCAACTAGCCCGATCACATCTCCTGCTTTGACTGAGTCTCCCTCGTTAACAAATACCTCTTGATCCGGGGATGGTTTTCTGTAAAATACTCCTGGAATAGGTGAAATAATTGTTTTGTTCGCTTCCATCGTTATGCCTCCTGCTGCTGTATAATTTGTTCTCTTATTTGCTTGAGTTTGTCCTGCTCAGCTTTTCTTGCTTCAAGTGCTTCATCAATACTGACAGAGATAAAGCGTACTTTTTCATTCGTCTTCGCCTGAGCCATCTTGTTCAGATCCGGACTGATAATTGTAGCGATTGTCGCATATCCGCCTCCGGTAACAGCATCATTTAACAAAGCAATCGGCTCGACACCATCCGGCACCTGAATGGAACCGATTGGATAACCCAAATCCACCACATTGGAAGGATTGCTTCCGGCTCCAAATGGCTGCTCTCTCTCCACAAAATCCAAGCGCTCTCCTTTGAAACGATAACCAACTCGGTTTGCTTCAGGTGTAATCGTCCAATCCAATGAAAAGAAACGTTCCTTACTTTCTTCAGTTAAACGGTAGCTGCACAGTCCCACAACGACCCGGATTTCATGCCTTTTAGAAAATGTGGGAATTAGCTCATCAGGGACTCGTGTTCCAACTTTTACTTCTCTTCTGATATCATCCCCGATTTTTAGCTCGTCACCTGCTTGCAAAGCACGCCCATCCAATCCACCTATGCCGCATAAAGTATAGGTAGCTCTTGATTCCATAATCACCGGGACATCAATCCCGCCTTGTACCGCCAAATAGACTCTTGCTCCGCCTTTTACAAAATCATACGAGAGTGTGTCGCCAGCTTTGATTGACAATGTCTCCCACATAGGAACCGGTTTTCCGTTGATTTTGGGCGGAATTTCTCCTCCAGTTAGTGCAATGACAGCATCCCTCTCAAATTCAAGAACAGGCCCCATATATGTAATTTCCAATGATGCTGCTCTACCATCGTTTCCAACAAGAACATTACCTACTTTGTATGAAAATTGGTCCATTGCTCCAGAAGGAGGCATTCCCACTTCATAATATCCAATCCGCCCAACATCCTGAATGGTTGTTTGCAAACCCGGATTCTTCACTTTGATCATGAGTATAACCTCCTTAGCACTTCTTCAGAAAACGTTTTCGGATTTTCGAGTACTTGTTTTGGAGTAAAAGTGATCTCCTTCGTTAAATAGCGAAACGTTCCATTCTCTACTTCATCCCTAATGGCGTCGTATTCTTCCCGTGTTACACTCCGGTATCTGAAGATGTCACCTTGTTTAGGAAATGTCATCGTATCCTTGAAGTCGTATAGCTTGCTGTCTTTTTCAAAAATTGGTGCGGCAGCAATTCCAAATAATTGGTAACCTCCGGCTCCATCTACCGGATAAATCACGGAGAAAGCTCCTCCAAGTCCGAAAGCCCTTTCAGGTGTAAAAGTTCTAGGCCGAACGTATTTCGGTGCTTCAATCTGCTGTTCACGCGGTACCATCTGATAACACCATGGAAGACCAGGGACAAAACCGATCATCGTGACGAGATAGGGAGCTCCCGTCATGGCATCAATCAAAGCATCTGTTGAATCAAATCCATTGATTCGTGCCGTATACTCCAAGTCCGTTGAGTTGGGGTCCTGATGCCGATCCCTAAATCGCATCAACGCCTCATGGGTCCATGGATCCTCAAACAAAACAGGGACATTAACCATTCGTGAAGACAGTTCAAAATCATCAATAGATGTCGTCTGCTCCAACTCTTTCAACTTTGAAATCAGCTTGTCTGGATGAATTTTTTCAGGTTCAAACCGAACCATATAGGAAGCATTTGAAGGGCAAATATCCAAAATGCCTGAGAGCTGCTCCTCTTTTAGTCTTTTTGTTATTGCCATCGCCTGGAAGTTCACTTCTAGGCTCATCTCTTCTGACAGTTCGACAAAAATAAATTCATCTCCACCATATTCATAACGTGTCATTGGCCACTCACCTCTCATTTACTCTATATTGTTATCTATGTCGCAATATTCATGCCAACAACGAAACGTGGTATCCTTCGATATTTCTTCTCCCTTCATCCGTAAATATTTCAAAATTGAAGTACAAATATTTCATTTTTGAAATAAAAGATTCCTTAAGATGAAAAAAACCCGAAAATCAAATTCCCGAGCTTGGTGCAGAGATCATTACATTTTCTCCATTCATTCCATATGACACTCCCTCTAAAATTCGAGTTATTTTCGTGAAGCCAGTACTATTCAAAAGGTAAGAATACAGCTTCCAAGATAAACTTGTTCAGATGTTTAAACTCAGAAACATCATGGTTACTTTTTTCAGCAGCGCAAAGTAAAGATTGGATCTATTAAAGGGTTCAAGAATCAGTGGGGGTGGTACTTTAACAAGATAGGTAAAATATGCTCTTCCACGGGCGCTTTTCCGAAATGGGATTGCGCTCTTTTTATATGCCTGCCAGATTGTAGAAGTATGATAATTTAACTCAGGAAGATGGTACAATTTAGGTAAGAGGTGAGCCATATGAGCATAATTCTATTTTTACTTATTCACATAATAATAGGGTCAGCTTTAATATTTTTTTACAGCAAACTTCCTAAAGCGATTTCAACATTTACTTTTGTTTTTGTAGGTATGAGTTTTATATATTTTATAGCAGTTTTCTTAAATTCCTTTTTATAACTTTATAACGCTGAGGAGACATTCATGGATGTGCCTGCGGCCTTTTTATCAACTATTTTTAAACGATCGAGCACACTTGTTGAAAAACCCGGAGAATTAAAGTAAGATCACCAATAAAATATATCTCTAGTAACAATAGGCCCAGTCAGTGCCGTGCCTATTTTTATAACAAAATAAAACTGTACACAAAAGGGGTTATGTAGTGGTAATCTTTGTGTTATTCATCATTCTTCTAATTACGCTATTCTTAATAGAAAAGTTAATAAGGAAATTGCTCCGTGTAAAAAGGCAACAGATTTCAGAACCTCGTGGCAAGATTATTGACAAATGGGGAAGACACATTTTAACATTGATATTTTTATGTAGCATGCCATTTTTTCTTTTTAAAGATCCAGAGACTATCAACCCAAATTACGAAAGTAAATTTACTAAAAACTAATTTAGGGGTTATTGGTA
>JAABNQ010000140.1 GCA_009928435.1 Bacillus sp. HF117_J1_D
TAAACAAGCGTCACCAATTGGAAGTGAAGCTTCGCTTTCTTGCCAGTTCGATGACGGACATTATTGAGCCCGAAGAATTCTTTCAGATACGCATTGACCCTTTCGACTGCGGTGCGTTCTTTATATAATTCATCCCATTTCCTTGAACCTCTGGCCGGAAATGTATATTTCCGGATATCAATGGACTGCCTGATTTTAAAGGTCTTCTGGCAAAGTGAATCATGGCGTAATGGGCAAGTCGCGCATTCTTTGGGCCGTGTATATTTCAGGGTTTTGTATTTGGGATCGAAACTGTCATAACGATAGGAATGCTCCAGGACACACGTCGGTGCAAAGTTGTCATCGAAGCCGATGATTTCTCCTTCGTTCCGACGATTATACGGAATGACGGCCTGCAGGCCCTGGTCCGCCAATTGCTGATAGATCGACTCAAAATCATAGCCGGCATCTAATAGTCCAGCGGTGAACTGATCCGGAAGGTCCCGTTTGATTTTCTTCAACAGCGGAATTGCCGCTTTTCCGTCGTTTAGATTGCCGGAGGTCATCATGCCCGTAAGGATATACTGGCTCTTTGTACTGACCGCCAGATGTGCCTTGTAGCCGAACCAGTAGACGTTTTTCCCGTCACTGTTCTTTTTGACACCCCACTTTGGGTCGATCGGAGCCTCTTTAAACAAAGTTTCAACGGATTCGGGCAGCTGGTGCACAATTTCTTTTTCATAAATCGAGAGCGCGTCTTCCTGGGCCTGTTTTTCTTTCAGCCACTGTTCGCGTTCGGCTTTCGGTTTGCGACCACGCTTTTTTGGCTCTGGCTTTTCTTTCTTTTCGGATGCTTGGGCACGGTCCCTTGCTTCAAAATGGGTGGCATCAACGGCGACGTTTTCCTCGCCAATATGCCCTTCATCAATCGCAAGGAGAATCACTTCATCATTGACATCGCCCATCATATCCGATTCACTGAGGACCGCAATCATTCTTGAGTAGGAAGCCTCAGATGGAACTTGGTCAGAATGAAGAAAACCACAGTCATATCGGAAGAATGGATCGCGTCTCAGACGCTTAATCAGGTCCTTGATCGTTGGAATTCGCTCCACCACACGAGCGATCAACGA
>JAABNQ010000141.1 GCA_009928435.1 Bacillus sp. HF117_J1_D
CACCATTATAACTTATTTATCAGGTTTTTGTGTCTCACCTTATGGGAGCATTATATTAACCGTTAATACCATCATGCTTAATTTTGTGTTAAACCAAAACTAACTGCGACATCCTTCAAATCTAACTTTTTAGATACAGTACATATAACCATCAAACGTAAAAATTAAAAAAGGCTACCAACTCGATGAAGGTAGCCTTTTTAGGTGTTCACCGTTTCCCTTCATTTTCCAGGACAGGATCATGACCGCACCTATGAGAACATATTATTTTTCCAATTGTTTTTCTAACAAAATTTCATACGCCTTAACTAATTGCTCTAAATCTTTTCCAAATCCTCTTTAAGATTTTGAAGGTAGCTTTTCATTTTTTTATCCTCCCTCAAGTAATAATTTCTGCGTTCCCAATTTCAATAGGCAACAGTGCTATTAGCATCTGCATCACTTTTCATTACTTCAGCAACTATTCTCAAGAAGCATTAAAGGAAAATGAAAAAATAAAAGAGCGAAATGAGCAGTTAAATCACAATTGCATCTCCCTTGATTTAAGTAACTTTGGAAGTTCCTTGTCCCTCAAGACGGTTTCAAATATGAAACGGTGCAAGGAATTTGCTAGAAAAAAGAAATGCTCTTTTTTATGAGAACACTTTATTACTTTTTTTGAGATTCCTTTGGTTTTTGCCTCATGAATTCCACATAACCAATACAAATATGTTCCAAATAATAGTGAAGATACCTATAATAAGCATAATAATGTGAAATAAATTACCTTTCCTCATTTTATTTTCTGTAAATTTGTAATAGAATATACCTATAGTTAGTATTATGAGATATAGAACCATGATTATACTTATTAAAATACTCAAAGAAGATAACAGATTTATATTTGAGATATTTTCATGTAGAAAATAAGCGATATTTTGACTAAATAAACCTAAGGTTGTCGCAATTAAAAATAAGATATACATTATAAATTTCATTATTTTTATAGAATTAGAACTCATTTTTTCATCTCCAAACTTTTTTCAAAATATAAAAATTTATAAAAATATAAACCTGAATTACGAAAGTGAAATTTAGTTTCTAAATACAAAAAGGGCTCC
>JAABNQ010000142.1 GCA_009928435.1 Bacillus sp. HF117_J1_D
ATAAATTTTGCCTATGAAACCAATAACGAAAAAAGTAGAATAAGAGGCAATGGATAACCGGTTGTCCTTCTGATCAAAGGAGGATGTTTCAATGAATGAAAAAACAAGGGAAGACATTGCTTTATTTCGCTATGGACTGATTGCCCCTCTTTTGAACGGGCAGATAGAGCCAAAGGAATATTTTGAGCAGTTGGAAGGAAAAATCCATCAGGTTCCATATTACGGGGAAAGAACAATCGCAGCCAAGACCATACAGGAGTGGCTTCTTCATTACCGGAGGAACGGATTTGATGTTTTGAAGCCCAAAAGGCGTTCAGATCGAGGGGACTCCAGAAGACTGTCCCCGGATGACAAGGACCATATTCTGGACATAAGAAAAGAATCCCTCCACATGCCGGTCAGCGTGTTCTACGAACAACTGATCAAGCGGGGAGAGATTCAACAAAATCAAGTATCATACTCTACAATAAACCGTTTATTGAAAAAACACAAGCTTGCCGGCAGAAATCATATCAGTTTTCATCCGGAAAAGGAACGGAAGCGCTTTGCCTATGACAAAGTCAACGTACTATGGCAGGCGGACTTGTCGCATGGGCCCTATATTCCAATCGATGGGAAGATGAAGAAAACCTTCCTCATCGCTTATATTGATGACTGTTCCAGGCTCGTTCCATACGCCCAATTCTTTATCTCCGAGAAATTTGACGGGCTAAGGGAAGTAACGAAGGAAGCACTGATCAGGCGCGGCAAACCGACCATCATTTATGCGGATAACGGGAAGATTTACCGGTCTGAGACCCTGCAATATGCATGTGCCCAACTGGGCATTACCTTGGCGCACACGATGCCTTATGACGCCCCTGCTAAGGGGAAAATTGAGAGGTTCTTTAAAACGGTACAGACCCGTTTTTACCCTCTGTTAACGTCAGATCCGGTCCAATCCCTGGAGGGACTGAATGAGCGTTTCTGGCAATGGCTGGAGGAAGACTATCACCGGAGGCCTCACGCCTCATTAGACGGGAAAACACCGCACGAAGTATTCTTGTCCCAATTGGATCATGTAACATTCCT
>JAABNQ010000028.1 GCA_009928435.1 Bacillus sp. HF117_J1_D
ATAGACGCAAGCCCCCACTTCAAAATGCGTTAGCATTTAAGTGTGGGTAGTTGACTATGTTCCTCACTTTCTATTAAGGCTATTTTATGGGAAGAGGGAGGGGAGAGCAAGAACGTAAATGGTGAATAAAAAGCTTGGGACCTCCTAAACATAAAAAAAGCGCCCCATCTGGGACGTCTTTTTCAATTTTAGATCAATAAGTGGAATAGCATGCTGTCCTTATTGACTTCTGTATAGGAAATATTTCTTTGCTGCATCCGCTCAATTAACCCAGCATAATCTTCACGGCGTTTAAGTTCAATGCCGACAAGACTAGGGCCTCTCTCTCTGTTGTTTTTCTTCGTGTATTCAAATGTAACAATATCGTCATCAGGTCCAAGAACTTCATCAAGGAATTCCCGGAGTGCACCTGCACGCTGAGGGAAGTTCACGATGAAATAGTAGAGCAGGCCTTCATACATCAGGGATTTCTCTTTGATTTCCTGCATTCTGCTTATATCGTTATTGCTGCCGCTGATGACGCACACAACGGTCTTACCCTTGATTTGATCTTTATAAAAATCCAAGGCTGCAATCGGAAGAGCACCTGCGGGCTCTGCGATAATAGCATGCTGATTATAGAGATCCAGAATGGTTGTACATACTTTTCCTTCAGGGACAGCCACAATGTCATCAACATATTTCTTGGACAATTCAAATGTCCTTTGGCCAACACATTGGACAGCAGCTCCGTCTACAAATTTATCAATAGAAGGAAGCGTGGTCACGGCGTTGTTTTCCAAAGCCGTCTTCATGCTTAAAGCCCCGTTCGGTTCAACACCGATCATTTTTGTATGAGGGGATACATTTTTGACATAAGTGCTCAGGCCAGCCATTAATCCACCGCCACCGATGCTGCCAAAGATAAAATCGACTGGCTCATGGATATCATTCATTATTTCGACTGCTACTGTTCCTTGTCCAGCAATGATGTCAAGGTCGTCAAATGGATGGATGAAGATACGCCCTTCTTCTTCTGCGTAGGCATTTGCTTGGGCGGAACTTTCATCGAAGGTGTCTCCTGTCAGAACGACTTCTATATAATCACGTCCAAACATTTTCACTTGGTTGATTTTTTGTTTTGGCGTTGTTTGCGGCATGAAGATCGTTCCCTGAATTCCGAGATTGGCACAGGCGTATGCGACACCCTGTGCATGATTTCCTGCACTGGCACAGACAACACCTGTTTCCCTTGCCTCATGCTCAATTGTTTTTATTTTATAGTAGGCACCACGCAGTTTAAAGGAGCGGACGTGCTGCAAGTCCTCTCTTTTCACATACACCTGGCAATCATATTGCTCAGACAACCGGTCATTTTTTTGCAAAGGTGTGTGTGCCACTACATCTTTTAAAAATTGATACGAAATGAGAATATCTTCCAAATTCAAAGTTTTTGTCTTTTCCTCCGTTGTATTCATGGCGTCATTCTACCTCCGCTTTTGTATAAAGATTTCTATATTATAACACGAAGATATTGAAAATAATACAGAAGTTTTCAAAATATTTAGGGAAAACGTTTACATCAAGCCTTTGAAATGGGTATTTCTTATCTTTGGGGAAGTCTCCTGGGGTTCTTTATTGTCAGATATGCGTTCAGTTTGGAAAAGCTCAGCAAAAACTTTATTTTCCTTCAATTGGAAAGATAACGGGTATCTGGACACTTATTCTCATCATTGATGCGGTGATAACCGTAACGTATTTTATTTTTCCAAAAAAAGCCTAGAACAAAACGTTGGTTGTTGAAGAACAGCCAACGTTTTTTATATATAATTGGAATGAAAAATAAAACCTGTGAGGAGGCTCAAGAAATAGAAGATAATAATCAAAAGGAATTTTCGAGGAAAATTTCAGTAATCATTCAATAGGAACAATGTTAAAATAGTCGATATGACTCTTTTATTAGGAGGTTTTTCAGAATATGGATGAAAGGTTTAGTAGACCGAAAGGGTTTGGCCAGATTTTGGACCATACTTTTAGTTTGAGTAAGAAGCACTTTAAGGACTTATTTTTAATCCTTCTTATTTTTTTGGGACCTATCTATTTATTGCAGGCAGTCATCGAGTTGGCTTCTGGAGTCAGTTTTTTCCGGGAGGTTGGCGCGGGTGGGAACTGGTTTGAGCAGGTCCTTTCCAGTTTTGATGATACGGAAGATATCAATCTGGGAGCTGATTTAGCGATTGCATTGGTAGGGCTTATTAGTCTTTTCGTTGCACCTGTTGCCACAGCGGCAGTCATGTTTGTGATAGACCATGTAAGAAAAGGGGAAGAGTATACAGTCGGTTCCGTTATTAAGCAGGCATTTTCACGCTATTGGCCTATGCTGGGAAGTACGATTTTGTTTGGATTGATTGTGTTTGGCCTTTTTGTTGTCCCAATATTCATCATCACGATTGCAATGGTTGTAGGAACAATTATTTTCCCAATTGTCGGCATTATCCTGGCTATTTTGCTTTTTGGTGGATTTTGTATAGGCATCGGTCTTCTGCTAACACGCTGGAGTTTTTATTTCGGGTCGGTCGTTTTTCAGGAGGAGACACCGGGGCTTTCGCGTAGTTGGAAATTGACGAGAGGCCGCACTTGGGCGCTGTTTGGGCTTTTTATTGTTTTCTCTTTGATTGTGACGATGATTAGCGCAATATTGGAACTAACCTTTGGACTGTTTCTTGGCAACAGTGTGCTGCTTTCGCTTATTATCAATATAGCGAGCATTTTTACAACGTTAATTTTTACCGTAGGATATGCTGTTATGTATTTTGACTTAAAGCTTAGGCATGATGCGGATGACTTGAAAGAAATGATTGAGGAATATCACACACCACAAATCTAGGTCAGGTGATGGGTTAATGCTAGATGCTGATCAGGCGAAGGAAAGACTTCAAGAAATAGTAAACAAAGCTGAATATAAGGCTTATGAGAACCAGACAAAGGGTTTTCTGCAAAGCTGGTGGGATAGTGTCAAGGGCTGGATTGTAAGACAGCTTGAAAAACTGCTTCCTTCCCAAGAAGCGGCGAGCGCGGCTGCAGGATCCGTTATGATATTGATCGTTGTTTTGACTATCATTGTGTTGGGGTTAGCCGTCTATTTTATTGTCCGCTATACGCGAAGGTCTAGGCGATACCGTGATAAATCGCCGCTCCAATCAATGAATGAATGGGATTGGACTTCTGAGAGGCACTTGGCGGAGGTGCTTAAGCTGGAAGAACAGCAGGATTATTCAATGGCTGCACGTCATTTGTTTTTGGCAACCCTTCTTTATTTTCATCAAAAGAACTGGCTGGAAGCAAGGATCTGGAAGACGAATTGGGAGTATTATGATGAGTTGAAAAAGTTTAATCGGAGTTGGGCGGATCAATTTTATCATTTAGCGCGTGTTTTTGACGAAGTGACATACGGAGAGAGGCAATTGGAGAAAGAAGAGTATGATCCGTTTCGAAAAGAAGCGATGGATTGGTTGGAGGAGCCTCAGACGACAATGGAAGATAGGAGGGGGTAAGTTTGCAGGGATCTGGAAAAAGAACATGGATTTTGCTTAGCCTTCTTCTTTTGTGTTTTTTGGTCGGCGGATATTTCTTACAGTCAAAGCAGCCCGTCGTCTACCCTGCCTATGTTTCCGATTCTCCGTCTCCTACCGGTACAAAGGCTATTTATACATATTTAAAAGAAGAAGTGGAATCCGTTAAAAGGTGGAATAAAACGCCGCAACGATTGGATCATGATGGCGAGAACCAGGTGCTCGTCATGGTGGAGCCGCTCAATATGCCTAATAGCGAAGAAATGAAGGCTTATGAAAAATTTATGGAAGCAGGTAATACCATTTTGCTACTTCAAAGGAATCCGCAGGGGATGTTTAATCTGGTAACAGACCCTCTCGCAGCGGAGGAGGAAGCAGAAGAAGGAATATTGTTCGGCAAAAAGGATGGTAAATATAAAGCGGATATTTCATACTTGAATCGTATTCAAACGGAGCAGCAGGACAGCATCCTATTATATGATGACGCAGGGACCATTGCGCTTGAACGTCCTTACGGAAAAGGAAAGTTGATCGTGTCTATTTTTCCGGAATGGATGACAAATGAACAGATTTTGAAAAAGGACCATCTTCCTCTGCTTATTTCACTGTTAAACGAGACGGAAGGTCTCCACTTGTTATTTGATGAGCATATACATCAGCCTCAGGGCGGGGAAAAAGTATTGACAGTTTATCCGATGTGGTTCTTGCTCTTCATGTTCCAAGGTGGAATCCTTGTTCTCCTTTGGCTTTGGTATCAAGGAAAAAGATTTGGTCCGATTTACAGTCCAAGAGAAGCGACTGTTCGTTTTAGTGACGAAGGAATTCGTGCATTGGCTGCTTGGTATATGAGGGGCCGACGTTACCATGATTCCATCGTCATCCAGGCTGATTACTTGAAATTTATCCTCCAACAGAAATGGCACATTCCTTACCGTCAGGAGTGGAGCAGCCTCTCCTTGCTTTTAGAGCGTAAAAGCAAAGGGCAAATGGGACAAAAGGAGATCGATTCTTTTCTGTCCGGTTTAACGGACGTCTTACATAAAGAAAGATTAAGCAAGCAGGAATACTTATTATGGTCGAAGAAAATTGACCGGCTAAGGAAAGTGGTGGAAGAGAGATGAATACAAAAGTATTAGCGTTGTTGGAGAGGTATGAAGAACGGATCCTTGGGCAAAGTACGAATCTTCGACTCTTGCTGTCTGCGATTCTGGCAGGAGGACATGTTCTTCTGGAAGGAGTGCCAGGGACGGGAAAAACAGCAACGGTTCGGACGCTTGCCAACCTTCTAGGTGGACAGTTCAATCGTATTCAGTTTACCCCTGACCTGCTTCCAAGCGATATAACCGGAAGTGTTATTTATAACGTGAAGGAAGGTTCTTTCGAAACGTTAAAAGGTCCGATTTTTACCAATATCCTGCTGGCAGATGAAATTAACCGGACCCCTGCTAAAACGCAGGCTGCCCTCTTGGAAGCGATGGAAGAGAGGCAGGTCACGATTCAGGGAACGACCTATCCGTTGGCAGAAGTGTTTTTTGTCGTAGCAACACAAAATCCGATTGAATTCGAAGGAACCTATCCATTGCCGGAAGCTCAGCAAGATCGCTTTTTATTTAAGCTCGTGATTGATTTTCCAACGTTCGAAGAAGAGAAAGATGTATTGAAAAATGTGATTGAAAACAATTTCGAAACATCGGCGATTGAACCCATTCTGGACATGGAAGAGTTTTTAAAAGCCAGACAAGAGATTATGCAAATAACGGTGAACGACAGTGTTCTGGAATACATTATGACCATTGTAAAAAGAACGAGGGAGACAGAGGCAATCCGTTATGGCGCTAGTACAAGAGCGGCGATTGCAATTGGGAAAGCCGCTCAGGCTTGGGCCTATTTGGATGGCCGAGATTATGTAACACCTGATGATGTGAAAATCGTTGCCAAACCGTCACTAAGACATAGGATACAATTAGCCCCGCATGTGGAATTGGAGGGAGGATTTGTTGACCAAGTCATTGAAGAGCTTGTGGGCTCGGTTCCTGTTCCAAGATAGGGGAATACTGCCAACCAAGCGGCTACTGTTCGTTTTCCTAGGCATCTCTGCTTTTTTCGTTCTACTTGGTGTATTGACGGATGTATCATGGACATACATTATTATTATGAATGTGATTGTTTTATTGGCAAGCTTTCTGGACCTGTTTTTTTCACCAGGCAGAAAAGACCTGAATTTCAAACGCTTCATGCCCGAAGAGATGGAGCGGGATCTTCCGTATACGGTAAAGATAGAAGTGGAGAATCGTTCTAGCCGCCCATTTTCATTTACTTTTGTGGACGATTTGCCACAAACTTTCAAGCGTCCTTTCCCTGTAAATGGAATAGGACGTAAAGAAGCGGTGACGGAAGTATCGTACGTAACGAGTGCGCCTGTCAGGGGAGACTATGGGGTTACGAAGCTATATGTCCGTTATAAAAGCATGCTTGGTCTCTGGGAAAAGCAGAAAACGACTAGAATCCCCCAAGCTTTAAAAGTAATCCCGGACATGACTGAAACGAAGCAATACCTGAAGGATGCACAAAAATTTTTATTGCATGAAGGCATGAAAATTCGTAAATTCCAGAGCGGCTCAGGAGAATTTTCTCAGATTCGAAAATATGCAGCGGGCGATGATCCGCGCATGATCAACTGGAGGCAGACTGCGAAGCTTCAAGAAGTCATGACGAACGAATATGAGCCTGAGCATGGAAAATATATTACAATTTTAATAGATTGTGGAAGAATGATGGGGGCGGAACTGAAAAAGGGCAATCGTTTGGAACGGGCATTGGAGGCCGCTATGACCGTAACAGCAGCAGCCTTGCGAAAAGGAGACTATGTATCCGTCCTCGCTTTTTCAAAAGATGTGAAGGTCTTCGTTCCGCCAGCCAAAGGAATGGAACATATGCAGACCGTCTTGAACTCCATCTATCATTTGCAGGCCGATCCAGTAGAACCGAACTACGGAGCTGTCTTTTCATTTTTGGAAACCAAGCAGAAAAAGCGGAGCCTACTGCTACTGTTTAGCGACATCCGCACATTTCTGTACGAAGAAAACACACTCACCTATTTGATGAGGATTAGGCAACGTCATTTGTTCTTCATGATCGGCGTTGAAGATGAGGTCATCAAGAAGCGAATGGATGAAAATCCTGACAAAGTCGAGCATGCCATGATCAAAACCATTGCCCAACAGCAAATGCTCTTTAAAAAGCGGGAAAAAGCTAAATGGGAAAACCAGGGACTGCTCATGATGGAAGCTGATGAGGAAAAATTAGCGGTTGCCGCTGTTTCCTATTATATCGACATGATGAATCGGAATCTGCTGTAGCGAAGCTGGGGGAATACTGTCCGTATCCCGGGAATGCTGTCCGTATCCCGGGGGATACTGTCCGGATACCGGGAATGCTGTCCGGGTGCGGGGAATACTGTCCGTGTACCGGGGGATACTGTCCGAATTCGGGGGATACTGTCCGTGTACCGGGGGATACTGTCCGAATCCGGGGAAATGCTGTCCGGAAACAGGGAATACTGTCCAGATCCGGAAAATACTATCCGTGTACCGGGAATACTGTCCAGATCGGGAGAATACTGTCCGTGTACCGGGAATACTGTCCGTGTACCGGGAAATGCTGTCCGTATCCCGGGGGATACTGTCCGAATCCGAGGAATACTATCCGGATCCCGGAAATACTATCCAGATACAGTAAATACTATCCAGTTCGTTAAGAATACTGTCCGGCAGCAGCAAAATACTCTCCGAATGGTGAAGAAATCGGGTCCACTCTAGCACGCATAAAGAAAAGCGCGAGGCGCCTGGAGCTAGAATTGTCAACAAGAAAACTTAGTCAGATTTTATGCTCTCTTATCTTTTAAAAAAAACGGGGCGTCACGCCCCGTCTCGAATTTGCTCTAGTCTTCCGGTTTCACGCAGAAAGAGTCTTTTTCCAATCATAAAGTAAAAGAACAATCCGAGGACTGTCGCGAATGCTACGAAGTATTTGGCTTCTAACGGGATAGGAGCTGGGGTGATGAAGCCTTCTATGATTCCGGCAATGATGAACAGCGGAATCGTACCAAGCAAGAGCTGCACGGACCTTTTCGCGTTTACCTTTAATTGGTGTCCCCTCGAGAAATGACCTGGGACAAAAAGCTTATACCCCATCAAAAGCCCCGCCCCGCCGGCGATAAAGATGGCGGTAAGTTCAATCATTCCGTGAGGGACAATATATGCCCAAAATTCATAGCTTTTTCCATGAGTCCAGAACAAGGCAGCGAGGGCGCCAACAAGGATTCCATTATAGATCAGGACATAGACGGTCAACAATCCGAAAGTGATGCCTCCAACAAAAGCCAAGATGGCAACCTGTATATTATTGGACATGATACTTGCCGACATTACGGAGGAATCCCAAGATCCATTGTTGCTTCCAAGCGAATCAGGATCGACGCTATAGGCAACTTCAGGCGGAAGAATGGCATACATACTTTGTGGATCTTGAACGACAGCGATGTAACTGCCGATCGCTCCAATTGTAAAAAGTACGAAGGCTACAATCACAAACTTCCACTGCTCCCAAAGCAATCGGATAAATGTCGTGGTGAAAAAGTGGCGTACCTGTTGGATGCTCGACATTTGATCTTTGTATAAAATGTTATGGGCTTTTGAAACAAGGCCGTTTAAATAGAAGGTGACCTCTTCATTCGGAAAATAAGTTTGGGAGTATGAAAGATTTTGAGCGGCTTTCTGGTACAGACGGTAAAATTGATCGATCGTGGAGCCTGCTACATCTTTCTTGCGTTTATGCATCGTGGCTACAAGCTGCTCTAGCTGCTTCCAGTCATCCCGGTGTTTTTTGATAAACTGTTTTACATTCATGTGATTCGTCACCTCTTATAAAAGATCGACAACTATACTCTTCTATTATAGTACACTCCTAAGCAATAGAAAGATTAACTTGAAAGGGGGAAAAAGTATGGAAAAAGAACAGATTGGGGTAAAGACGCCGGAATTCGTGTCTATCCAGTTTCAGCTGGCCGGTCTGGGCAGCAGAATGGCGGCTTATATGCTGGACTGGCTCATTCTCTGCGTGTTAAATGTCATAATAATTATTGTTCCACTCATTTTGTTAATCGATGGGAATTCGTTTTTTAATAGTGATATCAGCTCCATTGTTATGGCGATATTGATTATAGCGCTGTTTGTCCTGAACTGGGGATATTTTATTATCATGGAGTTTTATTTTGGCGGGAAGACGATTGGAAAAAGAGTCCTTGGGATTCGGGTCATCCAAGATAACGGGCACAGCCTGACACTATTATCGAGCTTTATCCGGAATTTCATGCGAATTGTAGATTATTTACCTAGCGGTTATTTAACGGGTTTGCTGATGATTTTCTTCCATCCGAAGCATAAAAGGGTGGGGGATTTGGTTGCTGGTACAATGGTCGTCCATGAAAGGAAAGCAAAGCGTCTGGGCAAGCTTACGCCTGTAGAAAAGGAAATTCAAAGACGTGGACTCTCAAAACATGAAATAGTTATTGATCCATTTTCACTTCGTGCCCTCACAGCTAAAGATTGGAATCTGATCCGTACATACAGCAGCCGACTTCTGCAGCTTCCTTTGGAGGAACGCCATGATCTGACGAAACAAGTGGCGGACATTTTATTTCCGAAGATTGGGTGGAGCACGAATGGAAAGAACACCCGCGAACTGGAGGATGCGCTCTTTATTTTATATTTAAATTTGAAAGATGAATGGGAATTCGATCTGTAGAGAAATGTGGCAAGTAGAACCGCGTGAAATCAATGTTTTTACAATTGACTTCACGCGGCTTCTTCGTGGTATAGGAAATGAGTATGTTTATAGCCAAGTTGTTTTCGTTTTTCCAATATACTACATCGTCTTTTCAAAAGCCGCGTCTGTCAAGCAGATAGATATGCTTTGCATGTTATTTGATTTATGACATATGTATTATAAAAGAGGAGGCGTTGAACCGCGGAAGCTTATCAAACAGGCATATCTAGAATTTGCTAGTTTTTACTAGTTTTTAAGAAAAAAATGATAAAAAAATATTTACAAATTCCTTTTCTAGGTATATACTAAAAACACTTTAAAAAAGGAGTGACAAATTTATGAACAAATCAACAAAAGCTGGACTTATATTCGTGGTTGTGCATACTGTATTTTTCTTGAATTTGGCTGTAGATCTATCATTCCTTTCTTAGTTTCCCTCATATTAAAGCGCTTTCAATATTCTTCAAAAAATTGCTTCTATACTTAGCAAAACGGGCTCTCTTTCTAAGAGGGGGCTTTTTTGTGCGGCTTAACGTGCAATACTCTAGACACACTTATCCCAATTTTATTTTTTATTTTTAAAAAAAGAGCTGTAAAGCTCCGATTCTGGAGGAATAATAGCTATGAATGGAAACAAATAACCATAAATTTTCTGAAAAGTAATGGTGTCGAGACGATAAATATGATATGTTTATAAAATAGAATGAAGTTTATACTTCAATTTTTATGAATTACAAAGTTATAACTTCTTGATGTAGGTGAACAGTGATGGAACTGATGGAATTGATTCAAGACCGGTACAACCATCTGTCAAAGGGGCAGCAAAAGGTTGCCAAATATTTACTCAAGAATCCAAGGGAATTTGCACTACATTCAGCTAAAGAAATTGGAGAGCAATCCGGTCTTAGTGAGACGACGGTCATCCGTTTTTGTTACGCAATTGGTTTGTCAGGCTATTCAGAGCTCCAAAAAACAGTGCGGGATCAAATTATTTTTGAAAAAAGCAGCTTGACCAGCTATTATTCTTCGAAATTAGAATTAATGGACGAACCCCGTTTTTTTGAACAGGTGATGGAAAAGGACAGCCAGTTCATCCGGGAAACGATCATGCGAATCAACGAGGTGGATTTTCATAAGGCCATTGATCGTTTAGCTTCAGCAGAGCAGATATACATATGCGGGTTGAGATCATCCTTTCCAATCGCAAACTGGCTTGCTTTTTCACTTGGAATTGTCAGAAAAAACGTTCAATTAATCCGCAGGGATACAGACGATGTTCTATCGATGATCTCGGGGATGAACACGGGTTCTGTGCTCATTGCTCTGTCTTTTCATCGGTATATGAAGGAAACACTTCATATTGCAGAGGTTGCCAAAAGTAAAGAGGCATGCATTATTGGCATTACGGATTCTCCGGTTGCTCCAATCCGGGATGTAGCTGACATTCTGTTGCCGCTCCATTCTGCGGAAATGTCCACCTTGGATATTGCACCGGCATTAATTTCGTTCATCAATGCCATTGTTGCGGGTGTAACTATCAAGCATAAGGGCAATTTTGAAAAACGAAAAGAAGAATACGACAGAATCAATAGCGAAGGATTTTTCTTTAGTTAATTTTAAAATGAAGAGGGAATTGAAATGGTTGAAATACGTACACTTCAAACAATTCAAGAGTTACAGCTTGTACAGGAATTAGAGAAAACGGTTTGGGGAATGGAGCCGATTCCAGTTCATCAAACGATTACGGCAGTCAAGAATGGTGGGCTGATGCTGGGCGCTTTCGTTGAGGATAAGCTTGTAGGAGTCAGCTATAGTTTTCCGGGGTATGCCAATGGAAATACGTATTTATGCTCGCACTTGCTCGGAGTACATCCGGATTACCAGCATAAAGGGATTGGAAGACAGTTAAAAGAAGAGCAGAAAGAAGCCGCATTAACATTAGGATATACCATGATGACCTGGACGTACGATCCGCTTGAAAGCAAAAATGCCTACTTGAATTTATCCAAGCTAGGCGGAATTTGCTCGACATACGTGGAAAACTGTTATGGAGATATGGATGATTCACTGAATGCCGGACTTCCGACGGATCGCTTTAAATTGGAATGGTGGATTGACCGTCATTTTGTCATTCCAAAAAGCGAGAAACAGTTCAGCATCCCCTTTGAATTGGTACAAGAGAGCGTGCCAAAGCTGGTTGATGTGGAGTCAGCTCTATCTCGAATTGAGGAGAATGACATTGTTTTTGTCCCGGTTCCCGTCTTTTTCCAGGAATTGAAACAAAAAGACAAGCTGCTCGTTATCGATTGGCGGATGAAGACTCGGAAAATTTTCCAAACTTTATTTGCCAAAGGGTATGTAGCGGTTGCACTTGAAAGGCAGCAAGCAGGACCTGTTCACTTTTACAAACTAGTGAAAAAAGAATTAATGGGAGTTGAAAAACATGCGTATTAAAGAAGTAACGTTGCGTCATTTGCAAATGAAGCTGAAGTTTCCATTTACAACAAGTTTTGGGACATTCCAGGACAGGGATTTTATTTTACTAGAAGCGAAAGACGAAAACGGCCAATCAGGATGGGGAGAGTCAGTTGCTTTTCATTCGCCGTGGTACAGTGAAGAAACGATGAAAACAAACTGGCATATGTTAGAGGATTATTTGATTCCTGCATTATTGAATCAGAACATTACACATCCAGACGAAGTTTCAGAGGTTTTCTCCAATATCCGCAAAAACAATATGGCGAAATCTACGATGGAAGGTGCTGTATGGGATTTATACAGCCAGGACAAAGGCATTTCCCTTGCTTCTGCACTTGGCGGAAAAAAAACAAAGATAGAAGTCGGCATCAGTATCGGTATTCAGGACACAGCTACGGATCTTCTACGCATCATTGAAAAACACGTAGAAGAAGGCTATAAGAGAATGAAGGTTAAAATTAAGCCGGGCTGGGATGTTGATGTAATGCGTGAAGTTAGAAAAGAATTTCCGGATGTTCCGCTCATGGCTGATGCGAACTCTGCTTATACGTTAAAGGATATCGATACTTTAAAAGCGTTGGATGAATTTGATCTGATGATGATTGAACAGCCCTTGGCATCGGATGACATTATTGACCATGCTAAGCTTCAACAAGCTATTTCCACTCCAGTTTGCTTAGACGAAAGCATCCATTCCTATGAGGATGCTAGAAAAGCGATTGAACTGGGGAGCTGCGGCATTATCAACATCAAAATTGGACGTGTAGGCGGTTTATCCGAGTCCAAACGAATTCATGACTTATGTGAAAGCCATCATATCCCTGTTTGGTGCGGCGGCATGCTGGAATCAGGAATCGGCCGGGCTCACAACGTGGCGCTCACGACTCTGTCGAATTTCATCCTGCCGGGTGATACGGCTGCATCCTCACGCTATTGGGAAAAAGACATCATCACACCGGAAGTCACCGTTGAAGATGGATATATTACAGTTTCTAATAAACCGGGTATCGGTTATGAACCTGATCTAGAAACAATCGAAAGCTTTACAATCGAGAAAAAAACATATAAGTAAAATAGCCAGGGAAGAAGAGAGTTCTTTTTCCCTGTTCGCCAAATTGACAAAAAATTTAAATAATAGAAGGGGAACATCATGAAAAAAAGCATTCAAATTGGCGGAGCTTTTATCGGCTTAATCGTAGGGGCCGGTTTTGCTTCAGGCCAGGAAGTACTACAGTTTTTTACAAGCTTTGGCTGGCTAGGAATAGCCGGTTCAGCTGTGGCTACTTTGTTATTTGCCTTTCTGGGGATGAATCTCGCTCAATTGGGGAGTCGTCTCCAAACCAACTCCCATAAGGAAGTGATATACCATATTTGTGGAAAATATCTTGGAGTGGTCGTCGATATTCTAATGACTTTCTTTTTATTCGGTGTTACGGTGGTTATGTTCGCAGGGGCAGGCTCCATATTCGAACAACAATTTGGCATACCAGGTATCATTGGCAACACTTTACTGGCACTTATCACGATTATTGTTGTTTGTCTTAATATTGAAAAAGTCATTTCAGTCATAGGTGTTGTGACGCCGTTTCTGATTTTGGCGGTGATGATCATTGCTATTTATTCAATATTTACAATGGACGGCACTTTTGCTCAAATGCAGGAAGTAGCGAACGCTCAGAAACCCGCAGCTTCCAACTGGGTGCTTGGCGCAGTTCTATATGTTTCTTATAACATTGCAGCTGGAGCCGCAATGATTGCTGTTATGGGCGGTTCTGTCAAAGATGAAAAAACAGCAGGCTGGGGCGGAATTATTGGTGGTGTCGGCTTAGGTGTTTTGATATTTCTTATCAATATTGGAATGTTTGCAAAATTTGATGCTATCTCGGGAGCAGATATGCCGATGCTCTATTTGGCAAACGACATTTCTCCAATCCTTGGTGCACTTATGTCCGTCGTATTATTGGGGATGATCTTCAATACTGCGGTGGGCATGCTGTATGCTTTTACCGCACGGATTAGTCAAACAGATGCGCCAAAGTTTAGAGTCCTTGTCGTCATATGCGGAATTGCTGCATTCGCCGCAAGCTTTGTCGGTTTTATTACACTTGTAGGAACAGTCTATCCTACAATGGGTTACCTAGGATTTACGTTGATTGCTGCAATTATTGTGGCTTGGTTCAGGTGGAGGAAAAAGCCAGAAGTCCAAGGTACGAGCAAACCCGCATCTTAATACAGGTATTTTGAGATATTTTTCGCTGACTGAGAATTTTCTTCTATCTGAAAAAGTTATATTTCCTAATAGGTGCTATATTTAAGTAAAACAGAGCAGAGGAAGTGATGAGTTGGAAAAAGAGGAGGCTGGTACGTGTTTTTGATCGACAGGCAGCAAAATATGAATCAAATAAGGAATCGTCTAGTCTAACAAGGTGGCGGAGAGCACTGCTCAGTCAAGCTGAGGGAGAAGTACTTGAGCTGGCTGTCGGTGCAGGGGCCAATTTTCCATACTATCCTCCAGATGTTCACATAACGGCTGCTGATTTCAGTAAGGAGATGCTGGCTGCGGCTAGAAAGAAAGCAGCCAACTGCAATATACAGGCTAAATGGGTTTGTGCAGATATTGAAAAAATGGAAATTGAGCCTAATTCCTTCGATACAATTGTTTCAACATTGTCCTTTTGCTGTTATGAAAATCCTTTAGAGATGTTGAAGAAAATCCAATGTTGGTGCAAGCCAGGGGGAAAAATATTGTTGTTCGAACATGGAATAAGCTCTAATATTTTTGTTTCTGGAGCCCAAAGGGTCTTAAATCCAATTTTATATAAAATGATCGGGTGCCACCAAACACGCGACATATTATACTTGGTAAACGAATCGGGATTAACCGTGCAAAGGGCAGAAAGCCACTGGCTGAATATGTTTCATATGATCTGGGCAAGCCCGGGAAAAGGGCTTTAGCTGCCAAAAAAACCGGTAATGTTTCCAGCTCTTTTTTTACATAGAAAGCAGTTTCGACTTAATCACTAAAAATGTTACTCTATTTGAGCATGTTCTACTATTTTTCAGAAAATATGCTATACTGATAGCTGTTGAGAATCCGTCAAGGGAGAGGATACATATGTATGATATCGCGATTATTGGAGCAGGCACAGCCGGAGGAAGTGCGGCCATCTTTGCGGCTAAAGCAGGCAAAAAAACCATTGTCATTGACAGTGGAAAAAGCATGACAAAGCGTGCTTTGATCTTGAACCATTACGGAATTGAGGAAATCACTGGTCCAGAGTTGATTGAAATCGGACAAAAGCAAGCAACAAACTTTGGTGCAGAAATCGTTCAGGACACCGTTATGAACGTGAGGAAAACCGAAAATGGATTAAAGGTTGAAGGAGAAAGCGGAACGTACGAAGCCAAGCATGTCATCCTTGCAACCGGTGCTTTGGCCACATTGGCCGAGAATATAGGCATCAACACGAAGGCTGGAACAGAACCGCGAATTAAGACGATCGTGGACGTCGGATTGGACGGAAAAACAAACATCGACGGCATCTGGGCCGCCGGAACCGTTGCGGGCGTTAGTGTCCACACCATCATAACAGCGGGAGATGGAGCGAAAGTGGCAATCAACGTCATCTCCGAATTAAATGGCGAGCGCTATGTTGACCACGATATATTGAAAAATTAGGAGAACATGATCGGAGCAACTCTCGCGGGCATCCTTGGATGGATCTGGGGAGTTGCTCCAATTCTTTTATAAAAAAGTCCCTGGGCATCTTGTACAGCTACTGAGAGAAGGAAAAAATGATGATTACGGTAGAATGTTATGAGCAAGGGTCGCTTGGTAGCCATACCTTTCCTTGAGTAAAGTGAAAGCCTTCGGCAAATGCCACAGATTTTCAGAGGAATTTATCAAGTGAAGCTCGATAAAATTTGGGCGCAAAGTTTCCACAGCTTGAGGAATACATATCAATTCCATATAAAAACGTAGAGGTTCTAGCCCCCCTCTTTAAAAAAACTAAGAAGAAGCAATACTTCTATCTTGGGGGTATTGTTTTTTCTATTGTAAAGGAGTTTTTTTCTATGCTTAAAGATGAAAAAGCGATGGTTGTTTTTAGTGGTGGACAGGATAGCACGACATGTTTATTTTGGGCATTAAAAACGTTTAAAGCCGTCGAGGTTGTCACTTTTAATTATAATCAAAGACATAAAAAAGAGATTGAGTGTGCACAAGCAATAGCAGAAGAGTTAAAGGTTAGACATCATTTGTTGGATATGCAGCTGCTAAATCAATTAGCTCCGAATGCATTAACAAGAAATGACATTGACATAAAAGACGGAGGAGACGGTGAGCTGCCATCAACTTTTGTTCCAGGCCGCAACTTAATCTTTTTGTCTTTTGCGGCTGTTTTAGCGAGCCAAGTGAAGGCAAAGCATATCATCACTGGTGTGAGTGAAACGGACTTTAGCGGTTATCCTGATTGCAGAGATGCTTTTATCAAATCTTTGAATGTGTCTATTAATTTATCGATGGACCAAGAATTTGTGATTCATACACCGCTCATGTGGCTGGACAAGGAAGAAACTTGGAAGCTTGCTGATGAACTGGATGTGCTGGATTACATCCGGGAGAAGACATTGACCTGCTATGAAGGCGTAATAGGTGATGGCTGTGGAGTGTGCCCAGCATGCAAGCTCAGAAAAAATGGGTTGGAAAAATATCTCATGACACTAAAAGGAGGGGAAGCATAATGGGGACTGACTTTTTTGGATTTAGAATTGTAGAGGATCTGCAAAAGCTGGATCAAGATATTAAAAAAGATGAACTGAAATATCATAAAAAACGTGTGCTTGTTAGTAAGGAATTTACATTTGATGCGGCCCATCATCTTCACTGCTATGAAGGGAAATGCAAGAATTTGCATGGGCATACGTATAAAGTCATATTTGGTATGAGCGGGTTTGTTGATGAAATAGGCCTTGTCATCGATTTTGGGGATATCAAGGAGATCTGGAAACAGGAAATTGAAATTTACCTTGATCACCGTTATTTAAATGAAACCTTGCCAAAAATGAATACCACTGCTGAAAACATGGTTGTTTGGATTTATGAAAAAATGAGGGAGTCTTTGAATAGCAGGTCGGAGAAATATAATGATGTGAGAGTTGAATTTGTCCGTTTGTATGAAACCCCTACTAGTTACGCAGAGGCAAGGCGGGAGTGGATGGAAATTGAGTAAAATACCTGTAATAGAAATATTTGGCCCAACCATTCAAGGAGAAGGAATGGTGATCGGTCAAAAAACGATGTTTGTCCGAACAGCTGGCTGTGACTACTCCTGTAAATGGTGTGATTCTGCTTTTACGTGGGACGGTTCAGCAAAAGAATCCATTAAGCAAATGGACGCGGAAGAGATTTGGCATGAACTTAAGTTACTTGGGGGTGATGGTTTTTCTTTTGTCACCATATCCGGAGGAAATCCTGCATTATTAAAAAACCTTCGTTACCTCATCAATCTATTAAAAAAGAATCAGGTGCAAATCGGCTTAGAAACACAAGGTAGCAAGTGGCAGGATTGGTTTTTGGATATTGATAAATTAACGATTTCTCCAAAGCCGCCAAGTTCTGGGATGGTCACTGATTTTGATACTCTTGATGTGATCTTAGAAAGACTAAAGGGAGCAAAATCAACGCATAGATGCAGTTTAAAAGTGGTCGTTTTTGATGATCAGGACTTTGACTATGCCAAAAAGGTACATTTGCAGTATCCGGAAATACCATTCTATTTCCAGGTGGGGAATGATGATTATAAAACGACTGACAAGCAACAACTCGCTGAGGATTTACTGCAGAAATATGAATGGCTTGTGGACAAGGTGACTTCAGATAACGAGTTAAGAAATGTGAGTGTCTTACCTCAACTCCATACCCTTATTTGGGGAAACACACGAGGTGTTTAGGAAAAATCAACTCAAAAGTAAAGCTAGGTATGTTTAAAATAGCGGGAAGTACTGTCCGGGATTTAGAAATACTATCCGTGTTTCGGAAATACTATCCGGGGTTCGAGAAATACTGTCCGTGAATCGGGAATACTATCCGAGTTTCGGAAATACTGTCCGTGAATCGGAAATACTATCCGAGTTTCGGAAATACTATCCGGGATTCAGAAATCCTGTCCGTGAATCGGAAATACTGTCCAGGAATCGGAAATACTATCCGGGGTTCGGAAATCCTGTCCGTGAATCGGGAATACTATCCGTGAATCGGAAATCCTGTCCAGAAGGCTACCCTTTATTTTTATTTCTAGCACTTTTTAAAAGCCCTATTGTATTAATATACAACTATAGTTATAATTATAATAATTCATTGTAATTATAGGAGAGAGTTCTATGGAAAGAAAAAATATTATTATTATAGGTGCGGCAGGAAGAGATTTTCATAATTTTAATACGTATTATCGCGATAATGAAGCATATAATGTTGTTGCTTTTACAGCAACACAAATTCCGGATATTGATGGACGGAAATATCCAAGTGAATTAGCGGGCGAATTTTACCCAGATGGTATTCCTATTTATTCACAAGATCAATTGCCAGAGTTGATTAAAGAATTGCAAGTGGATGAATGTGTTTTTGCGTATAGTGACATTGGTTACGAAGCTGTTATGGGCGTGAGTGCAATCGTGAATGCGGCGGGTGCTAACTTCACATTGCTAGGTCCAAACAGCACGATGTTAAAAAGCAATAAGCCCGTCATTTCCGTTTGCGCTGTGCGAACTGGAACTGGAAAAAGTCAAACGTCGCGAAAAATTATCGAAACGCTGTTGGAGCATGATTTAAAAGTCATTGCAGTAAGACACCCGATGCCATACGGCGATTTAAACGCACAACGCGTTCAGCGCTTTGCGACAGTGGAAGATTTAAAGAAACACCATTGTACAATCGAAGAAATGGAAGAATACGAACCACATGTAGCGCGAGGAAATGTGGTGTATGCTGGTGTTGATTATGCAGATATTTTGGCAGCAGCTGAAAATGATCCAGATGGCTGTGACGTTATTTTATGGGATGGGGGAAATAATGACTTCTCTTTCTATAAGCCTGATTTAGCTGTTACGGTATTGGACCCGCATCGCCCGGGTCATGAGCTGAAATATTACCCTGGCGAAGTGTGTTTGAGAACCACTGATGTGGCTATCATTAACAAAGTGGATAGTGCATCAGAGGAAGCTGTTCAAATCGTAGAAAATAATGTAAAATTTGCCAGTCCAAATAGCACGATTATTAAAGCTGAGTCAAAGATTACAGTCGATCAGCCGGAGAGTATTATTGGAAAACGTGTGTTAGTCGTTGAAGATGGCCCGACGTTGACACATGGAGAAATGAAACTTGGTGCTGGTATAGTCGCAGCTAAACGTTTGGGAGCAAAAGAAATCGTTGACCCGCGTCCATTCACAGTAGGAACATTAACCGAAACGTTCAATAAATACGGACATATTGGAAACGTCCTTCCGGCAATGGGATACGGCGAACAGCAATTAAAAGACCTTGAAGAAACGATTAATAAGTCCGACTGCGATGCTGTGATCATTGGGACACCGATCGATTTAACTCGCGTCATTTCAATTAATAAGCCGTGTACACGTGTACACTATGATTTAGATGAAATCGGCAGTCCGAATTTAAAAGATATTTTAAAAGATTTTATCCAAGAACATAAACTTGTGTGATAAATATCCGGTAGCAATCAAGTATTCTAGAAGACTAGCGACCAATCAGTTGCTAGTCTTTTTAAATGATGATGTATATTTTTTGACAGGGAGGAGGAATATTATGAAGATAAAATTTGCAAATGTTTCTGATGCACCATTAATACATGATTTAATGATTCAGGCTTTTATGGAATATAAAGATGAAAATCCTCCTTCAAGTGCCTTAGAGGAGACTGTGCAATTAATATCCAATGCATTAGAAAACGGAGAAGAAGCTTTAATTGGCTTTGACAAGAGTGAACCAGTTGGGATGGTGCGTTTTCGGGTAAAAGACGAGGGGTTATATTTTTATAGGCTTTCAGTTATTCCAGAGAAGCAAGGACAAGGTATTGCGAAAAAAATATTAAAATCATTAGAGGATTATGCAACTAAAATAGGAGTAACGACAATACTGTGCAAAGTTCGCATGACAGTTCCAAAAAATATTAAGCTATATAGTTCGATAGGCTACAGTCTTTATGACGAAGAAGTTGTACATAAACCTAACGGTATAAATATTAAAGTTGTTTCTATGAAGAAACTTCTTTAGGTTTTCAACTAACGTGGGGAGGGGGAGCGATAGTGTAACAAGGGTCCAAAAAGAACATTTATACACTATTTTCCGATTACCCAATTTTTCCAACGTCGAAAAACTTCCACGCAAAAATTTAACTTCATTCAGCAGAAGTCTCCCACATCTGTAAGTGGTGAGATGAAAGCATATTGGTATTCCATTCAGTGGGGGTTCAAACCCCGGCTGAATAAAGTTAAAGCCTCCGGCGGATGCCACAGATTTTCAGAGGAAATTTATCGAGTGGAGCTCGATAAAATCTGGGCGCAAATACGCCAAGGCATATTTGATTAGTTTGCTAATGTGAAACTATAAACGCATGATCGAATATAATCATACTCAAACATGCGTCATTTAAAAATACTTATTTTTTTCGGGCTTTAATAAATCCGTCCACAGCGTCCCACACTAAACCGAAAATGAGAAGAATGAGAATCCAAAATGTTAACTGATTCCACACCTTAGTTACGATATCAAACGCTTCAGATCCAACTGTAACCACACCAGCTTCTACTAATTCGCTCATAAATTCAGGATTCCAAAAATCTGGCCCGCTTATCATAAATAGTATTCCCGCCATGGAAACTGCATTGACAATTATCGTGTAAATCGTTAACTTATACGTCCATTTTCCTATAACAAGCTTTAAGCATTCTTTTAAGATCCCAAACCCAAATATGAGAATAATAAACAACAAATACAATCCATACGTTTGCTCGTTCAAAAATGGAACAACGCCAGTAAATTCATCATGGAATACCCAAATTCCAAAATAGTCACTCGAAAAGGATAGAAATACAATAAAAATAGCGTAAAAAATAATTCCTACTATCGATTCGCCACGTTTGATTTGTCTCTTTTCATCCGGAATTGGCGGTAAATCGGAAGGCTTCCATTCCTTCCCTAGTAAATCTTTTTGCTTAATCCCACCGAACAGCTCACCTGCTGCAAAACCAAATGTCGTCCAAGCGAAAGCCATCGGAAGTGCAGTAACCAATGAAACTATCATATCAATAAAATAATCTAAAATAGAAATTGGGTCTAAAATAGTTTGGATTAAAAATCCGACCCCTATAGAGGCACTTACAACAATTAGAACAATCTTCAATATTAAAACATAGGAATCAAAAAGTTCCGGGCCAATTAAATATTTCTTTGCACCCCGATATTTATCCGCTAACTCCCTTGGATTTCCCAGTTCTAATAATACTTCCTCTACATCACTTTCTTTCATATTCCCCTTTCCGACTCGTTCCTCCAGTATATCTTCAATTAACCCACGAAGCTCATCAGCAATATCCTTTCGCTGAGCTTGTGGCAGCTTTTGGGTAACCGCATAAATATACCGATTAACCATCTCCATTCACTTCATCTCCTTTATTTTCAATTACTTGATTTAGGCTAGCAACAATACTTTTCCATTCAACAACCAGCAGATCAAAAACTTCTTTTCCTGTTTTACTCAGTAAATAATATTTCCTCGGTCTAGATTCATTAGTGTCCCATTTACTATCCAAGAGCCCCTGTTTTTCTAACCTTCTTAGCAATGGATATAATGTGCCAGGCTCAACATGTATACCCTTTTCACCGAGCATGGTCACGAGGGAATATCCATATTGTGGTTCAGAAAGTTGGCTTAGTACACCAATCGTGATTGTACCTCGTCTCAATTCCTGCATTAATTTATCTAAATGTTCATTTGCACCAGTCATATGATCAACTCCTGAATTTATTATAGTGTGTGTTACACACTATTGTAAAGTGAATATTATTGTTGTTCGTAAATTATTTTATCAAATAAGAACCAATTTGTAGGGAAAGCTCATTACTCGTATTATTATCGCTATCAATTCGGATAAATGGGGAGCGATAATGAATGAAAGTATATGCAGATGCAGACGAAGTAAAGGATATTAGTATAGAAGAAGGAGTAGTTTTTAACATTCCGGTTATCGTGGTCACAAGAACAAAGAAAAAAAGCTGAATCTACTGAGTCAGCTTTTATCTTGTAATCATTCCTTTTCTTATTTATTTTAGTTCCGGCTCATTATGTTTCAACTTTTTTATCATTCTATTATTTAGGATGATTTTCTGTTTTTTGCGACTTCATTTTATGAATGCCTGCAAGAAAAGTATCAATGATCAGGTCGATGCTGACATCAAGATCGATGGGGATACCAAAGCCATTCTTTTGTTCAAGAGAAGCAAAGCCATGTAAAATGCTGCGAAGCCCTCTAGATGCATGAATGGATTCTTCATCCTCGAGATCATAAGCATGTAGCACACGAACAACGAGGTCAACAATTTTGGAACTAATATGATTAAATTCTGGATTGTTTAAATCAGCATTTGCCCAAAGAGTTGCTTCATATAATCCAGGATGAGTACGAGCAAAGCTCATATACGCTTTACTGATCGCATGAACAGCTTCATCCTTTGATCGTCCAATCGCAGCTTGTGATAATTGTTTATATAATTCCTCTAATCCATAAATAGCTAAAGCCTCTTGTAAACCCTGTAATCCATCTACATGATTATATAAAGAAGGCGGGCGAATCTTTAATTTTTTTGCTAGAGTTGCTAAGGTTAAAGAGTGTACACCATCAGTGTCGACTATGTCTGTTGCTGCAGTTAAAATGGTGTTTAAATCTATTTTTGCTTTAGGCGCCATTTTTGATCCTCCATTTTGTTCAACTAATTGTTTTCTCAAGCTTAGAAATAGCGAGTTCAATTATACTTCCAGGCTGCTTGACCATTTTTCCATGTCCTACGGCAAGAAGGGAGGGGTTTTGATTTTTAATCTTTATTGCACTTTTTAGTGCATCTTCCTTACTCCAAGTCGCCATGGCTGGGAAAGGAAATAAAACTTGTATATGCCCAGAGACTGAAACTCCGCCTCGAGTTTGAAAAGCATCTCCAGCAATGAGTGCTTTTGTTCGTTCATCAATAAAAGACATTGAACCAGGAGTATGACCTGGTGTACTGATCGCTTTCAGTGAGCCAATTCGATCTCCTTCTTGAAGTAACACATCTGGCTGTGTTTTGATCTCTCCAGGCTTTGGCACTCCACCTTTTATAGGTGTTTTATTTTCATTTTCATCTAAAGAGCGATCACCCCTTAATAAGCGTTCGTCTCTTTTAGAAATATAAACCATTGTATCAGGAAGCATCTCCTTTAGTTTATCTAATGAGCCGATATGATCCCCGTGTGCATGTGTTAAAACAATTCGTGTTAAAGGCTTCCCAATTTTTTGAGCTGTCTCAATGATTGATTTATAGCTATTTGGCAGAGCAGTATCTACTAAAGTTAGTTCATCTTTTTCTTCTACAAAGTAACAACTAACTGGAAAAAGTGTAGGGTAAAAATTTAATTGATGAATAAAACCTTCTTTAACAACCTTCATTTGTTTACCACCTCATTTAACTAATAATGTTAGTTTTATTTTAACTAATATCATTAGTTTTGACAAGCAAAATTTTTTCTAAATTAGTTTGAAAGATCTCTAATTCCTTTTTACCTTTAAAAAAGACTAGACTACTAAAATCACTCGATATCTCATTTAGATTCATTATGGAAAATCGTATCATAAGAAGTGAGGTTATTTTGTGGAAAATAAGAGCAGCACCTCCAAATGAGTGGAAGGTGCTGTTCTTATTAATAACTCAACTTTCGCTGAGTGAAATTGGTAAATAAGCCTTGATATAACTAGGCAGGCCGGATACCCATTGCTCAAGTTGACTTTGGATTAACTTTTTGATTCTTTTATTCGTCTGTTTTAATCGTCCTGAAGAAGCTCGATTAACTGCCGGAAAGCAACAGCCCAATCCAAGTTCATTGACTTCATCACACAATTCGTAAAAAAGTCAGCCTAATGTGCGCTGATCAGTGTGACAGTGATTTTGCCATGCGAGAACTATAAAATTAGATATGGAACAGTGAACTGTACGATAAGTAAATGAGGTTTAAATCTGCGAAGGGCACCTGATAAAATAATATTTTATAATTTAAAAAGAATACATTCTGCAAACGGTTATTTATCCCCATCTGAATACGAACGTGCGTACCACAGGGGATTGCTAGCTCAAGCACCATAAAATTTACCTCTTCATGAAAGTACAAAAAAGCAATAGTTGCTCGGTAGAGGAAGAAAACTAAAAAAATGTGTCTACTATATTGACCTGATACCATTTCTCTATAAAAGTATGAAAAAAGTCCAAAACATAACACCTTAATTTTAAGTATTGATACAACTTTTTTACTATTTATTTTAAAAAGATTGAAAAATTTTATAAAGCGTACTATTATGAATTCAATATTAGAAAGTAAACTAGTTTTTAGCGATAAGAGGGGGGTGTTATCTAAAGTTACCGAAAATAATAATGTGTTTAAATGTATTCAAAAAGTACTTAAAAATTTATCAGGAGGAGACATTATCACATGAGTAAAAAGTATTTATTTTCAATCATTATTGCCTTAACATTCTTTGCCTCTATTTCAATGGAAGTATTTGCGAATGATAATTCATCAGGATCAGGCTCTACAGAATTTCGTTTAAAAAGCGATGTTGTCAAAAATAGAACTTTATCTGAATCAAGTAATGAGGTAACTCCTTTTGCAACTGGTAACGGGACAATAACTTGTAAAGCGAGTGGAAAATCTGCTATTTGTAACTGGACAATTACCGTTAAAAATGATTTAATAAAATATTCATCAGTGTATGTTCATTATGAAAAATTTGACGGCAAAAAAGGAAAATGGGTTAGTGCTGGTAATACTAGACATGAATATGGAATCAATCTGCCTACCAAAACAATCCGTGATCAATCAAGTAAACACAATTTGAGCAAAGGAAATTACCGTGCTAAATTAGGTGGTACATTTACTGGTGTTAAATACGGGGCCTATGCTGCATATGCAACTAAACCAGCCACTTTTACAATTAAATAAAGACAGATAATTTTAAAAAAAGATTATTTTGGGGAGAATTGACTATGGATTGGTTAGAAGAGGTTTCTTTAGATGATTTGTTAAATTTTGGTGCAGATGATGAACTAAACACCGACTTTAGTTATAAAAATCATTCTCTCAACAATAGTAGAGAACTTAAATTAACTCCAACAGCTCAGTTTTTTTTAAGTCTTTCATCAGACAATAATCAAAAAGCCCAAACATCAATACCAATTGCTTCATTGTCTGAAACAAAATTGAATTCTCTGATTGGTGAATTAGCTCCTTGCTATAAAGACTGTATAATACAATATGTTTCAAATAAACCGGAAAGTTTGATCCTAAAGAATCCTAAAAAAGAAGCTTTAATTCTTCTTCAAAAAATCAAAAAAAATCCAATTGTTAAAGATTTATTTAGATTGGACGAATGTATCAACCTAAAGTTAGATCGTCAAACAGAAAATTCTGTCTACCGAATAATGAATGATTCAATTCCCGGTTACTTAGATGAGGAATTTGATATTGTTTATAATTTGTTAAAAATATGCTTTTCAAAAGATGGGACAATATTAATAACCCCAAGAGACTGGGTATTAATGGATGAACTTAAAGAATCATTGGCACTTAGGTATTTCGTCCATAAATGTAAAAACGTCTATCTATGGGTTGATAAATCAAGTAATTATGTAGAACATATTCAATTAGTATTTAGTTAATATAAT
Source organism: Bacillus sp. HF117_J1_D (assembly GCA_009928435.1). GTDB lineage: Bacteria > Bacillota > Bacilli > Bacillales > Bacillaceae_C > Siminovitchia. The sequence goes on from JAABNQ010000028.1 coordinate 25,840, forward strand.
TGAATTCCTAATGATAATTACATTCTACGTTTATTTGCGTATTTGTGGTTTATTTGGGTTTGTCAAATAAAGTGTATAAGTACACTTTACTCAAGGTATTTTAAAACCTTATCTTTCAGCTCATCATGAAGGAGTAGCTGGTTCCTGACCATGGCCCAGTTTTGGATATGCCTGCCATCCCAATTTGTCCCCAGTACTTTAATGCGCAAATACAATACTTTTAACAGGGCATTCTCATTAGAGAATGCTCCTTTTTTGGTCACTTTCCTAAAGCTTGAATGAATGCTTTCCACGGTGTTAGTCGTATACATGATTTTACGAATAGCGCTGCCATAGTCATGTTTACTACCCGGGTTTTGTATGAAATTTTGATTGTTCGAGTGGTGAGGCACTATAAGTTTAATAGAGTAATTCTGAAAGCTGTAATGCGACGAGAGTCGAAGAAGGGATGCTTCGTGTAAATCTCATCGATTTTATGTTTAATACGAACTTCTTCTCGAGAAGGTTCGACTGGCTTGCTTATAATACAAGCTTGAGCGATTGAGTCCGAGCAGTTTAGCTTGTGTGGTAATGGGAAGTTCTGCATTATTCCAATCAATCATGTCTATTCTTTCTGATCTACTCCTTAAGGAAAGACTTTTTTAAGACACGACAATTGTGTGGTTAGACGGCCAACTTCGGCATAGAATGTTTCGATTTATTCTTCATACTCAGCTTTCATTTTATCTGATTTCCTGTTTTCATTCGTAAACAGCTGAGGTATTTGATCAAGAAGGCATTCCGCCATTGACGGATCTGATTCACATGAATGCCATGGGATGAAGCAATTTCACTCATTGTTTTTTCTTCTTTTAGGACCTCTAGCACGATTTGAGATTTAAATTCTGGTGTATATCGTTTTCTTTTCATAGACCTACTTTAACATCTCCTTATTTCGTGTCTAGTTTTACGGGTCCATTATAAATTGATAGGCTCAAGATTCAGTCTAGCCAACGATTAGTACTTATTTTGTTGGTACGAGAGTTGAGTTATTACAAAAATCTTTTTTTAAAACTCTGATAATGTAATACTGAAGCAAAAAAAAGAAAGATACCTAAAAAGAAAAATACGAAAGCACTTGGCAGGACATTATACAATCCAGTGAGCATGCCCCCGATTGCCATACCTGCATAACGGATGAAATTAAAAAGACCTAAAGCTGTTCCTCTATTTTCGCTGTATTCATTACTTATAATGGTAGAAAATAGAGGAGGTGAAAATCCTACTGTCATGCCATAGCCAAATAATATGATACTTAATCCAATGATTGATTTGGTATGTAGTAAACCAAATAATATGACTTGTAAAGGCATTAAAAATAAAACAGCTATCAATAATGCATTTAATGATATTTTTTTCTGTAAGTGTTTGAATAACAGACTTCCCAAAATCATACTAACTGTCAAGGGTAAGTATAATAAACCAATGATTTGCAAAGATACGTGATAATGATCGTTAAGTAATATTGGCAAGTACACTAGAATTGCAAAATAGATGAAAAATACAAAGAAACTTACAATCATTGTACTTACACCTATATAATTAGAAAAAACAGCCATATAGTTTTTAATAAAGCTGTTTGTTTTTCCTTGAGCCTCCTTTCTATCATCATTTGGAAGTACGTAAGCAATCAAAATAAGCAATCCAGCAGCAATAACAAAGAGGAATAGGAAAATTCCCCGGTAGCCGTAGTATTGCCCAAGTAATCCCCCCAGGATAGGCGCAATCGCAGGGGCGAGTGTAAGCAATATTTGATAAGTTCCCATTGCGCTGCCTCTTGCCTTACCTTCAAATAATTGTGCAATCATGTTTATCGTTACTAAAGGGATAATTCCAGCACCAATAGCTTGAACTATTCTAGAAATCATAAAGAGCATAAAATTTGTTGTATAAGCACAAACTATAGTTGAAATACTGATTAAAATTAAGCTAACCAATAATAATCTTTTATGATTTTTAGTATCAATAACCGTTCCTAAAGCAATTTGAATTATAGCAATAATAAAAATAAAACTGCTCACTGTGAAGTTTACCCAATTGATCGAGACGTTGAATGAATCTCGAATAAGAGGGATTATTGGTGTATAAATGTTTTGATTCAAAGAGGCAAAAAAAGTGCTTATACTTAACAAATACAACACAAATACTTTGATTTGAGATATTTGTCTTTGCATATACATTCTCCTTTTATGGCCTTAATGTTGCTTCATATTTTCTGTAATAGCTTTTAAAAACTTAATAATGGTCTCCAATTCGACTGTGTTAAAATTATCCAAGATACGTAAATAGCGATTTCTTGCTTGTTCATGTAATTGATCATGAATTAAAGCAAGTTCCTCACCTGATTCCGTAAGAAGATAATAAACTTCTTTTTTATTATCTTCTTGCTGTGTTTTTACAAGGATATTATGTTGTAACAGCTTTCTCACAGCTTTAGTAATAGCTGGTTTAGATAATCTTAGACTTTCAGAGAGAGAGGTATTATTAGCCATTCCTCTCTCTTTAATTATTGCAACGATATGTAATTGAGTGAGTGTCCACCCTAAAATTAACGCTTCTTCCTGACCTGATTTATTTACTCTTCTTCTCTTTTGAGCTGTTTCCCTTTCTGTAATTAAATTTTGTAAGGCCTCCAAAGCTTCTTCTTTTTTATTTATATTATCCATTAATTTCCACCTGCTTTACTTAATATCTTACTAAAACAAAAATGATTAACTGGTTAACGATTATTATATGGCATTGATTTTTATATGTCAATCTAAATTAAAATTGCAAATTGGAAAAAGCTTGACAATATTCCTGATAATGTAAAATATATAGGGAGGTTAGATTATGCAAACAATTCAAAAGGAATTCGAAGTTGAAGGTCTATCCAAAAATTGTATGAGAATATTTGACAATGGAACTCATGTTTTGTTAGGAATCAGCCCCTTTAATAGTAGATTCTCGCATGACTATATTACTCGAATCATTGGTTGGGCTTCTGAAAGTTTTAGTGAGGTACCAATTTTATTAGCTGGAAAAGATGCAAGCAATTTATTAGAAGTGTTGGGTACTCCTAAAACTAATGCTGATAGAAAGGTTCGAAAGGAGATAAGGAGACATATTCGTTAAAATTATATGATAAAAACATTGACAGCATCCACACATTTTCTGATTTTGAAAATAATAAAGTTAATAACAATTACAAAAAATCCTACAACGCATAAGAAATGCTCTCTGCAGGACTTCTACATATTCATGGTAAATACATTGGCAATCGATGGTAAATTCCGTGGCACTTGGTGGTAAATAACATGTCGAGGGTGGTGAATTCTGATAGCAGTATCCACCTTCTTTCCTCCATACGGAAAGAAGATTGACCACCAACCACCCAAACAATATTCAGTTGCTAACTTTATATTATCATACTTCTATGGAGCCTCTTACCTAAATTAAAAACAAATGTTCCCTTATATTCTAAGCCTCCATTCTAAGAACGCGGCATCATTAACAGCTCATTTCATTATAAAGTTCTTCTCTGTGAGGCTGGTAGTATACATTTGAGTGAGTAATCAGAATCGAGTCAAAACCCGGAACTCAGTGTTAGGGTAGTAGATTTAACTTACAAATGCGTGGGCTAACTCCACCGTCTTTAGACGCAGGCATTTCAACTATAACCTGGAGTTGAGTTTCTGAAGTGTGTCAGAACCCATCACTAACATGAGAGGTACACTTGACAAGAGTATGACTTTCACATATAAGGTTCTGTCAAAATTATGAATAGTTCGATAGGGATGTTTGGGGTTAAGGGGCTGATGTTTAGGTGAATTCTGATATAGGGTCGTATGAAGAATATTTTGATATTTACTCTCCTCAGCAATTTTGCAGAAATAATCCGCTCAACTGCTTTGGAGGCGTATGGGCGGATTATTTTCTGTCTGAAAAAAAGCGATTATCGCCACGATCAGCGTTGAAAAGCTGACCATTAAAATCAGGGCTTCAAAAACACTCACTCGTCACCATCCTTATTTTCTTCTAACCCTCTTCTAATCAATTCCCGAATAGCCTCACTACGATTTTGAATCCTGTTTGCAAACTGAAAATCCTCCACTTTTTCTAGCAGCTCATTAGGAAAGGTGACTAATACTTGAGTGTTTTTCTTTTTATCAATGCTCATCAAAATCTCTCCTCCATTAACTATTATAGGTTATATAACTTATAGTTGACAATCCATTCAATAATCGATATCATATTAGTTGTATAGGTTATATAACTGCAAAAGGAGGAGTTTGAATGAGTGTCTATCTTTATAAAGTAGAAAATTTTAAGGTTTATGATAGGAACTTGGAAAAAAACTCCGAGCACTTCTACTTTTCTCTACTAAATACTCAGGTAATCCACGAGAATCATGATGATTATAAATCAGACAATGAGCATAAAAAACCTAAATATAATCACAATGTTATTCAAAAGGCCTTCATAAACGTTATCTTTGCAGAACGAGTTCATCAAGTGGCCTTTAAGAGAAGTAGAGATGATGCAGAATTTCGTACTGCCGAAGAAGTTTCTAGTCGAATTTTTTCACAATTAGAAGAATCCCTAACTGGAGAGCAGAAAAAATTACTCTTTGAGTTAGAAGCAGCATGGAGCAATATGTACGGCATTTTCCTTGAATATAGTTATTGTCAAGGTATAGCAGATAGCCCAATGATTCATAATGAACTTGAGAAATATGGTATTTCGATTGTGAAGGAGAATGCTGAATATAATTATACATCGTCGGTGTGCCACTGATTCTTCAATTGTACCCCAGTGATCATAATCAGGCTAACTTATTTCTATTTCAGAGTTCAAAAGCATTTGATAGCGCCTTCTTAATTCATGTATGAACGGATGCCCCAACAGTTCTTGAAATCTGTTAGGGTATCATTTTACATCGTACTAATTCTACTACCTATTCTATCTAGATAGATGAGAACCGTACCTACTAAATCGATAAGCTTTGTGGGGCTTTGACAGAAACACTATACGCCCGACCATCAAATCCAATCCAATCCCAATACTTGCTCCCGCACTATCAATCAAAACGTCCTTAACTTCCGCTCCTCTACCAGATACAAATAGTTGATGTACTTCATCAGAAATGGCAAACAAAACACAAACAGCCAAAGCCATACCAATACTTGGTAGAGGACCTATCCTTGGAGCCTTGGACAGAAGTATACTACAATTTATTCAAATTAGCGAATTATCTTTTTATGGGACAATATTAGCAAATGATTGGTATGTTTGAAAGTGCCAATTTATCATAAAATATAGGGGTCAGTTTAACAATCAATGCATATACATTCTCACTTCCCTCCAAGGGAAAGATTCCATTATTCCGATACAGGATATCACCTTTAATGTGCCTCCACTCACGTCAAAAAGCCCTCTTATTGAGAGCTTTTTGGTGTTTCCTCAAATCGAACCAGCATTGTAATCGTTCAAAACTCCGGCGTTTATTTGTTGTTCCTTTTTTATTCTGATCGACCTGAGCCACAATCCGAATAGGACGAACAGGATGGTTGTAATGATGCCTGTGGTCGGGCTGAGCCAAAGTTCGCCTGTTTTTGTCAATGTAATGACCCCGGCTACCGACACAAGCAAAGTAGGCACTCCATCTTCCAAAGCATGCATTAGCACACACGGCCAAACAGATTTCGTAAGCCGATAAATTTCAACGTACATGATCGACCAGGCTACCATTAACACACAGCCTATTATAAGAAAGCCCATTCTCGAAGTTGTCTCGAAGTAAGAGTCCGGAAGGAACACCATATAATACGCAGCATGCCACAGCGCCCACACAAGACCGGATACGAGATAAAGCATCCAGTCATTGAGTTTGAGCTCAATCAGCTTCGGAGTCAAATACCCACGCCAAGCAAACTCTTCAAAAATGTTCTTAATAAAGTTACCTGCAATTGACACACCTATAAGTGGTAGGATTGAATTTAGTTCAACGGAAGAAAAACTGGCGCTATGAAACAACAATGCAAGACCGACAATGATAACAGTCATCACCGGATAGATTGCAATAGCTACCCCATACCACTTCAGATTCCCTTTAACGTTTGGACGAATGCCAATATCCTTCCAATCGCGATTCACAAGCCGCAAAATGAGCATTGTGATAATCGGTAAAATAAGCCATAATCCCATTCCTAATGAATTTTCCGCCGGCTGATCCGGGAGCTTCGAATCTACCCACACGCCAATCCAACCGCTTGCTAACACCACCACAATGAACAATATCAGGCTAATCTTTCTCCTTACCGCTGACAATTTTAACATCCCCCTTAATTATTGTTCTTCCGCACGACGCTTCGCAGTGCTGATCACATCTTCAGCCGCGCTGTCCATCAACTGAATGATCTGTTCCTCCGTCAAATGTTCTGGCAGCAACTCATTCGCCACCATCACGCTCATCCCAACCTGAAAAATCTTCATCTTCAGTAACATTTTCCTTAATTCATCCTCATCCAATCTCGTAAGATCGGGATCCATTTTCATCATCTTTATGAAGCCTTGCGTCTCTTCCTCATTGTGCTTCGCTTCATCGTTCTTCTTCATCACAATATCGCGAAACAAAATCGGGTACTCCCTTGCAAACCGAATGCTGGCCACGCCTATATCGTGGAACGGATGCCCGGAGTTTTGCTCCATCAACATCTGTCTGCTAACCTCGAAGGTCTTCTTATACACTTCTTCAATTAATTCGCCAACCTCTTTGAAATTCACATAAATCGGGGCAATCGAGCTCCCTAGCTTCTCCGCTACCTTGCGGATTGTAATGAAATGGATTCCTTCCGTCCTTGCAATTTCAAACGCCGCATCTATGATCTGTTCTTTCGTAAACTTTGTTTTTGGCGCCACCTGTTCACTCACCTCTAATTAAATATTTTATAAAAATTATTTGTTCTATATCAACCATTATATATCAATTGATATGTATAATGACAACTTTTTTTGAAAAATATGCTCGCGAAACGGATACGTCGGTAATAAAAGTAGTTTGTAGAAAATCTATAGGAGGTCTTGGCGGATCAAATGGCTTTTTAAAACTGTAGATCATGATGATTTTTATTTTTCTCTTTTCAATGAAATATCACTCCGCTCTTCAATAATAGTGAGCAAGCTTTTTCAAACCCATGGTGTCCCTTTTCCGAGAATCCCTCTATATAAGAGTTGAGAGGAACGGCAGATGCAGGAGGCTGACCGATCTTTGGCGCTGAAAAAAGGAGGAAGTTGGATGAGCAGATTATTAATTCAAGAGCATCCCGTCATGATCATTCCGTCGTTAGCTGTGAAGCTGGGGGTAAATGAAGCGGTGGTGTTGCAACAAATGCATTATTGGGTGGTGAAAAGCACGCATATCAGGGACGGGCGAAAGTGGGTGTATAACACATACAGCCAGTGGCATGAGCAGCTACCGTTTTGGTCGGAGAGCACGCTGAGACGCACGATCAATTCGCTGGAGAAAAAGGGATTGGTGATGTCCGCGATGTTCAATCAGTCCAGGATGGACCAAACGAAATGGTACACACTGGACTATGAAAAATTAGAGGCGTTAGCTGGAGAAGATCAAGATGGACATCTCCCTGCCTCTGATGGAATGATGAACGGGCCAGTCCGAGCACCTGAGCAGGTCAGTTTGACCAAACCAATACCAGAGATTACTACAGAGACTACTTCAGAGAAAATACATATTCCTTTTTCCGAGGTCGTTGAATACTTGAATGCAAAGACGGGATCTGCCTATAAACCGAACACGAGACGTACACGGGAACTGATCCGTGCACGTTGGAACGAGGGGTTTACCTTGCAGGATATGAAAAAAGTGATTGACCTGAAGGCAACCGAATGGCTTCACGATCCGTATTGGAGAAAATATTTGCGTCCAGAGACGTTGTTTGGAACGAAATTTGAGTCCTATTTGAACCAGAAGCCGGTAAAAAAGCTGTGGCGAGAGGAGGAGTTTAATCTTGATGACTAAGCGGGAGACATTTTCGCTGATGGCTAGAATTGCGGTTTACTACGAACAATTTGAGCTGAATCAGAAAAAGCTGGATTCGTGGCATGAGGTGCTGAAGGGCTGTAATCTGGAGGAGTTGGAAGCCGCGCTCCAAGCGCATGTGTCAGCATCTGTGTACCCTCCAAAGATTGCCGATCTGCTGAAAAAGCCGCAAGAGGCTCGGGTGGTTCCGGACCCGGAAGAAACGGCCAGTATAGCTGCCAGAAAAGAAAAGCCTGCCAGCCGCGAAGTTGTACAGAGGGAGTTGGAGAAAGTGCGGACCATTTTGGGCATAGGCAGAGGAGAATCTTGATGGAGGAAAGGCCGCTTTACAGCAAGGAAGTAGAGGAAGCCTTTGTGGGGGTGTTGCTGCTGGATGGGGATCTGGCAAAAGAAACTGCCATCAAGCCCGAGCAACTCTATATGTCCAGATTGCGGGTGCTGTTTGCGGCGATTCAGCGTTTGTGTAAAAAAGGGGAGCCGATCGACCCTGTGTCCGTCATCGAGGAAGTCGGCCTGGACAATGTGGAGAGTGTCGGCGGCATCAGCTATGTGACGGATCTGGCCGCCCGTGTGCATACAACCGCCAATATAAGGCATTACGAGAAGCTGATCCAGGAATATGACCAAAAAAGACAAGCGGTGAAAGTGGCAAGCCGCATTCAGCAGGGAATACAGGGCGAGAATATTTCTACTGTGCTGAAAAACGGGATCCAGGATCTGGTTATGCTTGAAGAGGGACTGGTCGATGAGGAACTAGGCGATATCCATTCCGACCTTGTCGATCTTTATGAGGAGTCCGGAAAGGACCAAGGCGAGGTGACTGGTATTTCTTCGGGCTATAAGCATTGGGACCGCTTGACTGGTGGACTGCAGAAGTCAGAACTGATTGTCATCGGGGCGCGGCCGAGCATGGGCAAAACGGCATTTGCTTTGAATCTGGCTTTGACGGCGGCACATCAGGATGTGGTGATTATTTTCTCACTGGAAATGTCCATGCACCAGCTGTTGAAAAGGGCGGTCGGACTGGCGGGAAATATCAGCTCGGTAAAAATGAGAAATCCCCGGCGCCGTTTCGAGGAGGCCGATTGGGCGAAGCTGACGGGCGCCATGGGGATGTTATCAGAGGCAAACTTGCATATTTTCGACAAGCCGGGAATGGATATCGGGTATATGTGGGCCAAGGTGCGGAAGCTCCGCCGGGAATACGGCGACGATAAAAGGTTCCTCGTCATCATTGATTACTTACAGCTTATTACGGGGGATGCAAAACACAGGTCAAACCGCCAGGCCGAAATCAGTGAAATTAGCCGGATGCTCAAGCATCTTGCAAGGGATTGCCAAGTGGCAGTGGCAGCTCTTTCCCAGCTGAGCAGGGGAGTGGAGAGCCGGCAGGATAAACGGCCGATCCTTCCTGATCTGCGGGAAAGCGGGCAAATCGAACAGGACGCCGATGTGATCGCCTTTTTGTACCGTGAGGATTATTACCGGAAGGACACGGATCAGCCAAACATTGTCGAGGTGATCCTGGCGAAACAGCGGAATGGCCCTATTGGTACCATTAGGCTCAGCTTTGACAAGGAGTGCGGGAAGTTTGGGGATGTGTGATGGCTTGAAGCTGCAATGATTTCGCCGATCTCCGGGTTTCTGGAAAATCGGTGTCCCAAAAAGAGCTTCAAGCATTAGTTCTTCGTCATAATACCTTTCTAAAATGTATCAGTCATTTGAGTAGCCGGCAGTATGTATTGCTTGAAAATGATATGGTATGATAAATTAAAAGACCTAAACGGTGATGATGACTTGGGAAAAAGTTCACTCCTTCGAAGAGCTAATGAAATATATATCTACAATGAATAGTGAAAATTCTGTATTTCAGTTTTTCTATTCCTAGTAAGGGAAAATTGACTCAATTCAGAACATGGTGTATCCAATAATTGAATAGGAACGGAAGAACAACGGAGGCAAACAAATAACCGAGTCGAGGCTGTTCGAATCATAAAATGGCTCCACTCAGCGGTTTTGTTGCTGAATGGAGCCATTTTTCTAGTCCACTATTCCAGATATATCTTGAAAAAATGTAATGCAATTCCTATAGAAATCAAGATGAATATCTTACCCGGAGTACGGGGGCCTGGGGATGAAAATAATTTGAAAAAGCTAAAAAAAAGGGGGGAACGGTTTTGAAAAGAATTTATTTGATCATCATGTTTATAGTACTGGATCTTTTTTTGGTTGCCTCCCCAGTTGACGCCCGCTCTTTTTCTATAGATAAAGTGCATATTAAGGCATGGATAAAGCCAAATGGTGATGTGCTTGTCAATGAGGTTTTTACCTATACATTTGACGGCGAATATAAAAGGGTGAGGAGATCTGTTCATTTGGATGGGCATGAGGGCATCCAAAAATTTGAAGCATATGAGCTGATGAATCCAGACGGGGAACCAGGATTCATCGAGATGAGTGAGCTGCGCCCACTGGATGTGCAAAAGAGCGGCAATGATTTTTTTGCAGGGCTTCCCTCCAAGAATGAGACAAAAACGGTCTTCTTTTTGTATGAGTTGAAAAATGCCGTCCGCTCATATGATACATACAGTGATTTAACGATTCCCTTTTTCGGGACCGACAAAAACCATGATATCGATTTACATAACGTTACCATCGATGTTGTTTTTCCTGAACGGGTTGGAGTTTCTGATTATCATGCGTTTATCCACCATCCGGGTGGTGAACTGATGGAAACAACAGAGGAGATGGTCAGATTTCACACGGCAGTATCTGGAAAGAGTGAGCTGACAGAAGTGAGGCTGTTGTTTCCTTCAGCCATTATGGGGGATCAAGACAAAGGAGCGGCTCCCGCCAGCCTTGAAAAGGTGTTGGAACAGGAAAATAAGCGCATTCATGTTGAATCAGAAAAAGCGGAGACGCAATCAAAAATCGTTCGCATTTTATATGCAGTCACCATTCTGTTCGCTATCACGGCACTGGGTCTATTATTTCTGCCCCAGCGTATTTGGCAGGGAAGCAGCCATAACAGTGATCTGCTTTCGTATGACCCGCTTCAGCTGTATGTGATTGACAGAATGGGAAGAAGAGATCATTTCGCGTTTATGGCTGGTATTCTTTCGCTCGTTGATAAAGGTTTTATCACCATCAGCGACAATAAAGCTCCCATACGGTTTGCCCAAGACGGAAAAGCCTCGCTTCGCACGCTCAGTTTTTCTTTCCGTCAAGGTCTGAAACAAATGTCAGAGTGTGAGAATATCCTTTTGGACTGGCTGTTTACACGAAGAGTAAGAGGCGGCATCTGTGTTTTTTCCATGAATCATATATACGGGGCAACACGAACGGAGAAAAAAGAAAGAAAAGAAATGTACGGTTATTACTTGAGGCGGTTCCGCTTTATGCAGATGGAAAAGCGTTGGTTTCACTGCGTAATTCAGGATATGAAACGCTTGGGACTGATCCACGGAACAGTTTGCCGGCTTGCAGGAAGGGGCTTGATGATGGCGATCATGGCCGGAATTGTTTCTGCCTACTTCCTGGATTCGGCTTCGGGCTTTGGGATTTTATTGTATGTGGCGGGATCTGGCTATTTACTGAAAAAAGGTTGGGTGGCAGAAGGGCGTTCCCACCAGTTTTTGATTTTGGCTATTTCACTTCTCGCCGCTATATTACTTATTGAGCCAGATCTGCGCTTACCTTACATTTTATTTGTCATTTCCGGTTCACTGCTTTATTCGGTATTGCCGGAATTTTTGCTGTCAAATAAGGCGGCTCACATCCGGGCAGAAATCCGGATGTTCAGGCGGCAGCTTAAACAAGAAGGTATCCCTTCCATGGAAGATGGTGCAAAGCTGGATCGGTGGATGGGGCTTGCCCTCATTTTAAGAGCGAAGAAGTTTACAATCCAATCCAAGGAATCAGAAGAATGGATGAGGGATGCTCCATTATCCGCCTTCATTCTCTCCGAAGGGAACCCGATGAACTATTTATTCGAAACTTGGAAATTAAGTAAACCGCCGCTCACTTTTCATCAGATGAACAAGCCACAGAGCAAGGATGGCAGTTCATCGTTTGACGGGAGCAGCGGGGGAGGAAGCTCTGGCGGTGATGCCGGCGGCGGTGCAGGGGCTGACTGAGGATGAAAGCGAGATATATAACGTCTCGCTTTTTTTGCAGTGCCTACGGAAACCTTAATAGATTTTTAGGATTAATCGTCTATTACAGCTTTTCCCTGTTCACGTAATTTTTTTAAAGATGTAATCATATGATTTATTTCTTCATCGACCTGCACCGTCAGCCACTGTGTCTGCGCAGGTGTTCCTGAGTTCATGTTGCCACGCTCAAACTGCTTCACCCAATAGTACATTTGATGAACTTTGATTTCCTGATCCCGGCACCATGCCGCTACACTTTGCCCGCTTTCTTTCCAGGCGTCATAGCGCACTTTCCATTCTATTCTTTTGTTTTTTAAGGTCATCGCAATACCTCCCGAATTGATCTCTAGGAAGATTATCGCACGGATGACCGATGAATAGAATGTGGGCTGTATTTGACGTTTACTTCTAATTGCTGGTCAATAATCTCAATTGCTCAAGAGACCAGTTCATCAAAATCTAAATCCACTTCATCGTTCTGTATACAAGGCGTTAGTAACCCATCTACTATTTTTATCATCACTTCTTCCGGTAGGTATCTGTGAAAGAAAAAATTAGCTATTCGGTTTTCAACCCCTATTGGAATCACTTTCTAACCACCAAACCATGGCGTTCTCTCATTGATACTACACCATCAACTAGAATCTTATAAGTTTCTACCCAGTATTGACAGCTTTATGAGATATTAAACTAAACACTAAATAGCAAGGAAGCAATTTTATAAAATCCAATTGGCTGTGGTTTTCCTAGAATGCGATAACACAGAACGAATTCCATCATTAAAGATGTAATGAAATTGATATAACTTCGTATTGGCTATGGATTCTGATATCCGTAATTAAGACAAAACATCAGTTAAGTATTCAGCAATATCATTCTGAAATTTTAAATCTATAGTCAAAAACTCCATACTTTTACCTCTATATGCTACTTGTAAAAACGGAAGCCAAGAGGGATCCTCTACTGACCAATCTATTAAGGTAAGTGCCTCTAAAAAACTACCTAAATCATAATGAAAAACAAAACCATCATTATGGGCAACTACAATTTTTCGATTTAAATATATTGCTAATGCATTTAATACCGCTTCATGCCCTAGTACATATTTCCGCACATTGCCAGGTGTTGAAGGAAGGATTACAGTTAAATTAAAAAATAGTCTTTCTAAAAAGGTTAAAACTGAGTCATAATTCTCTTTAATAAGTTCTTCATTACTATTACTTAAAAGTTTTTTTCCGAAAAGTAATAAACTTAAAAAGGTTTTTAATCTAGTCATTGTAGCTAGATTTTCGTTTTTGGGTCTTGTTACTCTCGATTTATTCGTTTCAATCCCTAATGATTGTAAGGGTTTAGAAATTGCATATATATCTGTTGCTAGAACATTTAATATATCTCTACTATCATATGATGTTGTTAAAGACATTGACACCTTTTTGGCATTTGAATTAATAGATGTAAATAATTCTCTTTGTTCTGCTTTGTCTAAATTAATATAAAGTTGTAAAGTGAGTATGCTATTAAGTATATTTATCTTCCTTAAGTCATCATCCTTCATTGTACTCAAATATCTTTCTAGTCCTTTGATTCGATGTTGACCATCTATTATCACTAACTTTTCATGAGGATATATAGTCAATGCTGAATTTTGTTCATCATAATTAAACTCCTTTAATTGGATATTACACATTATTGCAGGGAAAAATATCCCTAATTCGTTATCAAAAGTATCAATGTATTTTTCAATTTTAGGAATTCTGTTGACATTTATGTCCCTATTCACCTCATTGTCTATCAAATAGGTTCCTAGTAAATTTTTCACTTTGATTTGAGTGGTCATTAGCCCTTTTGTAGGTTGTCGCTCATCAATTGGACGAACAACACCTTTCAATATTAAAAATTGTTTCATTAATTCCACACCCTCTTTTTAGAAAGGTCTAATAAATAATTAGTAATTCCTTTAATTGAACGTACACCGTTTGAAAAATTATATCTTTTAGTAGACTTAGCAAATGGGACATTATAATTTTTAAATTCTACATTATCATGTGTCCAATCTACTTGGTAAATAACTTCTTTAAAAAAGTATTCCATGTCACGATTTGGGTTTTCTTTAAGAACTAAGTAGATAAAATGGGCAATTCCACAAATAACTTTAGGATTTAAAATAATATATTTTTTTCTGTTTGTTGCATCATGAGGTGCATATTTCACTAAAAACTTTAGAAATTCCATACTATTTTTTTTATAAACTTCAAAATTGCTAAGAGTAACTTTATCTAATTGTAGTTCAGTAATAATGCGCCCCTCATTTAATATAAGAATAGCAGTATACATGGTTGCTGCTGTCATTAGTTTAGTTTGCGTTGAGCGTCCTCTCACTTCAAACTCTTCACTATCAATAGTTGGGTGGTTATAAATAATTTCTTTAACCAATTTATTAGCTAGAATATTATCTTTATACATTAGTAATATAGTATTGCTAACAGTTGAAGCTTTAGTATTTATGTCAGTAAAAAGCTGTTTTTCCTGTTTAATATCTAAATCAATATAGATTTGTAGTGATATGGGGAAATTTTTCACATAACTTAGTTTCTCAATATCTTCACTATTATTACGACTTTCCATTATCTTAATCAAATGTTCAAAAGCTTTAATTCTATGTTGCCCATCTAAAAGAACTAATTTGTCTTCTGTTTTTAATTGAAATTCCATTGTATTTTCTATAAACTTTCCCTGTCCACGAGCAGAAAATACAAACGGAGGAAAGAATATGAGGTTACCGTCCATTCCAAACTGAATATATTTTTGGATTTCTGCTACATGTTGATCTATAATCTCCCTTTGAACTGAATTATCAATTTCAATAAATTTCAATATTTCAATCATGGAACATTGAAGCGACACCACAGTTTTACCGAATTGCTGCCCTTGAGTGGCTTTGAATGTTGTATAGTTTTTTTGCTGTCCAATAGCAGTAAAGTTAATCATTTTTAGCTTCCTCCAGTGTTAAATAACTCATTACACAAAAAATCCTATTGGCTATGACAATATACCCAAAATGACGGTTAACCTTGATATCATAATCCTGACCGCTTAATTCAATCGCATTTTTTGAATACTTGAAGATGCCATGATCCCCCCATACTAGTCATCTTTTTAACTTTTTAATCATACTAATCTGTTCCATATATCTATGTAACTCCTATTTTGTTGCCCCCTCGTCATTTTCAAATACAAATAAATTAGCTAAAGTTATATTTTAAATTCCATATATATCTATTATATCAGTTCAATTGTAACGGTTCTATTTATTGTATAAGATTGCAGCTCTGAGGAGTAAATTTATGTTCATTTCTCTTTTTGATTCACTAGCGTTGCATGAAATTTCCATTCAAAAGTCAAGTGATTTAACTCGTGGAA
>JAABNQ010000143.1 GCA_009928435.1 Bacillus sp. HF117_J1_D
CCTTGCATGGGAACGTAACTCGCCGGTTCATTCTACAAAAGGCACGCCATCACCCATAGATCGGGCTCTGACTTCTTGTAAGCACACGGTTTCAGGTTCTATTTCACTCCCCTTCCGGGGTGCTTTTCACCTTTCCCTCACGGTACTGCTTCACTATCGGTCGCTAGGGAGTATTTAGCCTTAGCAGATGGTCCTGCTGGATTCATACGGGGTTTCACGTGCCCCGCACTACTCGGGATCCGTCTCGGAGGGTTCACATTTTCGATTACAGGGCTTTTACCTTCTATGGCCGGCCTTTCCAGACCTGTTCGTCTAATCTAAACCTTTGTAACTCCATGTGAGACGTCCCACAACCCCAGAGAGCAAGCTCTCTGGTTTAGGCTGTTCCGCGTTCGCTCGCCGCTACTGACGGAATCACTCTTGTTTTCTCTTCCTCCAGGTACTTAGATGTTTCAGTTCCCTGGGTATGCCTCCTCGCATCCTATGTATTCAGATACGGGTAACTGGCTATTACACCAGCTGGGTTTCCCCATTCGGACATCCCCGGATCGAAGCTTGCTTACAGCTCCCCGAGGCAGTATCGTTGTTCGCCACGTCCTTCATCGGCTCCTAGCGCCTAGGCATCCTCCGTGTGCTCTTAGTAGCTTAACCATGTCGCTCCAGTTTCGTGCCATGTGCTCTGTTGTTCGCTTGTTTCCTGATTGGATAAAACCACTCAATGGTGAAACAAGCTTCCAAAGGATCACCTGTCACGAATCTTTCGCTCTAACGCTACTCTTTCACTTCTTGGTCAATCACTTGACACAAGTCGTTAGAGAAGGATATTTCTAAAACGCAAATTCGTTTCGTTATCTAGTTTTCAAGGATCAAATGAGAGGTTAAACTCTCAAAACTGACCAACGAGTGAGTTGGTTGACTTTACTTCGTAAAGTCTATTCCGGCAGCTTGCGCTGACCGTATTTGTACCGCTTCGCTACGGAAGCGAGGTACTCCATAGAAAGGAGGTGATCCAGCCGCACCTTCCGATACGGCTACCTTGTTACGACTTC
>JAABNQ010000144.1 GCA_009928435.1 Bacillus sp. HF117_J1_D
GTGGTTTAATTCGAAGCAACGCGAAGAACCTTACCAGGTCTTGACATCCCGCTGACCGGTTTAGAGATAGATCTTTCCCTTCGGGGACAGCGGTGACAGGTGGTGCATGGTTGTCGTCAGCTCGTGTCGTGAGATGTTGGGTTAAGTCCCGCAACGAGCGCAACCCTTAATCTTAGTTGCCAGCATTGAGTTGGGCACTCTAAGGTGACTGCCGGTGACAAACCGGAGGAAGGTGGGGATGACGTCAAATCATCATGCCCCTTATGACCTGGGCTACACACGTGCTACAATGGATGGTACAGAGGGCAGCGAGACCGCGAGGTGGAGCAAATCCCTTAAAACCATTCTCAGTTCGGATTGCAGGCTGCAACTCGCCTGCATGAAGCCGGAATCGCTAGTAATCGCGGATCAGCATGCCGCGGTGAATACGTTCCCGGGCCTTGTACACACCGCCCGTCACACCACGAGAGTTTGTAACACCCGAAGTCGGTGGGGTAACCATTTGGAGCCAGCCGCCGAAGGTGGGACAGATGATTGGGGTGAAGTCGTAACAAGGTAGCCGTATCGGAAGGTGCGGCTGGATCACCTCCTTTCTAAGGAATCTACATTGACTGCGAGTCAATGAGAAAGACGTTTCGTTTCGTTCAGTTTTGAGAGGTCAAACTCTCTAGCATCGTTCTTTGAAAACCAGATAAGTAAGAGAAGAAACAAACCGAGAATCGTTCACCTTATGGAATGATTTCCATAAGAAATGTGCAAACCTTTAGGTTGTACTACTCAACCAAGCTTATCGACGACCGACAAGATTAAGTTATCAAGGGCGCACGGTGGATGCCTTGGCACTAGGAGCCGACGAAGGACGGAACGAACACCGATATGCTCTGGGGAGCTGTAAGCAAGCGTAGATCCGGAGATTTCCGAATGGGGAAACCCACTGCCAGTAATGGGGCAGTATCCTGTACTGAATCCATAGGTATAGGAAGGCAGACCCGGGGAACTGAAACATCTTAGTAC
>JAABNQ010000029.1 GCA_009928435.1 Bacillus sp. HF117_J1_D
GTTTCGCGTGTTTCCTTTATCTCGTCGGAGTCACTCCAGTCTGTACGTCGATGAATAGGCGCTTTTCGCTTTTGTTATTTTTGTCCATTTTTTAATCGGAAGTGGAGAGAGATCAGTCGAAATCCTGCCCCAAAATCGAAGGTGGCTAAAATGATCAGTAAGTATACCATGAAACCCCATTCGTTCAACTTTACTTGTTGAACGGCGAAAAACGTGAATACGACTCCAAGCGTGATATAAATCAAGCCGGAAAATAACGGCGACCTCATAAAAAGAAACCTCCCATCCACTGCAACAAGTGTATAAAGCTTTGAATATTTTTTTCCAGATTTTCCGGGATGAACCGCTGTACCACAACAACAAGTGTGTTCATCATGACATGAGCGATAATGGGGACGATAATCCTTTTAGTTTGTACATATAAAAAAGCGAAGACAAATCCCATTGCTGTATACAATATCAAGTGGATTGGCTCCATATGTGCAAAAGCAAAGATAACAGAGCTGATGACTGCCGCCATCCCAAATGGCAGCCGGTTGTAGAGCGTCCCGAAGATGACTTTTCTAAAAACGATTTCTTCCAGAATTGGCCCGATAATGGAGCTGATCAGAACAATTGCAGGAAAGAGATCAATCAGCTTTAAAATTTCCTGCGTATTTTCTGACCCTGGAGTTACTCCAATCATCTGTTCAATGCTTGCTGCGATGACTTGGGCAAAAAAGGCCATGAAAATCCCGCCTGCAGCCCAAACAAGAGACAGACCTAATGAAAGGGGAGCAGCCTGTTCAAGTTTATTGTGTTTTTCATTTTTCCGAAGAAGAAACAATACGATGGCGAGTCCGACTAAAAAACTAAAAACAAGCCAATAACCTGTTGCTTGGATCTCCGCATCCTTAGGAGAAAGGTTGAATCCTTTTATTCCAATCGCATAAAAAAGCGGCATGCCGATCAAGCCGGATAGCTGCATAGCAATATAGGTTATGACAATCAAGATATATCTTCTATTCATAAAGTTAAGTCCCTTTCACCGATATGAAAACCGCAATTTCCATTTTACTAATAAATACTAAGGGATTCAAACCGGGAGCCTTCGAGGCTCATACTCCTACAAGGAATAGCACGTATGGAATCGTCAGCAAACTGACAATCGTTGTGATGAATGTTGTAAATGAAACCAGATCAGGCTCCGTATCAAATTGAATGGCCAGCAGAGTCGTATTGGCTGCGGCTGGCATAGACGCCTGGATGAAAAGTACGGCTTTGATCAAATCATTCATGGGCAAGAAATATAAAATAAGAAGGGCAATCAACGGTGACACAATCATCCGGATGCCAACAGTAGCTGAGACGTATCTGTAGGCAACCCGCTTTCTTTGTATGGCAGCCAACTGCATCCCAAGTACAAGCATGACCGTCGGAATGGAGGCGTCTGCAACGAGTTCGACGGCATTCATTAGGGTATCCGGCAGATGAATAGAAAGAAGCTGTAAAGCAAGACCAAGGATTGCTCCATAAATGACAGGCATCTTCACCACTTGCATGACAGCATCCCGAATGGACGCATTTTCTTTTCCACCAATCGACGCCACTAGAATTCCAATCGAGTTCATCAAAAATGACTGAAAAACCATCATGATGACTGCATAATCGAAGGCCACCGCTCCAAGCGCAAACAACACAACCGGCGCTCCGTAATTTCCGCTGTTCATAAATGCTCCGCCCAGAATCATTGCCGAGAGCTTCGGTCTGTCCGCTCGCATGATCAACCCCGTTATCCAAGTGATTACAATCAGAATGGTCGATAAAAGACAACAGAATAGAAAGATATAAATATAGTCCATCGTGACTTCATTTGTATAAAAAGTACGGAAGGCGAGAAATGGCGACATCAAATAAAGCGCCACTTTCGAAATAGATTTTATATCAAATCCAATGAGCTTTTGTCCAAGCCAGCCTGCAAAAAATATTAAAAAAACAGGTAATACGATTAAAAACAAATCCACGTGGCATTCATCTCCATTTGCGTATCTTACTCTATCATACCAAATAGAGACCCAGCAAATGGTCTGGGAGTATAAAAAAATCCAAGCCATCCAGTAAGAGATGGTTTGGATTTTGGTAGAATACTATAAAACTTTACTCAAAAAGGCCTTTGTCCTCTCATTGTTAGGTGAGCCAAAAATTTGTTCAGGAGGTCCTTCTTCAACAAGAACCCCTTGGTCTATGAACAATACGCGATCTCCCATTTCCCTTGCAAACCCCATTTCATGCGTTACAACAACCATCGTCATTCCATCCAGTGCCAATTGTTTCATGACATCGAGAACTTCTTTGACCATCTCAGGGTCAAGGGCGGAGGTGGGTTCGTCAAACAGCATGACTTTTGGTCTCATCGCCAACGCTCTGGCAATGGCGACTCTTTGCATCTGACCTCCTGATAATTGTTCGGGATAGGCATTTGCTTTGTCTCCTAGTCCTACCTTTTGAAGCAACTGGTGCGCCAGCTCCTCGGCGTCACGAGGAGCCATTTTCCTAATTTTAATTGGAGAAATTGTGATGTTGTCAAGCACAGTCATATGAGGGAAGAGATTAAACTGCTGAAAAACCATTCCCACTTCTTTCCTAATTTCGTTTATATCCGTTTTGGGATCGTTGATTTTGACACCATCAATATAAATGGAACCATCTGTGATCTCTTCCAATAGGTTAATACAGCGAAGGAAGGTGCTTTTTCCCGATCCGCTCGGTCCGATGACACAGATGACTTCTTTTTCATTTATTTCGTAATCGATCCCTTTTAAGACTTGCAGTTGTCCGAACGATTTATGAAGCCCTTGAATTTTAATCATTTGTTCACCTCTATTGCTGAGCGGCCGAATGTGAATACTCGTCTCCTTTGCCGCGGAATGTAGCTATTGCTGAAACGTTTTTCCACATAGGTTATTACTTTTGTAAATAACCAGGTGAGGACTAAGTATAAGATGGCCACTGTTATATAAGGCTCCCAGAATCTGGCGTAAGCTCCAGCGACAACTTTACCCGCGTAGAGTAGATCGTTTGCTGCAATAACAGTGACGAGAGATGAGTCTTTCAATAATGCGATTAATTCGTTCCCAAGAGGAGGGACCATCCGCCGGAACGCTTGCGGAAGAATGATATGTTTCATAGCAACGTTTCTTGGCATACCAAGTGATCTAGCCGCTTCCATTTGTCCTTTTTCGATCGATTGGATTCCTGCACGGATGATCTCCGCATTATAGGCTCCACAGTTAAGTGCAAGAGCAATCGCTCCAGATACAAAATATCCGAGAGAGTGTCCAAATACGGACGGGATAAGAGCTAAGTGGATAAGCAGGATCTGCACCAAAAGGGGTGTTCCGCGGAAAAAGTCTACAAAGTATTTACAAGGATAGTAGATCCATTTTCTTTTGGACAGCTTGCCCATTCCGATAAACAGACCCAAAATGATTCCGCTTACATAACCGACAGCGGTGAGGGCTAGAGTGATCCATAGACCCCGGATAAACAGTTCCTTGTAGTTCCAAATCATATCCAGCCGAATATCTAAAAAATCTATTATAACCACCTCCAGATTGAGTGAACGATGTTCATAGGCTAAGAAGCAACTTCTTACTCAACATCAAAGCCGGTGATCTCTTTCAACTTTCCGTTCTCTTTAACTTTTTTGATTCCTTCATTTAATAGATTGACAACCTCAGAGTTTCCTTTTTTAACCATTAATCCGTAGTATTCTTTTTCAGCACTGTCATCTTCAACGATTTCAACTTCTACGTTGGGATTATTTTTAATGTACTCGTTAACGGTGGAGTTATCTCCAACAGATGCGTCCGCATTTCCGTTAAGTAACTCCTCAATAGCAAGCGGCATTGTTTCGGAAGCTACGATCTTGGAACTTGTTTTGCCTTGAATTTCTTTCATCATTGTGTGGCCTGTTGTGTTGATTTGAACGGAAACTTTCTTATCTTTTAAATTTTGGAAGGATTGAATATCCGATCCTTTTTTCACAAGAATAACCTGGTTAGCGATGTAGTATGGTTCAGAAAAATCAAAGGATTCCTGGCGCTCTTCTGTGATGGTAATAGAAGAAACCGCGAAGTCCACTTCTCCGTTCTCTACTGCAGGAAAAAGAGGCTCCCACCCGATGTTCTTAAATTCAACTTCAACACCAGCTTCTTCTGCAACCGCTTTCACAATATCGATGTCAATACCGACGATATTTCCGTTATTATCCATAGATTCCATTGGTGCGTATGTAGCATCTGTTCCGACAACGAGTTTTTTCTTGCCGTCGCTGTCGCCATTACTGCCGCTTGCAGGTTCCGCATCGTCTGTTCCTTTTCCGCAGCCAAGTAATAGGGCAGTCAAACCTAATAAGAGAAAACCCAGTGACCAAAAGCGTGATACCCTTTTCATAATGTTTTTCCCCCTTGTTATTTTCTACATCATTCTGAGGTTGAATATTTTTCTGTCACTTCTGATGATTAACACAATTATAAGCGAATTTATAGGGTGAATCAATACAACAATTATTTTTGAAAAACGTGTCCTGGTGCGAAATCAGCGCTTTAACGCATTACCGCACCGGGGGTCAGACCCCGGGAGAAACTTTTTTAAAAAATGAATGGTTAAGGCTTGCAAATGGAAAACAAATTATTTAATATAATACTTGTGTTAGCACTCAGGGTGTTAGAGTGCTAATGAAAAATCTACATATACTTTAAGGAGGTTGTTTCACTTGTTAAAACCACTTGGGGATCGTGTAATCATTGAACTGGTGGAGTCAGAGGAGAAAACAGCGAGCGGCATCGTTCTTCCGGATTCTGCGAAGGAAAAACCGCAGGAGGGTAAGGTAGTTGCTGTTGGAACAGGACGTGTTCTTGACAGCGGTGAGCGTGTTGCATTGGAAGTATCCGAAGGAGACACTATCATCTTCTCTAAATACGCTGGTACAGAAGTGAAATACCAAGGTACTGAATACTTAATTTTACGTGAGTCTGACATATTGGCTGTTATCGGCTAATAAAAAAGAACGCTTTTTATATGAGAGAATTCAACGATAGGGAGGATATTTTAAATGGCTAAAGACATTAAGTTTAACGAAGATGCACGCCGTGCGATGCTTCGCGGTGTAGATCAATTGGCTGATGCAGTAAAAGTTACTTTGGGGCCAAAAGGACGCAACGTTGTTCTTGAGAAAAAATTCGGTTCGCCGCTCATCACAAATGACGGTGTAACGATTGCAAAAGAAATCGAGCTTGAAGATGCATTCGAAAACATGGGAGCAAAGCTTGTATCTGAAGTTGCAAGCAAAACAAACGATGTAGCCGGTGACGGAACAACTACAGCTACTGTTCTTGCTCAAGCAATGATTCAAGAAGGCTTGAAAAACGTTACTGCTGGCGCGAACCCAGTTGGCGTCCGCAAAGGAATCGAAAAAGCGGTTGCTACTGCTGTAGAAGAGCTTCATAACATTTCCAAGCAAATCGAAGACAAAGAGTCCATCGCTCAAGTTGCTTCCATCTCTTCTGGTGATGAAGAAGTAGGGCAACTTATTGCAGAAGCAATGGAGCGCGTTGGAAACGACGGTGTTATCACTATTGAAGAATCAAAAGGTTTCACTACTGAGCTAGATGTAGTGGAAGGTATGCAATTCGACCGCGGATATGCATCTCCTTACATGGTAACTGACTCTGACAAAATGGAAGCGATTCTTGAAGATCCATACATTTTGATCACTGACAAGAAAATCACTAACATCCAGGAAGTACTTCCACTTCTTGAGCAAGTCGTTCAGCAAAGCAAACCGTTGCTGATCATCGCTGAAGATGTTGAAGGTGAAGCTTTGGCTACGCTTGTAGTGAACAAACTTCGCGGAACATTCAACGCAGTTGCTGTTAAAGCTCCTGGCTTCGGTGACCGCCGTAAAGCTATGCTTGAAGATATCGCTATCTTGACTGGTGGAGAAGTGATCACTGAAGATCTTGGACTTGACCTGAAATCAGCTTCAATCCAATCTCTTGGACGCGCTGCTAAAGTTGTTGTATCCAAAGAAAATACAACAATCGTTGAAGGTTCTGGCGACTCCGCGAACATCGCAAGCCGCGTAAACCAAATTCGTGCGCAACTGGAAGAAACAACTTCTGAGTTCGATAAGGAAAAACTTCAAGAGCGCTTGGCTAAACTTGCTGGCGGCGTAGCTGTCATCAAAGTTGGTGCTGCAACTGAAACTGAGTTGAAAGAGCGCAAGCTTCGCATCGAAGACGCATTGAACGCTACTCGTGCAGCTGTTGAAGAAGGTATCGTTTCCGGTGGTGGAACTGCTCTCGTTAACGTATATAACAAAGTAGCTGAGATCAAAGGTGAGGGTGACGTGGCTACAGGTGTTAAAATCGTACTTCGTGCACTTGAAGAGCCAGTACGTCAAATTGCTCAAAACGCGGGTCTTGAAGGATCTGTCGTTGTTGACCGTCTGAAAAAAGAAGAAATCGGCATCGGCTTCAACGCTGCTGACGGCGAGTGGGTAAACATGATCGACGCTGGTATCGTTGACCCAACAAAAGTTACTCGTTACGCACTTCAAAACGCTGCATCCGTAGCTGCTATGCTTCTTACAACTGAAGCAGTAGTGGCTGACAAGCCAGAAGAAAACGCTGGCGGCATGGGCATGCCTGACATGGGCGGCATGGGCGGCGGAATGCCTGGCATGATGTAAGGAATCTGCTTGAAACCCTTGATATGACAAAGTTTTGATGGTTATCCGATCTGTTTTTGGCAACATTTTAATAATAAAATGTTTTTAACACACCACAGTTGTGGTGTGTTTTTTGTGATGGTTATTGATAATTTATAAAAAAAATTTGATACAATAACGTTAATAAACTGTATTGTGACAATTCAACAATCGGGCCATTTTGAGGAATAAGGTTCAGAGGATGTATTGATTTGTAGAAAGGGAAAGATGGTATGACCAATAAAGAAAAAAGTGCAAGAGTAGTAAATAAGGTAGTGGAGATATTTAGATGTCCGATTTGTCATCGATCAATGAAAGTCATTGATTTTAAGAGCCTTATTTGTTCAAATAACCATACATTTGACTTTGCAAAACAGGGCTATGTCAATATGCTGACTCGCCCCTCCAATCAACATTATGATAAAAAGTTATTTGAAGCTAGACAAAAAATAATTATGGAAAGCAACTTATATTCCTCGTTACACGAGAAAGTTTCAGAAATAATCGGGGAGCATTTGGACGAATCTCATAACCCAACTATTATTTTCGACGCTGGTAGTGGCGAAGGTTCACATTTACAAAAAGTCATAGATGAATGTCGTAATAAGAAAATCACTGGTATTGGGTTAGATATTGCAAAAGAAGGCATTATAATGGCTTCTAAAAATTATTATAACCCGATTTGGCTAGTTGGTGATTTGGCGGATATTCCTCTAACTAATCAGTCATGCCAGGTTATTTTGAATATCTTATCGCCTGCTAATTATACGGAGTTCAAAAGAGTTCTAGCCCCTGAAGGTATCATAGTGAAAATTGTACCTCGTCCTAATTACCTCAAAGAATTACGGGAGGTAATTTTCACGGATAGTAATAAGAGGACTTACACCAATGAGGAAACCAAAGCGCTATTTAAACAAAACTTTCAGCTAGTAAGTGATTTCAGGTTTACTTATTTTAAGGAATTAGAACAAACAGAAATATTGAACCTTATTCAAATGTCTCCATTAACTTGGAATGCAGAAAAAGAACAAATTGATTCATTTTTAAATCGAGATTCCACTGAGATAACTGTTGATTTGGATATTTTGATTGGTGTAAAAAGTACGTCTTAATT
Source organism: Bacillus sp. HF117_J1_D (assembly GCA_009928435.1). GTDB lineage: Bacteria > Bacillota > Bacilli > Bacillales > Bacillaceae_C > Siminovitchia. The sequence continues at coordinate 7,866 of JAABNQ010000029.1, forward strand.
TACCGCAAACGGGCGCAATTCTAGAATAAGGATTTGCGTCTGTTCAACAATCGGGCCATTAGTTGAATAAGGGTGAATTATTTAATCGGGTCAAATTGTTTAGGAGGGAACGTATTGATAATTAGGGAGATAAAGGCATCAGATGCTGAAAGGTTTGCCACCCTTACTCCACAGATCGAGGCAGAATCTGAATATATGCTTTGGGAAGCTGGAGAAAGAAACGTTCCGGTCGAACAACAACTGAAGATGATCGAGGGTATTGAACAAAAAGAAAATTCCATCATACTTGTTGCTGAAGGTGATAGCAAAGAATTGGTTGGGTTCTTGATGGCTGTTGGTGGAAATACAAAGAGAAATAAACATTCGGCCTATATTGTTATGGGAATTTTAAAGGAATATAGGGGAAAAGGGATAGGCACAATGTTATTTAAAAAGTTGGAGCAATGGGCGTTTAACCAAAATATACATCGTTTGGAACTAACGGTGGTCACTCGCAATAAGGCAGCCATATCGTTATATAAAAAAATGGGTTTTGAAATTGAAGGAACAAAAAGACATTCTTTATTTATTGATAGCGAATTCGTTGATGAATACTATATGTCAAAACTTTTGTGATTCCAGTTTATTCCACAATCGGGCACCATTATTGAGTAATGGCGTTTGACTTTAATAATCGGGCCATATGGTGGAATAGGATATTTTGTAAAGAATTGGAATTTCATTCATTTGGTGAAGTTCTAAGAGTGGTAAATACTTTACAGACATATGAATCGTTAAGTGGAGTACCAAAATCGGCTATGTCAAAATACTAGAAAGAAGCTTTAGCGCATTTCAAAGATATGAAAGAAGAAATGAAGTCGGAGAGTGGAGACTCTATTATGTATGTCGGGCAAGTGATAGGAATCGTTGGTCGTATAGAAAGTGAAGACGGTCTGACAGCGGAGATTAAACTTGATGATGAAGAAGGTGTCAGTTCCTAGAATGAAATAATTGGTTTAAAATATGAATAGGCTTGTAATAAAAAATTACAAGAAGCAAAGAAATATGTTCCCATCCAAGTGGATATATATTGATGCTCTATGTGCAAGTGCGTTTCAATCATTTCAGATGCAGGATTGCAGTATGAGTATGTGCCGTAATTAGGACAGATTGGAGTGAAGAAAAATAAAGAAACCTCGCTTACTATTTCATATTACAACGTTTTTGATAGCTCTTATCGTAGCTATTATTAATTATCCATCAACCATCTCGGAAGTGGCTATAACAGTCGCTTGTTGTGCAGTGTTCTTCTATGGTCCACCTGTACTTTTCAGAAAGAAAAAAGAGTAGTTTTGCTTAAAGTAGATTTCAATAATTGGATCTTATGGTGGAATGAAATATTTTGTAAAGAATTGGAATTTTATTCATTTGGTAAAGTTCTTATAGTGAATCAGTTTAGGTTCGGATTTTTTGAAAAATAAAGAAAAAATAAAGGAGCTGTGTCCATTGAAAGTAATCAAAAGTATGTATCATCATTTAAATTGGGCTAATCAACGTATTTTAGAGACCTTGCAAAATCTTGAACGTGACAATCCCCAGGCGAGACGTTTATTTTCCCATATCCTTTCCACAGAGCAAGTATGGTTAAGCCGGTTAAAAGGAGAGAGCAGTTCACAGCCTATTTGGGGAGAAGTTGGGATTGAGGAGTGTGCGGAAATGGTTAAGAAAAATAGGGAAAGCTTCGACGCATTTCTTTCTAGTATTGACAAGGCTGACTTAGATCAATTTATGATCTACAAGAACAGTAAAGGTATAGAATTTAAAAATTCTATTAGCGATATTCTAACTCATATAGCACTCCATGGTCAGTATCATAGAGGACAAATTAACGCTCAACTTCGCTCAAATCATACGGAACCAGTTAATATAGATTTTATTACTTTTGTAAGATAACAAGAAATTTGTTTGCTTACTGCTGTACATTCTATGAGGCCATCTGATTCACACATATAGGAAGTCGACATCGCAGGACGCTCTGGCTCAGATAGAACCTGCAAGGTCGTCTTACATTTCAATGATTTTCTTTATCGTCCGTTCGATTCGTCATAAATAAATGGCAAAAGGTGCTGGAAAAGATTGAAGAGAGAGATATGCCAAATGCTATTTTACAATGATATTTAGAGTGGGGCGGCCCTTTTGCATTCAACGAGACATTTCGATCCATTTGGAGTGTCTTTTTTTTAACGTTTACGGAGATGAGGGGAATTGAAATTCCTTATTAACGCCGACATTTGAGGGTTTCCCTTTATTTCCATTTATAGTAAGATGTTATCTGAAGAAAAAGGGGGAGGACTAATCGCATGGCTACAATTGGAATTGATTTAGGAACAACAAACAGTTTAGTCGCCTATTGGGACGATGATCGATCCGTTCTCATTCCGAATGTACTTGGAAGCTATCTTACTCCATCGGTTGTCAGTGTAGACAGTAATGGAGAGATTTTAGTAGGGCAAGTCGCCAAGGAACGACTGATCACCCATCCCCATGCAACTGCATCGATTTTCAAACGATTTATTGGGACGGAAAAAACCTATTCTTTGGGTTCCTACACTTTTTCACCGGAAGAGCTTTCATCGTTTGTGATCAAAGTGCTGAAAGAAGACGCTGAAAATTATTTGCAGGAAACAATTACGGATGCAATAATCAGTGTTCCTGCTTATTTCAATGACTTCCAGCGAAAGGCAACTAAACGAGCAGCAGAAATAGCAGGTTTGAATGTAGAAAGGCTCATTAGTGAGCCAACGGCTGCCGCCCTTGCTTATGGACTAAATCAGGAAGAACCGGATACAAAATTTCTCGTCTTTGATCTTGGCGGCGGAACATTTGATGTGTCCATCCTTGAATTATTTGAAAGCATTATCGAAGTGAAATCGATTGCTGGAGATAATTACCTTGGTGGCGAAGATTTTACCCATTTGCTTATTTCGCATTTTATCGACGATCACTCGTTGGATCAAAATGAACTTGATCTTAAAACACAATCTTATATTTACACACAAGCTGAACGATGCAAGCTGGCAATCTGTACGGCAGGCACAGGTACGATGAAAGTGACGATTGATGAACATACATATCAAACAGAGCTTCATAAAGAAGAGTTTGAAAAACTCTCAAATTCATTGTTGCTCAGGCTTCGTTCTCCGATTGAACGAGCGCTTCGGGATGCGGAATTAACTCCCAGAGATATAGATGCTGTAATTTTAATCGGAGGAGCTACCCGCATGCCGCTGATCAAAACAGTAATTGCCAAAATGTTTGGGAAAATGCCCTTTTCCCATATTCATCCGGACGAAACAGTAGCGATCGGCACAGCGATTCAAGCTGCTTTAAAAGAGCGAAATAAAATGCTGGAAGAAGTGATTTTAACGGATGTTTGTCCTTATAGCTTAGGAACAGATATCGTTAAAGAGTTGGGGAATGGAGAATATGAATCCGGATATTATCTTCCAATCATTGAACGAAATACCCCGATCCCTGTCAGTCGAGTGAAACAATTATGTACGATTCGTGATCATCAGAAAAAGTTGGAGGTGGGAATCTTTCAAGGAGAAAGCCGCCGGGTGGAAAACAATGTGAAACTGGGTGACTTATCTATTGAAGTTCCACCAGCTCCTGCGGGTGAACAGACCATTGACGTTCGCTATACGTACGATATCAATGGAATTCTTGAGGTGGAAGTGACAAGCAAAGCCACTGGCGAGAAGAAAAGGGTCATCATCGAAAAAAATGCAGGCGCTCTTACAAAAGAAGAAATTGAAGCAAGAATGCAAGAGCTGCAAGATATAAAAATTCATCCTCGCGACAGGACCGAAAACAGACTGCTGCTTGCCAGGGGAGAGCGGCTTTACGAAGAGTTGCTCGGATATGACCGTGAAAAACTTTCTTATCTTTTACAAGAATTCGAAAGAGTACTGGGAACACAAAATGACAGGGAGATTAAAAAGGCTGCAAAAGTGTTGAATGAGCAGTTGGAAAGCATAGAAAGGTGGATTTGTTCTCAATGACTGTTTGGGAGATTTTAGGGATCGATCCATCTGATGACGAAAGAGCCATTAAAAAGGCATATGCAAAAGGCTTAAAAAAGCATCATCCGGAAGAGGATCCCGAAGGATATCAAAGGCTGAGAGAAGCGTACGATGCCGCTCTTAATCAAGCAAAACACGGCATCACTTTTCCTCAGCCAGATGAATACGACGAATATGATGAATACGATGAAGAAACCGAAAATGACTGGAATCCACAGTTTGTTGAAACTGCAGAAGATACAATTGTTCATCCCGTTGAAGGGTTTATGCAGGAAGTTCAAAAGCTTTATGATGATTTCTTTGCACGACTTGACTTAGAAAAATGGGAAACTTTATTACAAAGTGACATCGTTTGGGATATGCAATATTCCGAACCCCTTCAAGACCGGCTCATTGATTTTTTAACGGCCCATACCTTTTTACCCCACTCGGTTTGGAATCTCCTAGAACAGACTTTCCAATGGACTGAGAGAAAAGAGGAGATGACTGATTGGTATGGTGAGACAACCGTTCAACTATTATTTGAGCATATCAATGGTTCCCGACAAATGAGTTATGATCACTTCCTGCCAGAAGCGGAGGTTGATTATGAACAATATGTGCGCTATCGAAAAGATGCACAGGATGCTTTGATCGAAAATGATTTAGAAAGAGCGGGACAGGCTATCGATCAGGCTTTTCAACTTTATTCACACGATCCGGAGCTGTTTCATTTAAAAGGCATTTTTCTATTGCGCATGGACGATGACGAAGGAGCTTTTGCAGCTTTTGAACAAAAATTGGGCATTTCTCCTCAGGATATAGACGGCTTGCTTTACAGAGCGCAGCTTTATTACCGTAAAGAGAAATATATGGAAGCCATCCGGGACTGTGAACAGGTGCTTGACCAACAACCGGAACATATGGAAGCATTATTTATCATCGTGAAATGCTATATGGCTTTAAATGATGAAGTCACTGCTCATCATTGGATAGAAAGAGCGTTAAAAACATATGAGGAACGCCCGGAATTTTATCCTTATCGCGCAAAGGTATTCAATTTAAAAACGAGGAAAGTAGAGCCTCCAAAGCTTGATGCAAAAACAAAATGGCGTTCCAATTTGATTAAATGTCTGTACTTTTTGATTTTGTTTTTACGCAGAACAGGGTTCTATGTCCTGTTTTTCCTTATTGTGCTTTTATCTCCGGTACCTTTTGAATACACGCTTCTCTTACTTATCCCTGTTTTATGGGAAATATGGAAAATCGTAAGAGCCTACTAATCTGGCAGCTAGGAGGTGGAACATGTCAATTTCAATGAAAAAAAGAAAACAACAGGAGCTTTTTTTTCGCTGTCTATCTTCGTTCTGTAATCTTACTTGGTTCAACCAATATTTTACAGTCTATGAATTCACCTTTGTTGGGGACCGGCTCCTAAGAAAAAAATCTCTAAAAAAAATTCTTTCCAAGTGGAATGTTTCCAATCAAGACGAATTAGAAAAGCAAATTCGCTGGTTTTTAGAGGTGGGCCTGCGTCAAGAATTTAATCAAGTGCGAAATCAACTGACACCATTAACGGAAAAAGCAAGAACGCAGTATATTCAATCCTTGGACAAGGATCATCCCGATTATCCTAAACTGTTTCTCACAAACCGTGGTCTCCACACATTGACGGAGGCTGGAATTGCTGCATTTGACTGGGCTTGGAGCATTTATTTATGCCGAGTCGGGAGACGACTCGGGTACTTATCAAACAATCAGGTGCGGGAATGGATGATTCAAGCCGCTAAATGTTCTCAACGGGATTACCTAGACTGGAATGAATTTATGACGGCTTTCCATCTTGGCTATTATTTTAAAGAGGAAGATACAGAACATAATAATCAAGGAAAGTACGGTCTGTCTGAAATGTTTAACACATTAGTTGACAAGAAGTCTCCTTTTTTGAAAATAGAGTGGGAAAATGATTTATTTGATGAATAAATAGGATATACTTCCATGTCCCTGGTTTTGTCTGGTGACAATCAGCTCGCAAATTCAGATACGTCATGTTTCCATTGAGTGAATGGAAGAAAGGACTGCATGAAGGAGTGACACAGATGACTCAAGATATCGAACAGATGATTGTTGACGATTTGTTGAAGGCAATCATGCAGGACAAATTCAGGCCAAACGAGCGGCTGCCGTCTGAAAACGAGCTGGCGAATGATTATAAAGTGCCGCGGATTAAGGTCCGTAATGCTCTTTTGAAGCTGGAGGAGATGGGGTATATTTACTCACAGCAAGGGAAAGGACGCTTTTTGAAGGGCAGCCAGCAGCAGATTGAGCTTCATTTAACAGGAAACAAAAGTTTTACAGAAAAAATGCTGGGTGCCGGTTATGCACTTGAAACGAAGAATATGAGCTGTGAAAAAATTGCCTATCACCCACGGATTTACTCGACTCTGCAATTGTCGGAGAACGAAGAGGTGTTTAAGATCTCCCGTCTGCGTTTGATCGAAGGGAAGCCCATTGCGTTGCATAGCTCATTTGTGGCCAAATCCACTTTTCCAAATATCGGACAGGATGGCGGACAATTGCGTTCGATGTTCGCGTATTACCGGAAAATGGGTTTTACGGACTTCACGAGCAGCGACAGTCATTTGAGTATTTCCTTTCCAACGAGCGAAGAACGTTCCATGCTGGAATGTACCGCATTAGTACCGCTGTTAATTGTGGAAAGCAATTGCATCGCTTCACCACAAAATAAAGTTTTAGAGTATACAAAAATCATCTATCGCAGTGATTCTTTCAGATATGCCATTAACTCAAATTAAACATGCCGCTTTCGTGTCATTTTCACGGAAGCGGCATGTTTTATTTAAATTGCTCCTTAATAATCCTCTCCAATCTAGGAATATCAATTACCGCTATCTTTACCAATTCTTTATAAACCCTTTACACTGGCTTACTTGGCAACATGTTACGATCGGTTTGTGGGGGAGGTAAGATCATGAAAAGGAAAAGGAGAATGCGCATTTTAATCGAGGGCTCCCAGGAATTGCCGAAGAAGCTTGCGCATCAAATCGAACAAAACTATTCCCTGGAAATGATCATGAAGCCGCAGGGAGCATTGACCATGATCAAAATGAGGGAGACGGCGAAAAAAACGCTGTTCTATCTTGGTGAAGTGTTAGTGACTGAATGCAAAGTGAAAGTGGGCAATCAAGTCGGCATTGGCATTGTCATTGGAATGAAGGAAGATCTTGCCTATCAGCTTGCTGTAATCGATGCGGCATTTAAAGCTGAATTAAGTGAAATAAATGAATGGATTCCATTATTAGAAGAGGAAGAAAAACGAATGATAGCTGCAAAGAGACTAGATGCAGCCATTATTCAAAAGACAAAGGTGAACTTTGAAACGATGGACGTTTAACCATAAAGGGGTGAAAAGATGTCGATAGATTTGGTACACGATATTCAAAAGGGATTTCGCACAATCCTTCATTGTATGTCACGGCCTGGGACGATTAAGAGCATGGAAGAGCTTAATGATGGGATTGCCACTTTTCCGGAAGGACTCCCCGCTACTTTTATTACTGCTTTGACATTGCTTGACAGGGAAGTCTCCTTTGCACTTGTAGGTGAACAGACAAAAGAGTTTGGAGACATAATAGCTGCTTATACCATGTCTGTTCGAGAAAGTCCATCTGCCGCAGAGTATGTATTCATCACGAAACAAGCAACAAAGGAACAAATTGTAAATGTTTTTCAAGAGATAAAAATTGGAACACTTGTGAATCCGCAGCAATCCGCAACGATTATTTTAGAGACAGAGTTCAGCAATGAAAAAGAATTGACTCTGGAAGGACCAGGGATTAAAACAACTGCGGAACTTTCGATTGCCAACTCCAAAGATTGGATCGAGGAAAGACGGAAAGCGAACAAAGAGTATCCGTTAGGTGTTGATATGATTCTCGTAGATGAAGGCTCTAATATTGTGTGCATACCTAGAACAACGGTCATTAAGATGTGTGGGGTGTGAAGAATGGCTTATGTAGCAGTAAAAGGCGGGTCGGAAGCAATTGAAGAGTCTATTAAACGGTTGACCTTTGAGCGGATGCAATCAGAAGAAGTACTTGAGGTCAAAGCAATCATAGCTGGTATGCGCGGGATGGTTGATCAGGTTATGTCTGAGAGCAGCCTGTATTCAGAGCTATTGGCAGCTTTGGCCATCAAGCAGTCTGAAGGAAACATGGAAGAGGCTGTCTTCCTGTTGCGTGCTCATCGTTCCACCTTGCCAAGAAATTATTATACCCGGGTAATTGAGACTGACAACATGTTTGTTGAACGAAGGATTTCCGCCAGCTTCAAAGATATTCCCGGTGGGCAGATTCTAGGAGCTACATATGATTATACGCATCGGTTAATGGATTTTGATCTGCTTTCGGAGACGAAGGATACGGTGCTGGAATGGCTCAACGAATACGCGAAAGAAAATGAACAGATAGTAGATCCTTCTGTTCAGGCAGATTTGCCCAAGGTTGTAGATTATTTACGCAAGCAGAATTTGTTCCCTATCTATGAAGAAGATGATACAGAGCCGCTTGATGTAACGAAGCGTAGCATCCAGTTTCCGACAACGCGCAGTGAGAGGCTGCAAATTTTAACAAGAGGTCAGACAGGGGCTGTCACTTCTCTTGGATACGCGGCGATAAGAGGGTATGGAGCAGTGCATCCGACAGTCGGAGAACTGCGCGTTGGAATGCTTCCATTGACTATCGGTGATCCAGCCGATCAAACAGATGATGAAGAAAATGATTATTATATAGGCGAAATAAAAGTAACGGAAGTAGAATCATTTATTCCGATTACCATCAAGAACGAAAAAAATGAAGAAGAAATTGAATTTGAAATTGGCTATGGGATTTGCTACGGGCAAAACGAGACAAAGGCTATTGCCATGAGTATTCTGGATCAGGCGTTGGAGCATGGACAGAAAGACTACCCGACGCATGATGAGGAATTCATCCTTCTGCATATTGATTCAGTTGAATCAAGTGGGTTCATCTCGCATTTAAAGCTTCCTCACTATGTTACGTTCCAGTCGAAACTGGACAGCGTGAGGAAAATCAAACAGGGGGCTAAAAAACATGAAAAATAAACCCCACTTTGCCTTGTTAGACGAGGGATCGAAAAAAGAAATTCGAAGAGCCATCTTGAAAGCAGTCGCCATCCCGGGCTATCAGGTTCCGTTTGCCTCAAGGGAAATGCCGATTGCGCGCGGATGGGGAACAGGCGGATTACAAATCACCCTCTCCATCATCGGGAAGGAAGATGTATTAAAAGTTATTGACCAAGGGGCTGATGAATCGGTCAATGCCGTAAATATAAAAAAACTGGTCAATCGGACAACGGGTGTTGAAACAACGACAGAAACAGAGGACGCGACCATCATTCAATCGAGGCACAGAATACCTGAAGTGCCTTTGACAGAAAATCAGGTGCTTGTTTTACAAGTCCCTATACCTGAACCACTGCGTTGGGTTGAGCCAAGTGAATGGAAAACGAAACAATTACATGCTGAGAATGAATATAGCGGTGCCTGGCTAATGCTGTTTGAGCAGATCATGAAATATGGAAAGACAGCAACAAATGCTGATCACCCCGTGTTGGTGCATGACCGGTATGTGATGGCTCCGAGTCCGATACCCCGTTTCGATAACACAAAGATGGATCAGTCGGAGTCTTTGATCCTGCTGGGAGCGGGACGGGAGAAAAAAATTTACGCTGTACCTCCATATACGAAGGTAACTTCATTGGCATTTGAGGACTATAAGATGGAAGTGGAATCATTCAAAGGCAAGCATTGCCACTTATGTCATTCAACGGATGTGTTCTTAGATGAATTGGTGAATCCTGAAACGGACGAGACCTATTACCAATGCAATGATACGAGTTATTGTCTCGCCACATTGAACGAAAAAGCACTGAAAGCAGAGGTGGCGATTGAACATGCAAAATAAGCCTGTTTTAAAAGTGGTGAATTTGAGAAAGCAATATGGTCCAGGCTGCGACCATTGCAGTGATGGAAACGGACTTTCCTTGGACAAAAATCGTTGTCTTAAATGCGGTACGGTTTATGCGTGTAATGATGTGTCATTCGAATTGTATCCCGGAGAAATTTTAGGAGTTGTCGGTGAAAGTGGGAGCGGGAAATCGACGATGATGAAATGTCTATATTTCGATAATGATGTGACTTCGGGGAAGGCATATATCAGCTCATACAATCACGGAAGAACAAACGTCTTTGAAGAGTCGCCTCAACAACTGCGTTACATACGGAACACCATTCTTGGAATGGTGTATCAGAACCCGGTACTTGGATTAAAAATGGATTTTTCATCCATTGGCAACATCGCAGAAAAAATGATTGCTGCGGGCAACCGTAATGTGGAGCATATGGAGAACCGGAGTAAAGAATTGCTAAAGCATGTCCATATTCCGATTACCCGGATTAAGGATGAGCCAAAGAAATTTTCAGGCGGGATGCAGCAACGTGTTCAGATTGCTAAGGCTTTATCGAATCAGCCGCCGATTCTATTATTGGATGAAGTCACGACAGGCTTGGATTTATCTGTACAGGCGAGTGTATTGGATTTGATTAAAACAATCCGGCAGAAGTTGGGAATCAGCATGATTGTTGTCTCGCATGATTTGGCAGTCATTCGTATGTTGGCTGATCGGACAATGGTTATGTTGGATGGCAAGGTGATCGAACAAGGATTAACCGATCAAATTTTAGAGAATCCTCAGCACGCATACACACAGCAACTCGTCTATTCGCTGATCTAACTTCATTCAGCAGAAGGAATTGTATCGAGTGAAGCTTGATAAAATTTGGGCGCCAGTATGCCAAGGCACATTTGATTTGGAGGGATATTGTGTATTTACTGACGAATGGCCGAATTATTTTAGAGAACCAGATTGTCGACCATTATGCAGTCGTGATTGAACATGACAGCATTGTCGCGATTATACCAGAAGAGGAGGCTGCAACATACAAAGGCTATCAAATAATAGATGCAAACGGCGGTTACATCTCACCAGGATTCGTCGATATCCATTCAGATTATATAGAAGGGATTGTTTCACCTCGACCAACAACATTGATGGACTTCAATATGGGAATTCGAGAAGCAGAGCGCATTTTGATCAGTCACGGTATCACGACCATGTTCCATTCTCTATCCATCTATAAAGATGATGGCTTCAGCCATAAACCAATCCGGAATCCACAAAATGTGAATCGACTCATCCATGCCATCAATGAAACTCATACAAGCGAGCATTTGATCCGGAATCGGATGCATGCGAGATTTGAAATTGACAACATTGAACAGGTGGATGCGTTCATACAGAACATAGAGGATGAGAAAGTGCATCTAATATCCTTCATGGACCATACGCCTGGACAAGGACAATACCGGAATCTGGAAATCTATCGTGAAACGTTAAAGGGCTATAACGATATTACAGATGATGAAATAGATGAAATCATCACAAACGGCATGAAGAAGGACAAATTAACTCTTGATCAGATGAAAGAAATAAGCCAATTGGCTTTGGAGAAAAATATAGCGGTCGCTTCACATGACGATGATGAATTGGAGAAGCTGTCCCTCGTCAAGAGCTACGGTACCACTATCAGCGAATTTCCAACGACACTTGAAGTGGCAAAAAAGGCGAAGGAAATGGGGCTATGGACGATTGCCGGCGCTCCGAATGTCATGCTTGGAGGCTCACATTCCGGCAACCTGTGTGCAACAGAAGCTATTCGTGAAAATGCCATTGATATTTTGTGCAGTGATTATTACCCGCCAGCGCTTCTACACTCCATTTTTCTACTTGGAGAGAAGAAAGGACAGGATTTGCATGAGATGTTTCAGCTTGTCACATTAAATCCGGCCAAAGCAGTACGGATGGACGATCAAATCGGCTCCATCAAGGAAGGAAAGAAGGCAGATATCATCATTATTGAGAGAATGAATGATGGATTCCCGATGGTTACAGCTACACTTGTAGATGGGAAACTGATCACAAGGACGAATTATCGATGAATACCAAAGAAGTACGGCTGGGAAACGAACCATTTATCCATGACCATGTGATGCTGAAAAACGTAGAGTTTGGAAAATACAATGAAGTGGGTACGTATAACTTCTTTGAAAATGTTCATTTGGGTGATTACTCCTATACTGGTCAGTTTTGCTTCATTCAAAATGCCGTGATTGGGAAATTTTCCAATATCGCAGCAATGGTACGAATAGGCCCTACTGATCATCCTTATGAAAGGCCGTCACTTCACCATTTCACCTATCGCAAGAAAATGTTTGGGTTCAGCGAGCAGGATGACCATGACTTTTTTGATCATCGGGTAAGTCGCAAAGCCTTCATAGGTCATGATACATGGATCGGACATGGAGCCATTATTCAGCCGGATGTGACGATAGGGAACGGAGCGATTATAGGCAGCGGAGCCATTGTTACAAAAGACATCCCTCCTTATGCCATTGCTGTGGGAGTTCCGGCAAAAGTGATTAAATACAGGTTTCCCCCAGAGGTGATTGAGGGACTCCAAGCTATCCAATGGTGGGACTGGCCTTACGAAAAAATCAAAGAATATTTGGATGATTTCCACTTGAATATTGAACAGTTCATAAAAAAACATAACGGGAGGAAAGAATAAATGTCCCGATTATTAGAGGTCAAATCTATCTATAAATCATTTATGATTCATCATCTTGGAAAGAGAATCCATGCAGTGAATGACATTAGCTTTTCATTGGATGCAGGGAAGTTCATTGGAATCATCGGTAAAAGCGGTAGCGGAAAATCTACGATTTTGAAACTAATTTATCGCACATATTTACCTGAGCGTGGTGAGATTATTTACAACGCTGAGCGTTTCGGAAAAATAGATTTAATGAAAGCATCGGAAAGAGACATGATTTATTTGCGAAAATATGAAATCGGCTATGTTTCACAGTTTTTAAGTGTTATGCCAAGAACGACCGCCCGTGAAATTGTCGAACAATCCGTACTTGAAATGGGGAAGACGCAAGAGGAAGCAAAAGTAATGGCTGAAGAAGCCCTGACCCATTTCGATTTAGACCCGGAGCTGTGGGATAATTATCCCGTTACTTTTTCAGGAGGTGAAAAGCTCCGACTTAATATTGCCAGTGCCATCGTGAAAAAACCGCGGTTATTGCTGCTTGATGAGCCTACAGCAAGCTTGGATGATGCTTCAAAGTTAAAGGTTCGCAGGGCTATTGAAAAGCTGAAAGGTGAAGGAACGACACTCATTGGCATTTTCCACGACCTGGAATTCATGGAAGGGCTATGCGATAAAGTATTCGACTTTCAAAAAGGGAAGTGCTTGGAAGGAGTAGGAGCATGAAAGCTGATTTGCATGTGCATTCCAATTACTCTGATGGCTCCAATACAGTGGAGGAAATCATGGAGATGGCTGAACAAAAAGGGATTACACATATCAGTCTTGTCGACCATGACACCGTTCAGGGCATTGAGCATGCTCAGGAGGCAGGAGCAAGCAGGGGGATTACGGTGATTCCTGCTATTGAAATCTCAGCCTATGATTTTAAGAGGAATAGAAAGGTTCATATATTGGGCTATGCCTTTGATAAAAAGGCAGAGCATATTCAAAGACTATGCAGCCCTTTACTTCAAAGAAGGCATGAAAACTCTTTATGGCAGGTGGAACAGCTTCAACAATACGGCTATCAAGTGGTTCTTGAAGATATCCAAAAGCAAGCGGCCCAGGGAGGCACCATTTACAAACAGCATATCATGGCTTGTTTGACTGATGCTCATTTTTCTACTGAGGACTATAAGCAAATGTATAAGAGGCTTTTCAAAGGGGAAGGGATCTGTGCACGGGATATTGAATATGTCGATGCCAATGATGCTGTAAAAGCAATTAAAGCAGATGAGGGCTTTGCTGTCTTAGCTCACCCGGGCCAACTAGATTCATTCGACATGATTCCTGAACTCGTACAAAACGGGCTGGATGGCATTGAACGCAACCACTATGATCATACAGCTCAAGATATTATAAAAGTAGAGTCCTATGCAACTGAATTCGGGTTATTCCTGACCGGAGGAAGTGACTATCATGGCGACTTTGGCACACCGATCCAGATTGGAGATATCAGCTCTCCCGCCACAGCCACTCAGACATTCATGGTGAATATCTAGGTATTGTAAAAGATTAATAAAGAGTGTGTAAATTGCCCGAACTCCCTCAATAAATATGTTTGAATGAATGGTGAGTGGGATTTCTCATCAATTGGATTGGGGGGATTACAGGTAGTAAGAAGCCGGTTGTCATCTCTGACGAGAAAAAAGAACTATTCAGCTAAAGGAGAGAATCATGAAAAAGTCAACTTTATCTATCATATTGTTAATTTTTCTTTCTGCGATTCTTGGAGCTTGTTCAAGTGAGAAGTCAGCTAGTTCAAAAGACATTACAATGGTGTGGTATCCAAATGAATCCGGCAATGATTTAAAAGGTGCTAGGGACGAGATTGGTAAAATAATAGAAGAGGCGACTGGAAGAAAGGTAGAGCATAAACTGACAACGGATTATGCAGTGGCTATTGAAGCTATTGCCAATGGCAACGCTGAATTAGCATTTATGGGTGCACAAGGATATATCGAAGCAAAAAATAAGAGTAAGGATGTTGAGCCTGTTGTTGTACCAAGTGGTGCATCAGGAACGTTAGATGATGCGGTTTATTATAGCTGGCTGGCTGTCAGAGCGGCCGATGCTGAAAAATATAAAACAAATGGTGAGTTCTCTATTGATAACATTGTAGACTCCAAATTCTCTTTCGTATCAAACAGCTCGACGTCAGGATTTAAAGTACCGTCCACTGATATCGTTGCGCATTTCTCGCAACAAGATCAATGGAAAGACTTGACACCTGAAGATTTAATGGAAGGCGGAAATTTTTTCAAAGAAGTGATGTATGGAGAATCACATCAGGGATCGGCTGTGAACTTGCTTAGCAAACGGGCTGATGTTGCAGCGTTTTGTGATACGTGTGTTGGTAATTATATTGAAGTCGCTGATGGCGATGAAAACCGTCCGGGTACGGTTTACCGGGTAAAAGATGACGCAGAGGAGCCGTTTAATACACTGCCAGGTGAAGAATTCACATTAATCAGTGTAACGCCTGTATTAAATGCACCTTTTGCAGCAAATCTGTCGAGCTTAAGTAAAGAAGATCTTGAGAAAATACAAGAGGTTTTCACTTCTGACGAAGTAGCAAACAATGAAAAAATCTTTGTGCCGGAAGACTCTGAACAAGTCGGTCTTTTCACGAAAACGGATAAAGAAAAGTTTGTCATTACGGATGATGCATGGTTTGATCCAATTCGTGAGCTGTCAAAATAAACACATTGATGCAAAGGAGCGTATTTCTCCAATGTTTATACGCTCTTTTGTTTGAGTCAAAATCCAAATTGAGGAGTTTTTTTAATGTCTTTGTTAGCTGTGCAAGATATATCTAAACAATATGAAAAAGATAAACGAGTATTGTCAGGAGTCAGCTTTGAGGTGGAACGCGGGGAATTCATTTCTATCATCGGGCCGTCCGGAGCCGGCAAATCAACATTGCTTCGCTGTATAAACCGCATGGTGAATATATCCAATGGCAAAATTGTTTTCCAAGATGTTGATGTCATGTCCTTGAACAAAAGGGGTCTACGTAAGCATCGAACTCAAATTGGTATGATTTTCCAGCATTATAACCTAGTATCACGGTTAACTGTCATTGAAAATGTATTACACGGCAGATTAGGTTATAAAACAACTCTTCAAGGTGTGTTGAGCAGATTTACCGAAGAAGAAAAGGCGGATGCCTTTTCATTATTGGAGAAGCTCGGTATGAAGGAGCATGCATATAAAAGATGCGATCAGTTAAGCGGTGGGCAGAAACAACGTGTAGGGATTGCCCGTGCCCTTATACAACACCCGCAAATACTGCTTTGTGATGAACCGATTGCGTCGCTGGATCCGAATGCTTCCAAAGTCATTATGGACTATTTACAAAGGATATCCAAGGAAATGAACATTACCTGTATTGTAAATTTACACCAAGTGGATGTGGCGAAACGCTACTCAGACCGAATCATCGGATTAAACAGTGGACAGGTGGTTTATAATGGGAGCCCGGATGGTCTGACATCAAACGTCATTCATCGCATTTACGGTTCTGAGGCTGGCAATCTAATCATGGAGTGAGGGAGGAACCAATGAATATCGATGTGTTTAGGAAGAAAAAACAGCAACTTACTATATTTGCTCTCGTGATTATTGGTATTACACTCCTATCATCCAATCTGACTAAATTCGATTTTATGCATAGCCTCTTATCTGTGCCCGAGGCTTTTAAATGGACGGGATCGAACCTGCTTATTACGAATGAAGCGTTGGAAAAGATGCCTTCCATCATGGATAAATTAATGGAAACGATATTCTTGTCCATTGCAGCTACGACTACAGCCAGTGTTCTTGCATTATTACTCGCATTATTAGGGTCGCAGACGACAAAAGTCAACAATTTTTTCAGTACGTTAAGCCGGTTTATCGCCTCTGTATTTAGGAATATTCCGATTGTTGCATGGGCGCTTATTTTATTACTATCCTTTGGTCAAAATGCTTTGACTGGTTATTTTGCCTTGTTTTTGTCAACATTAGGCTTTTTAGTCCGTGCATTTACAGAGACCATTGATGAGACGAGTAAAAGCTCTGTTGAGGCTCTGCAGGCAACTGGTGCCACTTATTTTCAAGTGGTTGGGAAGGCAGTAATTCCGGAATGTTCGCCGCAGATCATTAGCTGGATTTTGTTTATGATTGAAACGAATATTCGAAGCTCTACATTGATTGGTATTTTAACTGGGACAGGGATCGGTTTTGCCTTTGATTTATATTATAAGAACATGAATTATAGTGTAGTCAGTCTTATCACGCTCAGTATTATTGCTGTTGTTATCATGATTGAACTGATTTCCAACTACGTTAGGAGGGTTATTCTATAATGATTACAGCAAAAAGCAACCCGGCTTTCGGCACAATGACTACCAATACAGGAAAAATAAAAATTGCGAAATGGACGAAGCAAAAAGTTGTCATGACAGGAACGTTTATCGTCCTAACGTTGCTAACTATTTATGGGTTTTTGACACTCGACTATAAAGACATTCATTTCGTAGAAGCAACGATCGCCACATTGGATAATTTAAAGGTTATCTTTTTACAACCTTCCCTCAATAACTTTTCTTTCGTAGAGGCACTACATCAAATTTCTTTGACAATCGGCCTGGCTGTTTTAGCTACAATTATAGGCGCCATATTATCCTTGATCATTGCTTTTTTTGCAGCAAAAAATCTTTCACCCAAGCCTATTGCGAATGCGATCATTATTGTGATGGCTTTTATCCGGGCGGTTCCGACTGTACTATGGGTGCTTATTTTTGCGATTGCAGCAGGACTTGGTGCTGAAGCCGCTGTCTTGGGGATGCTGCTCCATACGGTTGCTTTCTTAGTTAAGGCATATTCGGAGGCATTTGAGGATCTTGATGATGGGATTATAGAGGCAATGCGAGCAAGCGGAGCAAATTGGTGGCATGTCATTACAAATGCTGTTCTACCTTCCACCTCAACTTCCCTTTTATCTTGGACATTTCTTCGATTTGAGACAAACTTCACTGTTGCCGTTGCGATGGGTGCTGCAGCGGGCGCCGGTGGAATCGGTTTTGAGTTATTCATGGCTTCAGGCTTTTATTTTGATCTTCGAGAAGTCGGATTTATCACTTATGCGATTCTTCTTGTCGCTGTGATATTGGAGCTATCTTCTACACAAATAAAGAAACGCTATTTAATGAACGAATCGGTTCGATAACGGGAAATAGGGACATGTAATTTCATTGAATGGGGCTGTCCAGAAAGCCAGGTTATTGCCTGACTTTTTGGACAGCCCCATTCGTGGGGTCAGACCCCATTCAGGTAGTTTAACTGCATCAATTGCATTATTTAGATCTAAAAGGTTATATTGTCCATCCTTTGAATAGGGGGAGAGTGACTCTGTTTTCGTTACTGTATAGGAACTAATATTTCGCACAAATGTTGCTCAATCATTTGTGAAGTATATCTTTCTATAATGGGTTGTTTTCTTATTGATAGATTATTTTTTTCTATTTCAGTAAAAATATTGTGCCAAAATTCACTGATTGCATCCTCTGTGTGGTCAAGTAAGAAAACAGCGTATTTCCCACCAGAAAATTTACTAACCCGAGCTGGTTCTGCGACATGAGCATCTTTATTTATCACAACGCAAATATCATAACGACATTCCTCTTTAGGGATAATTTCCGGATTATCCCATGGTATACCTAAAATGGCAGAATGATCAAGTACACCATTCAACTGCGCCCACTTTTTAAAAGATTTCATTAGTTCTTTGTTTTGCTTTCCACCATACTCTCCGACCCTGCGGAAATAAGCAATTCTTGATTCAGGTAATTCTTCGATTTTTAGTTTCATATTTTAATTCTCCTTTCTTAGGTAAGATAATGTCCTTTAAAATGTTTTTCAAGATATTTTTTCTAAAATTTTAAAATTATTACAATAGAAAACATAAATGAAGGATTTCCAGAAAAATAACTAGAAATCCTTTTAAATTAAAATCTATTGAATGTTCATCGAAGCTGTATTTTGCGGAGACTTCACTTTCATTTTCCCCCTTTTTACAGCAACAGCTGCGATCCCTAAGATGAAGGTGACAACTGTTATCAGCCAAAGGTACGCGATATTATGGGTTAGCATACCGCTATTTCCACCAAAAACGATGGAGTAATACCCATCCGCGCCATATGTTGCCGGCAGGAAAGCCGCCAATGTATGATAACCGTTTGCCAATAGCTCCCTGGAAACCAAAACGCCGGAAGTAACGAGTTGAAGGGATAGCGCCAAAATGTTAAATACCATACCGTAATTCCCGAAAAGGAGAACAAAGACTTGAGCGAACATCAGGAATGCCAAAAATAAACTTCCTTGGAACAGGTAGATCATCCACATCGGCTCCTGGCTCGTGATATCAAACAGTTTCATGAGACCGATGGTTAGAAAGGGCAATAAGAATGCCATGCCTGCATTAATCAACTGTCTGCCGAGGAAAAGGCTCCATTTTGAATAGGCCGATTGAATCGTTTCGACGGCTTCATTTACCTGCATAATCATGACCATGGCACCGACAAACGAAGAAATAACCACCATCAGGGGAACAAGGTTTGCTGAAAATTCACTGACAGCGTTCGTTTTCTTGATCACCCCTGCCACCGGTTCGGGGTGGAGGGACTTTAACGCAGTCTGCACTTCTTCTCCAATCGCTTTCGCAATTGGCTGTTCCAACGGCAGTTGTTGCAGCTTCTGCTCAAACATCGTTGCTCCTGCCATTGTTTGAAGGGAGAATACCTTTTCGTTCACCCCGTTGTTCACTTGATTAGCGACTTGCTCCATCATTGTTTTACTAAAAGTGGCGCTTGCTTGATTAATCCAGTAATGGATGGAAGGGCGCTCTCCTGATTGTAAGTTGGTTGTAAAATCGGATGGTATCTGGATGACCATTTCAATCTCTCGGTTGTTCATTTTATCTGAAGCTTTTTCAAAAGAATCATATTGCGTTACCTGGAAGGGGAGTTGCTGTTCAAGCTCCTTCACCATATTCATTGCTCCGCCTCGATCCTCATTTACAATGCCGATGGACATGTTGTCCATTCGATCCTGAACGCCTTTATATGCAGTCAGCCAGACTGAAAAAAAGATTAACTGAAACATGACGGCTGCCATAATGCCAATATACGTTCCTCTTAACGTAAGAAGCGCTTTGAGTCCTTTCATCAGAAACTCCTCCTTTTTGAATGTAAGTACTTACTTGCATATGGAGTAAATTTTTTTCTAGGGGGTCAGACCCCTAGAAAAAATGGATACGCTAATTTTCAATTGTTGTTGGATATCGAGTTCCGTAACTTTTGATCCTATTCGGATGTAAGAGATGAAATGCCCTAAATTCAGAGCAATGAATGACAGGGAGGCAGCTTCTTCATTTATATCTAATATTTTCCCTCTTTTTTTCATTTCTTGAAAATACCCTGCTAATTGCTCTTTTAAAAAGCGGGGCACATTTGCAATCTCCTCATCGATTTCTGGAAATGTCCCGGCTTCCTTGAAAGCGATCAGAACCAAATCCTTGACAGGAAGCATGGTTTGAAAGTACTTCCTGGAAAAATGGAGCAAATCAGTCTCTAGATCATAAGTGATATCAAATTGAATCGTTTTCTGGAAAACGGGACCATAAGAAAATCTATCAATGATTGCTCTTAATATCCCTCTTTTATTTCCGAAATGGCGGAAAACAGTTACTTCATTAACCCCAGCCAGCTCTGCAATTGAACGAGTCGTCGCTGCGGCATACCCTTTTTCGCTGATCAACTGTATAGCCGCATCCAGAATACGCTCTGATGTCGAGTGTGACGACAACAACTCCAACTCCTTTTCGATGCAAGTAGTTACTTGCATATTAGCATGTGAAAAGAGGAAATGCAACTGCATACTTGTCAAGGAGCAATTGATCAGAAACATGTTGAGCAATATTAGGGATATTCCGAACACCCAATGCAAAAGCTATATGGGCAATGTGCCTTTACAAGTATCTCCATTTCCGAAGTCAATGAATGAACAATCATTCATTGACTTCGTTTGTTTTTCAGCTAAAAACTTTTCCATGATATAATTCATTCTTTGACCGTTCGTATGAGCCTTTCAGTTCCCTCACAATTTCTTCTACTGGTTGCACGTGATTGATTGTATTGACGCCTTGCCCAGCAGACCATATATCTTTCCAGGCCTTTGAGCCGGTTGAGTTCATTTTGGAGAAGTCCGCTTTTTCCTTGCTTTCTAGTTTGTCGGGATCCAAGCCAGCTTGTTTAATACTTGGCTTCAAATAGTTTGCCTTTACTCCGCTGAAAGCATCTGTATAAATCAGATCATCTAACGTGGAGTCGATGATCATTTCTTTATAATCTGTGGATGCAAAGCTTTCCTCTGCTGTAATAAATCTAGTTCCCATATATGCAAGGTCGGCTCCCATGGCTTGTGCTGCGAGGATATCTCTGCCGTTGGAAATTGCTCCGGACAGTATAGTGATCCCGTTCCAAAATTCCTTTACTGCCCCCATAAAGGCAAAGGGGTTAATCGTTCCCGCATGGCCGCCGGCCCCGCTGCAGACAAGAACAAGCCCGTCTACCCCTTTTTCTGCTGCTTTTTTTGCATGAAAAATAGAAATGACATCAGAAAAGACAAGGCCTCCATATTCATGTACTATTTTCACAACCGGACTAGGATCTCCAAGTGAAGTAATCACAATCGGTGGCTGGTGCTTCTCGATGAGTGCCAAGTCTTCCTTATATCGGCTGTTTGTGGGGTGTACGATGAAATTCACTGCCCATGGAGCGAATTCCCCTTCTTGCAATTCCCGCTTGATCCGTTCCATCCACTGATCAAGAGTGTCTGCTGTACGGGCATTTAATAATGGAAACGAGCCGATGACTCCTGATTTGCAGCCATTAATCACCATTTGTGGACTGGATACTAAAAACATCGGGGCCATGATAACGGGTAACACAGTATTTTCTTTCAGGGTATCAAATGCATTTTTTTCCAATATATTTCTCTCCTTTCAAAGATATATAATTATTTCGCCGACAGGTATGTAAAAACCTTCAAATTAGAAATGTTTTACAAACAGAAATAATTCATCCATTATAGAAATAAAGCTAACTGTTGAAATGAACCAACAGGGACTGGATGATGAACATGAACAGAGATATACAAGCGAAAGGATATATCCAGCGGGGCACACCAGCATTTAAAAAAGCGAACCTTGCCTTATTTGCCGCAGCGTTCATCACATTTGCTAATCTATATATCACGCAGCCAATCATGCCTATTTTCACAAAGGAGTATCATGTCACTCCTACAATGGCAAGCTTGTCCTTGTCTTTGACCACGCTTTCTCTCGCATTTGGTCTGCTTGTTTTTGGCTCTCTTTCTGAAGCCTGGGGACGTAAAAACATCATGTCTGTCTGCCTCATCATTACATCTGTTTTAACTGTGGTGATTGCTTTCATGCCAACCTTCGAGCTTCATCTGATACTCAGGGTGATCCAAGGATTTGCCTTTGCTGGTATCCCTTCAATCGCAATGGCCTATTTGGGTGAGGAAATAGAGGGGAATAGTGTCGGTGCAGCGATGGGCCTGTATATAAGCGGGAATACGGTTGGAGGACTTTCTGGCAGGGTCATTATGGGGACCATGACAGATTTATTTTCATGGCAAACAGGAATGATCTTTTTGGGAGCCGTTAGTTTGCTTGCCGCTACTTATTTTATATGGGCACTTCCGTCTTCTAAGCACTTTCATCCACAGGATTTACATTTGAAAAAACTTGTTGGGACACTCATTTCCCATATGAGAAACCCAGTCTTGGTATTATTATTTTTAATCGCTTTTTTCTTAATGGGCGCTTTTGTCACGATTTATAATTATCTTGGTTTTAAACTCGCTGAGCCTCCTTATCTTTTGAGTATGACAATCATTGGGTGGATGTTTATCGTTTATTTGGTTGGAACCTTCAGTTCTACTTGGTTCGGGTTGTTGGGAGATAAATTCGGCCGTCCGCTGCTAATTACACTTGGTGTGCTGCTCATGCTATTAGGGGTTGTATTGACGCTTCCTGTGTCTTTATTTTATAAAATCATCGGCATTATCGTGTTGACGTTCGGTTTTTTCGGTGCTCATTCTGTTGCAAGCGGGTTGGTCAGCCGCCATGCAACGCATGATATCGCCCAGGCATCTTCGCTCTATTTATTTGCCTATTATATGGGCTCTAGTGTTGGAGGATCTGTGGGCGGTATATTTTGGTCCCGCTATGGTTGGAGCGGTGTAGTGGGTTTTACCATTGGCTTGCTGGTTGTTTCAATTTTCTTGGCGCTTAAAGTGAAGAAACTATCTGGAAGGAATACTTGATATGTATGATCCAACACATTTTGAAAATTTAAAAGTCGCCTTTGAAAACCGCATATATGACCTGGATAATATTGATGGCTTGATTGCAATCGTTGACAGGGCAGATCGTACGGATCATGCCGTTCTCTCGAGGGAATTATCGATAAAATTCACGTTAGTCGGACTGCCTGAAGTGATGGCGGAAGTTGTGCTAGCCGCTTCCTTAGAAGATTTGGCTGGAGAAATTCTTGAATTCCCGGATGCGATCCCAGGCTGTTCCCTTGAACTGCAATTTTTCAAGCGTGTTCATGATGTCTCTGTACAATGCGAACAAATTAGAGAGGCGCTGTACGCTGTCTGGGAAAACGATATTGAGCTGACGCAAACAATGAGCTTCAAATATGAGGAAGAAGCTTCTAGTTATTTAAATCGGATCAAGGTGAAATTCAAGACAAAAATCAGCGAGGATAACATGAGAGAGGTCGTTCCTTTCTTAGACCATGTTTTGAAAAGCCTGGAGCTATTGAATGGAATCTAACTTCATTCAGCAGGAGCCGCTTTTTAATCAAACTTAAGGAATCGGAAAACTTTTGAAGAAACAATTGACAACGAAAAAGTGCCGTGCTAGACTTCTATTTAACGATTAAGCAAACAAATTAAATACTTTCTTATCAAGAGCGGTGGAAGGATCTGGCCTGATGACACCCGGCAACCTGAAGTGGATACTTAAAAGGTGCTAAATCCAGCTGAGCATGTTGCTCGGAAAGATAAGAGGAAGCTAAAGACACACCCTCTCACCTTTCATGAGAGGTTTTTTATTTGAAACAATTAAATAAGGTGATTCTTATCAAGAGAGGCGGAGGGACTGGCCCGATGATGCCCGGCAACCATTAAGTTGAAATGATCAACTTAATAAGGTGCCAATTCCAGCAGGAGGCAACTCCTGGAAGATAAGAAGAGAAAAACGATTGTAAACGGCTCTCTTCTTATGAAGAGGGCTTTTTTATTGACTAAAAATGGGGGAATTAAAATGACAACAGAAATAAAAAACACAACGTATGATCTTGAAACATTGGCTTTACATGGAGGGCAGGCACCGGATCCTACTACCGGATCAAGAGCAGTTCCGATTTATCAAACGACTTCATTTGTTTTTCATGATACGGAGCATGCTGAAAGATTATTCGCTTTGGATGAGCCGGGAAACATCTATTCACGTATCGGGAACCCGACGGTGGATGTGTTTGAAAAAAGAATGGCATTGCTTGAAGATGGGGTAGCAGCGGTGGCCACTTCATCCGGAATGTCAGCTATTACGTTATCGATCCTAAGCTTGGCAAGCGCCGGTGATGAGATTGTAGCGGGAACTAACCTTTATGGAGGTACATATAACCTGTTCGCTGTGACACTTCCACGCTATGGAATCAATGTTAAATTTGTCGATCCAACCGACCCGGAAAACTTTAGAGCAGCGATTACTGATAAAACAAAAGCTGTTTATGGTGAAATTATTGGAAACCCAGGCCTTCAAGTGCTGGATGTTGAAGCAGTATCTGAGATTGCCCATGAGGCAGGGGTACCTTTAATCATCGACAATACCTTTGCCACTCCGCATGTGTGTAAACCACTTCAGCTTGGAGCTGATATCGTTGTTCATTCCGCAACAAAGTGGATCGGGGGACATGGTACATCCATCGGAGGTGTCATTGTTGATGGAGGCCGCTTTAACTGGAATACAGAAAAATTCCCTGAATTCACCGAGCCCGATGCAAGTTACAATGGAATTCGTTATGCTATTGATTTTGGAACATTGGCATTTATCACGAAAGTCAGAGTTCAATTACTTCGCGATTTCGGTGCAGCATTAAGTCCGCAAAATGCTTTCCAGCTTATACAGGGATTGGAAACCTTGCATATACGTGTAGAACGCCATAATGAAAATGCCGCCAGGCTAGCGGAATACCTTGAAAACCACCGGGCAGTGGAATGGGTATCCTACCCGGGACTCGAGAGTCACCCTTCAAACGGTCTGGCCAAAGAAATATTCAATAATGGTTTTGGCTCCATCATTGTTTTTGGCATCAAGGGTGGAAAAGAAGCTGGGAAAGATCTGATCAACAACGTTTCGTTATGGTCACATGTAGCGAATGTTGGCGATGCGAAATCTCTCATCATTCATCCGGCTTCCACAACACACCAGCAATTGACCAAGGAACAACTGGAAGAAACAGGTGTAACCGAGTCACTCGTCCGTTTGTCGGTCGGAATTGAATCTCTGCGTGATATTCAGAATGATCTTAATCAAGCCTTGATCAAAGCAACTGGTATTGGTGAAGGAGAAGAGCAGTCCATCCTGATTAATGATGAAGGTGTGATTCGCTGGGCACTGAATTCTGCGACAGAACGTGTATTGGAAAATGGAGAGGAGATTACCCGCCAAAAGACTTTGGCCATTGTTGGATTAAGTGGGAGAGAAGCCAGGCCAAGCTATCGATTGGCCCGTAAGATGCAAAGGCTTGGCTATAAAGTGATTCCAGTCAATCCGAGGGAAACGGAAATCTTGGGCGAAAAAGCTTATCCGGATTTAAAAAGCATTCCATATCCAATCGATGTAGTTCAAGTATTCAGAACTCCAGAAGCGGCGGTTGGTGTAGCGAAAGAGACAGTGGAAGTGAATCCAAAACCGAAGGTCTTTTGGCTGCAGGAAGGTGTCATATCCCCTGAGGCTGCAGACATTGCAAGTGAAGCAGGAATTCCGGTCGTTTATAACAGATGTACGTATAAAGAAGCACAAAGATTACGCGGAAGCATTTCGACGTATGCATGTGAACTTTAAGAGACTGGGAGAGGGAGAAAGCGGCAATGAGAAAATTAACATCGATTTTGACCATCAGTTTTTTGGGGATTGTTTTACTAATATCGGGTTGTTCTTCGAATGCCAAATCGGAAGAAAAACCTGAAAAAATCAGATTGGATTATGCTTATTATTCGCCAACAAGTTTGGTTTTGAAACAATTTGGCTTCTTGGAAGATGAGTTTAAAGATGACGGTATCACAATCGAGTGGACATTAAGCCAGGGAAGCAATAAGGCCCTCGAATTTTTAAACAGCAACAGTGTCGATTTCGGATCAGCTGCAGGAGCGGCTACATTGATATCGAAGGCAAATGGAGCGCCAATCAAAAACGTGTATATTGCCAACAAGCCGGAATGGACTGCGCTTGTAACAAGCAAGGATTCTAACATTCAATCAGTGAAAGATTTAAAAGGAAAAAAAGTTGCAGCAACTCTTGGAACTGATCCTTATATTTTTCTGCTTCGCGCTTTAGATAAAGAAGGTGTGGCAGTGGATGATGTGGAGATTGTGAACCTGCAGCATGGGGACGGAGCGACTTCACTGACAAATGGATCAGTAGATGCGTGGGCTGGACTTGATCCTCATATGGCTCGCCTTGAAATCGAAACAGGTGCCGAATTATTTTACCGAAATCCCGACTTTAATACGTATGGATTTTTAAATGTACGGGAGGATTTTGCTGAAAAACATCCTGAATACGTACAGCGTGTCATCAAAGCCTACGAGAAAGCAAGGCAATGGATTCTTGATAATCCGGAAGAAGCGGTGAAGCTTCTAGGGGAAGAGGCAAGCATACCGGAAGATGTAGCACGCATTCAGCTCGAACGCAATGACTTTACAGAGCCTGTGCCAGGTGATGTCCAAAAAGAAGCGCTTGTAGAAGCGGGTAAAATTTTACAAGAAAGTGATGTGATCGATTCAGGAACCGATCTTGAAGAGTTGACTTCAAAATTAATTGATCCGTCATTTGCAGAAAAAGAAATTGAAGGTAAATAAACTCAGGTAGGTGAGAAGTGAAATGGCAAAGCATGAAGGGGAGTTAGCATCCGTACTCGTCGCTAAAAGGCCGGCAGATAAGAAAAAAGTCCGGATAAAGAAAAGGAATTTTCAGCCGGTCATACTTGGAAGTTTACTGCCAATCATTCTTGTGGTGACGTGGGAGGCTTTAAGTCGGTTGGGAGTATTTCCATCGTATCAACTTCCGGCTCCGTCCATGATACTGGCGACCATTCAAGAAATGGCGCAGGACGGTTCCTTATGGGGGCACGTCGGCATCACAACCTACCGCGTATTTTTGGGATTCATAATAGGAACGGCTGTTGCGGTAGTTTTAGCCTCGTTTGTCGGTTTTTATAAAAAAGCGGAATATCTTTTTGATCCGATGATCCAAGCATTCCGTTCCATCCCATCATTGGCGTGGGTGCCATTGTTCATACTGTGGATGGGAATTGGCGAACCCTCCAAAGTGACAATGATTGCAGTTGGGGTATTTTTCCCGGTTTACTTAAATATTGTCAGCGGGATTGCAGGTGTTGACCGTAAGTTGATCGAGGTCGGAAAAATGTACGGATTAAGTACATTCCAGTTAGTGACGAGGGTGATTTTGCCTGCATCTTTGCCATCTTTCCTAGTAGGTCTGCGTAGCGGCTTGGGTTTGGGCTGGATGTTCGTTGTCGCTTCAGAATTGATGGGTGCCAGTCAGGGTTTGGGGTATTTGCTTGTCCTTGGACAGAATACACTTTCACCGGAGACGATCATTGCAAGTATCATCTTATTCGCTATCATTGGCAAATTGACTGACTGGATTCTTAAAGTTATTGAAACACGTGCACTGCATTGGCAGGATCGGCTTGTGAAGTCGTAATTCGGAGGGGAAAAAGATGGGCTTGGAATTGAAAAATGTCAGTCGGACATTTGCTGGAAAAACAGCGGTCCGGAATATCACTCTATCTGCAAAACCAGGTGAAATTATCGGAATACTGGGTACGAGCGGCTGTGGAAAGAGCACTTTATTACGGGCGATTTCCGGGCTGGATAATGAGTATGACGGAGAAATAGCGATCAACGGCCAAACCTCAAAAGATGTTCATAACACAACAGGGTTCATTTTCCAGGAACCGCGCCTGTTTCCTTGGATTACTGTGTTGGAAAATGTCATTTTTGGATTGAAAGGCAAAAAGGAAGAAAAAATCAGCCTTGGAAAACGATACTTGGAAAGTGTCGGCTTAGGGGGCTGCGAAAAATTGTATCCAAGGCAATTGTCAGGCGGAATGGCACAGCGCGTTGCCATCGCCCGCGCTCTTGTCACGTCACCGGAAATCCTTTTGCTGGATGAACCATTCAGTGCATTAGATGCTTTTACAAAAATGCAATTGCAGGATTTGCTGCTTGATATTTGGAAAGAGCACAAAACGACGATCGTATTGGTTACACATGACATTGACGAAGCAACGTATTTATGCGACCGGATTGTTATTCTTCGGGGACAACCGGGGGAAATCGTCAAGGAACTGACAGTCGATGAAAGCCGGCCTAGGTCGAGGGGAAGTAACGTTTTAGCGGAACTGAAGACAGAGATTTTGGAAAGCCTTGATTTGAATAAAGCGGGCAAGGCGCTAATCACATCGTAATGGGGGGATAGATGATGGCTGTTCTAGAAAGGGAGATTATCGCGCCGGTTCCGGGGGCGTACAATTTGGAAAACTATGATGCGCTACGACATACATTCTCATGGGAAGACGCAGCAAAGGAATTAAGTTTTACGAAGACCGGAAAACTGAATGCTGCCTATGAAACGATTGACCGGCATGTCGATGAAGGATATGGAAATAAGATTGCTCTTCATTACGTGAATGGTGATGAAAGACGCTTACTTACATTTCAAGCGGTGAAGAAAAAAACAGATCATTATGCAAGAGTTTTAAAAAGTCATGGGGTTAAAAAGGGAGACCGAGTGTTTGTATTTCTTCCGAAAACTCCAGAATGCTACATTTCCATCTTGGCGATTATCAAAATAGGGGCCATTGCGGGGCCTTTGTTTGAAGCTTTTATGGAAGATGCGGTTAAAGACCGGATGAATGACTGTAAAGGAACTGTACTGATCACAGACAATGAAATGGTGAAGCGAGTTCCACAAAATAATATACCTTCCCTTCACACGATTTTAGATGTAGAAGAGATTGAAAATACCACTTTTGATGATAAAAACGATTGTGACTTGGTCGAGTGGGTGGATCTGGAGGATGGTATGCTCATTCACTACACGAGTGGATCGACCGGCAAGCCAAAAGGTGTTTTGCACGCACATCGTGTTGTGACCCATCATCATGCTTCAGGCAAGTGGGTGCTTGATGTGAAGGATGATGATGTTTATTGGTGCACGTCCCATCCAGGATGGGTGACAGGCAGCGTATATGGACTGTTCGCCCCGTGGCTGAATCGGGCGACAATCGTGATTCAAGGCGGCCGGTTCAAAGCGGAAAACTGGTACCAGCTTATTCATGAATTGAAGGTAACAATTTGGTACAGCGCACCTACTGCGTTCCGGATGCTGCTTTCACAAGGAGAGGTGATAAAAAACTATGATCTTTCCTCATTGCGCCACGTACTAAGTGTCGGGGAGCCCTTAAATCCTGAAGTGATTTATTGGGCTTGGGAGCAGCTAGGTGTCCGTATTCATGATACGTGGTGGATGACTGAAACAGGCGGACATTTGATCGTTAATTTGCCAGCTGAGACGATTAAACCAGGATCAATGGGGCGCCCATTCCCTGGTATCACTGTCGGGATTTTGGATGAAGATGGACAGGAGCTGCCGAGGGGCTCTGTGGGACAGCTGGCTATTCGTACGCCTTGGCCAGGATTGATGAAGGAAATCTGGGGAAATAAAGATCGATTTAACGCGTATTTCAAGTATGATGGATGGTATGTTTCAGGAGACTTGGCTTATCAGGACGAAGACGACTATGTGTTTTTTCAAAGCCGAGATGACGATATGATCAACTCAGCCGGTGAACGGATCGGACCTTTTGAAGTGGAAAGCAAGTTAATCGAGCATCCTGCTGTCGCTGAAGCAGGAGTGATCGGAAAGCCTGATCCTATTCGCGGTGAGGTAGTGAAAGCTTTTATTACCCTAAGGACTGGCTTTTCAGAATCTAAGGAGCTACTCGAAGAAATCCGTATCTTTGTCAGAAACAATCTAGCTGCTCATTCCGCGCCAAGAGAAATAGAAGTATTGGATGAACTGCCTAAAACAGTGATCAGCGGGAAAATTTTACGCAGGCAATTGAAGGAGCTGGAGATGAATAGAACGAAGTCTTCTTAAAACGGGGAAGATTGGAACAATCGATTTGAAAGGAGGCTGAATGACTATGTTTCAAGTTAAAGCATACTCCGGAAATAAACAGGAAGACTATCAATTGCTCCTCAAGCAATTAGAGGCACTTCTCGACGGAGAAACAGATGAAACGGCATTGTTATCCAATGCGTCTGCACTATTGAATCAATTTTTGGATGAAGTGAATTGGGTTGGCTTTTATGTGTGGAAAAATGATGAGCTTGTCCTTGGACCATTTCAGGGATTACCGGCATGCACAAGAATCGCTTACGGGAAAGGTGTGTGCGGTACTGCTGTCAAAGAACGGACAACACAGCGTATAGCTGATGTTCATCAGTTTCCGGGACATATTGCCTGTGATGCAGCAAGCAACTCCGAAATCGTAGTCCCCATTTTCGCGAACGGAGATATTTACGGAGTGCTTGATATAGACAGTCCCATTACTGACCGATTTGATGAAATCGACCAGAAATACCTTGAAGAATTCGTAACAATCATTGAGGGGCATTTAAATTAATATTTTAAACAAAAAAAGAGCTGACTAGACGACTAGAGGCACTTTGTTTCATCTTCATTGGGTGGAACGAAGTGTTTTTTTATATAAATTTTGCGGTGTGGAAAATCGGGATAATGGTGCGAAGTCCGAGGCAATCGAGCGAACACCGAGATAATTGCATAAAAAAACTAATTCTCTTTTCTTTCCAAATTGAGGTGATAGAGTGGGAGTTTCATTTTTGAACAAAGAAACATTCAGTTTGCCTGATTTGCAATTTTACAGGTGGTGCGGTTTAAAGTATGGGATCAATCGTGGAATATACAATACGATCGAAGCACTTCTTTTTGAAAAGGGCTATATCGACGTGTATGAACGCCGTTTCGCTTTGATCAGGTTTCTTGAATATTCGTTAAAGGAGGACCTGTACGACGAAAAAGCCAAGGCGATGAAGTTTGGCCGAGGAAATCTAACAGTAATGGTAAATGAGTTCGTGGATGGGCAAGCGAAAAGGAAAATTAATTTGCAATGCAAAGGAGACGGCCTAATATGACAAAAAAAAGAATCTATTTGAATGCTTTCGAGATGAATTGCGTCGGACACCAGTCACCAGGCTTATGGAGACATCCGGAAGATCAATCCGAGCGCTATAAAGACCTTGATTATTGGGTTGACCTTGCAAAAACTTTGGAAAAAGGGCGTTTTGATGGAATTTTTATTGCGGATGTCATCGGCATTTATGATGTGTATAGGAATGATAAAGCAGTCTCGCTCAGAGAAGCGACGCAGGTTCCGGTTAACGACCCAATGATGCTAGTTTCGGCAATGGCTCATGCGACAGAACATTTGGGATTCGGCATCACCTGCTCTACGACATTCGAACATCCCTATACGTTCGCCCGAAGGATGTCGACATTAGATCATTTGACAAAGGGGCGGATTGCTTGGAATATTGTCACTTCTTATTTGGAAAGCGGAACAAAAAATATTGAAATTGGAGATAAGTTCCAGCATAGTGAACGGTATGCCATTGCTGATGAATATATGGAAGTCTGTTATAAATTATGGGAAGGAAGCTGGGAAGAAGACGCTGTCGTAAGGGACAGAGTAAGGGGGATCTTTACTGATTCGGAGAAAGTACACGGAATAAGTCATCACGGAAAATACTTTGATGTGCCTGGCATCCATTTATGTGAACCGTCTCCACAGAGAACTCCCGTTTTATACCAAGCAGGCGGATCGCCTACCGGCAGGAAATTTGCAGCAAAGCATGCGGAATGTACTTTTGTTTCAGGGCCCGCCAAAGGTCCGACTGCTTCTTATGTAAAAAATTTGAGGGAGCTAGCTGAAAAGGAAGGCAGAGATCCGCAATCTGTAAAGGTATTTGCTTTGATGACGCCGATTGTAGGCCGGACAGAGGAGGAGGCCTGGAGCAAATACGAAGAGCTGACGAAATATATTAGCTACGACGGCGCATTGGCATTAATAGGAGGTTGGACCGGACTTGACTTCTCCGACTATCATCCTGATGACGAAGTAGAATATATTGAAACTAACGCTATTAAATCATGGTTAAAAATGTTGACTGCATCAAGACCTGATAAAAAATGGACGGTTCGGGAATTAGCGAATTTTGTAGGTGTAGGTGGAATGGGGCCCGTTGCAGTAGGAACCCCAGAACAAATTGCTGATACATTGGAAGAATGGGTGGAGGAAACAGATATTGATGGTTTCAATCTTGCTTATGCACAAGCACCTGGAACTTTCGAAGACTTTGTGGAACTGGTTTCTCCTGAATTGCAAAAACGGGGAGTTTTGAAGAAGGAATATACGGAAGGGACTTTCCGTGAAAAGTTGTTTGGAAAAGGAAAGGCACGTTTACCGGAAGAACATTCGGGAGCGGGATACCGCAGAGCAGGTTTTTATGTTTAAGATATTTAATAAATTAAAGTAGGGCTTCGCGGGTGCGAAGCTCCTATTTTGTGCGCTTGGCAGCGCATCGTTCTTAAGGGTGAAAGTCCCTGACACGCCGC
>JAABNQ010000145.1 GCA_009928435.1 Bacillus sp. HF117_J1_D
AATTTGTGGTCTGTACCGACGCTGGCCTATCTTCTCGTGAAAATCGCTTGTATAATTCCATGGGAAACCGGGCGTTTGTGACCACCCAATCCATCAAGAAACTAAAGAAACACTTGAAAGAATGGGCCCTGGATCCAGAAGGGTGGATCCCTGCGGACCGTTCTAGGGAAGGAAAAGGGACAAAGAAAAACATCCATTTACAGGAGCTGGATCTGGAAAAGGACAACCAAACGTATTATAAAGAACGGTGGATCCATGAAAATGGCTTGGAACAACGCTTGATTGTCACGTTTTCCCCAAAATATAAGCGATATCACCAAACCATTCGGGAAAAACAGATTGAGCGAGCCATCAAGAAAATGGAAAAGCCAACCCACTTGGAGAAAAAAAGAGCGAATGACCCCGCGCGATTTATTCAATCCACGCATGTCACCCCGGATGGAGAAATCGCGGAAAAAGCAAGATATACGCTAAATGAGGATCAAATCAGGGAAGAATCTATGTATGATGGGTTTTATGGCGTGTGCACCAACCTGGAAAGCACGGTGGAGGAGATTATCCAGATCAATCAACGACGTTGGGAAATCGAAGAAACCTTTCGAATTTTAAAAAGTGAAATGCGATCCAGACCTGTCTTTGTTCGAAAGGATGAACGAATCAAAGCGCACTTTCTAACGTGTTTCCTCTCTCTATTGGTCTATCGCGTTTTAGAGAAAAAACTGGATGAATCCTTTACCTGTCCGGAGATCATTCAAACCTTACGGGACATGAGGGTGCTGGAATACGCCGGAGAAGGCTATATTCCCGCCTACACACGAACGAAATTGACAGATCAAATGCATGATGTGTTTGGATTTCGAACCGATACGGAGATCATCGATCAAAAAAGAATGAAAAAAATTTTAAAACAAACCAAAACCTAAAAAAGTACGCATTTTTTGACACCACAAAAACCCCAAGAATGCCTGTTATTACAGCATTCTTGGGGTTTTAACTGTCAAACTTGAGA
>JAABNQ010000146.1 GCA_009928435.1 Bacillus sp. HF117_J1_D
ACCAATAACCCCTAAATTAGTTTTTAGTAAATTTACTTTCGTAATTTGGGATAAAAGCAGCAGCATTAACAAATAAACCCGGGGATATTATTGTTACCAGACATACTTCTTCAAAGGGGCTTACAGGCCATTCCGGAATTTTCATTGATAAAAATAATATATTACACACTTCAGGTAGAAGCGGTCAACCTTACCCCAGGGTTATAAGTAAAAAAGAATGGAGTAGTACATATGGTAATTCCAAAGTAGTTAGACCAAATTCTAGTACTTTAGGTAAAAAAGCTGCAGATCAGGCAAAAAAACATTTTAAAGGTAAAAAAATAAAATATAAGGTTTCAGCTAATCCGAAAAATATAAGTTACACTTATTGTAGTGAGCTGGTCTGGTATTCGTATTACAAAGCAGGAAAAACATTTAAAACCCCTTATACTATACCTAGCATAATTATGCCCTTTGATTTTGTATCTCCTAGATATGCTAAACAAAATGGATTCTCAATAGTAGATAACAAATGGTAAAAAATATAAAACAAGATTATGATCATATACTCTTGTTTTATATTTCTATATAGACTAATTATACGCTTAAATATCATTATTTTCTTTATATATTTTAAGGCCTTTGTCTTTTCCCCTCTCTATACGTCTCTAAAATGCCTTCAATAGCTTTTTATCGACTATTTTGGGAAATAATATCCATCCGGTCGATTAAAATCTGTCCTATGACGTTTTTTGCACTGTGAAGTTATAATGAGGGGCAAGCGACGGGGGTGTGACCACACTCCCCAAAAACTGCGTTTTTGACTTGGTAGGAATTAGGTTTCAAAACTGTTTCTGCATTTTAATTGAGAGTGCAAAGTATCATTTTAGATTAAATTTATATATGAATAATTGGAATGTCAACACTAAACTGAACAATTATTTTAAGGAATATAGACCTGTTTAAGGTATTGAAAATCTGAAGCTTT
>JAABNQ010000147.1 GCA_009928435.1 Bacillus sp. HF117_J1_D
TCAGGCAGCAGATGCTTGACATAGAGCTAATCCCCAAAAAGACGGAATTGGCCCAGCGTGTCCTGTTTGTCGAAGTGGACGGCCTGTACATGAAACGACAGGAAAAGAACAAAAAAGGCAAAGAGGAAAAGATCGCGGCTGTCCACCAAGGCTGGGAAGTGAACGGAAAAAGGACAAGTCTGAGGGAAAAGCGTCACTTCCATCACCAAGGGACAAGCCATTTCTGGGAGGACTTTGAAACCTTCCTTGAGGAGACATTCGGTTATGACCCCTTGACGCATCTGCTTATCATTAATGGAGACGGAGCGAAATGGATCACGTCCTGTCGGGATTATTTTCCATCCAACGCTTTCTTCACCATTGACCGTTTCCATGTGGCGCGTGACATCCAAAGGATCTTTCGGGACCATCCACGTTACAGGGCCATCAGGAAAGCACTCGCTGCCTATGACGGAGAAAAGCTGCTCCTTGAATGAAACAGCGCAGTCGGAACCCTTGAAAAAGAGAGCAGAGAAGAAAGGCTGAAAGAGCTGATCAAACAACTGGAACAATATCCGGAAGCTTTGAACGATTATAGAAAGTGGCTGGAAGAAAAAGGGATCGACACACGGGGCATGCGAGGGATGGGAAGTGCCGAAGCAACAATGAGAGTGTTCTCCAAGCGGATGAAAAATGGCCGGAGCTGGGTGGAAGAAGGAATGAAGGCAATGATGACCGGTCTCATCGGACACCTAGACAAACTGTCCCTCCGCACATTGATAGGGCGGGCAGAAACATGGACAGAGACAAAAAAGGAAAAGCCGCCAAAGTATTACCGCGAGAAGCTGATAAGCACGGTCGGCGAGGCCACAAGAGGCAATGTCCCTTATCTTAGCCAGAAAGCTAACATTCCCGTATACCGGGCGTTAAAAGGACTGTCAGGTTTTTAAAAATACAAAAATAATCGACTTTGAGGAACCCTAAA
>JAABNQ010000030.1 GCA_009928435.1 Bacillus sp. HF117_J1_D
ACGCTATAAGCTCTCTGGAACCCCCGGCATAGCCAGGGGTTTTCTAAACCATCAAAAAAATGAAGCAATTGTTTTTGCTTCAAAAAAATAAAATAAAGACATTGAAACCCTGTCCCCCGGTTATGCGAATGTTCTCTCTAATAGCATATGATTTTTTATAAATAGCGCATCATCGTATGCCTAGTTAATCATTTTTGTTCCATTTGTTCACTCAATATATCCACCAAATCTTCCATCTCATTTTTCTTGATCCTCTGCATCAACTGATCAACAGCTTCCTTTGGATCCACATCATTAAACAAAACATTGTACAATGCCACTGTAATGGGCATGTTCGTTTCAAATTTTTCAGCAAGCTGATGAGCCGCTTTCGTTGTACGGACGCCTTCGACCACCATTCCCATGTTTTCTAAAACTTCATCAAGGCTCTGTCCTTTACCAAGCATGTTACCTGCTTTCCAGTTTCTTGAATGTACGCTTGTACACGTTACGATCAAATCTCCAATCCCTGCCAGTCCAGAAAATGTCAGCGGGTTAGCTCCCATTTTCGTACCGAGCCGTGAGATTTCAGCAAGTCCCCTTGTGATCAATGCGGCTTTGGCATTATCTCCATATCCGAGACCATCTGAAATTCCGGCCGCAAGGGCAATAATGTTTTTCAGCGCTCCGCCGATTTCAACGCCAATCAAATCAGGATTCGTGTAAACGCGAAAATGCTGATTCATAAACAAATCCTGAATTTTCTCCGCGGCAGCCATATTTTTGGAAGAAACAGCTACAGTTGTCGGATGACGCAGACTCACTTCTTCAGCATGGCTTGGACCTGATAAAACGACCACAGCTTTTAACAGTTCCTGCGGGACTTCTTCTTCAATCATTTCCGAAATTCTTTTCAGGGAGTCCGGTTCAACACCTTTGCTTACATGAACAAACACCATCGGCGTTTTTATGATTTTGACAATACTCCCCATTGTTTCTCTAATCGCTTTGGTAGGCACAGCAATAACAGATGTATCAACACCTTCAAGTGCTTCTGACAAGGATTGGAAACCGGTAATATTGTTCGGGAGGGAAATTCCAGGCAAATATTTTTGGTTTGTCTTGCGTTCATTTATTTCCGCCTGCTGTTCTTTGGAGCGCATCCACAAATTCACCTGATGTCCGTTATCTGCCAGTACAAGGGCCAATGCCGTTCCCCAACTTCCCGCACCAATGACGGCAATTTTCTTTTTATCTTTTGCCATAAATTTCACCCGTTTCTTGATTATTTTCTCTTTCGCGCAATGATTTTTAATGGCGTTCCTTCAAATGGGAAAGCTTGCCTAATCGTATTTTGAAGAAATCTCTCATATGAAAAATGCATGAGTTCTGGATCATTTACAAACACAACAAAGGCAGGTGGTTTTACCGCAACCTGAGTAGCATAGTAGACTTTGAGCTTTCGGCCTTTATCCGACGGAGCGGGATTCATGGATACAGCGTCCAAAATCACTTCGTTCAATACACTTGATTGTACCCTCATCGAATGGTTTTCGCTGACCGTTTGAATGACCGGAAGCAATGTACCGAGACGTTGGCGTGTTTTTGCCGATAAAAAGACGATGGGTGCATAATCAAGGAATTGAAATTGGTCCCTGATATCCTGCTCAAATTTCCGCATCGTTTTATCATCTTTCTCCACTGCGTCCCATTTATTGACGA
Organism: Bacillus sp. HF117_J1_D; assembly: GCA_009928435.1. Taxonomy (GTDB): domain Bacteria; phylum Bacillota; class Bacilli; order Bacillales; family Bacillaceae_C; genus Siminovitchia. Next base: position 1,702 of record JAABNQ010000030.1, read on the forward strand.
CAATAATAATAGCTCTTCCAGCATCATGAGCATAGCCCGCAATTCTCTTGTCCTGTTCACGTATCCCTTCTTCTCCATCTAGAACAACCAGGACCACATCGGAACGCTCGATCGCCTTCAAAGCTCTCAACACACTGTATTTCTCAGTCTTTTCGTAGACCTTCCCTCTTTTTCTCATTCCAGCCGTATCAATAATAACGTAATCTTGGCCATCATATCGATATGCGGAATCAATCGCATCTCTGGTTGTCCCTGCAATCGAGCTGACAATCACCCTTTCCTCTCCAAGAAGGGCATTCACCAATGAAGATTTTCCAACATTCGGCCTGCCAATCAGACAAAATTTCACAACCTCATCTTCATACGGTTCACCCTTATTTTCAGGAAATTTGTTTACCACTTCATCTAGCATGTCACCAAGGCCCAGGCCGTGGGAACCGGAAATTGGAAATGGTTCACCAAAACCCAATGAGTAAAACTCATAAATATCCGCTCTCATTTCTGGATTGTCCACCTTGTTCACAGCTAATACAACCGGCTTCTTTGACCGGAACAAAATTTTTCCGACTTCTTCGTCGGCGCTCGTTACACCTTCGCGTCCATTTACAATAAAAATGATCACGTCTGCTTCCTCAATCGCAATTTCTGCCTGTTGCCGAATCTCTTCCAAAAAAGGAGCGTCACCAATATCAATCCCACCCGTATCAATAAGATGGAACTGATTGGTCAGCCATTCTCCCGTTCCGTATATTCTATCTCTTGTCACACCAGGTTCATCTTCCACAATTGAGACTCTTTCGCCGACAATCCTGTTGAAAATCGTTGATTTTCCAACGTTTGGTCTGCCGACAATAGCCACTGTCGGTAAAGCCATTCTCATCACTCACTTCAAACAAATGATCTATCATTTCATGCCGGTATAAACCAAGCATACCATTCACAATAGTCCTTTTTCATCGTATCATAGTGTTTTATCATGTGCCATCTCAAAAATGAAAATGTCGAAACACCGACAATAAATGATCATTCCAACTAAATAATGCGCCATTAATGAACCATTTGCTTTTTCTCCTTCAAACCATCTGTAACAGCTTTTTTCAACCCTAACAGAAGTTTTTCCGCCGCATGTGCAGTCAAAAGCGTCAAAACGGTTAAAGCCATGATATCTAAATAATCATTTGAGCCAATTGGATAAGGCATTCGCCATTTCAAAAAAAATATCGATAAAAACACTTCTGCCTGCAAAGACCCTATCACAATGGCAGCACATCGATAAATGAAGGAAGTGGGATATAACATCCATCCAAGCACTAGCAAGCCGACCGTAAGTAAAATTTTTCGGTCAACCAGCACCCACACTGGATCGTAAAGTTCAAGGAGATAAAAACCCACATATCCAAGCATGATGATCATAACAGAACAAAATAAATAAATCTTTTTTAACCATGTTCCCTGGTACACAAGCCAATATGCTGAAAAAATAAGAGGAAGAGAAGCTGCTCCTATCTGAATAGAATAAATGGTAATGGATGTAGAATGCAATATGATCAAGATTAATGCCACCATTGCAATCGGGAAACGGAAAGTCTTTTTTTTATCTAAAATAAACGTCGCAGTGATCCAAGCGCCCCATGCCAAAAATAAAAATATGATTCCAGGCATAAAAATCACCTCCATATCTTCCATTATGGGAAAGAATATGGAGGTTTAATCATACAAAATGCCATACTTAGATCAAAGGTAAAAACTAACTTTTTCAGACAGGAACCAGCAGAAGAAAAGATATGGGTTCCATAACACTGATAAGAAAATAACCTTCCGCTAAAAAAACGGAAGGTCGGCATTTTTATTCTTTATTAAAGTCTTTCAATTTGTCACCAATCATATCGCTGAGCTGGAACCCTTTTGTTTCTTCTGGAGCTTCATATTCCTGCTGTGTGTTGTCCTCTTCAAGCTCTTTCATACTAAGTGACATGCGCTGCTCTTGTTCGTTCGTATCAAGTACTTTGACCTTTACAGTCTGACCCTCCTGCAGAACTTCATGCGGAGTTCCGATATGTCTATGAGAGATTTGAGAGATATGGACAAGTCCTTCTACTCCAGAGAAGACCTCCACGAATGCACCAAAAGATACAAGTCTCTTTACAGTTCCTTCCAAAACCGCACCCCTGGGAGCTTTATCGGCAATATCCGTCCATGGTCCAGGAAGCGTTTCTTTGATGGAGAGAGAAATTCTTTCATTGTCTCTATCCACAGAAAGAACTTTGACTTCCACTTCGTCCCCTTCACTTACTACGTCCGAAGGCTTCTCTACATGGTGATGCGCCAACTGAGAAATATGAACCAACCCATCGACTCCACCGATATCAACAAAAGCACCAAAATCAGTAATTCTTTGAACGGTTCCTTTCATCGTTTGACCGACTTCCAATTTCTCAAGCAGACCTTGTTTTTCCTTTTCTTTTTCTTCTTCAACAACCGCACGGTGTGAAAGGATTAGGCGGTTCTTTTCTTTATCAAGTTCAACAATTTTAAAAGCGAGCGTCTTTCCTTGGTAGCCGCTGAAATCCTCGACATAATAGTCTTCCACTAAAGAAGCAGGTACAAATCCACGTACACCTAAGTCTACAACAAGGCCGCCTTTAACTACCTCATTTACTTCTGCTTCGAATACTTCATTATTTTCGAAACGCTTTTCCAGAGTTTCCCATGCATTTTCAGCATCTACTTTTCTTTTGGAAAGAACTAGGAGATCTTCCTCCACTTTCGTCACGATTAAATCAAGTTGATCTCCTTCAGAAACTACATCCGATGCTTTCTCCACATGGAGACTGGAAAGTTCGCTTATTGGAATAATTCCATTCAACTTACTGTTTTCAATGTCCACAAGTACTTGCTTTTCTTCGATTTTTGTAACGGATCCTGTTACTTTGTCACCTTCAGTAAATGTTTCCACTTCAATATTATTCATATCCTCTGACACTGTTTACTCCTCCTATCCAGCTAATGAAATCGTGCAAGAATTCATTTCTTTCCGATTCATAAAGAAAGAAATGAAAAAACCCTCACATTTATAAAATCATCTTCTTATTAACTTCTTATAAATAAAGTGCTTTGTCAAGCAATACACGTCAACTCTAATGCGTCTCGGCTAATTTTTTTATTTCATTCATAATAATTTCTGTAGCAGCCTCGACCGAAATCTTTTCCTTTTTTAATTCGGAAAAATCTATCGGCTTACCATATACGACTCTTAATTTACCAAAAAGCTTATAGGGACCTATGATTGCGCAAGGTATGATTTTTGCATCGGATCTCAATGCGAAGAAACCTGCTCCTGCTAATCCCTTGCCAATCTCCCCTGTCTTGCTGCGTGTCCCTTCTGGAAAAAGCCCCAGGACTTCTCCCTCTTTTAATAGAGCCAGCCCTGTCCTTAAAGCGCCTCTATCACTCATCCCTCTTTTTACGGGAAAGGCTTTAACATTTGGCAAGATAGATTTGAGAACAGGAACACGAAACAGCTCCTCTTTAGCCATAAAAGAAACAGGACGAGGGCACGTGATGCCCACAACGGGGGGATCCAAATTGGATATATGGTTCGTACATAAAAGGACCCCGCCGGATTCCGGAAAGTTTTCCAGCCCTTTCACTTCAATTCTATAAAAGGGTCTTAATAAACCCTTAACCACTGCCCTCGCAAAATGATAAAATGTCACGACCGTTCGATCCTTTCTTTTGCCAAAGCAATGATACGTGCGACCACTTCTTCGATAGATAGCGTTGATGTATCAATCTCAACAGCATCTTCCGCTTTTACCAGCGGGGATACCTCCCGTTCAGTATCAATTTTATCACGCAGCATGATTTCTTCTTTTAATTGTGCTAAATCTGATGGATAGCCTTTTTCTATATTCTCTTTGTGGCGGCGCTCCGCACGTATATCAACACTTGCCAGCAGAAACACTTTCAGCTCGGATTCCGGTAATACTTTTGTCCCAATATCCCTTCCATCCATTACCACTCCGCCTCTTTTTCCCAGTTCCTTCTGCCGGGAAACCATCTCCTCGCGTATTGCCCCATGTGCAGCTACAGTAGAAACATTGTTGGTCACATTTGAATTACGAATCTCTTTAGTGACATCCTCCCCATCCAGAAAAACTGTCTGGAGGCCGCTTTCTTGGACAAGCTCTATTGTAGTTCCTTTAAGAAGACGAGAAAGAGACTCCGAATCATGAAGATCCGTCCCTTCCACCAAAGCCTTATAGGTAACGGCCCTGTACATGGCACCTGTGTCAATGTATATGTATGAGAGTTTTTCTGCGACTATTTTCGCCACAGTGCTTTTGCCGGCTGCTGCCGGACCGTCAATGGCAATACTAATTTTCTTTGTCAAACTTTTCACCTGCTTGTCTGTTTATATACCAACACTTATTTTACCATAATTAGCAACAGACCATAGCATTTATTTAACAAATGAACAAAAATGAAGACAGGAATACTTGCCTTCATTTTTGATCAAAAACACCCAGCTTATTTTCCTCCACATCTACTCCCACACCCTCATATGCATAGAGATTATTCAAGCTTTTTATAAGAGGCGTGTGGTTTAAAAAGCCCTGGACAATCAATAGGATGAAAAGGTGAAAAATGATCAGTTTATAAAGAATTCTTTCAAACATTTCTCGTTCCTCGTTTTTTGTTTAGTATGTTTCAAAAACGAGAATCTTATTCTGCTTTATGTGTATGTCCTGAAATGGCCGATTGGTTGGCCTAGGGATACAGACCTTTTTTTCGATCGGAAAGTTGCCTCTCAAAACAAAAACGTGTAAGCAGCTGTTGATCGGCACGGGGAGGATCAACATATTTTAGAGAAGCAAGAGTCAATTCATTTTTTGGGAATGTTCGCATTACTTCGCATAAAAAAGCTAATTGTAGCTGCTCTCCTGAACCCATTTGAATGGAAAATTCAATCGTCCCCACTTCCGCTGGCTGAATCTTGACTTCAAGCGGCAAAACCACTGCGCAGCCCCCAGCGCTTATATCACTGGTGACTGAGGTAAACTTTAAGTCTGAACTCGGAAAATCAAGCGCGACCGAAACCGCTGCATTTACCCTGACATATTCACGACGTTGCACTTTATTGAAAAGCCCTTCTTCGGGTAGTGCAAGCTCAACCAAAGGAACGGAGCTTTTTTGCACACCTATGACTTTTGACTCAAAAGAAAAGAAACTAGCGCTATCTCGGGCGAATTCTACCATTACTTTAGTATCAACAGGTAAAAATGCTGGTTTGCTGTCGACCGCACCCAAAGGATAGTAAATGCACACCTTCTTTTCATACAAATCGGCAACCTTACTCTTGTACTTTTTTCTAACTCCATTATTGTCTGTCTCAATAGTCAAATCCATTCCAATTAACAACATATTCATACACTTCCTGTTCATTCCAATGACTTCATTATACATCATCTGTGAGCGTTTTCCACTATAAAAAAGCAACCTAATCAGGCTGCTTTTTTATAGTAAATTTTCATAAATAGGTTCAGCATTTTTCAATCTTTCTACTTTTTCTTCCATACCACTTTCGGCATTAATATACATTCGATACGTATCATTATGGTCCATTGTACCCAAAAACTCATAGCAAAGCACTTCTTTTCCGAGATCGTTTACAATGACCGCCTGCCTGTCTTCTAGTACTTTTAGATTAGGATTTAATTTAGAACGCGCTTCTTCTAAAGTCAGACTCGGTTTAGGCCATTTTCTTTTTTGACCGCTCTTCAAATAATCGTCTGCTGCAAACCCGATGATCTGTCCATTATCAAGTGCTACTTTCACTTTGATCGACTCCGGGTAAATCCTGACTCCGTCCTGATTCGTTACGTAAGTAAACAGCCCGACGGAATCATACTGTGCACTTTCAGACATTTCAAGATCATTATAATCATGTCTTTTAAGGAAATCGTTAGCTTTGTTCATGGCCTCATTTAGGCTCACCTGCTGTTTATTCACTTCTCTCGAATCAATGAACCAGATTGGGTAACCGCCTTTCTTTGTGACGTCCATCGTTGCTTCATGACCTCTGTTATTAGCTAGTACGACATTGTAAAAACCATAAGAGGAGCCTTTCCTGCTTTCAGTAACCTCCACCTTTTTCGGTTGATTGATCCCGCTATATTTTTGAGCCAGCGCAACCGCTTCTTTTTTCGAGATTTTTTCTCCCTTTAAATTTTTATAATTTTCATCACGCTTTTGAAAACTGACGATCGATGGATTTTGAAGGTTTTTTTCATCATAACCTGTTGCATGCTTTTCAACCGTTTTAAACCCATCAATAATTGTATTATCAGCCGTTTCCTTACCTGATGCGAGTGCGAGCTCAACATCCATCCAACGAAGATTATTTTTTAAAGCGAGGTGTTGGACTTTCCTAAGCTCATTCCTTATTTCTTCACTTTGTTTGTATAAGTTTTTCAAAGTCTTTTGCTCATCTGTTGAAAGTGGTTCATTATCCAGGTTTCGAACAGCTGTCCTGTAGCTGAACATACCGATATTGGACAGAAATTCTTCCGTTTTATTAAAAGGAAGTAAAGTAAGAGGCAGTTGTCCTACCTGACTGCGAGCGTCGGATGTAATCCGCCATACATCTGCTAAAGCGGGAGATAAAGATGAGCTGGAGTTCATCGCGATTGTCCCGCCGAGCTTTTCATGCAGCAAGTCCATATGATAGCTCAAGTCATGAAATGCTCGTTGGTAATTATTTTCGGCATTTATCAAAATCGTATTTTTCTCCTGGTGCTCTTGGTAACCCCAAGCCCCTGCCCCGATGACAGCAACCGCCAGAACAATTAACAGTATATTTCTGATCAAATCTTTCCACCTCCTCAACTACAGAAAATATGTTTACCGATTTTTTTAATTTGTGGCCTTGACCAAATCCATGCACTTGTGGCGGTATCCGGATTAAAATAGTAAAGGGCGTTGCCCGAAGGGTCCCATCCGTTTATAGCATCTAATACCGCGCTTTTGGCTGTTTCGTTTGGTGTCAACCAAATTTGACCGTCGGCTACAGCCGTAAATGCACCAGGCTCAAAGATAACGCCTGAAATGGTATTAGGAAAAGAAGGGCTATTTACTCTATTTAGAATGACAGCAGCTACAGCAACCTGTCCCTCATATGATTCGCCCCTGGATTCTCCATAAACAGCATTCGACATGAGCTGGATATCATTTTGTGAAAAGCCGGCAGGCGTATTGACTGCAGTAGGCGTTGTAGGCTTTGGAGCCGCTCCTCCACTTTCTTGTCCCTGCCCTCCATAATAGGTGAATTTTTTTCCCTTGTTCACCTGCTTCTTCACATATTGTTGATCATATTTTGATGCTTTTGCTAATTTTGCTTTTGTGCTTTCCCCAGCAAGACCATCTACTTTAAGACCAAAATTATTTTGAAAATTCCTGAGTGCCCAGTACGTACCCCAACCGAAAACCCCATCTATTTTTCCATGATAATATCCGAGGTATTGAAGCCTTGCCTGGAGTTCGATTACATCATCTCCAACCGCACCTTGCTGTATGACTTGGTTGGTGAACGCCCCCGGCTTTACTCCCGGAGAGGCTGTCAATGCGACAGCACATAATAAAACAACAATGATCATTTTGCCCCATGCGGCATACTTCATGCTGTATACCCTCCATAAAATAATTTCATGCCGATAGTATTTGGATTCGGAGCCTTTTTATTCAATTTGATTCAAAAAACTACTCCTTGGACGAAACGAAAAGAAAGCATCCGTCATCATCAGACAGATGCTTTCTTTTCCTGTATTTTACTACCATAATGCTTTTTCGTAAGCAAATGGGCGTGTTTGACTTTCCTTAAACCAAGCCACCATAAAAACAGCATAAACGGTAGGATATAATAAAGCCAATTTTTCTCAGATAGTAGGATAAAGTCATATAAGCCGTGTAGCAAGAAAGGCACAAAAAAAGAATAGACAAGCCATCGTTTTTGAGTTCTGTTCGACTGGAACTTCGCCTTACCAAGATAATATCCCATGATAACACCAAACAAAGCATGGCTAGATACAGGCAACAAAGCACGGCCCAGTGCAAAAGATACTCCATTCGCAGTTAGGTATAAAATATTTTCAACGGAAGCAAAACCAAGGGAAATACTTGCGCCATATACAATTCCATCGAATGGTTCATCAAACTCATCATGCTGATAAATGGCAAAGAAAAGTACAAACCATTTGAAAAATTCCTCAAAAAGGGCAGCTGATAAAAATGCTGACAGAAAGCTGCCTTGAATAATCTCTTCTGTAGACAAAATATATTGAACAAACATGATTGGAAAAGTAATAACAGCACCCATTAAAAACGTTTTGAACACCGTTAATATGGGCTCTTGGTCATATTGATCCCTTAAATAAAAATAGCTTAACAGCGCCAATCCCGGGGCAACACCAGCTGAAACTACCACCAGCATACACAGCCCTCTTTCTTTTTCATTTCTTACATCGTATCATGGAAAATAGAGTTTGAACATGCATTGAATTGAAGTAATTTAATATGGGAGTTGAGAGAGTCATGAAACATATACTTGTCATCCATACAGGTGGGACCATTTCTATGGAAATGGATTCCGAAAACGACACAGTCAATATCGGGGCAACCAATCCTCTAACAAAAGCAACAGAGGAGCTGCATAAATTGGCAAACCTGACTGTTAAGGAACCTTTACATAAGCCATCTCCTCACATCACCATAAGCGATATGATTACACTAAAATCCGTGATAGAGTCTGAATGTGCAAACGGAGGTATTGACGGTGTCGTTATTACCCACGGAACAGATACAATGGAAGAAACAGCTTTTTTCCTTGACCTGACTCTTGAAACGGACATACCGGTCATCATGACCGGCGCCATGCGCTCTAGCAATGAACTTGGGTCAGACGGATTATATAATTTTATGGCCGCTATTCGCACAGCTACCCATGAAGATTCCAAAGGCAAGGGCTTGCTTGTCGTTTTCAATGATGAGATACATACTGCGCGCGAAGTGACGAAAATACATACTACGAACGCCTCAGCTTTCCATAGTGTCACAACCGGACCAATTGGAACAATCACAAATAAGGCGATTCATTTCCATTACGCTCCCCTTCAACAACAAAAGATAAAAATAAAAGAAATCACAAAGAAAGTCGGTCTCATTAAAGCGTATGCAGGAATGGATGCCTCTATTTTAAACGCCTACCGCGAATTGGGATATGATGGAATTGTAATCGAAGCGCTAGGCCAAGGCAACCTGCCTCCTGCTGTAGCTGAAGGAATTGAAAAACTTCTTTCTGAAAACATCCCGGTTGTCCTTGTCTCCAGATGCTTTGAGGGAGTTGTACAGGACACTTATAGCTATCCGGGAGGCGGAGGAGAATTGAAGAAGCTGGGTCTCATTTTTTGCAAAGGGCTGAACGGACCAAAAGCACGCCTAAAACTGCTCGCCGCACTAACGCATACGGATAACATAGAGGTATTGAATGATCAATATTTCTCTAATTGATTTTCTAGCGTTTCACAATGGAAAATCAGCAGCAATCCGACAAATTTTTTAGAATTGGAGCTTTTATAAGAGAGTTTGAGCGCGCCATCGCCCTAAAAGGGCTCGGCGCGCTCAAACCATTCGAATATGAAGAGAATCTTGGTCAGTTAGACTGTCGAGATGATGCAGGGATAGCTTCTCTTTTTCTAATGGTATCCGCAATCTGACTGCCATGAAAGCGTCCATTTTCAATAAATATCTCATTGGCATTGTTACCCGCTGCGATGACGCCAGCAATAAATAAATCAGGGATGTTCGTTTCCATTGTTTCAGGATTAAACGCCGGCCTTCCCGTCAATTCATCTATTTGTACGCCCATAGCTTTTATAAACGAGTGATCTGGATGATAACCGGTCATAGCAAATACAAAGTCATTAGGGATCTCTTCTTTCCCTTGTTCTGTAACGTAGATGATGCTGTTATCCGTGATCTCCTCGACTTCTGCATTGAACAGCATTGTGATCTCACCATTTCTTGCTAAAGCTTCAAAATCTGGAAGCACCCATGGTTTTATACTCGATGAATAGTCACTTCCACGATATAAAACCGTAACTCTTGCTCCTGATTTATGAAGTTCAAGTGCCGCATCAATCGCAGAGTTTTTCCCGCCAATGACAGCCACATCTGTGTCAAAATAAGGGTGCGCTTCCTTGAAGTAATGAGAAACTTTATCGAGGCTTTCTCCCTTCACTCCCATTAGATTTGGATTATCATAATATCCTGTTGCAATGATCACATAACGGGCTTCATAAGCGTTGCGATCTGTAGTAACCTTAAAAAAGCCATCCTGCTTTTTAACAGATTGAACCGTCTCAAACCTATTGATCCTTAAATCTTTTCTTCTAACCACTTCCCGATAATAGGTAAGGGCTTCGTTCCGTTTCGGCTTTCGGTTTACAGTCAAAAATGGAACATCACCTATTTCCAGCTTTTCACTCGTGCTAAAAAAAGTTTGGTGGGTCGGATAGCGATAGATGGCATTTACTATATTTCCTTTTTCAATAATTAATGGATTTTTGCCTATTTGCTGCAATGAAATAGCCGCAGACAGACCGCATGGTCCTCCGCCTACAATAATACAATCCTCTTGCTGCATGAAAACAGACTCTCCTATCGTAAAAATTATAAAGAAAAGCGCAAGGCGAGTTTGGATAAGTAAGTTCCTCAGCCATCACTGGGAAATGGTTTAATCCTTGCGGGGCTGGGCACTTGCAAGCTCAAACGCGACATCCTGTCACTTCTCGCTTGCACTAGTACGTACTAGTACATAGATAAACCTTCCTTTAATTAAAAAATCTCCTTTCTTTATGATAGGAGATTTCGACTTTTCGTGCAAAAATAAAGGTTTAAAAATGGTCATTGATTAACGGAAATGCCTTTTTCTCTATAATCTTGACTCCATATTCCTCCAAATACGCTTCTGACAAACCCGCTTCGTCACCATATTCACTGCAAAGGCTCTCGATCGTATCATGAATTATGGAGAAACCATCCATTTTCAAATAATACAGATCTCCAAATGCAAACAAGGTACTGCTTGCACAATCAATATTTAATGAAGTCAACCTTTTTACCAATAAGATGATATGATCAAATTCTTCAAATCTATATAAGAGTCCTTCATCCTTTTCTGCTTCTTGCAACTCCTCTTTTATGATCGTATCGTGCCAGATCTCTTCTTCTAAAGTCAGAATCAGAACGAGTTCCCTAGAAGTTAAGGAAAAAATCTCGATGGAGACGGCACCAACATCATTGAGTTCGTATATCCTGCTTGCTTCATCCAACATCTCATCAAATAAAACATCCCATACAAAGGAGTCTCTCAGCAGCTCATCCTGCAAAAAGCCCTTATTCGTCAACTCTTCAAATGTGATTGAATACTTAATTTTATTGGATGATATTCTCTCCAGCTTCATTTGACCCGCCCCCCGAGGAATACTGTTATCCTCATACTATGAGGGAGAAGCCGGATGGTTCATGGACGTGGTGGATAACCCCTGATTTCTTTTGATAGTAATAAGATGGGTTTCGGCAGGAGCACCAAGTCTTAGAGGCAACAATGAGGTACCATAGCCATTGCTGACAAACAAAGTTGTCGCTGGAGATTTCTTGATTCCGCCTTTTTCATATGGACCAAATCCAAATAAGCGTATTTGTCCACCATGCGTATGCCCGCTTAAAATAAGCGGTACATTGTCTGCTTCTGAAACCTCTTTTGCCAGCTCTGGATTATGGCTAAGCACAATCCGGAATGCAGAATGGCTAATGGAATAGAGCACAATCCGCATTGTTTCACTCGTATCCGTGAAGTCAGTCCCGACCAAGACTACTTTTTTATTCGATTCTGGCAAAAAAGCCGCCTCGTTCTTTAAAACAGTCACATTAAACTCCCGAAATACATTTTCCAGCTGTTTTAAATCAACCTCATAATCATTGTTTCCCCAAATAAAATAAGCTGGGGCAATCTTACTCAGCTTTTTCAAATTGTCTCTGACTCTTGAAATAGGAACTCCTTTTTCGGTCAAATCTCCTCCGATGATGACAACGTCAGCCTTACCTTTTACCTCATTCATGACACTGTCATGAATTGTCCTGCGATGAATATCCGAGATAAAAAATAGATTCAAGTCATCGACCTCTGATGGATATTCATTAAAATACAATACATGCACACGGACAGAATTCGCAAAAGCTGCACGAACCATCGTAATAAGAAGAAGTAGCCCTCCTATAAACCCTACCGTCAATATGAATCCTGTCATGCCATCACCTTTATCTTTCAAATATCCTGCCTATGGGCAGGACGTTCCCCGTTCCTCATCTTAACATATGCTAGTGTTCAAAAAACAGTCTTAGCTAAACAGCAATTTGAACGACCCACAATAGTCGATAGAAGGAGGCGATTGTTTGCATGCCAGTTAATCATCAGAGCTTTCGCTCGATAAAATCTGTATGAAAATCTGATGTCTCCGCCGGAGGCTTTGACTTTATTCGGCTGGGGTTTGAACCTCCACTGAATGGAATACCAATTTGCATTCATCTCACCACTTACAGAAGTGGGGGACTACTGCTGAATGAGGTTAAAAAATAGTCGGTACCATTCCCCCGTCCATACGAATTGGAGAACCTTTAAATGCGGATGCATAAGGACTACACACAAATGCAGTTAGTCTACCTATTTCAATTGGCCTGATAAATCGTTGAATTTCAGATTGAGGGAGGTTTGTAGTCATAAATTCTTTCTCTTTTTCTGAAAAAGTCATATCAGCATTAGAGTATATGCCCTCAATTATTTGATGAACATTTTCAGAAAGTGTTGGTCCTGGCATGATTGTATTGACTGTAACTTCAGTTCCTATTGTTAATTTAGATAAGCTTTTTGACAATGATAATAGCATTGATTTTGTCATACAATACTGAGGCATTTGTCCTGAAGGCATGATGGCTTCTTCACTCGCAATAAAGATAATCCGACCATAATCATTTTTTAACATTTTAGGTAAATAAAATTTAGATAATCCATTTGCAGCAAGAACATTAGTACGGAAGTATTTTTCCCATACTTCATCGTCAATGTCCTCATATTGCATAATTTCATAAATACCCATATTGTTCACTAAAATATCAATAGTGGGGTATTTTTTAAATAAAGCTTCTCTTTGTTGAATATCGACAATATCGGCTGTAGCATTTTGCGGAGAGGTTGCCGGGAAATCCGATTTAATTTCCTTTACAACTCGTTCTACCTCTTCATCATTTCGTCCATTAATTAGTACATTGACATTTTCTTTCGCAAGTTCAATGGCAATTGCTTTACCTATACCTTTCGTTGATCCTGTAACTAAAGCTGTTTTATTGTTTAATCCCATATCCATAATACATGTCTCCTTTTAATTTCCTAGATGTTCAGTACGCCAATTTGAGGGAGTGTTACCTTCCCAAATGCGGAAAGCGCGATAGAACGAGTTTTGGTCTTCATATCCAATCATGAAGGCCACTTCCTTAATATCGAACGAGGGGTCTGCCAAGTACTCTCGAGCCAACTCATGTCGGACTTGTGTCAAAAGACGCTTGAAGCTCGTGCCTTCGTCAGTAAGTCGACGCTGTAAGGTACGATCGCTCATCCCCAACTCGTTTGCAACAATCTGAATGTCAGGCCGCCCCCCTGTTAGGCTACGTGTAATGATCCACTTGACCATTTCGGTAATGGAGCGACAGCATTGCTGCTCATCCAACGATTTGTCCAATATGGGAGTCAGAATCTCCAGCAACTCCTCGTTGTACGAGACAAAAGGGAGGTCCAGATCTCCTCGATGGAGCGTCAACCTGTTACAATTTGCACCAATCAGAATATGGCAGCCGAAGTAAGCTTCAAGTGTCTGTATGTCGCCCATTGGGTGCGTAAATTCGACCAACCTAGCCTTCAACGGTTGACCTGTGCCCCGGCGCCCTAGCTCCAAAAGAAACGCCAGCGTGATACCGACTAGTAGAGGCGGACCGGCTTGCTCGGTATGCAACCAATCTAGTTCAATTTTACAGTTCTCACCTCCCTCGGTGATACGTAAGCTTTCAGGGGGACACAGTTGTTTGTACCGTGCCATTCGTTTTAGTGCGTCACGGTAGTCACGAGCATGGTAAGTCGCTAAGACTGCAGGTGGGTAATGCGCTGTTTCAAAGGCGGTCGTAAGCTTGATAATTCCTTCAGCGGTGTCATCAATGAGATCTGAGTAAGCCTGCCAAATCGCGAAATACTGGTCGGTGGTGACAACTGGGTCAGTAATAATGGTTAGCGGCAGTCGTGCTTTTCGAGCCACGTCGTGTGGGGCAATCCCTAATTGACGTATACTTGCCCAAAACCCTGCCGGGATTTTAATACGAGTATGAGACTTCATCATGGGTCCTCCTTTAGCTATCTACACACTCACTAGTTTTGGTTGTGATTCATTCTGTCTAGTCAACGGAACTGATATTATATTACCTGTCCAATGTCGCCTTGTAACTAGCAAAGGGCGACATTTTACTAGCCAACTACGTCGAATACATTCGTTCATAATCTGTGGCCTCCGCCGGAGGCTTTGACTTTATTCAGCCGGGATTTGAACCCCACTGAATGGATTACCAATATACATTCATCTCACCACTTATAGAAATGGGAGATTTATGCTGTATGAAGTTAAACAATTCGCTTTGAAGAGGCACCCCTGGATTCTTCGGTACTTTCAAAAAATACAAACCAATTAGATCGCGAGTATTCTTACAGGAATGTTTGACCGCATATCCCAATATAGTATTAAGGATGACATTTAGAAGGAGGTATTTCGGTGCCTACACATTATAAGACATTCATGCCGTATATTAGTCCATTTGATCCATGTCCGCCTATTACGGTGAAATCATATTCCACCCCTCCCCATCTTTATTTAGGTTTCCAGCCGCCAAATCTGCCTCAATTTCCACCACGGGAAGCACTAAGGAATGGAACGCTTTGGAAGGTGTTTTATGATTCGTATTATAGCCCTTATGAAAGAGCAAAGGAGGGTTCTGACACATGAAGCAAATGCCTCCGGAATATTACAAGCAGTTGGAGGAGCTTCAGGTGATGGATTTCGTCATCGTTGAATTAGCTCTTTACCTGGATACCCATCCAAGCGATATGGATGCCATCCGTCAATATAATGAGTATATAAAAAAACGAAGAACTTTTCTCGTTCAATTCGAACAAGAATTCGGGCCTATCACAAGCTTCGGTTACAGCTATTCAAGGCATCCTTGGGAGTGGAAAGAAGCTCCGTGGCCATGGCAAGTGTAAATTAATAAAACCTATTATTCTTTCAAGGAGGTCCTCCCTTTTATGTGGGTGTATGAAAAAAAGCTGCAATATCCAGTCCGCGTAAGTCAATGCAATCCCATGCTGGCAAAATTTTTGATTGAGCAGTATGGAGGTGCAGACGGTGAACTGGCAGCAGCTCTGCGATATTTAAATCAGCGCTATTCCATTCCGGACTCAGTCATCGGGCTTTTAACAGATATTGGAACAGAGGAGTTTGCTCATCTCGAAATGATTGCCACTATGGTATACAAATTAACAAAAGATGCTACTCCTGAACAAATGAAAGAAGCAGGGCTGGGAGCTCATTATGCGAATCATGATAAAGCACTGTTTTACAATAATGCCGCTGGCGTTCCTTGGACAGCTAGCTATATACAGGCTAAAGGCGATCCAATCGCTGATTTGTATGAGGATATAGCTGCTGAAGAAAAAGCTCGTGCTACGTACCAATGGATTATTAACATGAGCGACGATCCAGACTTAAATGATGGATTGCGCTTTTTAAGAGAACGGGAAATCATTCATTCCCAACGATTCCGCGAAGCAGTAGAGATTTTGAAAGAGGAGCGGGATAGAAAGAAGATATTCTAGTGATAGCTTGAAATCGCAATGCTTTCCGTCACCATCTATATCTATGATACAGGGGGCAGTTTCGCCCTCTTCCGCCTTTATTGTTTATACTCCCTCAGCGACCACTTATAAATTAGTTTCTTCAACAATATTAGCTTCTAAGATTATTTCACTTACTTTCGTAATATAGATTAATATCGTACTTTTTTTTCATCTCATCAAAAACGCGGTGGCGGCTACTCCAATGTTCATCATTCCATATATCATGGCTTTTTTCGATAATTTCACATCTTAAATCATGGAATTCAGTTTCAGCCTTCTCTTTTTTCTCAAAATAAAATTTTAACGCTCCAAACAAAAGAACACCCAATAGAAAAAGAAAAATTAGATGGTTTGTCCCTAGCAATGCAGTCATACTGTTCATGATTGAATGGCTGTTTTGAACAACGACGAGCGGGTAGCTAATAAATAACAAGGTCAGACAATAAAGTATGAAAAATGACAGAATAAAGAAGTGAGTATTTTTATAATGATCATATTTCATCTTTCTCTCAATTAAGTGCAGCATCATTCTTTTTGTTGCTTCGTCCACTTGCTCATCTAGTGTAAGCCTAAATTTATCCATACGATCCCCCCATTAGAAAAGCGAAAGACGCGTAACCAAAGATAATTTTGATGTGAGAGCTCCTCAGCCGCCACAGCAAAGCTCTCATTTCAATTACAACTTGAAAAGTCTTCATGCGGTTTTACATCGAGGAAACATCCGCTTCCTTCCACAAGCTATTCCGCATGAGCCTGTTTCAAATAAAGCGCAACTCTTTTGCTCGAGCTATCTCATTTTACATTTTCAAAAAGCCCCTCATTTTCATCATATGAGGGGCTAATCCATTTTATGAAGCTATTAGGGCAGTGGGATCGTCAATGTTTGTCCAACACTGATTTCATTGCCTGCAAGTCCATTTGCCTGTCTTATTTTTTCTACACCTGCTTGGGAACCATAATATTTCAGAGCAATTCGGAAAAGGTTCTCTCCCTGCTGGACTGTATGATAAGTGACGTTTCCTTGAGTATTTTCATTGTTATTGTCCTGATTTTGTTCTTCCTGTTGCTTCGGTGGATTCTCTGCTGCTTTAGCCTGTTCTTCTTTCTTTGCTGCTTCTCTCTTAGCCGCTTCTCTTTTGGCGGCTTCTTCTTTAGCTGCTTCTTGCCTAGCTTTTTCTTTCTCTGCCGCCTCTCTTTTAGCTTTTTCCTTTTTGGCGGCTTCTCTTTTGGCCTCTTCTCTTTTGGCCTCTTCTCTTTTGGCCTTTTCTTTCTCAGCTTCCTCTTTTTTAATTTTTTCTTGATCGTCTTCTTCTTTTTTGGCAGAATTATCGGTTTCCTTTTCTTTTTTAGACCCTGCTTCCATCACCGAATCTTCCGTTTCAAAAGACACTTCTTCCCCTGAACTGCTGTTTGCAGGATTCGCTTTAGAACGATCCCCATTATTGATGATGGACAGTATTATGACCGGAAGCATCAGTAAAATAAGTAAAAGTACAAGCGGTATAGATACTTTTTTCTTCTTTGTATTCCCGTTCTGAGCTGTATCCGGCACTTTCTTTTCTCTATGATAATCAGCTCTTGAAGGGAGCGCATCCTTTCCTGCATCCTGTTCGTTTTCGGCGTTTTGCCGATTTAGACGATTTTGATTCATTTCCATTTTTAATCCCCTTCTTTACAAATCCTTTCGGAAAGAACCGAACTTTATATATACCCCTAACAAACAGTCTATCGTAAAATGCATGGCGATTACCGGCCACAACAGCTGCCCAGCCAAGTGATAGACTATGCCTATCCAGAAGCTTAATACAATGACATTTACCAATAAATACCAATGAGACCAATATCGCAAATGGATAACAGCGAAGATAAGGCTTGCTCCCACAAGTCCTGCGGTTGTTTGCACAATCCCTCTAAACAACAGTTCTTCGGTAAAGGCAATGACGAAAGCTACAATAGGAATCTGCCAAAAAGGCATCGACTTAAATATTTTATGATTGATCCCGCCATCGTCGTAATACTTTTTCGGCAATAGGTTCATCATGATTATATCTATGCTTACTACTACTGCACCATTAGCAACCCCCCAAACAAACCACTTAAAATCAAATTTGAATTTCTGACCAACTTCAGCCATATCAAAGATAAGAGCCCCTATTACTAAGGAAATCCCCAGCAATATAAATTGAGTCAAATATAAGTGGAATGTAAGCTCCCGATGGGTCATCTGTTCGATGAGCTCTGACTGCCTGCTTTTTCTCATGTAAAATCACTCTTTTATTAGACCATTATCTATCATCATATGTAGGGGGTGCTCGCCCTTTATTCCCCAGCACTCCAGGTATGCACAATGCCTTGTTAAACATTTTTTGTGAAAAATTTGCATCATGCTGATCTTTGCTTTAAGTAAAAAAGAAAAGGTCTCTTTAATTTTATCACGAATCTGTTTTTTCGACTATATTCTCTACGATCTTCCGTGGATTAAAATAGTTCGACAAATTCGTCACAAATTTCTTTTATGTTGAAATGTTGTTTCCAGAGGATTAATATATGTATAGAAATAAATCTTCATGCCAATTATGTTACCGAAACAACATTGACATAGATGAGTGATAGGAGGATTATAAGTGGCCAAGTTTACAATGGTCGACCAAGACACCTGTATTGCCTGTGGTGCTTGCGGAGCTGCAGCCCCTGATATATATGACTATGACGACGAGGGGTTGGCATATGTCGTCCTCGATGACAATAAAGGCATTGCGGAAGTTCCCGATATTTTGGAAGATGATATGATAGATGCGTTCGAAGGTTGCCCAACTGAATCTATAAAAGTTGCTGACGAACCATTTGACGGAGATCCATTGAAGTTCGAATAGATTTTATTAAAGAGCCCGTCTAAAAAGTCCCTAACATTAATCAGTCGGAGGAATTTTTCTCCGACTGATTTGCATTTGTGTGGGGGGGCCGCCCGAAAACAGCCTGCGATGCAGCCAAGGAAGCAAATTATTTTCGACAGCGTACAGATCTTTTATTTATCCATAGTCAATTTCCGAATGGAGCTTTATGAAAATATGGGAACGAGAGAGCAGCTTGGCTGAATTACTGTCTGGAAAAAAAGTTACTGGCCAATTTGACGGAATTGCTATCCAAAAAAATGAAATAAAGCCATACTGTCCTACTTCGATCAAATACTGTCCAAGCAAGAGGCGATACTATCCAAAAAAATGAAATACTATCCGCTTTTACCATAATACTGGCCGAAAAAAATGAAATACTGTCCACCTTTGATCAAATACTATCCAAACAAGAGAATGCTTTTATTTGAGCTCGACATCTTACTTTCGAACGCTTTGCTGAGAACAGCAAAGGACGGGTATGAAACCCGCCCTAAACTCCTCCTGCTTCTTTGAAAAGCTACTTTACATCGCTATATCAGCATCTTTCTTCAACCGTTGTTTTTTTGCCTTTTTAAAATAAAATAGCTCATATACTACAGGGATAATGACTAATGTCAGTAACGTCGCTGCAGACAATCCACCAATCACCACTACAGCTAACCCTTTCGAAACAATACTTCCCATTTCTTCCTTACCAATCAAAAGTGGGATCATGGCAAAGATAGTAGCCAAAGCGGTCATGATGATTGGCCTGAACCTAGTAGCACCTGCCTCAAGCAAAGCTTGTCGAATTGGCATCGTCTTTTCATTCTGCCTTACCCGGTCAAGTAAGACAATTGCATTTGTCACGACAATTCCTATCAGCATAAGTGCCCCAATCATAGCTCCAATATCAATAGGTGTCTGGGAAATAAGAAGTCCAAGAATGGCACCGATTAAAGCCAACGGCAATGTAAACAGAATAACGAGCGGAGCCCGAAGCGTTTTAAATGTGAGAACCATAATCAAGTAGACAAGGCCGATGGAGACAGCCATCAATTGGAATAATTCCATAAACTGTTCCGACTGTGCACTTGCTGCTCCACCATATTCCAGTGAAACCCCATCAGGCAAAGACAATTTAGCTGCCTTCATATTGACCTCATTCGCTATTTTAGAGAGATTTTTTGAGTCTGCCTCAACACTAACACGAACGTATTCCTTGTTGTCTTTCCGAAGAATACTTGTTGGTTTCTCCGCTCGTTCAATCTTTGCAATGGATGAAAGCTCCACAGTTTTTTCATTTGCAATGACAGAAATATCCTTTAATTCATTCTCTGAAGTTGGATGGATAGAGCTGTCAAGCATAACGACAGTATCTTTCCCTTCCAGCTTGATCATACCAATTGGAAATGGGTTCAGCATCATCTGCACTTGCTTCGCCACTTCCTCTGTGTTTACCTTCTTCTGATTGACATTCATATTATAGACAGTTTTTAGCTCATTTTGATTGCTTGTAACTTTTTCTACTCCATCGATTCCCTTTACTTCATCCATCACTTGCTTGGATGCTTTGATTAGTTTGTTAGGGTCGTTTCCGACGACATCTAATGTGATCGTTGAATCACTGAAGTTTACAAGAGATACAAACATGATGTCGAAATCCGCATCTGCGTACTTTTCTTTTTGCTGCTCTATCTTTTCCATCACTTTTTCCGTATTTGCGTCTTTCTTCATCACTATGTGGAAGCTTCCCTGATTTTGTGAATTGATCTGGCTAAACTGTGCATCCTCCGGATTCGAGCCAAGGAAGGTAATCACTTCTTTCACTTCAGGCTGATCCCTCAAAAAGGACTCAAATTCAAAAGCTTCATCCTTTACTTTTGAAAACGGAACATCATCCGGGTAGACCATATTGACGGAAACATCATTATCCGCAGCATCAGCGGCTCCTTTCGGCATCACGACGTACATGCCAACCGCTCCGGCAAAAATAAAGAAAGAAAGTATAAGCGGTACCCATTTATGTCTTAAACTCCAATCTAATATTTTAATATACCGTTTTGGTTTCTTATATACTGGCATTTTTCCCTGCTTCAACATCCGTGAACTCATAAGCGGAACAACGACCAACGCAACAAGAAGTGAGGATAGAAGCGCGTATGTAATGGTCAGCGCAAACGGGAGCAATAATTCTTCAAGTGACTTCACGAGTCCCATTGGTAAAAATACGGCAACGGTTGTCAAAGTCGATGAAGTAATCGCGGCTGCAACTTCTTTTGTTGAGGTCACAATGACTTCTTTGGAAAAATCTCCGCCTTGAGCTTTTCTGAATATGTTTTCGATCACAACAATACTGTCATCTACCAAGCGACCCACTGCTACGGCAACTGCGCCAATCGTCAGTACATTCAGGGTGATTCCAGATTGTGAAAGCAAAAATAGAGTTAATCCAAGAGATAACGGGATGCTCACAATGGTGATGAGTGTCATCCGGAGATGTCGCAAAAAGACGAAAATAACAATTGTGGCAAATAAAGCACCAATAAGTACTGCCTGCATCATGCTATCTACAGAATTAACTATGAATTCAGAAAACGAAATGAGCATGGACGCCTCAATGGTAGGATTAAATTCCTTATTTACCTTTTCCATTGTTTGTTCTACTTTTTTACCAATCGAGACAGCATTGGCATTGGACTCTTTATGAAGAAGCAGCGCTACGGCTTCCTCCCCATTCACCCGTGTGAAAAAGGTTTCACTTGAATCACTAATACTGACCTTTGCAATATCTTTCAGTCGAATTTCCGATGCAATCTGCATGTTCTCGAGTTCTTTTATTCCGTCAATCTGTCCAACCACTTTCAAATTGGCTTTTCGGTCATCAATGGTTTCTTCACCTACAGCCACTGCGAGGTTCTTTCCTTGTAGAATCCCCATCAAAGCTTGAACAGGAATATGGTAATCGTTCATTTTTTTCTGATCAAGTGTGATATTCACCTGTGTCTGTTGTTTCCCATGTACAAGTACATTAGACACACCTGAAATGCCCTGAAACATTGGAATGATCTCATTTTCTATTTTCTCCATGTCATCTCGATCGATTCCTTTCGGAAAGGAAAGCCCGATTTGCCATAAAGGAATCATATCCAAGTTTAACTGAGACACGATTGGTTTTGTATATCCCTCTGGCAGCTCAATAGTAGCTAATGCCTCCTGAACCTGAGTTTTAGCTTCTTTCATATCAACTGAAGGATCTAATGCAATATCTATGGATGAGTATCCATCTGCCGACGTGGAAAATACATGTTTTTTACCTTTTACCGATCCAATCGCTTTCTCTATAGGCTTTGTAACTTGTTCAGCCATTGTATCTGCATCGGTCCCCTGTCCCATGACAATGACGGTTACTGCAGGGTTATTTGCAGAAGGCATAAACTCCTTTGGCAATGTAAAATAACTAAGTGTTCCTAGCCCTAAAATCAGGACAGTCATCAAAATGACAGCTGACTTATTCTTTAAGGCCCAATTTGTAAATCTAATCATTCATTTCCCCCTCAAAAAGTATTACTCCCACAACATCAGTATAATTTATTGATTGATTTATCATATGGACTAAAGTCGTAATTTTCCTTACTCCTTTGTATTTAGTTAGAGGGGAAAACGGTAGACCACAACCTCCATTTTCACCCCATCCTATGACGTAAAACATCTCCTCTAATTTGCAAAAACTTGTATTATTTTTTAAGCAATAATGAAAAGAGCCATCAATGAAACACTTCATTGATGGCTCTTTTAACATATATTTATATATTCCGATAAACAACTTGCTTATCAATCCAATTACGCATGCGGCTGTATACAAGTAAAAAGATGAGGGTTACAATAAGCCCTTTGATTATATTAAATGGCAGGATAGCGGCTACAACCAGTTGGCGAAGATCCGAAGTGGACATTGGATCCCAACCGAGCAAGATTGTGTAGGCCGGCAGAATGGCCACATAGTTCAGGATACTCATGAAAACTGCCATAAATATGCTTCCAATGGTTAACGATACAGCTAATCCCCATTTTATTTTCAGTTTTTTAAACACATAATAAGTCGGTAATACAAACATTGTTCCTGCCAGGAAGTTCGAAAAGTTTCCAATTGGAATACCAGCTTCGCTACCGATCATTAAATAATCAAGAATATTTTTAATCAATTCGACTATTATTGCTGCAAGTGGACCGAACATCAACGCAGCGATCAATGCAGGAATATCGCTGAAATCCACTGTGAGATATGCCGGAAACGGCGGGATTGGGAACTTAATGAGCATCAGTACAAAAGACAAGCTGCTCAGCATCCCAATTGCTACAAATGATCTCGTATTAAATTTTTTCAAAATCCTCTCTCCTTTGAGATTCATCCCATGTTGAAGAAAGGTAAGCCGAATTTAACTGCCTAAAAATGAAAAATCCCTCAAAGTTTTAACTTTTGAGGGAGGATTAAGGCGTCTCTTAATAAACGTTCAAATTCCTGCCATTTGAACGTAAAGCGGCTACCTTCATCTTCTCCCATCCAGACTATACTGTCGGCTTTGGAATCGCACCAAATCCTGCCTTTATCAGGCTCGCGGGCTCAGAGACCTATGCTCATTACCGCCGGTCGGGAATTTCACCACGCCCCGAAGATGAATCATATATGTTATTTAGCTTCATTATACATCAAGAATTTGAATTTGTGAAGATATTTGTCTAAAACTATACTTAAGGCTATACTTAATGACGTCATACACCTCATTGATTTAGCTCTGAAGTGTTATCAAATTCCTTCGGCCTCTATCCATTTGTTACGCATGAAACAAGATTAGACGTCAATATTCAGCAGATTTCTTCATTTTCTATTTGGCAAAAACAAAGTAAAGGTTGTTCCTTCACCAAGCTTGCTTGCCACTGTCAATTGGCCATGATGCGCGTCAATAATATTCTTGGCGATGGCAAGTCCAAGACCTGTACCGGCCCTTCCTCTCGTTCTCGCTTTGTCCGCCTTATAGAATCGTTCGAATACAAACGGAAGATCTTCCTCCGGTATCCCTGTGCCATCGTCTTGCACCGAAATCGTAAGACCGCCTTGTACGATGGATTGGGTAACGACTATTTTGCCATTTTCATGCGTATGCCTGATCGCATTGTCAATTAAATTCGTTAACACTTGTTCAATTTTATCAGGGTCGAGCGAGAACATGATATTTTCTTTATCTAGATGGCTTTGCAATTCAATATTATTATCACGCGTGATGGTTTGAAATTTAAATGTAATCCTTTCGACAAATGCCCCGACATCCACTTCTTCATAGTTTAAAGTAATATGCCCCGCTTCCATTCTCGCCAAATCAAGCAACTCATTGACAAGCCTACCAATTCGAAGTGATTCATCGTAGATAATTTTAATAATTTCCTGCTTCTCCTCTTCGGAACCGGCAATATCATCTATGATTGCTTCACTGTATCCCTGAAGCATGGCAATCGGAGTTCGAAGCTCATGAGATACATTCGCCACAAAATCAATTCTGAGCTTGTCCAAACGGCGTTCCTCTGTCATATCTCTTATCACTGCCACTGCACCGCGCACACTCTTTTGATCATGAGTATAAAGCGGACTGACAATCACCACATAGTACCGCCCCTGAATCGTTAGTTCACCAGTATGTTCTTTTTCATCAGCTATTGCCTGCTCCAGCAATTCCGCCATTTCAGGTGGAATCGGATTCGCTTCGTTACCATCAATGGGCCATTGCTGCAAAAACCTTTCAGCTGGAGGATTTGTAATCAAAATCGTTCCGTCCCGACTGAATGTCATAACACCATCAGCCATACTGCTCAGAATGCTTGTCAGCTGTTCCTTCTCCTGCCTTAAAACATTCATATTAAATTTCAGGCGTTTCCCCATTTGATTGAAGGCAATGGCCAACTCTCCAATTTCATCCTGACTTAAAAACGGAACTCTTGTATCAAAGTTCCCTTTTGACAATTCAAATGCAGCTTCTTTCATCTTACGCAACGGGGCAGTAATGCGGGTAGATAAAAAGAAGGCAAAGATGGTTGTCAAAACAATGGCAATCCCTGCTGCAAGCAGAATGAGATTGGCTGTCTGTTTCGTCGTTTCCTTCAAAACTCCTAGTGACTGGTAGATGAAGATGGCCCCTGTTTCTTTATCATTCAGATGAAGCGGAACACCTGCCACGAGATAATTTCTAAACCTGCTGCCTGGATCATGAAGATCAGACAAGGAGAGTTCTTTCTTCACCACTTTTTCTTCTGTAAATACAGTGCTCAATTCATCATCGTTCAAGAACACGTAGGAAGGAATTTTATTCTTTTCCTCGATGTTAGGAGAATAGTGAAACTTCTCTTTGTCATAGGCAATGACAACCCTCATCGGAGCGTCCACGATTTCAAAGACAATTTCCTCACCGAGTCCATCGTTCCGGTGAGATTCAATAATTCCTGATATTTTTTCAGCTGTATCTGACAAGCTTTTTTCTATTTGGTTTACATGATATTTCTCAAAAAACTGTATCAATAATATAGTGAGAATGATCAAAACAAAGGAGACCAGCAGCAGAATGGTCATCCATACCTTTCCAACAACACTGCGCCAAAGTCTCATTCATTTCCTGCCTCAAATTTATAGCCGACTCCCCAAACAGTGACAATCATTCCTGCTGCTTTTTCCGAAACGCGGTTTAATTTCTCGCGCAATCGTTTAATGTGAGTATCTACTGTTCTTAAGTCCCCGAAAAATTCATATTGCCATACTTCTTTTAACAGATGCTCGCGGTCAAACACCTTATCAGGTGATTTGGCCAGAAAATGGAGGAGCTCATATTCTTTCGGAGTCAAGTTCACTTCTTTTCCATCAGCTGTAACCCGATGAGCATCATGATCAATCGATAAATGCGGATAGACGATAATATCTCGCGCTGTCGGATCCGTTTGAAGAAAGCTTGTCTGAGAAGACCTCCTTAGAACAGCTTTTACCCTTAATACCACTTCCCTCGGACTGAATGGCTTGACAATGTAATCGTCTGCCCCAACTTCAAAACCCTGCACTCGATTTGCTTCTTCGCCTTTTGCAGTCAACATGATAATCGGAGTGGCCTTTTCCTCACGTAATTCCTTACAAACTTCAATGCCATCTTTTTTCGGCATCATCAAATCAAGTAAAATACAATGATATTCGTTCAGAAGTGCTTTTTCAAGCGCCTCTTCACCGTCAGCCGCCTCATCAATCACGTAGTTCTCACGTTCAAGATACATCTTTAATAATCTACGAATACGATCTTCATCATCTACAACCAAAATTTTGACTTCTTGTTCCATTTTCTTTCCCCCTTGGCTTCATCTTAGCGTACTTACTTATATTGTATAAGAAAAACGCCCACACCTAAAGAGTGAGGGCTTTGAGCAAATAAATTCGCCATTTATCATGCATAGGAATGAAGACCTGCAATAATCAAGTTGACGAATACAAGATTGAAAATGATAATGGCAATCCCAACAACCGCAAGCCATGCAGACCTTTCTCCATGCCATCCCCTTGATAATCGCAAATGAAGAAATGCGGCATAGAAAAGGAATGTGATAAGTGCCCATACTTCTTTCGGATCCCATCCCCAAAATCTCGTCCAGGCAATCTGGGCCCAAATCATGGCAAAAATAAGACCACCCAAAGTAAATACCGGGAATCCGATTAAGACAGACCGATATCCGATCTCATCAACAAGATCAAGGTTAACATTTTTGACTAGCGGTCTTAATAATAAGCTAACCCGCTTCCTAGTAGTAAGCCGAATCAATAAATAAAGAATTGTACCGGCAATGACCGTCCAAATAACAGTATTGAGTTTCTTGGCATTCACAATAGCCGGAACAGTTACAAGCGGGCTCATCCGATCCTTCGTCAGAAGTTCCCCTTCATGGGGTCCAACAAGAGCAGGCAGCTGATAAGAGATTTCATCCGGCTGATCATTTTTATCCACCCAAGCGAAATCTGCATGATAATGCGCTAAATTGAACGATGTTGAAATAATGATAAAGGCAATGGTCGCAACAACACAATACATGATAGCCTCAAGCCAAAAAGATCTCTTATCTTTTACTGTTGGATCAACAGATTTTAATAGGTAAATAATGCCCGCTACAAAGCTGATGGACAGGATCGCCTGTCCTGCTGCCGCTGTTGTGACATGGATATGAAGCCAGTCACTTTTCAATGCGGGAATCAGCGGACTAACATCCCTTGGAAACATGCTTCCATAAGCAATTAAAAGAAAAGCTGTCGGCAAGGCAAACAACCCAAGCACATTCAGTTTATAAATAAAAAACAGAAGAATGAATGCACCGACAACCATCATTCCGAAAAAAGTCGTAAATTCGAAAAGATTACTGACGGGTGCATGCCCAGCTGCAACCCATCTTGTAATGAAATAACCCAACTGGCATATGAAGCCGACTACTGTTGCAATGATCGCCAGCATTCCCCAACGGTTAACTCCCGTCTGTTTTTCCCTCCCCCGTTTATCACGGATGGCTCCGCTGAAAAGGAAGGTTGCAACAAGATATAATATAAGTGAAGCATATAGCAAATTGCTGCTTACTTGTAGGAGTCCTGTCATCATGTATTCCCACTTTCTTTTCCTTTATTTTCTTCTGTCTGGTCTATGACATCTGGTATAGAGGTATCTTTAATCAGATCGGATATATCTTTTTTCAGCCCATGCCAGTTTTTATTTGTATGGCCGGCAATAAGAATTTCTCCATCTTTACGCTGAATCCAGATTCTTCGGTGCATCCAGAACGATCCCTGAATAACACCAATCATGAAAATAGCACCACCAACTCCTAAAATCCATAAAGTCATGTCTTTCCTGACAGTGAGTGCTGTTGCATTCCTTGTATCAATACCTTTGAAAGTCATTTTATAATCGGTTTCTCCCAGCGGCTCCACCGTTTGCCTAATAGCCGTAAAGCTGACTTCCCCCTTTGGGTGTTCTGGAGAGATCATATTAAACACAAAAGCGGGATTGTTCGGATTGGGTGATTGTGATTCAGGCTCCCCATTTTCGGCAAAACCGGAGAAATCTGGATAATAGCCGACCAGTTCAACTTTATATCCATTGCCCAAATCATAGCTGTCCTTAGGATCAAATAAATCGATTGTCACTTCTCCGTAACCCTTTTCTTGTTTCTTATTCATAAGGGTGAACGTCATTGACTGAAATTCATCTTCCCTGTAGCTCGTTTGATAGATAGCGAAATGGTCGAATTTCAATGGTTCATTTACACGGATTTTCTTTTTATCCACCGCAACGAGGTCACTTTCGGATCCAAGCGTCTGTTCAGCATCCCGTTTATATAGAACCACATCAGATTCGAATTCCTTAACGACGGGGCCGGCTTTCTCCAAGGCTGAATTGTACACTTCCTTGTCTTTTTCTTTATCATAAAAATCAACTTTAAATTTTTTATTTTCCAAGGCATACTCGTTATTTGTTCCTGGAATTGTTTTTGTTTCCCCATCACGTAGCCAAAGCACTTCGTCGACATACATACCAGGAACGAATCGTAGCATTCCGCCAATCAGGAATATGATGAGTCCAATATGGTTAACATAAGGACCCCACCTTGAAAACCTTCCTTTTTCCGCAAGAATACTTCCGTCTTTTACGCGGATATGATACTTTTTATCCTTAAGGCCCTTTTTGAACTTTTCAATGTCCTCATCCGAAATGTTTATTTCCTTACGATTAAAAAGTCGCTGCCTTTTCAAAAATCCTTCGTGGCGGTCCACCCGCTGATTTTTTAATGCTCTATGAAGCGGAACCGCTCTGTCCAAACTACAGATGACAAGGGAGACCCCTATTGAAGCAATCAGCAGAAGATACCACCAGGAGCTATATAAATCGTGCAACCCGAGCCAATAGTAGATTTGGCCCAAAGTACCGTATTGTTCTCCATAATATTGAGCCGGCTCAACATTTGGCGGTATGTACATTACTTGGGGAAATATAGTTCCAAGCGCCGAGGCAATTAACGTGATAACAATCAGCCAAATTCCCACTTTGACCGAGGAAAAAAAGTTCCACGTTTTATCAACAAAAGTTTTATTGTACGTTTGTGATCGACGTGCGCTCCCTTCATAACGCATGTCATGAAGTTTTCCCTTCTTCGCCTCATCCGTGAGGGCACGGCCACATGATTCACATAGGATGGTCCCGTGCGGATTAACATGACCGCAGACACATTTTACTTCATTCATAAATAACTAGCTCCCCTTAGGTTTGATACTCTCCATCATTTCCCTAATTTTTTGCTCCGTTAATTCACCTTCTTCAACTTTTATGACCTTACCTTCTGGGTTAACAAGAAGGGTGGCTGGCAAATTGAAGACACCATACATATTCATAATATCTTTGTTTTTGTCTTTTAAAATCGGAAAATCCAGTCCATGTTTTTCAACAAATTTATTCACTTGAAATTTAGGCTCGCCAACATTGACCGCCAATATTTCGACCCCTTGGTCTTTGAATTTTGCATATTGATTATTCATATACGGCATTTCCCGCTCACATGGCTTGCACCACGTTCCCCAGAAGTTTAAGAAGACACCTTTCCCCTTATAACTGGACAATTGATGCTTGTCTCCATTCAAATCCTCTAATACAAAATCTGGAGCCATGTCTCCAGTCGAAACCCTTGATCTTGAATCCTTCGTAAAGTTTGCATATAACGTATAAATAACAGCAGCCGTCATGACAGTTAAAATAACTGTTCTGATGATTAGACGACGCTTCTTTTTCGAAGCCATATGAATCAACCCAACCTCCTTGACGCACAAATATTCAACACACATTATATCACTATATAAGTTTTGTTCAGGCTTTTGATATGAAGGTTATGTGAATATCGAACAATTCCTATCTACATCATTGCCCTGTTTTGGCTAGAACTTTCAACCTTTTGACCTCATGAGGAGTTAATTCCCTAAACTCGCCTGCATTTAAACCATGCAGGTTGAGAAAAGCAAGATTTTCCCGTTTTAGTTTTATCACAGGATGCCCTATAGCTTCTAGCATTCTTCGTACCTGGCGGTTTCTTCCTTCGTGGATGGTGATTTCCACAATTGCACTGTTCTTTCTCTTATCTGCCGTTTGAAGTTGTACTTTTGCCGGAGCTGTTTTTCCGTCTTCTAGAACAATTCCTTTTTCTAATTTTTTCAAGGCTTCACGAACTGGGATTCCTTTTACCTTGGCAACGTATGTTTTCTTAATTTCATGCATCGGATGTGTCAATAGATGAGTGAATTCACCATCATTAGACAAAAGCAAAAGTCCGGATGTATCATAATCCAGTCGCCCGACCGGATACAACCTTTCAGGAATATGTTCAAAGTAATCTGTGACAACTTTACGGCTTTTATCATCTTTCACAGCGCTGATTACTCCCCGCGGTTTATAAAACAAAAAATATCTTTTTTCTTCTCCTACAATCGGGATGCCATTTACCTCTATCTTATCAGCTGGCCCCACTTTCGTGCCAAGCTCAGTCACAACTTGACCGTTCACCTTTACTTTTCCTTCAATAATGAATGTTTCTGCTTTTCGGCGTGAAGCTACTCCAGCTTGAGCAATGACCTTTTGTAATCTTTCCATTTTCTCACCTCTAGGGATGCTTTTTCTGTATGAATTATTGCATACAACAATAAAAAATCAAAGAATCTTAGCTTTTGGTCATCATTTTTTCAAAAAGTAATGATGTTTTCTTCACAAAAAAATGCCCGGTCTATTGACCGAACATCATGATCACGATAAGGATGGCTGCAGATATGCCTATGAAGTCAGCAAGCAAGCCGACTTTGATTGCATCTCCCATTTTTTTGATTCCTACTGCTCCAAAATATACTGTCAACACATAAAAGGTCGTATCCGTGCTCCCCTGTATGGTTGAAGCCATTCTCCCAATAAGGGAGTCAGGTCCATGAACTGAAATGATATCGCTCATCACTCCCAACGCCGCGGTACCAGAAATCGGTCTGATAAGAGCCAACGGCACAACTTCTGCTGGCACTCCGATTTGATCCAGGATTGGTTTAGCCAATCCTATGAAAAAATCTAGGGCGCCCGATGCTCTAAACACTGTAATAGCGACGAGCATTCCGACCAAAAACGGTATGATGGAAACGGCAATCTTGATGCCTTCTTTCCCACCTTCAACAAAGGACTCGTACGTCGGAATTTTCTTCCATGTTCCATAAAGTAAAATATAGGCGATAATAATAGGAACAATCCATAACGAAATAATCGAGATCATCTGCATTGTCATTTATCTCCCTTTTTGACCCTGCGGTGGTAAAAATACCTGTCGAATATGATAGCTCCGGCAGTCGCACAAATAGTGGCCACCAATGTAGGTCCGACAATATCAGTTGGGCCAGCGGAGTTATAGTTCATCCTAATGGCAATCACTGTCGTTGGTATTAATGTCAGACCTGACGTATTTAATGCAAGAAATGTAATCATAGATCGGCTTGCCTCGGATTTCCCACCATTCAATACTTTCAACTGTTCCATCGCTTTGATCCCAAGTGGAGTTGCAGCGTTGCCCAAGCCAAACATATTCGCGATGATATTCGATAAAATATAGCCGACTGCAGGATGATCACCTGGCACCTCTGGAAACAGCTTCAGTATGATCGGCTTGAATAAATTGGATAATTTCTGAAGCAATCCTGCATCCTGCGCTATCCGCATCATCCCCAGCCAAAATACAAGGACGCTGATTAATCCGATGCATAGTGTTACTGCTTCGTTAGCTGATTGGAAAATCGCTTCATTGACTTCTTTCATCTTGCCGTTGACTGCAGCAAAGATAAGTCCAATCACGGTCATGGTGACCCAAATAATATTGAT
This sequence comes from Bacillus sp. HF117_J1_D, assembly GCA_009928435.1. Lineage (GTDB taxonomy): Bacteria > Bacillota > Bacilli > Bacillales > Bacillaceae_C > Siminovitchia. The sequence goes on from JAABNQ010000030.1 coordinate 33,576, forward strand.
CATGGTATGATTGCACCTGCCCATCCAAAGAACAGGGCCTTAATCTTTTTGATTAAAGATACTTTCTCCTGCTGTTCTTCCTCTGTAATATATACCGGTATTTTTCGAACCGCATGATCCTGTATAAAAACAACTGCCCTGCCAACCTCCCCGCCTTTCGTTTCTCTCATGTCCTTAGGCGAAAGGAGTTTATAACGAATGCGTACATCTTTATACTCTTCTTTCATCAATGGATAATATACAGAATTCTCTACGTATAAAGTTCTTTCATCTTTTAACGGCCGTACGTCCTTCAATGGACCTTCAGGTAAAATGTTCTTCATTTTAAAATGACTAGAGCCATACTCATACATGGAGATATGGTCATTCCAATCATCTGGAGCATTCAATGTGACGGCAATCATATCGTTGTCCTTTTTCGTGGCTGTTGTCACAAGTGTCCGGCCAGCTCTTTTCGTATAACCCGTTTTTCCACCCGTAGCATATTTGTATTTTTCGGTCAGAAGCCTGTTCTTATTTCTCCAGTGCTGTGAATGCTCTTCCCGTTCAAAAGAGTATGTTTTTGTCCCCGATATCATTCTAAACGTTTCATTATGCATCGCATAGCGCATAAGCAGCGCCATATCATAGGCTGTTGAATAATGCTCTTCATGGCTGTCCAACCCCGAAGGGTTAGAAAAATTGGTATTCTTCATTCCGATTTCTTTTGCTTTTTGATTCATCATAAAGACAAACCCTTCCATGCTTCCTCCAACATGCTCCGCAATGGCATCTGCTGCATCATTCCCAGATCGAAGCATCAGCCCATATACTAGATCCCTCAGTTTTATTTTTTCACCCGGGACAAGATAAATGGATGATCCTTCCTCATAAGCCGCTTTGCGGCTAACCTTTACTGTTTCGTCCATTTTTTCGGATTCAATGGCGAGTATAGCGGTTAAGATTTTTGTGATTGAAGCGATTCTCCGAACTTCATGGGGGTTTTTTTCAAAAAGAACCCTTCCTGTTTTCTGCTCCATCAAAACCGCACTGGAGGCACTGACGGGAAGATCAGGATCCTCTTTTGGTGAAAAGGCGGTGAGTATCAACATCACACTGATGATAAAAATGACGAACAAACCTTTCAAAGACGACATCCTTCCGCCCCTCTCGTGCGTTTGTACAAGTCTATGCGCCGATCATATGGTTATGATAAAAAAATGGCCCCCCGGAGGGAACCATTTTTTTAAGCTTATTCACTCGTACTTGCTGTCAAATCAAAGAGGGGGCCTGCTTCTGAAAGCTTCGGATTTTGTTTAGCCGGCTCCGGCAATGGCGGCAATTCTTTTATATCTGTCAGTCCAAAATAATCGAGGAATTCCCTCGTTGTTGCGTATAAAATAGCCCGGCCAATCCCTTCTCTCCTCCCCGCTTCCTTGATTAATCCCTTCGTCAAAAGAGTACGAAGCGGGCGCTCTGTTTTTACTCCGCGGATTTCTTCAATTTCCACTCTGGTAATCGGCTGCTTATACGCAATGATCGCCATCGTCTCCAATGCAGCCTGAGAGATGGAATCTGTTCGTGTATTTTCTACAAGCTTTTGCAGGACAAAGGAAAATTTTCTTTTCGTTACAAGCTGATAAGTTCCAGCAAGTGTCGCAATAGTAAGTCCCCTGTCTTCATTTTCCTCGTATTCTGCGCGAAGCTCTTCAATTAACTTGCCAGCTTTGCTCTCAGAAATGTCAAGCGCGGTTCCTATCTGCTTTGGAGTCAATCCTTCATCCCCCGCAGCAAACAGCAAGCTTTCCAGCGCTGCTTTTAAATTAACTGCTTTCAAGAACTAATGACTCCTCTCTTGATGATAAATATATTTCTTCGAAATTTTGACTTTGCCATACTAAAATCGCATTGGATTTCATCAATTCCAGCATGGCCAAAAAAGTGAGAATGATGAATTCCCTGTCCAAGTGATGGAAAAAAGATGAAAAACTAAGTTCCGTATCGCTTTCTTCAATCATCTCCAACAATTCATCCATCCGCTGCTGGATCGTTACCCTTGGCCTAGCCACCTTAGCTGACAATGGCTGACGGATTCTTTTCCGCCTTAACAGCTTATTAAAAACCCCAATCATGTCATAAATCGTTACACCTGATGGCTGGAGCTTAGGCAGTTCATCAGCGAAGTTCGAAAGATCACTAGGTGGTTTTGTAAAAATCTCGCTTCTTACGCTTTCCTTTTGTCGAAAAAGCATAGCAGCTTCTTTGAATCTTTTATATTCAATCAGTTGCTCCACTAATTCTGTTCGCGGATCTTCTTCCTCATAAATCGTGTCGTCTTCCTCCACCTCATCATTTTTAGGCAAGAGCATTTTGCTTTTAATTGATAGTAAAGTTGCGGACATGACAAGATACTCGCTTGCCTGATCAAGTTCGAGTTCGTTCATTGTATGTATATATAATAAGTATTGGTCCGTGATTTCAGCCATTGGAATATCATAAATATCGATTTCCATTCGCTTAATTAAATGAAGAAGGAGATCAAGCGGACCTTCGAACACTTCTGTTTTAATTTGGTAAGACATTAAATATCACCAATTTCGACATAAACATTGATATTTCCACCTTATCATCATACAATACTTTCTTCCGAGTGTGGTCAATATTTTTAAAAAACTTTGATTTGATATGTTAAACTGATAGCATAAAGCTATCGAAATGGAAGGTGTCATCACTTTTGATTTTCCCTTTATCATATATTGAATTCCTTACCCATTTTCATGGGGACAGAGATTTCTTTGAATGCCACGAAGTTTTAGAGGACCACTGGAAAAAAAACGGCATGAAAAAACACTCGGTGTGGGTCGGGTTAATCCAAATCGCCGTGAGCTTTTACCATTACCGCCGAGGAAATAGGAGAGGCGCAGTCAAAATGATGAAAAAGGCGCTTGAAATTTTAGATAAAAATAGAACCGACATTTATTCTCTTGGAATAAGTCATGATCAATTAATGCCGATGTTAGTTCGATGCTGCCATGAGATGCAAACAGGTTCGTCATATAAGCCTATTTCGTTTCCCATACTGGATTCCGAATTATTGACTGTATGCAAAGAACGTGTACGTTCCCTCGGATTGGTATGGGACGGAGACGATGAACTAGATGAGTTTATCATCAATAAGCATATTGCCAGAAGAGACTTTGATAAAAGCCGCTTCGAAACAGCAAAAGTTTCATACAGATGAAAAACCCGGAGCATTAATCATCCGGGTTTTCTTCATTCAAGAAGCAACATTTTTCAAAAAATGCCAATGTCTCTTCAGTTGGGCGCAGCTTTTTGTCCTCATGGAGCTGTTTCATTGCTTTTACCATACTTTTCCCTATTCCTTCATGTCGATGAGAAGGATTGACACAAATATGCTGGATCTCAATCGTGTCGTCTTCAATGACTACACCTATTAATCCAATGATATCATCTTCTGCTTTCCACAGGTAAAGCTGCCAATTATCGCCTTCTTCATATTGTTTCATTGTATGCTGCAGCTTCTTGAGGTCTTTTTCATTCGGCATGAACGATAGAAGACCCATCGCAATTTTTTCAAAGGCTTTTTTATAGCGAATTAACATCATTTACCCCTCATCATTTTTATTTCGAATAGTATTTCATTTATTCGGCACAATAAAAAGCCAATAAATCAATCCCCATACAAACGCCATGCCAAATAGAACAGCAAATAAAATAATATTGTTTTTGCGCAAAAACAAACACTCCCGCCAATATTATGATCAGTTACACAAAAATAACATTAATTCCAACACCGACCATTTTACCGATATTCATGATTTAACGCAAATGTTTGTCCATTTACGAAAGTCTATATGGTTGATTTTTCACTGAGTGGGATATCCAGTCGGACAAGGTCCTCATACGTTTCTCTTTTGATAACGATGCGACTTTTTCCATTTTCCACGAACACAACTGGCGGTCTGGGAATCCGATTATAATTATTTGCCATAGAGTAGCCATAAGCTCCTGTACAAAAGACAGCCAAAATATCATTTGTTCCAGGCTCTGGCAATGGAAGATCCCAAATTAGCATATCTCCGGATTCACAGCATTTTCCTGCAATCGACACAACTTCATCTTGCTGGTCAAGCGGTCTGTTGGCAAGTACTGCTTCGTATTTAGCATCATATAAAGCCGGTCTGATATTATCGCTCATGCCGCCGTCTATCGCAACATATTTTCTTACATCTGGCACAGTTTTTTGGGAACCGATCGAATAGAGTGTTGTACCAGCATCACCAACAAGCGATCTCCCCGGCTCTATCCAAATTTCCGGCATCGGGAGCGATAAGCGTTCTGTTTCTTTTCTCACTTCGAAAATCATTTCTTCAACGTACTGCTCAGGAGAAAGGGGAGAATCCTCCTCTGTGTAGCGAATTCCAAAGCCTCCTCCAAGATTTAGAACCTGAGGGACAAATCCATGTGCTTCATTCCAATTGTTCAGTTTCTCCAGAACTTTCCTTGCAGCCATTAAAAATCCAACCGTTTCAAAAATCTGCGAACCAATATGACAATGGATTCCTAGCAAATTCAAATATTCGCTGTCCAAAGAGACGGCAAGTGCCGTTTCTGCTTGGCCGTTTTCCAAATCAAACCCAAATTTTGAATCTTCCTGGCCAGTAAGGATATAGTCATGGGTATGTGCCTCAATACCAGGTGTCACACGAAGCAAAATATTCACGCTTTGTTTTCTTTCTTGGCAAAGATGATGGAGCATATGAAGTTCATGGAAATTATCGACTACGATACAACCGATTTTATAGTCCAAAGCCATTTCCAATTCTTCTTCACTCTTATTATTCCCATGAAAATGAATTTTCTCTACCGGAAACTTTGCAGCTACAGCAGTGTACAATTCTCCTCCAGATACCACATCTAAAGAGAGTCCCTCTTCATGGGCGAGCTGAAGCATCGCTATGGACGAGAACGCTTTGCTCGCATAAGCAACTTGCGATTTAACTCCATGCTTTTCAAACATCTTTTTAAAGGCACGCGCCCGATTTTTGATTAATTCCACATCATACACATATAAAGGTGTGCCGTATTTCTCAACCAATTCCACCGTGTCGCATCCGCCAATTTCAAGATGACCTTTATCATTGACTGATGCCGTTCCATGTAAAAACATCTTTTTCCCTCCAAACTAAAAATCAGAACAACTAAAGGTGCCAGCCTATCAACACATTACAAAGCCAACACTGAACAAAAGCGCAAGCGCCTGTTCATCGACGTACAGACTGGACGACTCCTGACGA
>JAABNQ010000148.1 GCA_009928435.1 Bacillus sp. HF117_J1_D
TTCAAAATCTTTTATGATTCTTTTTTCCAACGGTTTTAAGGTTGGCTGTTCGTTTTGGTTTCCCGGGTTTATCACGAACGCGAGTGGCAGCCCGCCACCGTCCATAAACAGTCCCATCTGTACAATCGGGTTGGGCCTGTGTTCTTTCGATACGCCATATTGCTTGAGGCCATCAGCCTCTTCGATTTCAAAGTAAAAATTTGTGCAGTCATAATACAAAATGGACGTGTTTCGATCGACAACGTTCAAACTATTCTTATAGACGGCTTCTTCGATCCCATCCGATTCCTCCGCGAGAACATCCAGGGCCCGATAAATGTGTTGGGTTTCCACCGCATGAGGTTCCAGTAACTCATGTGCCCGTTCAAAGGTTCCTTTTTTTGAAGCAGGGTATAAAACCCTCATATAGATTAAACGGGAAAGAATCGCATTCAAATCAAACGAAAAACCACGTTTCCTCGAAATATGCTGGCAAATGGCATCGAGTTTCAGTTGATGGTAGATGGATTGTAAGAAGAGGTAGCCCACATTAAACGAACGCTGTGTCTCTTTTAGGATCACTTTATTTGGATCATAGGCAACCATGATTTTTGCCTTTTTCTGCTTCTCTTCTTCCGTTAATTTCCTGGCATAGCTCTTGGCCCATTCCAAGGGATCCACACCGGGGTGTTTTCGTTGAATGTCTTCTCGGTTCCCCAAGGCTTCTACCACTTTGGTGGTTCGTTTCTTGTTCTTATAAATATCTTTAATCACAAAATAAGATTCCGAATGCTTAGAACGGCTGACTTTTATCCGCATATTCTGGACCCTCCGAAAATGACTATCGTTATAGCTATTATAACATATTACGAAATGTTACGAAATAATAAAATGAAAAATTTGACAAAAAAATAAAGCCATATCAAGGCTTTTGCGTGTTTTTTGGGATTCGAAGTGTCAAACTCCCG
>JAABNQ010000031.1 GCA_009928435.1 Bacillus sp. HF117_J1_D
GTAGAGCTATCGGCTGTTAACCGATCGGTCGTAGGTTCGAATCCTACCTGCGGAGCCATGCTTCCATAGCTCAGTTGGTAGAGTGCATCCATGGTAAGGATGAGGTCGCCGGTTCAAGCCCGGCTGGAAGCTTACTAATAATTCTTTGATATAAAGCGATTTTCGGAAAATCCGGGAGTCGCTTTTATTTATCCAAAAAATCAGGGCCCCATAGTTAGGAGCCCTGTCTAATCAGGCATATGTCTCTTGGGAAATGCTTGGTTTAGCTTACCACCAGCCACAGCCGCCAGTGAAGGCAGCACCTACAATGATCAAAAGAATGAACAAAACAACAACAAACGCAAAGCCACCGCCGTAACCTACACCTGCACCCATGTAAAGGCACCTCCCCGTGTATACTGGTTATTATTTTATGTAGTAAAAGGCCCCAAGTGCAGAATAGTTAGGATTTAGATAAAAATGTGTTTTTCGACTATTTGGTTAGGGAAGAATCGACTTTTAACGATAAAAAACGATAAAAAACAACAAGGACAAACTTTTTCTGAAAAAAATCTTGAAATGTGTTGACAAGTTTATCCGTTTTATTTATACTCTTTATTGTGCTTAATAAACGGCCCCTTGGTCAAGCGGTTAAGACACCGCCCTTTCACGGCGGTAACACGGGTTCGAATCCCGTAGGGGTCACCATTGATTTTTAAATGTCGCATGCACTTATACATTCAGTACTTTGGAGGATTAGCTCAGCTGGGAGAGCACCTGCCTTACAAGCAGGGGGTCGGCGGTTCGAACCCGTCATCCTCCACCACTTTAAATATGGCTTGCCGGCCTAGCTCAATTGGTAGAGCAACTGACTTGTAATCAGTAGGTTGGGGGTTCAAGTCCTCTGGCCGGCACCATTTTTTTATTTTGCCTTTTTTGATGGTGGGGTAGCGAAGTGGCTAAACGCGGCGGACTGTAAATCCGCTCCCTCCGGGTTCGGCGGTTCGAATCCGTCCCCCACCACCATTTACATAGATTAGGAATATAAAATAAGATTTTGGGTAACATACTCAATATGTTTTTATACGATGGGCTATAGCCAAGCGGTAAGGCAACGGACTTTGACTCCGTCATTCGTTGGTTCGAATCCAGCTAGCCCAGCCAAGAGCCATTAGCTCAGTTGGTAGAGCATCTGACTTTTAATCAGAGGGTCGCAGGTTCGAATCCTGCATGGCTCACTTTTTCAATTTTATATTTCGAGGGGCCTTAGCTCAGCTGGGAGAGCGCCTGCTTTGCACGCAGGAGGTCAGCGGTTCGATCCCGCTAGGCTCCATCCTTTTGAAAAACCTATGCCATGGCATAGGTTTTTCTATTAATAAATCCAAAATAGTTCTCCGGTGTTTCCTTTATCTCGTCGAAGGCCCTCCAGTCAGTACGTCGATGGACAGGCACCTCCGCTTTTCTGCATATATATTCACTTTTTTGTCTAGTTGAGTCATTTGTTGTTCTCGGGATAGAATATAGGCATTATGCTGGTGAAGGAGCGAGCCCATGAGAAAGAAGTTTTCGGTTGTTGGTGTGCCCATGGATTTGGGACAGATGCGAAGAGGCGTTGATATGGGACCGAGTGCCATGAGGTACGCGGATGCTGTTAAACGTCTGGAAAACATAGGATATGAGGTTGAAGACCTTGGGGATATTCCTGTAGATCAAATAACTGATGAGTTGAATGGTCAACCCAATTTAAGAAATTTGAAAGCGATCACACAGGCGGCCTCAAGTTTGGCCGACTGTGTAGATTCCATTATAAAAAAGGGCCACTTCCCGCTGGTGCTGGGAGGCGATCACAGTATTGCAATCGGAACGCTTGCGGGTGTGGCAAAGCATTTTCAAAATTTGGGAGTGATCTGGTATGATGCACACGGGGATTTAAATACGGATGAAACGACTCCTTCAGGTAATATTCATGGTATGCCGCTTGCCGCAAGCCTTGGATTTGGACACCCTGAACTGACCGATGTTGGAGACTTCCATCCGAAGGTGAAGCCTGAAAATGTTGTCATTATTGGCGCGCGCGATCTCGATCAGGCTGAAAGGGATTTAATCAAGAAGCATTCTATCAAGGTATATACGATGCATGAGATTGATAGGTTGGGAATGACAAAAGTAATGGAAGAAACGATTGCTTACCTGAAAGAAACGTCAGATGGTGTGCATCTCTCCCTTGATTTGGACGGTTTGGATCCTCATGATGCTCCAGGTGTGGGGACGCCGGTATTGGGTGGCATTAGCTATCGCGAGAGTCATTTGGCGATGGAAATGCTGGCAGAGTCGGGTCTCATTACTTCTGCGGAATTTGTGGAAGTTAACCCTATCTTAGATGAAAAAAATAAAACAGCAGAAGTTGCTGTCGCGTTGATGGGGTCATTATTTGGTGAAAAGCTTTTGTGAAAAACTTTGGAAAACAAGCAGCAGCTCTATTATGAACCGTTGCTTGTTTTTTTCTGCTCAATTACATGATGTCTATTCAATAATTGGTCTAATAGGTCGCTTAAACGTAAGACTCACTCATCGGCAAATGATCGGGATAGCCCCAATTTGACCAGCTCTTTCCTCCTTTTCTTCATTTTCTTTAATAGTGCTTTTTGTTTCCTTTCCATTATGGATCCCTTACGAGACGGTTGGTAATAACGGTTTGACCATTTTTTTTACAGATTAAACCAATTCCACTTACGACTGTAAAAATTTGTTATGATAGAAACATAATTAAATTTGAAACCTTTTTTAAAATGGGACGTATATAAAGAGAACCGCGCTGGCGGGAGGGTTAAATGAGATGGATAAGTTGGTGAATCAAAGAATCAGGCAAGTTTTAAAAGGCGATCAGGAAGCATTTGGGGAAGTCGTAGAGATATACAGAGATAGAATCTGTTCCCTTTGCTACCGAATGCTTGGAAATCGGCATGAAGCTGAAGATATTGCTCAGGAGGCGTTTGTCCGGGCATATGTCAATATCGAAAGCTTTCAGTTGAACCGTAAGTTTTCCACATGGCTGTATAGAATCGCTACTAATCTTTGCATTGATCGGATAAGAAAGAAAAAACCTGATTATTTTCTGGATGCTGAAATTGCAGGAACAGAAGGATTGACTTTATATTCACAATTGGCAGCAGCAGGAAAGACGCCTGATGCAGAAGTTGAGACTTTGGAACTTCAGGAAATTGTGCAAAACGAAATTTTGCGATTGCCGGATAAATATAGATCGGTCATTATTCTTAGGTACATTGATGACCTTTCACTGAATGAAATCGCAGAAGTGCTAGAAATGCCGCTTGGAACGGTGAAGACAAGAATTCACCGCGGCAGGGAAGCACTGCGCAAGAAATTGCACAATATGTGAGAAAGGTGAGAAGGAAATTGAAGGCTTGTTCAGAAAAGATCGTTCTCTATATGCAGGAATACATGGACGGGGATCTGACACAAGATAAAGAACGTGAATTGAAGGAACACTTACAGACTTGCGAGGCCTGTCAATCACATTTTCAAGAATTGAAAAGAACAGAAGCATTGGTGAAAAGTGTCTCCCGAGTTGCAGCTCCCGCTCACTTTACAAATCAGGTCATGGACCGCCTCCCGAAAGAGAAAAATATTGTAGGGCTCAAACGTTGGTTTAGGCATCACCCTATGCTGATTGCTGTGTCGTTATTCTTTATCTTAATGGCAGGCAGTCTTGTCAGTGGATGGAATGATGACCAAAAATTTGCGTTCACGAAAAAACCGAATATAATTGTTGAAAATGATACAGTAATTATTCCAGAAGGAGAAGTGGTCGAAGGCGACCTCGTTGTGAAAAATGGGAATATAAGAATTGAAGGCCAGATAAATGGGAATGTTACCGTCATTAATGGAAATCAATATATGGCTTCTGCAGGGGACGTGACGGGTGATATAGATGAAATTGATGAAATATTTGAATGGATTTGGTATAAGGTGAAAGAAGGCGGGAAAAAGGTAGGCCAACTATTTCAATAATATCAATGCCGACTGCTTACGCAGTCTTTTTTAAAAAGTGGATTTGACAAAAAATGGGTATTGAGTCGGTCAGATACTGAGGAGAAGGGTTAAGTAGTCGTAGGTATGTCAATCATACATTTAGTCAAAGAGGTGTGTATTTTCCGCTTCGTAAAGCTGCTAATTCAGAGAAACTTATCATAAATGGATTTGTTGTAGCAGCCAAAAGCTTACCATCAAAACTTGTTTTGCACTTCTCACAAAGGCTGTACGACTTCCTTCTCCCTTTTAAAAAGCCGCCTTGACATATTATCGGCAAATGCCTCTGGATTATTTTTATGTTATAATTGGTATGTTTTCAACATGATGTCAGCGCTTAAAAAATAGATGGAGGAAAGATTATGCTGTTTGCCGACCTTTCGATTATGGACTACTTGTCCCGCATAGTAGATATTTTCCTCGTTTGGTACGTTATATATAAGCTGCTTATGATTATACGCGGCACAAAAGCGGTACAGCTTTTAAAAGGAATATTTGTCATTATCATTGCCCGATTTGTCAGCGAATATCTTAATTTGCATACCTTGAGCTGGATTTTAGAAAATGCGATTACCTGGGGTTTCCTTGGCATCATTATCATATTCCAGCCTGAACTGAGGCGTGCTCTCGAGCAACTTGGACGCGGAAGCATCTTTACAAGAGGCGGCGTTCAGGAAGAGGAGGAATTGCAGCAAAGGGTGACTGCGATCACCGATGCCATCAGTTATATGGCAAAGCGCAGAATCGGGGCTTTGATTTCAATCGAACGAGAGACGGGTATGGGCGATTACATAGAAACTGGAATTCCGCTTCATTCCAATTTGACATCGCAACTCCTGATCAATATATTCATCCCTAATACGCCATTGCATGATGGAGCAGTTATTATTCAAAAAAACCAGATTGCTGCAGCAGCTTGTTATCTTCCTCTTTCTGAGAGTCCATTCATTTCGAAGGAGCTTGGTACTAGGCACCGAGCAGCGGTAGGAATCAGTGAGGTAACAGATGCCTTGACGATCATTGTTTCTGAAGAAACAGGACATGTATCCGTAACACAGCATGGTGAACTTTATAGAGACCTGTCTCCTGAAGAATTCAAAGAACTTTTGGAAAAGGAATGGACGAAGCAGTCTTCCTCATCACTTTGGAAAAGAAAGGGGAAGGAACAGGATGGATAAATTCATGGATAACCCCTGGTTCGTAAGAATTGTGGCCATGGCGCTCGCATTTCTTATGTTTCTATCAGTGCAGGATATGGGGAACAAAAACGGAGCATCCAGGCCTAACGGAATGGAAAACAATGAGGTTGAAACCATCGCCGATGTGCCACTGGAGAAATACTATGATTCCGAAAATCTCGTTGTAACAGGCGTGCCCGATACGGTAAAGGTAACAATCGAAGGCCAAAGAAGGTTTGTGGAAGCGACAAAGCGGCAAAGAGATTTTACCGTCTATGTGGATTTATCTGATTTGAGCATTGGAAACCATCGAGTTCCCATTTTATATAAAAATTTCTCTGAAAAGCTTAAGGTACAGGTCGAGCCTGTATATGTAGAAGTCTCCATTCAAGAAAAGGTGACTGAGGACTTCGTTGTAGAGCCAGAATTCAATAACAATATATTGGCAGAAGGTTTTGAAGCGGAGCTTCCGACGGTAGAACCGAATAAAGTAAAAATCACTGCAGGAAAAGAAACGCTTGAAAAAATCTCATATGTTAAAGCGTCCATCGATGCTAAAGGCTTGATTACAGACACTATTGAACGAGACACAAAAGTGACGGTGCTTGACCGTGAATTGAACAAGCTTGATGTGTTTGTCGAGCCCGAATATGTAACTGTGACTGTCCCGGTAAATAATCCGAGAAAGACAGTTCCTCTCAAAATCAAACAGGTCGGATCCCCACCTGACGGTACTGTCATCAAGCGAATGGAGCCTGATCTGGATGAGGTGATGATTTTCGGGTGGACGGATAATTTAAAATCAATTGATGAAATTGAAGTTGAAGTAGATGTCAGTAAGGTGGACAAGGACGATGTATTGGATGTTCCGATCAAGTACCCGGAAGGCGTCAATAAAATTACTCCGGAAAGAGTCAAAGTTAAAGTCGTAACGGACAAAGGTAAAAAAAGTGAAGAGACAAATTTGAGTGAAGTTCCGATTGATAGCAAAGGTTTGGCAGAAGGATTGGATGTTGAATTTTTGTCTCCCGAGGATGGAGCTGTATCCATTAAGGTGGAAGGTAGCAAAGATCAGCTGCAAAAAGCTCAAGAAGGCGCGTTTGAAGTATTTATGAATATAGAGGGCCTTGAAGTTGGAGATCACGAAGTGGATCTGGAAGTAAAAGGACCAAAAGACGTTAAGTGGAAACTGTCGACAGACACAGCGAAGATACGGATAAAGGAAAAAGGAACGGTTTAAACATAGCAGGCAACTTTATTAGGTGATTTCTTGTTAAATGACTGTTTAAACATAGTTGAACGAAGGAGCGATACAATCGAAATGGGTAAATATTTTGGAACAGACGGAGTAAGAGGAGTAGCCAACGCGGAACTTACTCCAGAGCTGGCGTTTAAGTTAGGCCGTTTCGGCGGTTATGTTTTAACAAAAAACGCGGAGCACCCAAAAGTTCTAATTGGAAGGGATACCCGGATTTCCGGACATATGTTGGAAGGAGCCCTTGTGGCGGGCTTGCTTTCTATCGGGGCAGAGGTCATGCGTTTAGGTGTTATTTCAACTCCGGGAGTAGCTTATTTGACAAAAGCTCTTGGAGCTCAAGCTGGAGTAATGATTTCGGCATCCCATAATCCGGTTCCTGATAATGGCATTAAATTTTTTGGACCGGATGGTTTTAAGCTTTCGGATGAAGAAGAGGCTCAGATTGAGGAGTTGCTTGATTTAAATGAGGATCATCTTCCACGACCTACAGGAGCAAAACTTGGAATTGTGAACGACTATTTTGAAGGTGGTCAGAAGTATTTACAATTCCTTAAGCAGACGGTTGATGAAGAATTTACCGATATTCATGTAGCTCTTGATTGTGCGAACGGCGCTACATCTGCTCTTGCTACCCATTTATTTGCAGATCTTGATGCTGATACATCTACAATGGGGGCATCACCGAACGGGCTGAATATTAATGAAGGAGTGGGATCCACTCATCCGGAAACGCTAGCCGCTTTTGTAAAAGAAAAGCAGGCTGATATCGGCTTGGCTTTTGATGGAGATGGCGACCGTCTTATCGCTATCGATGAAAACGGAGAGATTGTAGACGGAGACCAAATCATGTACATATGTGCGAAGCACTTGAAAGAAGAAGGCCGTCTGAAGCAAAATACAGTCGTTTCAACCGTCATGAGTAATTTGGGCTTCTATAAGGCTATAGAGGCGAATGGGATGCACAGCGTGCCAACTGCTGTAGGAGACCGATATGTTGTGGAAGAAATGAAGAACAATGATTATAATTTAGGCGGAGAACAGTCTGGACATATTATTTTCTTGGACTACAATACGACAGGCGACGGTCTTTTAACCGGTCTTCAGCTCGTCAATATCATGAAGTTGACGAATAAGCCGCTTTCCGAATTGGCTAAAGAGATGCAGAAATTCCCGCAAAAGCTTGTAAATGTCAAAGTGAAGGATAAACATCACGTGACAGACAATGAACGAGTAAGAACGGTCATTGAACAAGTTGAAGGGGAAATGAATGGTAACGGGAGAGTTCTAGTTAGGCCTTCGGGAACAGAGCCGCTAGTCCGGGTAATGGTAGAGGCTCCAACCGAAGAAGCGTGTGAACAATTTGTTCAGCGCATTGTGGAAGTTGTAAAAGAAGAAATGGGATTGGACGATTAAATTGAAAAAATGCATGGGATAGCAGAAGATGCTCTCATGCATTTTTTTATTTAATATAGTACCTTGCAATGAACAGTACTGTGTGATATTCTAGGATTGCGATTAGGGGTTATTTTTTTAAATAGGTACTATATATTATTTAGTAGTATGCAATGAAGAGATGAGGTGGGCCATAATGAATGTTCAATTTAAAAAGGGTGTTTTAGAGCTTTGTGTCCTGTCATTATTATACAAAAAAGACCGCTATGGATATGAACTTGTACAAAAGATTTCCAATCAGATTGCTATATCTGAAGGGTCAGTATACCCGCTGTTAAGACGCCTGACAAAGGAGGGCTATTTTACTACCTATTTAAAGGAGTCGACAGAGGGCCCGTCACGAAAGTATTATCAACTAACGTTCAAAGGAAGGGAACATTTGGAGCGTCTGCTTCAAGAGTGGCAGGAGTTTACAAGTGGTGTCAATCAATTGATCAAAGAAGGTGTTGGGCAATGACGAAGTATCAGTTTATGCGGATTTTGGAATCATCTTTAGAAAAGCTTTCTGAAGAGGAGCGCAAAGATATTTTACAGGATTTTGAAGAGCATTTTATCCTTGGTAAGGCAGAAGGAAAGACAGAGGAGGAAATCTCGGCTTCCCTAGGTTCGCCGCGGCAGATTGCCAAAGAGTTGTTGGCAAATCACCGTCTTGAAAAAGTGGAAGCAGCCAAAACAACCGGGAATGTTTTTCGGGCGGTTTGGGCAGTTATCGGTTTAAGTTTTTTCAACCTTGTCATTGTTCTTGGCCCTTTCTTAGGGTTGATTGGAGTGATTGCAGGCGGTTGGGTATCGGGAATAGCTTTTATTGTTTCACCGCTGCTTGTCTTGGTGAACGCGATCCTTTTTCCAGAGGCTTTTCAATGGTTTGATCTGTTTTTCTCTTTTATGCTTTCCGGTATCGGCTTTTTCATCGTAATAGGAATGTATTTTGCTACTCGTGGAATCACCAATGGTTTTGTCCGTTATTTGAGGTTTAATATTAGGCTTATAAAAGGGGGATTGAAACATGATTAAAAAGGTTTCAATCATTGCTTTGGTCCTTTTGATTGTTGGCATTGCAGGAAGTTTGCTTACTTTCAAATCTAAAATGACAGGTATAGAAGTGTCTGAAACTAAAACTGTCCAAGGCAATTTTTCAAATATCGATGTTGACACAAATAGTGCTAGAATTGAGATCCTGCCAACAAAGGATTCCACTGCAACTGCGGAGCTTTCAGGTGAAGTCGGGAAAGGAGAGAAATTCACATATGATGTAGATGTGAACAATGATACACTTCATGTTCGGTTAAAAAACAAGCAGAAGCTCATTCAACTGGATTTTTATCCTACATCGCCTCTGTTACTAAAAGTTTACTTGCCCGAAAAGGAATATGACTCCATGCAGATTAAAAACAATGATGGTAGGGTCCATGTGGAAAGAATGGAGACTGAAGAGCTCATTGTTGATATTGATAACGGAAGGATCGAACTAAGTGACATAAAGGGTTCCTCAGTGAGGGCTAAATCGGCCAATGGTAGAATTGATGCACAAAATATAAGAGGGGCTTCATTTACCACAAGGCTGTACAATGGCAGGATTAATCTTGAAGATGTGGAAGGAAAGATATCGGGTCGAACGAGCAATGGCCGCATTTCTCTCATAACGGATAACTTGGATCGTCCGATTGATCTGGGTACAGATAATGGAAGAATTGAGATTCAAGCGACAAAAGAACCTAAGAATGCCACTTTTGATATAAGGGTGGGAAATGGTAAGGTGAATGTGTTCGGCGAGCCTAATCGGAAAGATGCTGTATTTGGAAATGGTGAGAACTTAATCAAATTAAGTACTGCTAATGGAAGGGTTATAGTTAGTAAATAACTTGCATCTTGAACTTAATCCGCTGATCCTTTCGGGCCAGCGGATTATTTCTATTTTTTCATCTGTTCCTGGGCCATTTTAATCATTTCTTTGACCATGTTTCCTCCAATCGGGCCTCCAATCTTTCCAGCCTGCTCGGAAGTCAATTGCCCGTTATATCCTTCTTTCAATGGAATACCTTGTTCGCGTGCGATTTCGTATTTCACATTGTCCGGTTTTTCTGGATTCACTTGATATCCTTTATCTTTCATCACCCTGGCTTTTAATTGATCCAATCCTGTACGAGCTTCAGGAACTAAAATTTTATTGTTTCTAGCCATTAGGGAAACCTCCTTTGCTATAGTATTTCCCTAATAATGGCCGTTATGCTCCACCAGGAACTGTATTTTTCATGAGTTTAATAAGAGCAGTTGCAGACAAAAGTAACACGCCCGTAAATAAAAATCCTCCGTTTGCTGAGAGCTCCAATAATCCTGTAATGCTCGAACCAGCAACAACCCCGATGGAAAAGAAAGCGTAAAAATAACCGTATGCTTTCCCGCGATTTTCTCCGGTCGTCGACTCAATGAGCAAAGAGTTGATGGAAGGAAAGAGAAAAGCAAATCCAGTACCATACAATGCCATGACTATAAACAGAAGAGGCAGGGTTTCAGAAAAGCTGATACAAATCATACTGGCCGCCATTGTAAGCATGCCGAATACCAAGGTATTGATCGGCTTCAAACGATCGAATAGACGGTTGGTCGGCAGGATGAAAATCAAAACGGCTACAATGCCGAACGTGCTTAGCAGCATTCCGCTCATCTGCGTATCGTTTCCCAGATTCTCCACTTTCAATGGGAGCATATAGGCAAGTACCCCCTGAGAAAACATAAGGAAAAAAGCACCTGCGAATGCTTTGATAACTGGGCGACTTCTGAATAGCTGGTGTGCGGGATGCTTTGTTTTTTTTCGGGCAGCAGTTTGGACGGCAATGGCTTTTTTTCTCAGAGTGAAAAAGGTAAGCACTCCCAGTACCAGCATGGCAACTCCGGTCGTCTGCAGCACTGCTACTTCGCTTGTCCTGCTGGCTAAAATGCCGCTGAAAGCCGGGCTTATGATGGCAGCCATGCCTATAAATGCTCCGGAAAGAGCGACACTCCTCCCCTTTTGATGCTTGGCAGTCGAATTAGCAACGAATGTAAAAGCTGCCGGGACAATTAGACCAGCGTGCAAGCCGTGGATAAAGCGTACAAACAGCAATAACAACGGATCAAAAGCAAGCTGATATAAAAATAAGGAAACGCTTGTTAAGAGCAGTCCTGACAAGAGAATTAGGAAAGGTCCCTTCCTGTCTGTCAAAATGCCTGAAATGATATTTCCTATCATATTTGAGAAAGAAAACATCCCAACAACGAGACCAGTTATAAATGGTGTAGCCCCGAGTGAACTCGCCAGCGGTGTCATGATGGGTAATTGTGAAAATAAATCAAAAAAAGAAAAAAAGATAATGATGTATACAAATATGCGCATGAACAATAAACACCTCAATCATTTAATCAAACTCTATTTTCTCCTGTTCCCCATCAATAGGCAAGAGGTTGGGCTTCATGATCTAAAATGAATGGGGTGATTGTTTCAAAAAAAAGAAGGGGCAGCTTTAAAGGAAAAGGCGCGACAATTATTGGAGATAGTCGATTTAGCCGATCATGTAGATACTTTGGCGGAAAACCTTGCATACGGTCAGCAGAGGCGCCTCAAGGATTACTAAAGCCGCGTACAGGCAAGATTGAGTTTCTTGGACAAGATGTTACGAAACTTCGTCACGATCAGCTTTTGCGAAGGGGATTGGCCCTAGTACCTGAAGGACGCGGCATTTTGTCAAATATGACAGTTCTTGATAACCTTGAGATGGGTGCCTATCATCGGAAGGATTCCGGGGCTTTTCCGTTGGATAGTTGTTGAATAACGTGATAATCTTTTAGAAAAGCGCTAGGCCACAAGGTTTATGAGGGAGTCTATTGCCGCCACGCAAACGAAGCAATGTGGACGTTGTGCATGCTACAATGACTTTTTCGAATGAGCTATGCCGCAGAAGTTCAATCGTTTTCTTTGCTGGTAGCTTCCTGGAACACGTCATGCTGCTCAGGGGGCCAACACCTGTCTCCTGGCTTGCAGTCCGGCAGAGCTATATCATCATGTTTTATAGAAGGTTAGTCCCATTTTTTATTAACAGTTATTCTCTGTAAGTATATGGGGATAAACCTGTTGTGATAGGAGGGAAAAGATGAAGGTTTCATTATTTATTACATGTTTGGCAGATGTTTTTTACCCGGAAGTTGGAATGGATGTTGTTGGAGTCTTGGAACGGTTTGGCTGTGAAGTAGATTTCCCAGAAACGCAGACGTGCTGTGGGCAGCCTGCATACAGCACAGGATATTTGGAGGATGCCAAAGAGGCGATGAAGCAAATGATCACGACATTTGCAGATTCGGAATACGTTGTGACACCATCCGGCTCCTGTGCTTATATGTTCAAGGAATACCCTGAATTTTTCAAGGGTGATGCGGAATGGGAGAGCCGGGCAAAGATTTTAGCGAATAAAACATACGAATTCGGCCAGTTTCTCGTAGATGTTTTAAAACTGGAAGACGTAGGTGCAGCTTTTGAGGGGCGTGTCACTTATCATAAATCTTGCCATATGACTCGCCTGCTTGGGGTGAAAGAGGCACCCATTACACTCTTAAAAAATGTGGAGGGTCTTGAGTTTGAACCTTTACCACGGAGCCAGGATTGCTGTGGGTTCGGAGGAACTTTTTCAGTGAAAATGGGTGATATTTCGTCGGCTATGGTGGAGGAAAAAGTGGAGCATGTTAAAGAAACAGGTGCAGACGTGCTGGTTGGCGGAGATTGCGGATGTTTGATGAATATTGGAGGAAGAATCAAACGGGAAGGATTGCCAATCAAAGTGATGCACTTGGCTGAAATTTTGAATAAAACAAAAGCGTAACCGCTGGGTGGCTCTAGAAATAATGTTTGGATAGAAAGGGGAGAGTTCATTGGGGATTAAAATCGGCAATGCTGCCTTTGAAGAGCGTGCGGACGAAGCGCTCCGAGATCAGAATGTACAGAGGGCAGTCCCGTCTGCACAGGAACGGCTTCAATCTGTCCGATTAAAGGCGGTTAGTGAGTTGGATGATTGGGAACGCTGGCGCGACCTTGGCGAAGAAATTCGTTCGCACACGATAGACAACCTTGATTACTATTTGACTGAGTTAAGTAATAACGTGGCGAAACGTGGCGGGCATGTGTTTTTTGCAGAGACTGCTGAAGACGCCAATCGTTACATTGAAGAAGTCGTTCGGAACAAGCAGGCCAAAAAGATTGTAAAATCAAAATCGATGGTCACAGAGGAAATCGGATTGAACCCGATTTTGGAAAAGGCCGGCTGTGAGGTCATTGAAACGGACCTTGGAGAATACATTATTCAACTAGATCATGACCACCCTTCCCATTTTCTCGGTCCTGCTCTTCATAAAACAAGGGAGCAGGTCAAGGATATTTTTTCAGAAAAAAGAGGATACACTGGTACCGAAGAGCCGGAAGAGCTCACCCAGTTTGCTCGCGAACAGCTTCGGAAGGAGTTTTTATCAGCTGATATCGGCATAACCGGCTGTAACTTTGCCATTGCCAATTCTGGAACGGTCGGTATCGTGACGAACGAAGGGAATGCGCGGCTTTCAACGACAGTGCCGAAAACGCAGATCACCGTTATGGGAATGGAGCGGTTGGTTCCTTCGTGGGAAGACTTCGAAGTGATGGTTTCTATACTTTGCCGGAGCGCAGTTGGGCAAAAGCTTTCGACGTATGTCACAGCTGTGAGCGGGCCAAGGCTGGAAGGAGAGGCAGACGGGCCAGAGGAATTCCATTTAGTGATCGTCGACAATGGCAGATCTGGTATTCTTGGAACGCAATTCCAATCGGCCTTGCACTGTATCCGCTGTTCAGCCTGTGTCAATGTGTGCCCGGTATACCGTCATATCGGCGGACATGCATACGGTTCAATTTATCAGGGACCGATCGGAGCTGTTTTGACTCCGCTCTTGGGCGGATACGTGGAATATAAAGAACTTCCGTATGCTTCTTCCTTATGTGCGGCTTGTACGGATGTATGCCCGGTGCGCATACCGCTGCACGAATTGCTCTATAAGCATCGTCAGCGAATCGTTCAGGAAGAAGGACTTGCATCAGCCGGGGAAAAAATGGCGATGAAAACGTTCCGGACGGTCACATCTTCCAGCCGGCTTTATAAAATGAGTACCAAATCCGCCACGGTTGTACGCGGAATGATTGCCGGCATGTCAAAGGGCGGACCGAAGCCAATTCGAGGCTGGACGCAATCACGAAACCTGCCTTCCGTCGGGAAAAAGCGATTCCGTGATCTGTATAAGGAACGGAAAAAGGGGGGCGGGTGAATGAGTACACAAGACGAGCTTAATAGCCGAATTGTCAATCGGGAGCAATTCCTTGAGCGGCTGGCTAATAGTTTTGGGCGAGATCGTGTAACGGAGAAGCCTGTCCGGCCTAATCGGGAGTACAAGCCTCAATGGGAGGTTTTTTCCGGCTTGACGAGTGACGAACTTGTCGAAGTCTTGAAGAATCAGTGCCTTCTCGTTTACACGGAAGTGATTGAAACGGAGAAGGAAAAGCTCGGAGCCGCTTTAAAAGAAGCGCTGGATCGCAATGATTGTCAATCGATCGTTACATGGAAAGATCCAAGATTTGCAGAGTTCGGATTGAGTGGAGTTTTAGGACAGTACAAGGTAAGTGAGTGGAATTCTGAAGACCGGGCCGGGAGCATTGCTGCAGCCGAGCAAGCCGATGTTGGTATCACTTTCAGCGATATCACACTTGCGGAATCTGCGACAGTTGTTCTTTTTTCAAGCGAGGGAAAAGGCCGTTCCGTGAGTCTCTTGCCGAGGAACTACATTGCTGTCATTCCAAAAAGCACCATCGTTCCGAGGATTACTCAGGCTGCGGCCGAAATCGATAGAAGGATTGCAGCGGGGGAGAGCGTCGCCTCCTGCGTCAACTTCATCTCTGGGCCGAGCAACTCCGCCGACATCGAAATGAGCCTTGTTGTTGGCGTGCATGGTCCTGTCCATGCTACCTACATCATTGTGGACGATGCTTAGAATATGGAGAGTTGGAGCGCGCCGGCCCCTTTAGGGCGATGGCGCGCTCCAACTCTCTTATAAGTCTTTTTTATGAAAATCTAAGGTATATCTGCGATAGCGGCAGGAACCGATGCTGTTTAAGTTCATAGAACATCATATTCTAGAAGCAATATTCATTTCAACATCGAGAAGCTCCCTGCAATCTTTATTTGTCATTTCCCGTCCATTATAAGAAACCACTCCCTAACCCCGCATCCAGTCCATATCCTTTCCAGCAGGTCCCTCCCAGCGAAATGTTTTCATGTCAATTTGGCCGTTTTCATTTATCTCTATTCCTTCTTGCTCAAGGAGTTGCCTCTGCTTGCCTGCTTTAAAAAGGACAATCTTTCCTTTCGCATTAACCACCCGGTGCCACGGCAAATTATACTTCTCACTCATTGAATGGAGAATTCTGCCAACCTGCCTGGCAGCTCTGTGATTTCCTGCAATGGTTGCAATCTGTCCGTAAGAAGCAACGCATCCCGCTGGAATTTGCAAGATGGTGTCTATCACTTTTTCCGTAAAATGATTCATCTCCATATATCTCCTTATAAAGATGTTCTATCGATTCCGAATCTACTTTCATCATTATATCAAAGCAATCTGATATAATGATGTCAGATATCTGTGACAGGAGTTGTTTTCATGCAAAAAAACATACAAGAATTTCAAGAGTTCAACGAAAGCCGATTTGTCAGGAAGACGCTTTTTCAAGAGGGAAAAACTAATGCATTCGTCTTGAATCTTTTGCCCGGTCAGTCCGTCCCTCCGCATCCGCACCCCAATGCACATGTTTATATGTATGTAGTTGAAGGAGAGGGCACTTTCATCATTGATGAAAAAGAACTTTCTGTCTCACAAACGGATGTTATTCACTGTGAAGATCAACAAGTGCTCGAGATTGAGAATACTGGCGATAAGCCTCTTTCTATCTACGTTGTATTAGCAAAGTCCTAGTTGTTCATAAAAGTTCCACAATTGTCTCATTTTTTGGCAGGTAAAAGCTATTTCTTTATACTCATAATTGATTTAAAATAGAACTAGTGCGTTTGGAGTGGAGTACGTCCGGCGGACTGGTTTTTTTGACCCTTCCAGGGTCACAAATGACTTTTTTCAACGTTTGTTGACGTACTGACACTTTAGTATGGTAGAGTGAAAAAGTTTTTTCAAAGATGGGGAGGAAGTAAAATGAGATTGAGAATTCTAGCCATCAGCATCGCAATTTTCATGCTAATAGCTGCTGGATGCTCTAATAGCTCTGATAAAGGAGCAAAAGAAAAAGATGGCGGAAACGCAAAAGGAGATACGCAGACGATTAAAGTGGCCGTTCAGCCTTGGGTGGGTAACGGGCCGTTCTGGATTGCCGAGGAAAAAGGGATTGATGAGAAACATGGCATTAAAATTGAAACAGTTTCCTTTGAACAAGATTCTGATATGAATGCGGCTTTTGCTTCTGATAAAGTGGATGTTGCGAACCTTGCAACTCATACAACCATTCGGATGAAATCCAACCAGGACCTGGACATGAAAGCCATCATCTTCATGGATGAATCCCATGATGCAGATGCTATCTTAGCTACAAAAGACATTCAGTCAGTCAAAGATTTTAAAGGGCAGAAGGTTGCTTTTGAAGAGGGCGCAACGTCAGAGCTTCTTCTTCAGCAGGCATTGAGTGAAGAGGGCATGACACTGGATGATATTGAAACCGTATTTATGCCCGCCCCGCAGGCAGGTCTTTCTATGATTTCCGGTGATGTACAAACAGCTGTTACTTATGCTCCGTATATTAAAGAAGTGCTGGATAAGAAGAAGGATGAGGGAGTGCATCTTCTTTATACTGGTGATAACTCACCTGGTTTGATCAGCGATATTGTTGTTGGTAAAACAACATTCTTTGAAGACAATCCTGAGGCAAAAGAAAGCTTGCGCGCAGTATGGGACGAAGCCCTTCAATATTGGAGAGACCATGAAGAAGAGGGGAATGAAATCGTGGCAAAAGGCAGCGGCATCACTGCTGACGAATTGCCATCTATCCTCAGCGGGCTGAAATTTTACAATAGTGAAGAGCAGTCTGAAAAAGTTAGCTCCGGTGAGTTGAAAAAAGCGGCGGAAAACATTCAGAAGCTCATGCTTGAAGGCGGAAGCATGAAGAACGAAATCAACTTAGACGAAATATTTGATATGGAATAGTTGGTACAAAATGAAGCGATATCCAATCATTTCAACAATCAGTGTATTTTTTATATTTGCTGTATGGAGCATTGTAACGTATGGGGGGTATGTAGACCCCCTTTTCCTTCCATCTCCGAGTGACGTGGTGCGCGCAGCATTGGAGGAAATGGAAGAAGGTATCTTTTTTAAAGATATCGGTGTCAGCTTTTACAGAATTTTCATGGGCTTTTTCATTTCAACAATGTTTGCTTTGCCAATTGGAATCATGATGGGGACTTCCAAAGCGTGGCAATCCATTTGGGAACCGGTTGTCGGACTTGTTCGTTATATGCCGGCCGTTGCTTTCATTCCGCTATCCATTTTATGGTTTGGCACAACCGATATTCAAAAGTTCTTCATCCTATTCCTAGGTGTATTCTTTCAAGAAGTGATTATGATTGCTGACAATTGTAAAACGGTCAATCGTTCCTTGGTTGAAGTCGGGCTGACCATTGGTTTGAAAAAATTTGAGATTATCAAAGATATCGTGTTCAGGGCGGCTTTTCCGGGAATTATGGATACACTTCGGACGACATGGGGATGGGCATGGACCTATCTTGTTGTTGCTGAACTTGTTGCGGCTTCTGAAGGTCTCGGATTTCGGATTATGCAGGCGCAGCGCTATCTTGCAACGGACCGGATTATTCTCGGAATTCTTGTGATTGGGCTTCTCGGTCTCATTACAGATATGTTGTTCAAATTATTGTATCGCCGTTTATTCCCGTGGAAGGAATCAGCTAAGGTAAAAGAATGATGGAGGGGATATCATGGAAGAAGTTCGTTTAGCAGCCAAAGATATCAATAAGATTTTTATCAGTAATAAAAAAGAAGTCGTTGCCCTCCAAGATGTTAACCTGGATATCAAAACGGGAGAGTTTGTTTCCTTGCTAGGCCCCTCGGGATGCGGGAAATCGACTTTTCTTAGACTGGTGGCGGGATTGGACTCATACACCACGGGCGATCTTCAATTGGACGGCAAACAAATTGTGGGAGCGGGAAGGGATCGCGGTGTTGTTTTTCAGCAATACAGCTTGCTACCTTGGCTCCATGCATGGGAAAACGTCGCGTTTGCATTGAAAAAAGACAACACATTAAATAAGGCTCAAAAGAAAGAAATGGCTATGCATTTTCTGAAGCTTGTCGGTCTTGCCGGCTTTGAAAACCATTATCCTTCCCAAATGTCCGGTGGGATGCAGCAACGTGTGGCTATTGCGAGGGCGCTTGTTTATAAGCCAAGCTTGCTGCTCATGGATGAGCCGTTCGGTGCATTGGATGCCCAAACGAGAAGAGAAATGCAGGACCTGCTTCTGAGTGTTTGGGAAGAAGAAAAGTGCAGTGTATTGTTCGTTACCCATGACGTAGATGAAGCAGTCTACTTGTCAGACCGGATCTATGTCATGTCGGCACGGCCTGGAAAAATCGCGAAAAAAATCCAAGTTGAACTGCCGCGGCCTCGTGAATGGGATATGCAGCTAGCAAAAGAATTTATTGAATATAAACGTGAAATCATCTTAGAGTTGCAGGGGTCTTTTTAAGGGGGTTTTTAAGGGGTCTGACCCCCGCTCAATTAACGCGTTAAAGTAAAGGTTTAAGGGGTCTTTTAAGGGGTCTGACCCCCACCCAATTAACGCGCTAAAGTAAAAGACTCTCTGTTTAAGCAGGAGTACGGTATGGTGTTATCGAAGAATATGATTATGAGTGAGTTATTAATCAATTGTTTGATTAATAAAAGGCAACTCCAATTAATCAGGGGAGCGGTGGCATGAGGGCAGAAAGCAATTTTACTGAAATATTAAAGCGGAAACTATTGACAACAGTCTTTACGTCTTTGTTTTTCTCTCTTGTCATGGGCGCCATTTTCATAGGCGTGGACGGACCTTACCATAAAGGGAATCAATTCATAGGGTGGGCGTACGGGGTTTTGATGTATAGCGGCCCCATTATCTTGGTATATGGAAATTTGGTTTCTCTAGCATTAGAGCATGCGCAAAGGAAATGGTTTAAAGGGAACCAATGGTTGTATGTTCTATTACATGTTATATTTGGTTCGGCTAGTGGTTTATTGTTTCAACAGGCCGGGTTTGCGATGATTGGAATGACTGCTGCTTTGCTGTATGCGCTCGTCGATCGTTTGCTAATAGTAAACACGGGTTCCAAGCGAAAGAAAATTTATTTTATTGCTTTGATTCCTATCCTGTTATCCTTAATAGCTTGGGTCACTCTTGAACACACTTCACCTAAAATACCACCTTTTACAAAGGAAGAGGCAGTGAAAATCGCCGCTACAGATAAGGGAAGGGTACTGGGAACATTTCCGGATAAAATTGGTCAAAGGGAAGGAACCATTAATGATTATCGTGTAACGATGAAGACAGAGGCATCTGAGTTAGAGAAGGAGAAATATTTAGTGGTTTTTACCGAGACATGGGAAGGTAATGGAGAAACGGGCATGAGGACAGTATCATATGTGGTCGAGGAAAATTTTTTTCAATCTCAGGGAGAGGAAGGAACAGTCCCTCCTTATTATTTCGACAACGACAGAAAAGAGCAATGGACAAACTCAACGTTTGATGAATAACATCAATATCTCTTCCTATTTTCGGCATCATTTTTAAGAAACGCCGCGATAGTCATAGGATTTCCGTGTGAATCTCCTATTTTGTATCCCCTTTCTTGCAATGAATTTAAGCTTTTTTCACGTAAAGAATGTCCGTTTTAGGGCGTGGTATTATCAATATATTAAAAGACGTATACGCAAATGAATGCCTATATTATCAAAAAATTTAGCGGAAAATTCAAACCGATGGTTCATCAAAAATCATCGGTTTTCTTATTGCTATTTTTAATATTGTATCATATACTACATTACAACAGTAATGCACCCATCCAGAAGGGAGGATGTGTATGTTAATTGATCCGAATGATACGAAGCCGATTTATCTTCAAATCTCGGAATCATTGGAGAACGAGATCATTAGCGGCCGTTTTAAAGTGAATAACAAAGTGTATTCCCAATACCAGCTGGCAGATATGTTCAATATTAATCCGGCAACTGCTGCAAAAGGGCTGAATGTATTGGTGGACGAAGGTATTTTATATAAAAGGCGGGGGCTTGGCATGTTCGTTGCAGAAGGAGCGAAAGAAAAGGTTATAAGCAAAAGAAGAAATGAAACATTGAAACGCTTGATTCAGGAGCTCGTCCTTGAAGCTGAAAGGTTGAATGTTTCGGAGAGTGACCTCATTGACATGCTTAAAGAAGTGAACAAGGGGAGGGGCAGAGCGTGAATATCATCGAATGTACGGATCTGACGAAAAAATACGGACGACACCAGGTATTGGATCAACTGTCATTGGCAATCAGTGAAAATAAAATGACGGGGCTTGTTGGAAGAAACGGGGCTGGCAAGACGACATTGTTAAAGCTGATTTCCGGCTTCATTCATCCCACTTCCGGAACCATTAAAGTTTTTTCAGAGAATCCTTTTAACAATCTGCGGGTCTCTGCCAATAGCATTTTCATAGATGATCAGATGGGGTTGCCGCCAGCACTTACTTTAAAAGAAATATTGGAAGAAGCAGGGCGCTTTTATGAGAAATGGGATGAGCAACTGGCAGAAGGCCTATTTGATTACTTTTCCTTCAATCCTAACTTTCATCATGGGAATTTATCAAAAGGGATGAAGAGCACATTCAATATGATTTTGGGCTTGGCGTCCCGATGCGCTTTGACGATTTTCGATGAGCCCACGACAGGAATGGATGCTGCAGTCCGCAAAGATTTTTACCGAGCTTTGTTAAAGGATTATCTCGCTCATCCGCGAACCATCATTGTTTCAAGCCACCATTTGAGCGAGATAGAGGATGTGTTGGAAGATGTCCTGTTGATTAACAATGGGAAAATTCGTTTGCATTTGTCTGTTTCCGACCTGAAGGAGTGGGCAGTCGGTCTTACTGGGAAGATGTCCACAGTTGCGAAATGGAGCGAAAATAAGGAAATTATTCATGAGAAGGAAGCAGGGCCTGGCCGTACTTTTATCGTTGTAAAAAATGATTTTTCCGAAGAACAGGTCAATCAAATGAAGCTTGATGGAATAAAGGTGTCTCAGGTGTCGGCAAGTGATGTGTGCGTTTATTTGACGAGCAGACAAAAAGGGGGAATTGACGATGTCTTTAACCGAAATGAGTTTGTCTGATGTCGTAAAAAGACAATATGAGTTCAAGATACGGGCTTTTTTGGGTGTATTTATTTCGATGGTCGGGGTTCATCTAATTAGCCTTCTGTTTTCACTCGGAGGTATGAGTTCTTCTGGAACAAGTTCGAGTGCAGGAATATCAA
Source organism: Bacillus sp. HF117_J1_D (assembly GCA_009928435.1). GTDB lineage: Bacteria > Bacillota > Bacilli > Bacillales > Bacillaceae_C > Siminovitchia. The sequence continues at coordinate 21,521 of JAABNQ010000031.1, forward strand.
TAAATATCTCTTATTATTCTGCCGATATAATTGTTGTTTTTACGATGGTTTGGATATTCATTACCGGCATACTCATCACTACAAAGTCGGTCAGGTATGATGACTTTACTTTCGTGGCCAATCGTTTAAGCAGCAATTTAGCGAATATATTATTTTTGCTGACTGCGAGTGTTGTCGGAGGAACAGCCGCTGTCTTGGCAGGTTTTTTGCTAAAAACGATCATTTTCTTTGTTACAGATATCCAATATAGTACAGGAAACAGCTTAATGGGAGCACCTGTGGAATTTTTCATCGCTGTGACTGCGGCTATTTTATACATGATGTTGTTTGCTTCTCTTGGTTATTTAACCGGTATGCTAGTTCAGGTGAATAAAATTTTCGCCTTTTTGTTGCCAGCGCTTTTTGCCGGATTTGCCGTTTATTTGGGAATCCGTAACGTGAAATTGGCAAAAGCCATTTTTGATTTCATTTTTGCTGAATCATCTTTGTTATTATTTGCTGTTAAAGCACTTGTCTTATCAGCTCTATTTTTTGCAGGAGCTATGTTCCTCTCGAATCGAATGGAGGTCAGAAAATAATGGGCATGACTGGTTTGCTGGTGCTTGTAGGGTTTGCTGGTATTTTGATATGGGGAATTAAGGGAATGCAGCAGAATGTCTTGAAAAATAAATATTACGTAAAACTGCCATTAATCGGCTATGGACTTGTGCTGGTAGCTGCAGTTTTTATTTTTGAAGCTTTGCCAATCAGTGACAAGGAACCTGACTTTAATCGTTCCTCTGATGAAGAACTGAATCAAGAAATGGACCGATTGTTTGATGCTCTATTTGATGGGCGTACGAATGAAGTTGATTCTCGGTATGTCCAAAGTGAATGGCAATGGAAATACAGTGAAAAAGAGCTTAACATAGAAGATCAAGATTGGTTTGATGGATCGGTAATTGTGGAAAGGAAGACTGAAAATGACGGAATGATTGAAGGAACCTATTACTCGAAGTCTGTTGTTGGGGGGATTGATATAACGAACGAGCATCAACCGTTGAATGTGACTTTGGAAAAAGACACGATGCATGTAAAGGGAAAATGGGAAGAGAAAGACCTTAAATTTACGATATATGAAAAAGAATTTGTCATTACGCAGTTTTCTGGAGAACGTAAAGGCATGACGGACTACGGCGGTTTCATGGAAATCGATTATCTTTATTTAAAAATTCCCAAAGACTTGAAGCTTAAACCGACGAACGAAGACCTATATATCCATTATGTTGGGGAAGATGAGTAAAGAATGGAGAAAAATATATTTAACTTCATTCAGCAGAAGTCACCCACTTCTGTAAGTGGTGAGATGAATGATATTTTTGTGAGAGTTCAAACCTCGGCTGAATAAAGTTAAAGCCTCCGATTTTCAGAGGAGTTTTATCGAGCGGATCTCGATAAAATCTAGGCGCATGAACCCAGAAACGGATAGTAATTCGTGAACTTGGATAGTATTACGTAACCTTGGATAGTATTATGGAAACTCGGACAGTATTATGGAAACTCGGACAGTAATTCAGGAACCTGGACAGTATTTTAGAATTTCGGATAGTATCCCAAGAAAGTTGCAAGTATTCCCGCGAATCTGGACAGTATCAGCGTAAACTGTTATTTCAGTACGGCTCGATCTTTCGGTTTTTATATCAAGAGGGTTCAGCAAAAGCTGTCCCCTCATCTAAAAAAGTAAAAAAATTTCCATCCGAGCGCCATAAGTTGACTGAAGAGCTGCCTAGTCGCCCAAGTCTGAGCGCCTTTCATTTTCTTTCTTATCTGCAAATGCAGCCATCGCTTCGCACATGAACTTCGCCAAGCCTTCTCCAAATTGATCGATGTTTTTTGTAAAACGTTCATCACTGACATACATTTGTCCTAATCCTTTAAACGCTTCAAATGAATAGCTCCCGAAGTTGTTGTTTAAAAAGTCATACCACTCCTTGATTGCAGACTGGGCCTCATCAGAATTCGGCGCTTCTTTGCGAAGGGAGGCCAACTGTCTATAAATAGCATTCATTTTTTCACTCATCGCCTTTTGCTCCTCTTCCGACATACCCGCAAGCTTCGCATTGGATCGATCCACGGCCTCGTTTCCCCAGCGTTCGCGCGCCTCTTTTTCATAAGGGGTGTGACTGAAATCAAACCCCTCGAACTTCTCTTTGTTCGTCATTTGAATCTCTCCTTCGGCGTGTTGAATCGTTCTTTCAATCAGAAGGATCATTTGATCAAGTCGGGAACGCTTTTCCAGTAGCATTTTTTTCTGCAATAACAAAGCTTCCTGACGATCAAAGGACGGGCTGTTCAACACGTCTTTTATTTTCTTTAAAGGGAAGCCGAGCTCTCTGAAAAAAAGGATTTGTTGCAGGGTTTCCAAATCTTCATCTGTATATTCTCGATAACCTGATTCTGCCTTTCGATTAGGCGAGAGTAGGCCAATTTCATCGTAATGGTGCAGCGTCCGGACGCTAATTCCTATCAACTCTGCCACTTCCTTGACTTTCATCGATTTCTCCTCCCTTCCATCACAATATAAAGGATCACGTTACGTGAGAGTCAAGAGGTTTTTGTTGATCCTCATAAAAAGGCAGCCAGGCCTCATGGAGAAGTTCAATTCCTTCAACAATCTGTTCCTCTGATAAGCCTCCGAATCCCAGTAAAATGAGTGGATTTCCCTTCTCTTGCCCAATGCTCCAATTGTCGGTTGTGCTGTAAACTTTCACTCCTACTTTTTCAGCAATTTCTACAAGTTCATCAGCAGTTCTGCTGCTTTTTATTTGAGTGACAACATGCAGTCCTGCGTTTTGCCCTGTGATGTTTACATAGTCACCTATGGTGTTCTTAATCGTTCGAATAAGGAGATCATGCTTTTTCTGATAAATCTTTCTCATTCTCCGGATATGTCGCTCCCATTCGCCGCTTTCCATGAACATCTGTAAAGTTCTTTGATGCAGCCGCGAAACGGTTTGATCATATTTAAACCTATTCGCTTGGTATATATGCAAAAGCCTTTCTGGAAGGACGATATAGCTCATTCGAATGGCTGGCATAAGAGATTTTGAAAAAGTCCCGGCATAAATAACATTCCCGTTGGCATCCAGTCCCTGTAAAGAAGGAATAGGTTTTCCGTGATACCGGAACTCGCCATCATAGTCGTCTTCAATAATCAAACCGCCGTTCTCTTCCGCCCATTGCAGTAGTTTGATCCGTTTCGTGATGGGCATGACCATCCCCAGTGGAAATTGGTGGGATGGCGTAATATAAACAACTTTCGCACCGCTTTGCTCTAGTGCATCCAGATCGATTCCATCCGCCTCGAGCTTGACTGGTGACATTTCGAACCCCAGTCCTTGAAAAACATGCCGTACTCCGCCATATCCGGGTTCTTCCATGGCAATCTTTCTTCCATCTAATCCAATTAACTGACATAAAAGCTTCATGATGGTTTGAGTGCCTGATCCAATAACAATCTGCTCTTCCGTGCAGTTTACCGCACGAGCTTGACGGAGATAGCGGCTGATGGAGGACCGAAGTCCAGGTTCCCCCTGTTTGTCGCCATATAAAAGGAATTGTGGGTTCAGGCTTTGATTGACGCATGCTCTCCATTTTCGAAAAGGAAAATGGTCTACATCAATATGAGACATGTAAAAATCAAACAGGATGTTTTTCCGTGCGGCAGTGGGCTTTGTCTCTGATGGCGGCTGCGAAAAATGGGGCAAATCCCCGAAGGGCTCTTTTTCCATTTCAACAACAAAATATCCGCTTCGTTCCTTACTCTCAACATATCCTTCTGCTAAAAGCTGCTGATAAGCCATTTGAACGGTTGTTTTGCTAATGTGTAAATCATCAGCAAGCTCGCGGATGGATGGGAGACGTTTAAGAGAGGGGATTCCACCTGTCTGAATTTCCTCTTTTAAGTATTGATAGAGTTGTAGATACAACGGTTCACTTGATTGATTCTCCAATCGAGGGCATATTTTCATAAAACCACCTCATATCTGTACTGGTTGAATTTTAACTAACTGTATCTTTCATAGTATACAGATTTACTATAACCTTTTATTTAACAAAGTGGAATGGGGGAATGGATTATGTCAATAAATGTAAGACCAGCTGAGAAGAAAGATAGAGATGAGTTAACAAAGCTTATGTATGAATATGTTGTCGATTTTTACCAAAGGCCAAGGCCGGAAGTTGGAAAAATGCACCATATCATTGAACTGCTGCTTGAACAAGAGGAAGGGGTCCAATTCGTAGCCGAAAAAGGTGGAAAGCTGGCGGGGTTTGCGACTCTATACTTCACGTACAGTACAACAAGGGCGGATAAAATAACTGTTATGAATGATTTATATGTTGTTGAAGAGGATAGGGGGTCAGGCGTCGCACAGGAACTGTTTAAAGCGTGCGAAGACTATACGAAGGAGAATGGTTATGTCCATATGTCTTGGGTGACCGCCCCTGATAACTACCGCGCACAGCGATTTTATGAAAAAATGGGCGGAAGCCGTGCTGATTGGCTCAACTATACGATATAAGCAAAAAAGTCTGCGGTCGGCAGACTTTTTTTCATGGACGGAATTCCCATGGTTCTACAGTGCCAACAACGTAAAGCAGGGTATCTTTTTGAATGCAGTCGATGATGCCGTGTGATATTTCTTTATGGGTCAGCCACCGGGAATGGCCATTTTCAATGACAAACCCTAGCTGAACTTGACGATAATAGCATCCGGACGGTATGTCTACATCTTGAACTGTCTTTTTCAGATCCGTACTGCTGCCCAATATATGAAAGAGCCTCCACTTGTTTTTGCTGTTTTTTGATATGACCTCTGCAATGATGGGCAAAGCATTTTTTCCTATAGAATGGATCCAGGCTACAACTAATTTGATCTCCCCATTTTCGTGAATGATCCTTTTTATCTCGCTGCGAAGATCTGTTTCATTACAGTAATCGACGAGCACGGGTATAATGGCAGAAGGCTTTTCAGATTAGTCAATCATTTTTTTCATCCGCATCTGATTTCTTGCTATAACAGATACTCGGTAATTCTGCTGGACAAGCCAGTGGACGGTATCTGATAGCATTCCCGTTCCACCAATGACAAGAGCATGCTCCAACTTATTCGCCTCCTCGTTCTAAAGTAACAAAAATAAAAACATATGTTCGTATACATAAAAAAAATGGTATAATATAAAAACAATAGAACAGGTTTCTCAAGGGCGGTCCGTGCACACTTCTCGCAAGGAGGGAGGTGGTGCCATGACAGTATTTGAAACTATCTCGTCTATGATTGGCTTTGCTGTATTGATTGTGGCTATTCTGTCCTTTACAAAAGACTAAAGCCGCCTTTGAGATGACCCTCCAGGCGGCTTTAGCACACTGCGTTCTGATCCCCGGCGGGACCTGCTATTGTTGGATCGTTCCGGTGTTCTCAGCGCCGGGACGACCATTTTGATGTATGATGTTTCTCTCCTCATTATACTCCAATACTTCTTATGTGAGAATACCTCAAAGGATGGAATCCGATTTTATCACTTTTATTTTTTGTGGAATTTGTTTAAAATAAAAAGTGAGTAATCACTCACGATGAAAAGGAGTGAAAAAGTTGAACAGTGCTTGTGTTTCCATTCGCAGTGTCTCCAAAACATTTGGAACAGTGGAGGTTTTGAAAGATATTGATCTTGAAATTCAACAAGGAGAAATTTTTGGCCTGCTTGGACCTTCAGGGGCAGGGAAAACAACGTTGGTCAAGGAGCTTGCAGGACTTGAAGTGCCGACCTCGGGTGAAATTGATGTTTTTCAGGAGAAAATGCCCTCCTTGCATCTGATTGAAAAGCTGGGATATATGGCTCAGTCGGATGCGCTTTATATGGAACTGACCGCTCGTGAAAATCTTGAGTTTTTTGCTGCTTTGTATAGCCTGAGGAAAAGAGAACGCAAACAAAGGCTCGTGGAAGTGATGGAACTTGTCCAACTGACTGATCATCTTCAAAAGCAGGTGTCCAATTATTCCGGAGGTATGAAAAGGCGACTTTCCTTGGCTATCGCTCTTTTGCATAAGCCCGAGCTATTAATTTTAGATGAGCCGACTGTTGGTATTGACCCTGTACTCCGAAGAAGTGTTTGGGAAGCCTTCCATCAATTGAAAGAGGAAGGGAAGACGCTGATTGTCACAACCCATGTCATGGATGAAGCAGAAAAATGCGACCGCTTGGGACTGATGCGTGAGGGCCGGCTCATTGCCGTTGGCACTCCTAAGGAGCTGAAGCAAGAAACGGATTCAAATTCAATAGAAGAAGCTTTTCTGGCATATGGAGGTGTATCCTCATGAGAGTCATGGCCTTGGTAAAAAGGATTTTACAGCAGATCGGAAGAGATAAGAGAACCCTCGGCCTTTTAGTTTTTGCCCCTATTCTCGTTCTAACGATGCTCCATCTCGTTTTTAACGGAGATGACTACACGCCCAAAATTGGACTGGTGAATGCGCCTGAACAAATCAAAGATAGAATGGACCTTAAAGGTGCGAAGATCACTGATTTAAAAGGGGAGGATCAGGCTAAAAACCTTCTTTCTTCTCGTGAATTGGACGGTTATCTTGTTTTCGACCGGATGCCGCCGTCCGTATATCTTGAAGGCAGTGACCCGCTTGTCAATGGCTCCGCGATGAAGTGGATGCAAAAAGCGTTTAAGCCCTTGCAGGGCCCAAGTGAAATGGCAGACATAGAGATCCACTATTTGCACGGTTCGGCCGACATGGGCCAATTCGATTATTTCGGGCCTGTCCTACTCGGTTTTTTCGTTTTCTTCTTTGTGTTCATCATTGCAGGAGTTTCTTTTATAAGAGAGAGGACGTCAGGGACATTGGAGCGCCTATTATCGACTCCGCTCCGCAAATGGGAGATTGTCATTGGGTATGTAGTTGGGTTTGGCGTTTTTACACGATTTCAAGCGACAATCATAGCTGCCTACAGCATTTATGTCCTGGGCATGTTAATCGAAGGATCTTTCTGGTATGTGCTATTAATCATTGTGCTTCTTTCATTGACGGCCTTGACCCTCGGAATTTTATTATCCTCATTTGCAAATAACGAGCTGCAGATGATTCAGTTTATTCCGATTGTCGTCGTACCGCAAATTTTTTTCTCAGGGCTGTTCAATCTTGAAACTATTTCAGACTGGTTGAGCTGGGTAGGTCCGCTTACGCCTCTTTATTATGCCGCAGATGCATTAAGGGATGTTATGGTCAGGGGCTATGGAGTGAAAGAAATTGCTCTGGATTTGGTGGCGATGCTGGGGTTTGCGGTTCTATTCATGGTACTGAATATCGGAGCTCTTAGAAAATATAGGAAAATATAACAAGGAGTCTATTATGTTAGAACAAAATCAGATTTGGGATCAATTGTCTTTGGATGAGGAAGAGTTCACGCCGAAGCAGAAGAAAATCATAGCGGCAGCAGTCGAAATCTTTGCTGAAAAAGGCTATGCAGCTACATCGACAAGTGAAATCGCAAAAAAAGCCGGCGTAGCGGAAGGAACGATTTTTCGCCATTATAAAACAAAAAAGGAATTGCTTTTATCCATTGTTGCACCGATGATGGCCAAAATGATTGCCCCTTTTGTTATAAAGGATATCAATCGGGTGCTGGATAAGGATTATGATACTCTGGAGGATTTCCTCAGAGCAATGATCAAAAACAGGGAAGCTTTTATGGAGAAAAACATGCTTCTTTTCAGAATTCTTGTGCAGGAGCTACCTTTTCAAAAGGAACTGCAGGAGCAATTCAAGGAGCATATCGCGGCTAAAATATATACTCGTATGGAGAAGGCCGTCATGCATTACCAAGAAAAAGGTGAAATCATGGTTATGCCATCAAAAACCGTCATCCGCTTGTTTCTTTCGACGATTTTCGGCCATTTAATGGCCCGTTTTTTTATATTGTCTTCTGAAGAGTGGGAAGATGAAGAGGAAATGGAAAGAACCATTCAATTTTTGATGAAAGGATTAAGTCCGGACGAATAAGAGCCTGCGAATGCAGGCTCTTCATTATCTGTCACTAAATATGTTAAAAAGGCCGCCGATTCCGCCTTCATCTTTTGATTCTCCGCCTTGGGAAGAACCGTCTCCAAAAACTGTCTCCATATGTATGTGGCCATCCACCATCATTAGGCTACCGGCTTTCGCAACAACTGTTTCTCCCGGGTCCAACTACATTTCTACAAATTGCATGTCATCGCCAATAATTTGATAATCAATCTCATGATTATTCACTTTTTTCCATCATCCTTTTAAGGGAATTACTGTCAATTGAAATCTTTGGATTCAAAAATTTTTAAAGCCATAGCATTTGATTTTTCTTTCACCTATTGCGACAATTAACGCTATTATAATGTCGAATAAAAGAGGGGTAAGCCTATGATAAAATTCGATAAAGTTACGAAGCTTTATGATGATCGGACAAAGGCTGTTGACCAACTTGATCTACATATACAAGAAAATGAGTTTTTTGTATTAATCGGACCCAGCGGCTGCGGAAAAACGACTACCTTGAAAATGATCAACCGTTTGATTGATGCGTCAGACGGCAGTATTTTCATAGGAGATAAAGAAATCACCGATTACAATATCCATGAACTGCGCTGGAATATCGGCTATGTTCTCCAGCAGATTGCGCTTTTCCCGCATATGACGATTGCAGAAAACATTGCCGTTGTACCGGAACTGAAAAAGTGGGGCCGAAAACAAATTCTAGGCAGGGTTGATGAACTGCTTGAAATGGTCGGATTGGATCCTGCCGTTTATCGGGACCGGAAACCGAAGGAGCTTTCTGGAGGCCAACAGCAACGTATCGGGGTCGCCAGGGCATTGGCTGCTGATCCGAGTATTATTTTAATGGATGAGCCTTTCAGCGCGCTTGACCCGATCAGCCGGGAAAAATTGCAGAATGATATGCTGCATTTGAAACGGACAATCAATAAAACGATTGTTTTTGTGACTCATGATATCCGGGAAGCCCTTAAACTCGGTGACAGGATCTGCATCATGAAAGAAGGAAAGGTACTGCAGGTCGGAACCCCAGATGATATTTTAAATAAGCCGGTCAATCCTTTTGTCCGTGACTTTGTTGGGGTGCATAAACAGGATGAAAGAATGGACCTTGAATCACTTGTCCTTCCTTTGGACGCATCAGTCGTTTCAAAACGTCTTCCAGCGAAAGCTTCATTGGCTGAAGTGCTTGAAAATTTGTCACAGCATGACAAAGTCCAAATTGAAAAGGATGGAAAGTCGATTGGTTTGATAGACAGACAAAGGGTCATTGAATATATGGCAAGCCAATTGGATGAAAGAGGCTGGGAACATGAGTAGCTTTATGAAGATTTTTCAAGATAGAAAAGAAGAATTGGTCACGGCATTGCTGGAGCATATTGAGCTGTCGTTCATTGCATTGTTCTTTGCAGTTTTGATAGCTATTCCGCTCGGCATTTTTTTAACAAGGAGGAAAAGGATGGCTGAAAGCATCATTGGCATCACCGCTGTGTTGCAGACCATCCCGTCTCTGGCGTTGCTTGGGCTGTTGATTCCGTTGCTCGGAATTGGAAAAGTTCCAGCAATAATCGCCCTTGTGGTATATGCACTGCTCCCTATTTTGCGGAACACTTATACAGGCATCAAAGAAGTCGACCCTTCTTTGAAGGAGGCAGCCAGGGCAATGGGGATGAACGGACGGCAGCAGTTGATGAAAGTCGAGCTTCCGCTTGCAATGCCCGTCATCATGGCAGGAATCCGGACGGGAATGGTGCTCATTGTCGGGACCGCTACACTCGCTGCATTGATTGGGGCCGGCGGTCTGGGTGATATCATCTTGCTTGGAATTGATCGAAATAACTCTGCCCTCATTGTGCTTGGTGCAGTCCCAGCAGCCCTCTTAGCCATCTTATTCGACCTGCTTCTTCGCAGGTTTGAGCATCTCTCTTTTAAAAAATCAGCCAGTGTGATCGGCGTAATCGCCGTTGCTGCATTGTTGATTATCATCATCCCTTTTGCAGCCGACGGCAAGAAAAAAGAGCTGGTCATTGCAGGGAAACTCGGTTCTGAACCTGAAATTTTAATTAATATGTACAAAGTCCTGATTGAGGAAAATACCGATCTGAAGGTTGAGTTGAAGCTAGGACTTGGAAAAACTTCTTTTTTATTCAACGCGTTAAGAAGTGAAAGCATTGATATTTACCCTGAATTTACAGGAACGGTCATCTCTGAATTTTTAAAAGAGAAAGCGGTCAGCACAGACAGGAAAGAAGTTTATGAACAGGCCAGAGCTGGCTTGCTGGAGAAGTTTGACCTCACACTGCTTGAGCCGATGAAATTTAATAACACGTATGCACTGGCAGTCCCTGAGCAGTTCGCGGACACTTACGGAATTGGCACAGTCTCGGATTTGTCTACTCTGACCGATAAAATCAAAGCCGGCTTCACATTGGAGTTCTCCGATCGGGAGGACGGGTATGTCGGAGTTCAAAAACTGTACGGGCTGACATTTCCTTCGATGAAAACGATGGAGCCGAAGCTGCGATACGCTGCGGTTGAATCCAGGGATATCAATTTGATCGACGCTTATTCAACAGATAGCGAGATCGAGCATTACAAGCTTGTCGTATTGGAAGATGATAAGAACCTTTTTCCTCCGTATCAGGGTGCTCCGCTTATGAGGAAAGAGATTGCTGAACAATTTCCGGAGGTGGTGGACGCCTTGAACCAACTGGCTGGAAAAATTACGGATGATGAGATGCGTGAAATGAACTATAAAGTGAATGTTGATGGAGTGTCGCCGGAAAAGGTTGCGAAAGAGTTTTTGGAGAAAGAGAACCTTTACTGAAAAGGGAGCAGGGGAAGATGGGTGTTGGCAGGCGCGATGGGGGATAATAATCTGTACAATTATATGAATAATTGAATGTCTTCAAAGAAAAATGTATCCTAATATTGAATTTGTTAGAAAGCGAGTGATTTATTATGATAGTCAGCTCTTTATATTTTATAGCTAAAAAGAACCAGGAGCGGGAGAAATAACATTTGAATAAATTCTTCCGCATATAAAATGGAGGAATTGAATTGTTTAGTTATTATGGTGAACTAAGTACGGAACTTTATAATTTTACAAAGCCTATTGGACATTCAGTAGGTGGTGATATTGAGTATTATCTTGAAAGATTAAAAGACACGAACGGAAAGATACTTGAAGCTGCAGTGGGATCTGGGCGTGTTCTTATACCATTAATCGAGAAGGGATATACCGTTGACGGCATTGACTATTCACCTGCAATGTTAGATTCTTGTCGAAAACGTTGTAAAGAAAGAGGATTGACCCCGAATTTATATGAAGGTGATTTGCGTCACTTTAAATTGCCTTCAAAATATGAAGTGATTATAATACCGACTGGCTCCTTTTGTTTAATTGAGAAGTTAGAGGATGCCAAGGCGGCTCTGGAGTGTTTTTATAATCATTTATTACCTGGAGGACGTGTGATCATTGATCTTCTAATACCCAGTGATTGGCATACAGGAGAAACTTCCACTTCAACTTTTCCTTTTTCTAATGAAGAAGGTATTTTGTTAGAAAGTAAATCAATAGAAATGAACTGGGTAGATCAATATACCTTGACCTATCTAAAATATGAGAAATGGAGAAAAGGTAAGTTAGTGGACACTGAACTACAAAGGTTTGCCATGCGTTGGTATGGAGTTGAGGAATTCAAACTTATATTGAAAAGTATAGGCTTCCTTGAAATAACTTGTTCTGCTGGTTATTCTTATAAAAAAGATCCAACGAAAGAAACTCAATTGATTACATTTGAAGCTGTACGAAAATAATGTTAAATTCCAGGTGCTGGAACTATAAAGGGCAATGCGCTGAATATATTCAGGCAACGATGATTGTTAAAGAGGGCGACCTATCCTTTGGATGGGTCGCTTTTTGATTATATAGCGTACAATATCAGCTACCTGAGTTGTAAATAAATTTTTCACTAAATGCTGTGTCCATATCTAACGTACAAGAAGTCGTGCCCGGAGCCTGTTGGCACCGCAGAATGTAACGCGTTACATCAGCCACGGCATGTCTTTTTCTCAAAATAAAATATTTGTATAATTGGCTGCTTAAAAACCTTTAATAGATTTAAAAAGAAAATGTATATTTAAGTACAGTATGATTAAAACGGAATCAATAAAATAGTCTAGTTGGAAAGGAAGGACATGCTGTGCTAACCTCTTTTGGAAAGTTTTGTAGAAAGCTAAGAGTAGATAACGATGAGCTATTAAAAGACATGGCTGATAAAATAGGGGTCGCCTCTTCTTATTTATCAGCTGTTGAAAATGGAAAAAGAAATGTGCCCCAAGAATGGGTTGATAGGATTGCTAGATCCTATTCATTAAATGCTCTGGAGCTAGCTGAATTAAATCAAGCTGTTCAAGAATCACAAAATACATTGAAAATGAATTTTGAAGGCTTTAGTGGAGAAGATAAAATTATTTTTATGGCTATGATCAGAGAATTCAAAGGTTTGAATGAGCAGGATAGAGCCAAAATCAAGGAGATCTTCTTGAAAAATGAGGAGAGCATGTAAAAAGTGCTTCATACATTAATAGCGAGGATTATCCACAGTTTCAAGTACCCTGGCTAAAGATTGAATAAAAAGACGACGAGGTATCATTATCCCTGCTATTTTATATTCATCGGTTGAAAAAGGATGCATCACTAATGTGGAGGAGACATGCTCTTAATCGGAAGAAGGTAAATTGCATCATGAACCGTCATTATACATAGGTTAGAATTATGAGGAGCCTGCTTGGCAGGCTCCTCTCATCATCTGTCACTGAACATATTGAATAGCCCACCAATTCCGCCCTCATCCTTTGAACCACCGGTCGCTGGCATGGCTGCAAATACTCGGCTAGCCAGCCGGCTGAATGGCAGTGACTGCACCCAAACAGTACCCGGCCCACGTAATGTGGCAAAAAAGAGCCCTTCTCCTCCAAACAATGCCGTTTTCACCCCGCGGACAAATTCAATATCGTAATCTATATCACGGGTCAGGGCAACTAAGCAACCTGTGTCAATTTTCAACGTCTCGCCTGGTCCCAATGTCTTTTGATGGATCGTTCCTCCGGCATGGACGAATGCCATTCCATCACCTTCAAGCTTTTGCATGATAAATCCTTCTCCCCCGAAGAAGCCGGTTCCTATTTTACGTTGGAACTCAATTCCTACAGAAACCCCTTTTGCTGCACATAAAAATGCATCTTTTTGACAGATGATTTTTCCATCCAGTTCCTTCAAATCCATCGGAATAATTTTTCCTGGGTAGGGGGAAGCGAATGAAACATGCTTTTTTCCGCTACCTTCATTTGTAAACATCGTCATGAACAGGCTTTCTCCTGTCAATACCCGTTTGCCTGCGCCGAGCAGCTTGTCCATCAGTCCTCCGCTTTGAGAAGAGCCGTCTCCAAAAACTGTCTCCATATGAATGTGGTCATCCATCATCATCAGACTTCCGGCTTCTGCCACAACCGTTTCACCTGGATCCAGCTCTACTTCTACAAATTGCATGTCATCGCCAATAATTTGATAGTCAATCTCATGATTATTCATGTTTCCACCGTCCTTTTAACAGAACTACGGATAAGCTGGGCTATTGGATTCAAGAAAATATTAAAAGTTTATAGTTTGATTTTTTTCTGTAACCTTTATAACAAGTGCGGTCCAAATTTGACCTTGCTTTTTTCTAAAAAAACTTCATGAAACTTATGGTGCGACTCTTTTCTCATTTTTATCCTTTAAGGTTAACTTGTAGCTTGCTGGCTTCCTGAATGTTCGGAAATTTATCACGAGATGGGCTAACATACCTGCTACCAACCCCCAAAATGCACCGCCTACTTCCAAAAGCGTTACATTTGCCGCAGTGGCCAAGAAAGTAATTAATGCTACTTCACGACCTGCGGGATCTTTCATTGCATCTGCAAGACTACTTCCAATTGTCCCCAATAAAGCTAAACCGGCTAGAGTTGCTATAAAGGTTGAGGGCAGTATTAAAAACAATGTGACAAGTGTAACGCCAAAAATACCAACAACTATATATAGCGCACCGCAAATGATACCGGCGATATAACGTTTTAATGGATCTTCATGAGCATCCGGTCCTGTACAAATAGCGGAGGATATCGCGGCTATGTTAAAAGCATGTGAGCCAAAGGGAGCCATAATGAGTGAACCGATGCCTGTAACAGTCAGTATAGGATTCGCACTCGTTTTAAATCCATCACTTCTTAAAATCAACATACCAGGGATGTATTGTCCGGTTAATGTAATGATAAATAATGGTAATGCAACACCTAATAATGAAGATATGGAAAACTCTGGCATGGTAAACACCGGAAGTGCAAAGTCCAGCCCTACCCCCGTGAAATCCACTTTATTGAATAGGATGAGGGTCAAAGATCCCACAACTAAGATTCCTACTATAGCAAATCTCGGGAAAAGCCGCTTTAAAACGATATACGTAATAAATAACATAATGACGAAAGCTGGGTCTACTTCAGCTCCGCCAAATGCCGCTATTCCAAATTGAAGCAATATACCGGCCAATAAACCAGCTGAAATCCCAGGAGGAATATATTGAATCAGACGATCAAACATTCCAGACAGACCCAATATAATAAAACCGATGGCAGATATCATATAGGCACCAATGGCCTCACTATAGGGTGTAAATACTAAAGCCGATGCTAAAAAGGCAACTCCTGGAGTTGACCAAGCTGTGATAATAGGCTCTTTGTATTTGTAACTTAACCATACCCCAGTTATTCCAATACCTATGGAAAGAGAAAATACCCATGAAGCGGTTAATTCGGGGCTTAAATTAGCTACTTTGGCGGCTTGGAATACAATGGCAAACGTTCCACCATAATTAATAAGTACAGATACTAGGGCAGCTACCGAAGGAAAAAAGAAATCGTCGAGCTGCAGTTGATTTGATTTAGACTTCATTCTGATGTCTCCTTCCGAAAGCATTTTGTTAACATCTTCTTGGGGTCTGACCCCCACCACGTTAATGCGTTAAAGCGGCGGGGGTCAGACCCTGATGCTAGATAAGTCCATGCTTGTTTCTCTCCATTCATAATGTGTTTTATGGTGCAACCGTAGTATAACAATGAATGGAGTGGTATGATATATCCAAAAACAGCAATTTTAACCAGTCCATATTCCAAAGTGAATGAGGAGACAATTCAGCGTGGTATGAACCAATTATCTAACATATGTAAAATGATATAAACTTATGGCCCTAGTGTGAAACTAGGGCCATTCACAGATTTTACTGATAGAGTGAAAACATGCCGGTTGCCAAAGAGTGGTATTCTATGTGATTCATGAACCGGGCTTACTAGAGGGCTTCTAAAAGGAAGCTTATACCTACAACACACCTGTCATGGCAATGAAGAATTTATAAACAAAATATCCTGAAAAACCAATTAACACCAATCCAGCGATGATAGAAAATCTTTTAATCATTGATCGACTCATTGCTTTTCTAGTAGTTGCTACAATGGTTAATAAACCTAGGTCATGCAATAAAATCCCTGTTAAAACGCCTGCTGCAATCAATAAAAAACTTGTTGGCTTAGCTGAACTATATGAATTAGATAGTACTGCCCCAAACACACTTAACCAAAAAATAATATTACCGGGAGATATGGCAACGAGAAAGCCGTTACGATAAGTTAACCATAGTGATTTTGTAGTTTTTTCACCTGATAATGTTATATCTTTATCCGCATTTTTAATAGAATCATAGCCGATTAAAAACAAAAATATGGCACCCACTAGCCACATTGGTATTTGAATAAAAGGAAGCTGCAGAAAAGAAGCTAATCCAAAATAAAGTGCTACGATTAAAGCAAAATCAATAGTCATTCCACCTAATCCAACAACCCATCCATGCATAAATCCATTTTTGAGACCTTGCTTCGTCATCTCTACTGTAATGGCCCCAACTGGCATTGCGATAGAAAGGCCTGCAATAACATATGTAAAAAATAGTGCCATAAAACCACACACCTTTATAATAAAATAAATCCTATAATAGCATAAAAATTTAAAATATGTACACTAGCGTTGCATAAAAAAATAATTATGAAGTCAACCATTTAATTTTTGACTCCAATTAAATTAAACGAATTTTCAGATATGTATTATGCTGTATTAAAGAAAAAAGGACAACAGGGCTTAAAGGTAGTCCTTCATCCATTTTTTGAATTTTATTAACAATTAAATGATTGGATCGTAGGTTAGATCATCTAAA
>JAABNQ010000032.1:0-12174 GCA_009928435.1 Bacillus sp. HF117_J1_D
CGTGACAAAATATGTGAACGTACAATCCGGCTCATCCTTGAATGTACGAAGCAAAGCGTCAACGAGCGGAAGTATTATCGGAAAACTGTCTGCTGGATCCAAAGTATCGGTACAATCAGAATCCGGCGGTTGGGCGAAGATTACACTAAATGGTAAAACAGGCTATGTAAGCAGCCAATATTTATCCAAAACAAATGGAAACACCGCTGCGCCTAAAACTAAATACATCAACACTTCTTCTGTATCCGGAATAAGCATGTATAAGAGCGCCTCAACCAATTCGTCCGTCATCATTCATATTGCTTCAGGAGTAGCTGTTCAGGTACTTTCGGAAGCAAATAGCTGGGCAAAGGTAAAGGTCTACGGTTCCACTGGGTATGTTCAATCCAAGTTTCTCTCGGATAAAAAACCAGTTAATAAACCTAAACCGGATGAAGAATTGCCGGGATCAACTAATCAAATCAGATATGTATCAGTTAATGCCGGATCTAACTTAAACATGCGATCTGCCCCTTCAACAACAGCAGCAATTGTTGCTAAATTGGCGAATGGCACCAAGGTAACTTACCACTCAGACGCTGGTAGCGGCTGGGCCAAGGTTACAGCGAACGGCAAAACGGGTTATGTGAGCCTTCAATATTTATCGGCGGCCACTAATCCACCAGGAGATTTGAACAATGGCTCACAAGCCACCGATTACTCCAATTACAATCTTACTTTGGATGAAATGGTTAAAATTCAAATGGCTGCAAATCCACAGACGGATAAGCAGTATCCAACTTACATAAGAGAAGATGCATTAAAGCTAAACTCTGGTGCTAAGACAGGAACTGTTTTAAGCGGTACTTGGAATGTCCGAAGCGGAGCCGGGACTGGTTTCGGTTCTCTCGGAAAAGTCAATGCAGGAAGCACTTTAAACATTATATCTTCTCAAAAAGGAAAAGATGGATATACTTGGTATCAGGTGCAATATAAAACCGGATGGGTAACAGCTAAGCCGGAAGATGTAAAATATTATCTTGATCCAAAAAATTTCATCAATGATCCTGTAAAATCGCTTCAGTTTATCAATCTATCAAAAACAGCGAATGCCCAGGCAGCCGAAATAAATGAGAAGATCCTTTCCGGAAAAGGTATTTTAGCTGGAAAAGCTACTTCATTCATAGAAGCTGGTAAAATTCATGGTGTCAACGAAATGTACCTGATTTCCCATGCTTTACTTGAGACGGGCAATGGTGCTTCACAATTGGCCAAAGGAGTAAAGATCAACGGTAAAACAGTTTACAATATGTATGGCATCGGTGCTTACGATGGAGCAGCTGTACAAAAGGGAGCAGAGTTTGCTTACAACGCAGGCTGGTTCACTCCTGAGGCTGCGATTATTGGAGGAGCTCAATTTATAGGTAAAAACTATATCAGTGCTGGACAAAACACTCTTTATAAGATGAGATGGAATCCAGCAGCGGCAAGTAACACAGGAAAAGCCACCCACCAATATGCAACGGATATCGGATGGGCAGTAAAACAAATTACACAAATCCATAATTTATATATGTTGGTTAATTCATATACACTTGTTTATGATATCCCTGTCTATAAAAAAATGTAAATAACCGTTCGATATATTGAAGCACTCCCGTTTTTACGGCGAGTGCTTCGTTCATTTTAATAAACTTATATTTCCCTTCGCATTGCTTGCAAGACATCAATTCGCGTAGCTCGCTGAGCAGGCTTCCATCCGGAAAATATCGTGATCATCAAACAGATGGCCATGCTGATGAGTGCAAGGGTCCATGGGATATATGAAAATAGTAAATTATCAGGTGGCGCCTCGTTAAACATACTTTCAACGACTATCGGCAAGGAGAAATTGACTGCAAAGCTCACTCCATAGGCAACCACCGTGCCAACCAATGCACCGATGAATCCGATGTAGCTGCTTTCCAACAGAAATATTTTTTTGATGATACTAGGATTTGCGCCGATGGCCTTCATGATCCCTATATCAGGCGCGCGTTCCGTGACCGCCATTGTCATCGTGTTATAAATACCGATAGAAGCAATAATTAGGGCGATTGTACCGACTAATATCAATCCGATTTTCATGATGGTAAAGATCATATTCACTTGTTTCATTTCGTTGACGATTGAAAATGTCGCATATCTGTCCATATCCAGTTTTTCAATAATGCCTTCCACATCTTGAACATTGTTGACATAGATATTCACTTGCTCGTAAGTTGTTTCTTCTCCAGCTTTCATTTTTTTCTCTTCCGGATCTAATGAACCACCTCGAGTCTCAGTAAAAGCCTCAACGTCCTTTAAAACAGAATCTGAAATAAAGACATCAGAATGAGTCAGCCAATCTTTTGTGGGCTTTTTAGCAATTCCTACAATGGTAAGCGGAATCGTAGTTGTAGAATCCTTTCTATCCTTTACTTCCATATTTACAGTTTTTCCGATCAAGCTTTCTTTAAAAGCATATTTTTCCTTCACCGTCCCATCATCATTATATGGGTTGACGTCATCTTCAACTTTTTGTACCAACTCATCCGCGAAGGAATAACCAACAATCATTTCATTTGATTTCTCAGGGAGGCGGCCTTGAGACAACTCGAATCCCGCTTTGACTTCTGCAGGGAAAAAAGCGGAAAAAGTATTAGCTTGAATACTGTATTCTCCCAATTCATATACGGGCGTCTGCTGAAGCATCTGTCTCCTGGTGACGGCCTTGACATTATCCAATGCCTCAAAATATTCGATATGCCGATCATTGATTGCTTTATAGTTCTCTTGATCATCGATTTGCGCATGAACTTCTATCTCAGTTACAATTCGATCTTCCATCAACTCTTTGATGATTGATTTGTGAAGACCAAAACCAATTGAGGCAAGCACAATCAGAAATGCACAGCCAATAGCTGTTGCCAACATCGTCATAAAAATCCGCGATCTGTTCTTTTTCATATTCTGTCTGACAAATTTGATTTGATCTTTCAGTATCATGTCAACACCGCCTCCAATATTTTTCCATCGGCAATTTCAATCGCCCGGTGCCCGATTTCTGCCACCTTGTCATCATGCGTAATAATTAAAAAGGTGATGCCCTCTTTATTCAATTCTTTGATGAATTGAAGAAGCTGTTCCTCTGTGTCGCTGTCAAGGCTTCCGGTTGGTTCATCTGCAAGAATAAGAGGAGGATTGACGGCAAGGGCCCTTGCGATGCTGACACGCTGCTGTTGTCCGCCTGACAGCTCATTTGGATAATGATTTTTATATTCCAGCAAACCGACTCTTTGCAATGTCTCATCTGTTTTTAATTTTCGTTCCTGCTCGTTCATTCCTTTTAAAACGAGCGGCAGCTCTACGTTTTGAAAAGCTGTCATACTAGGGATCAATTGAAAGTTTTGAAAGATAAACCCAAGCTGCTCCAGGCGGAAATCTGCAAATTTCGCTTCATTCAGATCACTGACTTTTTCTCCCGCAATCCATATATCTCCCTGAGTCGGTTTGAGGAATCCACTGATGATATTTAATAGAGTTGATTTACCTGAACCACTTCTTCCAACGATAGTGACTATTTCACCTTTTTTGACTGTAAGGGAAACGTTCTTGAGAACAGGTATTTTGTGTTTTTGTCCTCTCTTTCCAACTTTGAAAGCATGACTCACATTTTTTACAACAATCACGATTTCTCCCACCTTTAACTAATAGCTCTAATCTATTAGACGAGCCGAACATTAAAAACACTACAAATAGATTTAAAGGTTTTTTGGACAAATGAGGAAGAGTTCATTGGGAGAGGGAAGCTTTGCAAGAACGAGACATAATGTTTGAGGGGGAAATGGAGACATAAATGGAGGATTCCATCCTGGCGAAAATGAAAGTGAGATCAAAAGTAAAAGGCTGTCCTCAATGCGGATCAGCCGTATACCCTCATTTTTTAAATAACTTCATTAATACTGAAAATAAGACGATGCCTGCGATAGAACCGAGCGCAAAACCCCAGGAAAAATAATCTGTGACGAAGTAGATCATTAGCAAGCAGACGAAATAGCCTAAAGAAAAGCCGATGATATGGTTTTTTATTTTCATTTTTAGCAACTCCTTTTTTATATAAATAGGGAAATGGGGCTTACAATCAGCGTAATCATAGATAGGAGCTGAAGTACATTGTGCTGGGCGTCCTTTTATAGGTGGCAGCCATTTGGCTTTTGTTGGAAACAGTCCGATGCAAAGAAGGATGAATAAACCATTGGTGACGTCTTCCGTGAATGTCTCCTTATGAGTATATTTTGATCGAATAATGTTGTCACCTCAAAATATAAAAATAGTAAAATTGGATGAACTATGGCAATGTTATAATAACCCATGTATATGACTTCTTCCTATAAATTTTATGAAGCTTGAAAGGCGGTAGTGGAATGCCTGAAAAAAATGATCAGCCAGCTTGGCTGCAAAAGTATATGAAATCTCCATCAAAGCAGCAGGAGCTTTATAAGCGGACTCTCATAATTGTCATGCTTTCCCAGATTTTTGGTGGTGCAGGACTTGCTGCCGGTATAACAGTGGGGGCGCTGATTGCACGCGATATGCTGGGAACAGACAGTTTTGCAGGAGTTCCTGTTGCATTGTTCACACTTGGTTCTGCTGCGGCAGCTCTGATTGTTGGCCGGCTCTCCCAGAGATTTGGTCGGCGTTTCGGACTGGGAGCAGGATTCATAACGGGAGGTATTGGTGCAATCGGAGTAGTGGCTGCTGCTGTTATGAATAATGTTTCTCTGCTGTTCTTTTCGTTGTTTATTTATGGTGCAGGTACGGCTACCAATCTTCAGGCACGCTACGCAGGGACGGATATGGCTAATGCGAAACAAAGGGCGACTGCTGTCAGTATCGCGATGGTTTCGACCACATTTGGTGCAGTAGCGGGCCCAAATCTTGTAAGTGTGATGGGCAGGTTCGCGGAGGGAATCGGCATTCCTCCTTTGGCAGGGCCCTTCATACTGGCTGCAGCAGCGTATATACTTGCAGGGCTTGTTCTTATTATTATGCTTCGTCCAGACCCTCTCGTAGTTGCAAAAGCAATAGCGGATGCGTCGGCCAAGAAAGAAACGCATTCTTTCAATAAAGAGGAAGCTGCATCCGACAGGCGCGGAATTGTCATTGGAGCTACAGTGATGATCCTTACTCAAATCGTTATGGTTGCTATCATGACGATGACTCCAGTACATATGGAACATCACGGTCATGGATTGAGAGAAGTAGGAATTGTGATCGGAATCCATATCGGCGCCATGTATTTGCCATCACTTGTTACAGGGATACTGGTGGATAAAATCGGGCGAATGACCATGGCTGCCGCAGCAGGTGCCACCTTGTTAGCGGCAGGTCTGGTATCTGGATTGACGTCTGGCGAATCGATGCTCATGCTTATTATCGCACTCGCTTTGCTTGGACTTGGCTGGAATTTTGGATTGATCAGTGGGACAGCTCTCATCGTCGATTCAACTAATCTGTCTACCCGGGCAAAAACTCAAGGTGCCATCGATGTTTTCATCGCTCTTGCAGGGGCTGCTGGCGGAGCGTTATCCGGCATCATTGCGGCCTATTTTAGCTATGCAGTATTATCACTTGTTGGCGGGCTCTTGTCCCTGCTACTGGTTCCGGTTGTCATCTGGTCACGAAGTAAAAGAAAATCTAGAAAAGCGGCTTAATTTTTAAATCCAACAAGTCCCTTATTGGTTTCAGATCATCGCTGTCTGATGACCAACTGGGGCTTTTTTGCTTTATCACTCAAGGAGTGAAAATCTTCCCTTTATTTTTAAAAAGACGATGAAACATACCGCATCACCTCTTTATTTGTCTATACAATCTCTCTATACGATTTGTACGATGGAAAGTTTCCTTAAATGGTAAAATAGATGGGTTGAGTTCATGAGAAAATCTCGGCAGGAAAATGGATGGGTATCATGATTAATTGGACGAACCCAAGACAGAATTTCAAGTCCCAAAAATATTTATATGAAAAAGTGTAGTGACGATACTACCATCTGTCGTCTATAAGGGTGACGCATGAAAGGGGGGAGAGAAGTTTTGGATGATGTGCTCATTGAAAAAATCAAGAGCGGCAATGATCATGCATTCCGATTAATTGTGGAGAAATACCGCAATTATATTTTTCATTCAGTGTATGGTGTTCTGCGCAATGAAAAAGATGCGGAAGACGCTGCACAGGAAGTGTTCATGAAAATCTATACTTCTCTCCCCAAATATGAGAAGCAGGGTTTTAAAACATGGATCACGAGAATTGCGGTCAATCATGCCATAGACATAAAGAGAAAAAAGGTTCGACGGCAGGAAGAAATGAATGTTGAGTATGAAGAAACGAGCCATGCACCACCTGGAGAAAGTGTCGAACTCCTTGTTTTAAAAAGGGAGAGGCAAGACCTTTTAAGGAAGCGGATGGACGAACTTCCGGTCAATTACAGAGAGGTCGTTGAAGGATTTTACATAAAGGAGCAAACCTACGAGGAATTGGCACAAGAGCTGGATGTGAAAGTGAAGACGGTTGAAGTGAGGCTCTATCGGGCTAGACAATGGATGAAGAAGCACTGGAAGGAGGATGATTTTTCATGAACCATATCGATGTTGAACAATGGATGTTATATGCGACAGATTCTCTTGATGAAGAAACTCGCTCTCAATATGAAAACCATCTTTACAGCTGTGATCACTGTTTGGAGCTTTATTTGAAGGCCGTAGCAGCAGCTGAATCACAGATGCCGGTGCTGACGAATCCGACAGAGTTTACAGAGTCCATCATGAAAGAAATTGACTGTGTACAAGAAAAAACGCAGAACAAAGTGAAGCCGAGGAAAAATTTGCGAAGGCAAACGTTAGTTCATTACGCGATAGCCGCAGCAATGACACTTGTTCTTATGTCAACAGGTATCTTCTCACAATTGACATCGACTATCAGCACTTTCGAAAATACAGCTGCTGAACAAGAACAGTCAGTTATAAATGGCTGGTTAAATAAAACAGATTCCATTACAGAAAAAATTGATGATAATCTTAGGGAGGGAAACAAGCATGAATAAAAATCCGATCATAGCTTTTCTTCTCGCCTTTTTTCCCGGCGGAGGATTGATGTATCTTGGAAAAGTCTTGCGAGGGTTATTCTATACAGCAGTTGTTTTTGGCATACCTGCTTTGGCGGTAGCAGCTACAGTTGTCACAGGTTCTGAGTTTTTTCTCGTCTTCGCTCTGGGCGGGCTACTCATGTATATCGTCAACTTTATTGATACCGCGGTGACAGCTTCGAAGCTGTATAATCGGATTGAGCCGATGGATGAAGGAGCAGAAATTGATAAAAATCAAGATTCTGAGCGCTTTTTCACCATTGCTCTGTCCTTTGTTCCTGGGCTTGGGCACTTTCAATTAGGTCTTGTCTATCGGGGAATCACGTTACTAGCTGTGTTTTTGGGTCTTGGTGTCATGATCCTGTTTGTCACTCTGATGACAGATCGGTCGGAGTTTCTTATTTTCTTAGCTTCCCTGCCAATCATTTGGATTTATGGGTTTTTCGATGCCATGCAGCTATTGGATCGTAAGTCCAAAGGGGAAGTTTTACAGGATAGGTCAGTCCTTGAAGAACTGGAAAACAAACGACCTGACGGCAGAAAGAGTAAGTCAATTGCTACATTGCTTTCAATTGTCCCAGGCGCTGGGCACTTGTATCTTGGTCTTCAAAAACGCGGAATCCAGTTAATGGCGGCGTTCTTGTTTTCCATCTATATTCTCGATGTACTAAGGCTGGGACTTTTCCTGTTCATCGTCCCAATCATCTGGTTTTACAGCTTTTTTGATGGACTCCAGAAAGCTTCGCAATATGAAAGCGGGGAAGTGGAGGATGAGCCAATTGTGTCTTACTTAATTAATCATCAAAAATGGCTTGGCATTGGCCTGGTTGTACTGGGTCTTTATTATATCGGAGCGAGTGTTATCTTTCCGATGGCAGATCCATTTTTGACGGAAAGATATGGAATCGATCTTTATCTCTGGATTCACTCATATATTAAGCCTGGAATTATCTGCCTTATCCTTATCGGCGGAGGCATCAAGCTTTTAGCAGGTAAAAAAACAAACCAGACCAAGGAAGGTGAAACAAAATGAGGACATGGAGAGTTGGTTCTTTTTCAATGGGCGTAGCCCTTTTATTGCTCGGCATCTTCCTGTTACTGTCACAGGTTTTCAAATGGGGGGACCCGTCGGTAGCCCTTCTTTCATGGTGGCCGATCATTTTCATCGTTCTTGGGGTTGAGATGATTGTATACTTGGCTCGCTCTCAAAAGGAGAAAGTATCCATACAATATGATTTTATCAGCATTATTTTCATAGCTGTCCTTGGAACGTGTGGGCTGGCGATGGCCATTTTGAGTTCAAGCGGTCTTTTGGAGTTGGCTGGAGATGTGGTGAAGGCTGAAGTCCAAACTGCCGATCTTCCAAGGTATGAAGAAGCTTCATTAAATAGTATCGACCGGATTGTCGTTGATGCGGGAAGCTTTCCTTTAACTGTTGAGAGCACCGAGGAAAAGACCGTTTCGTTATTTGGAACTTACCAAGCTGAGACGCTGAATGGTAAAAAAATGATCAAAAGCCCTTCTGACTATGTGCTGGCAGAGAAAAAAGGAGATACGCTTTTTATTAAACTAAAGGAATTACCTCGTCAGAGGTTTATCGATCATTATAATGATGCAGATGCAACTTTGCTCATACCAGCGGACAAGCAAGTTGAGTTCAAAGGAAGAGACAGAGAATTGACCTTTAAACCTAGAGGATTGAAAAATGACTGGGAGATCAACACACCAGGCTGGGTAAAAATAGAGACGGGCGAAAAGGAAGATCTGAAAATTGCAGCGAATAAAGTATACGAATTAGAAGGAGATTGGAAAAATATCAAGGATGTAAATGCTGAAGACTTAAAATCTGGGGATATCTCCTTCGGAAAAGGAACAAATACGATCACTATTAATCATGCTGATAGAGTAGAGGTAGACTAAAAAGTGATAAAAAGGTATGATTATTTAGTGGAAGCATCTAGATTAACGCTTCGGTATTTAGAGTTCGAAGGATGATGTGAATTGAAAAGAGCACGTATTATCTATAACCCGACAGCCGGTCGCGAAATCTTTAAGCGGCGTATTGCCGATGTTTTACAAAAGTTGGAGCAAGCAGGATATGAAGCATCGTGCCATGCTACGACGGGCGCTGGGGATGCGACAGCTGCCGCTCGTACAGCTGTGGAGAGAAAGTATGACGTTGTCATCTGTTCAGGTGGCGATGGAACAATCAATGAAGTGGTTAATGGTTTAGCGGATCAGGAATACCGTCCAAAGATTGGCATCATACCTACAGGAACAACGAACGACTTTGCACGAGCCTTGCATATACCACGAGATACTGATGCCGCTGTCGATATCATTACGGCGGGTGATACGATACCAATGGATATTGGGCGAATGAATGACCAATATTTTATCAATATTGCCGGTGGCGGAAAGCTGACCGAGCTGACATATGAAGTACCGGCGAAAATGAAAACCGTGCTTGGACAACTTGCCTATTATTTAAAAGGGATTGAAATGTTACCGTCCATCCGCTCAACGGATGTAACCATAGAGTACGATGGCAAACTTTTCGAAGGAGAAATCATGTTGTTCCTAGTTGCGCTGACCAACTCGGTTGGTGGTTTCGAAAAACTCGCACCAGATGCCTCCATCAATGACGGCCTTTTCTCATTATTAATCTTGAAAAAGACTAATCTGGCTGAGTTCATCCGTTTGGCTTCACTCGCATTAAGAGGGGAGCATATAGACGATCCGAATGTCATTTATACAAAAGCGAATCATATAAAAGTAAAATCGAAAGAAAAAGTCCAATTGAATATTGATGGGGAATACGGGGGGCTGCTTCCAGCAGAGTTTAACAATCTATATCGCCACTTGGAAGTATTTGTTCCGATTCATGATATTCGCCCGGAAGATAAAGTGTAAGCAGCCGTTGTTCGACTTTCCGGCTGCTTTTTTCGTGGCGGTCGATGAGGGGATAAGAGCGGACCGAATCGAAATGGAGTTGTCTTTGTTTTAATCTCATTCAGCAGAAGTCTCCCGTTTCTGTAATGGGTGATTTGAATATACATATTGACATTCCGTGTCAATGGGGATTCAACCCCTGACTAAATCAAGGGTAAGAGGAGATTGATCAAGCTTAAGCTCGATCAAATCTGGGGCGCAATTAATGTTCTGGTGAAAAGTCCAAATCCCGAAATTTACAACAATTTATATAAATAAAATTCATCTATTGGTTTGCCATTGATCATCAATGACTGGAATTTTTCACCTTCCACTTCGAATCCCATCTTTAAATATAGACTAAAAGCTCTTTCGTTGTGTTTCATTACCGTTACTCCAAGGCGAGATAGTCCCATTTCTTTCGACCAACGGAATGCTTCTTTTAACAAACGCGTTGCCACACCTTTACCTCGGAATTCCTCGGTTACTCCAACAGAAATCCGCGCGGCATGCTGACTTCGAGAAGACTCCCCTCCAAGTATCGTTACAAATCCAATCAGACGGTCATTGTCTTCTGCGACAATAATTGTGGAATTGCTCTGAAGAAGGATCTTCTCAATATTTTGTTCTTCCTGTTCTTTACTGGTTTTTCTTTCACCAGGTTCAAATAACATCATATTAGAGGAATCGACGCTGGCAATTAAAGTGGAGAATTGCTCTGCATCCTCCAGGCGTATATGCCTGATCTCCATAAGGCAATCCTACTTTCTATGTTTTACTTTTAATTCTCTTTCTCGGTATAATACCCTATGAAAAAGGCCAATCCTGACGCGAAAAAACAGCCCGAAGCAAGCAAAATCCAAGACATAACCAAATCGATATTATGGGAAAATTTCTTTGCAAAAATAATATAGCTGGCAGCTATTATAATCCCTAACAGAAGAAGCCTTTTTGCTGCTGTAAATTTCTTTTTTCTGTCCTCATGGATATGCTTTCGGGTATATTTAACCCCCCATACCGCTAATACTCCTACTATGATAAATGAAAAGATCATGACCCCCAGGCCAATCAGCATATATAAATACCTCCGTTCGACAGATTTATTTTACCACAATTCAAAAATATACGCAGTTTATCGGAGATAAGTTCATTGACCTGTTAGAAAAAGGAACGGAAGCATGTTGAAATTCTAGTTTCAAAAAAGTACACTTTTGTATAAATAACGATGAAGGGAAGTCATACGAATGAAGAAGCTGTTTATTGTAGCTTTGATCATGATAAATATGATGCTGGCAGCATGTTCAAGTACTGAGAAGGAACAAGCTGATGAACAACATGTGAGTGAGAATCAGGAAGTACAGCACGGTGATATTCGCGAAGAAACGAGCGGACCACAAGAATTGCCGAAATTTCTCGATGGAAAGCCTGAAGACATGCAAATCGTTTATCGGGCGGCGGCACTCAATCAAGAACTATTGGAAAAAATGCCATGTTATTGCGGATGCGGAGAATCTGTTGGGCACAAGGATAACTATGACTGTTTCATACACGATAATAAAGACGACGACCGTATTGTTTGGGACGATCACGGAACCAAATGCATTGTTTGCCTTGAAATTGCTGCCCAATCAATCAGCGACTACCAAAATGGCAAATCCATAAAAGAAATCCGAAAAGAAATTGATGAGAAATACAAAGAAGGATATGCGGAACCGACACCAACGGAAGAAGTTTAAGAATGAAGGGCGCAGGCTGATGCTTGTGTCTTTTTTAGGGATAGGAATAATACCTAGTGTGAAATAAAATACTATCCGATTTGAACGAAATACTGTCCGATTTGAACGAAATACTGTCCGGGAAATCGAAATGTTATCCGATTTGAACAGGATACTGTCCAGGAAACCGAAATACTATCCGATTTGATCGGGATACTGTCCAGGAAACCGAAATGTTATCCGATTAGAGCGGGATACTGTCCAGAAAATCGAAATGTTATCCGATTAGAACGGGATACTGTCCGGGAAATCGAAATGTTATCCGAATTGAGCGGGATACTGTCCAGAAAATCGAAATGTTATCCGATTAGAACGGGATACTGTCC
>JAABNQ010000032.1:12374-37885 GCA_009928435.1 Bacillus sp. HF117_J1_D
TCGGGATACTGTCCAGAAAATCGAAATGTTATCCGATTAGAACGGGATACTGTCCAGAAAATCGAAATGTTATCCGATTAGAACGGGATACTGTCCAAGAAATCGAAATACTGTCCTAATTGAACGGGATACTGTCCAGAAAATCGAAAAACTGTCCGATTAGAACAGGATACTGTCCAGGAAACCGAAAAACTGTCCAATTAGAATGGGATACTGTCCAGTAAATCGAAATGTTATCCGATTTGATCGGAATACTGTCCAAGAAATCGAAAAACAATCCGAATTGACCGGAATACTGTCCAGTAAATAGAAAAACAATCCGATTAGAACGGGATACTGTCCAAGAATCCGAAATGTTATCCGATTAGAACGGGATACTGTCCAGGAAACCGAAATACTATCCGATTTGATCGAAATACTGTCCAAGAACCCGAAATACTATCCGAGTATGAAGATTTTTTTCAAGATCATGAGTCAGCAGGGGAACTGCTTCCCATATTCATCAGCCCAACTCCTCCTTTCTTGCTCCCGTGCTATACTTGTGTGAGAACGGAAAGGAGTGCTGAAACAGTGCTGCTTGAGAAATTAAAAGAATCTACTTATACCGTTGTGTTGACAGGGGCGGGTATGTCAACTGAGAGTGGACTTCCTGATTTTCGATCTTCTGATGGTCTATGGGAAAAAGAGGATTCAAGCCGAATCGCAAGTATGGATGCGCTGAACCGCAATATTGAGAAATTTTTTGAGTTTTATCGTCATCGCGTCATGGGTCTGCAGGAATGTAAACCGCATGCCGGACATGACATTTTAGCTAAATGGGAAAAAACAGGCATCATGAAAAGTGTCATTACGCAAAACGTTGATGGCTTTCATACGGAAGCAGGGAGCACGAATGTAGCTGAGCTTCACGGCACTTTGCAAAAAGTCCATTGCCATTCGTGCAAGAAAGAATATGATAGCGACAAATATGTAAATAAACAATATCAATGTGAATGCGGAGGCAAACTGCGCCCATCTGTCGTTCTTTTTGGTGAAATGCTACCTGAAGACGCCTTGCTGAAGGCTGCTGAAGAAAGTAAGAAGGCTGATCTCTTTATCGTTTTAGGTTCATCACTGACTGTCACACCGGCCAACCAGTTTCCATTGATTGCCAAACAGAACGGAGCCTATCTGGTCATTGTCAACATGGAGCAAACAGAGCTGGACATTTATGCTGATGAAGCAATTCATGGCCGCAAAATCGGAGAATTGTTGAAAGAGCTGGACGAGGGATTGGCGACTCAAAAATAGTAGTGGAAGGCTTCGGCCTTCCTTATTTTTATGGTATCGACTCATATGGTACAATCGTAAAAGCACAATAGCTGAAAAAGGACGAAAAAAATGAGCAAACAATATGCACCTATTAAGAAAAATGATGAAATAGATGTAATATTTGAAGATTTGACCCACGACGGAAAAGGCGTTGCTAAAGTGGATGGATATCCGTTATTTGTGGCCAATGCTTTGCCGGGAGAAAAAGGAAAAATCAAAGTGACAAAGCTGAACAAAGGGTATGGCTTCGGCCGTTTGATTGACTTATATGAAAAAAGTGAGTTCCGAATCGAACCGGCCTGTCCAATTTTTGCGGAATGTGGAGGGTGTCAGTTGCAGCACCTCAGCTATGAAGGTCAACTCCAAGCGAAGGAAAAGCAAGTGCGGGATGTACTGGCGCGGATCGGAAAGCTGGAAAATGTAAAAGTCTATCCGGTTTTGGGGATGGAAAACCCTTGGCACTATCGAAACAAAGCGCAGGTGCCAATCGGAGAACAGGAAGGCGGACTCGTTGGCGGCTTTTACAAACAACGTTCTCACGAAATTGTTGATATGGAAGCTTGCCTCATTCAGCAAGAGGAAAACGACGCAGTTTTACAAAAAGTGAAGTCCATCTGCGGAGAATTTGGAATCAGGGCTTATAATGAAAAAACGCACAAAGGAACATTGCGGCATATTATGGTCCGTACTGGAAAAGTGACAGGGGAAATCATGGTCGTATTGATCACCCGTACGCCGGACATTCCGAACAGGAGAAAACTCGTCGAAAAAATTGTGAAGGAAGTTCCGGGAATCAAGTCCGTGATACAGAACGTCAACACGAAGCGAACAAATGTCATCTTTGGTGAGCAGACGAACGTGCTATGGGGAGAGGAAGTTATCTATGATTGTATCGGAGATGTGAAATTTGCCATCTCGGCCCGCTCTTTTTACCAGGTTAACCCAGAGCAAACGAAGGTACTGTACGACAAAGCGTTGGAATACGCCGGATTGAACGGTGAAGAAACCGTCATCGACGCCTATTGTGGAATTGGAACCATCTCTTTATTTCTAGCGCAGCGTGCAAATAAAGTATTCGGCGTAGAAATCGTGCCGGAAGCCATCGAAGATGCGAGGCGAAATGCGGAGCTGAACGGGATCACCAATGTCGAATTCGCTGTGGGCGAAGCGGAAACTGTCATTCCGCAATGGTATGAGCAAGGTGTCCGAGCTGATGTCCTCGTTGTTGATCCTCCGAGAAAGGGCTGTGACGAAACATTGCTTCAGACCATCATCGAAATGAAACCGAAAAAAGTCGTCTATGTTTCGTGCAACCCGGCTACCTTGGCGAGGGATCTGCGGATCTTAGAAGATGGCGGCTACGAAGCCGTGCAGGTGCAGCCTGTGGATATGTTTCCGCAGAGTGTGCACGTCGAGGCTATAGTGTTGCTACAAAGACAATAAGGCTGGAAATCCTTCATTTCAAGCACTTTTACAAGCATGTGGTGTTTGTATCAAAAGGTGATAAAATCAGAAATAAAGAGTTAAGAAGCCACATTAATGTTTCAGTAGTTATCGACCTAGAGTGTGGGAACACAATGGAATAGTTATAAAAATCACTTATTTATAATGGATGACACCAATTAAAAAAATGAAATTTTAATGCAATAAATGCAAATTACAGTTTAAGGTTATCACTATAAATATTTGATATCTTAAACAAGAGACGTTTCAATTGAAGCGTCTTTTTTTATGGGAAAATCGAGTGATAAAAGTATAAAACTTCAATTTATACTATGCATTCTTATGATAAGTAAATAAATCTTAAATGTCATTTAAACGGTAAACGTTGACAAATGACATTTTTTTATTGTGCAAATTTGAGGTGATAAAAATGAAATATAACATTATCTATGCTGATCCGCCGTGGCAATATCGACAAAGAAAAGGAAATGGAGTGGCAGAAAACCATTATCAAACACAATGAATTTAAAAGATATTTGTAATTTATCTATTGATACTATCTCTCACAAAGATAGTGTTTTATTTTTATGGACGACCTTCCCTATGCTACAAGAAGCATTACAAGTGATAACTGCGTGGGGATATACATTTAAAACGGTTGCCTTTGTTTGGGTGAAACAAAACAAGTCAGGAAATGGCTTTTTCTTTGGTTTGGGCCACTGGACACGCTCAAACGCTGAAATTTGTTTATTAGCTGTAAAAGGACGTCCAAAAAGAATATCGAAGAAGGTTCATCAGTTAATTGTTAGTCCTGTAGAAGGACACAGTAAAAAGCCTGACATTGCAAGAGATAAGATAGTTGAGCTAATGGGCGATTTACCACGAGTTGAATTATTCGCTAGGCAATCACCAGTTGATTGGGATGTTTGGGGAAATGAAGTGGAAAGTAGTATTTCTTTAGAAACTAAAAAGCAAGATCCTACATTAAAGATTGATTGCGTATGACAGGTCTTACATTAGGTAGTCTTTTTGACGGAATTGGTGTCTTCCCTTTAGCTGCTTCTCTTGCTAATATCACCCCAATTTGGGCAAGTGAGATTGAGAAAGCACCTATATCCATTACAAAAAGACACTTTCCAATGATGATTCATATTGGAGATATTACAAAACTTCATGGTGGGGCTATCCCACCCGTAGATATTATTACGTTTGGATCGCCTTGTCAAAATCTATCTAATAACGGAAATCGAGAAGGGTTGGCAGGAAGTCAATCAAGTTTATTTTATAACGCGATACGAATTATTGAAGAAATGAGGTGTGCAACGAATGGAACATATCCAGTTATCGCTGTTTGGGAAAACGTCATGGGAGCTTTTTCATCAAATAACCGGTTGGATTTTAAAGCCGTGCTGGAGTCATTCACAAAAACTGATATTCCAATGCCTACTTCTGGAGAATGGGCAAACGCTGGAATGGTCCGAGGGAAGAATGTTGATGTGTGTTGGCGACTCTTGGATGCCCGATATTGGGGAATCCCCACGCTCGCTCAAAGAAGAAGACGTATCTTCCTCGTGGCAGATTTTAGAGGAAAACGTGCCAGAGAGATATTATTTAAAGCCCGCGATTTGCAATCGTTTCCTACGTCTTGCGGAAAAGACAGGCTGTCCTCCACCAGCACCAGTCGAATATCTGCTCCAAAAACAAGGGGGAAAATACCCATCGTCCGCCCCTTTCAAGAAAGACGCATGCGAAGTACCGCAAAAGACAAAAACAAAACAGGATTCATTGGAAGTTTTGGACGGACACATGACCCTTTCCCAACTTTGCTTGCAGGTTCCGTAAATTATTTTTCATTTTGGTATGAAGGAGAAGAAAAAGAAGGGTTTATTCGTCAGCTTACCCCATTAGAATGTGAACGTTTGATGGGATTACCAGAGGGCTGGACAGCTGTTGGAAACAAGGAAGAAGTCATTAGTGATTACGCAAGATACAAAGCACTTGGAAATACGATTGCCTTACCATGTGCGGAATATATCATGGCTGGTATTGCAGAAAGTCTAAATAATTCCCTTTCTTAGCGTGTTAGTAATTCTTATATGACACGTTCTTTTTATGGGCTAAAACACTGGAAAGGAGCAGGATTTCTTTGAAAGAACAGGAAGCACACGAAGAAAAGGTGATGGAATGGATTAACGATCACTTTGTTATGAATGAAATTAAGATTGAAGATTTTCCGTTTTTTCCTTATGGAAAATTAATACGTGATAAAAATGGAGAAACGATGGTTGTATTTTGGTGCATTATTTATGGACGTGTGGATTATCGTTTTCAAGAAGCATAGGAGTGATTGACCAATGAAGATGTATTTTTCTCGTTCCCCTCCCTTCTACCCTTGCTTTCCATATGAATAGATAACCAAAAATTAAAACAAGGAAAGAGGTAGTAAATTATGGAATTAAAATACGTCATTCCCAACATGGAGAAAACGTTTGGAAATTTAGAATACGCAGGAGAAGGTAAAGTCGAACAACGCCGAATTAATGGACGTATGACCACTCTTTCTCGGAGCTATAATCTGTATTCTGATATTCAACGTGCAGATGATATTGAGGTGGTTCTCCCTCAAGAAGCTGGGGAAAAGTTCTTTGAATATGGGGAAAAAGTAAAACTAGTCAATGCAAGAATCACCGCAGAGGGTTATAAAATTGGAGAACGTGGTTTCACAAATTATATTTTACACGCTGACGATCTAGTCAAAGCATAAGGAGGAAAAAAGATATGAGATTAGCACAAGGTATTGTCATTGATAAAGAAAAGACATTTGGATTATTAAAGTTTTCCGCATTACGTCGTGAAGTATTTCTTCAAAATGAAGATGGAACCGTATCATCAGAAGTTAAGGAACGTACGTATGATTTAAAGTCTCGTGAACAAGGGCGCATGATTCAAGTGAGTATTCCTGCTTCTGTTCCATTGAGAGAATTTGATTATAATGCGGAAGTAGAACTTATTAATCCCCTCGCGGATACTGTCGCAAATGCAACATTCCGTGGTGCGGATGTTGACTGGTATATAAAGGCAGATGATTTAGTCTTAAAAGGAAAAGCTGCAACGTCGGGTGGTAATACTCCAATAGTTGCTCCTAATAAGGATAAATAATGAAAACTTTCCGAAGACGAGGGAAACGCATTAAGGAAAAAGATGATTCCCTCGTCTTTCAATTTATATTCTTTGGATTGTCTGGTGTATGGCTCGTTTCCTTTATCCCTTTTCATCTGTCATTTTTACTCTCTACCACGTGGCAATTTGATGTGTTTCAAGCACACTTTATCAGCAGTTATGGATTGGCGACATTGTTAATCAGTCTAGCCATAACCACTGGATGTGCGTATATCTATTATCGCTACCAGTATGACAAGATAAAGCAAATCATTCACCGTCAAAAGCTCGCAAAAATGATTCTGGAAAATGGCTGGTACGAAACCAAACAAGTTACACAAGAGGGCTTCTTTAAGGATATTCCATCCAATAAAACAAAGGAAAAAATCAGTCATTTTCCAAAGATGTATTATCGATTTGAAAAAGGATTACTTCATATTCAAGTGGAAATTACACTCGGTAAATATCAAGAACCACTTTTAAATTTAGAAAAGAAATTAGAAAGTGGTCTGTATTGTGAATTAGTATCAAAAGAGTTACATGATTCCTATGTGGAGTATGTCCTTTTCTATGATATGATTGCGAACCGTATCTCCATTGAGGAAGTCACTGCACAAAATGGCTGCTTAAAAATGATGAAATCACTCTATTGGGAATATGATAAGTTGCCGCATATGTTGATTGCTGGCGGAACAGGCGGTGGGAAAACGTATTTTATTCTTACACTAATTGAAGCTCTATTAAAAACAGATGCAAAATTGTATATTTTAGATCCAAAAAATGCTGATTTAGCAGATTTAGCCACGGTTATGCTGGATGTGTACTACAAAAAGGAAGATATGATAACCTGTATCGACCAGTTTTATGAAGCTATGATGGCTCGTAGTGAAGAAATGAAACAGATGCCTAACTATAAGACAGGAGAAAACTATGCTTATTTAGGCTTATCTCCTCACTTTTTAGTTTTTGACGAGTACGTGGCATTTATGGAAATGCTTGCTTCTAAGGAAAATACGGCGGTGTTAACCAAACTAAAACAGATTGTCATGTTAGGACGACAAGCTGGATTCTTCCTTATTCTCGCCTGTCAACGACCAGATGCAAAATATCTTGGAGATGGCATTCGAGATCAGTTTAATTTTCGAGTGGCTTTAGGTCGTATGAGTGAGCTCGGGTATGGTATGATGTTCGGATCGGATGTACAAAAACAGTTTTTCTTAAAACAGATCAAAGGACGGGGGTATGTTGATAAAGGGGATAATGTCATTTCTGAATTTTATACACCCCTTGTCCCGAAAGGACATGATTTTCTAAAAGAAATTGGTAAATTAGCGTCATAAAGGCTGCCCAGTGCGGCGGCGTGCGAAGCGAAAGCCGCTGTGCTGGGCGAAGCCTGCGTGGCGACAGCCACGCCTTAACCCCCCATTTCTAACAGGGGGGTAGAAAAGCAATAGGAAACTGTTCCAAAAGCCGAACAAAGCCTGATGGCACAACGGTTTGAAGGATATGAGGAAGATGTCAGCTTTTAGACTTTAGTTGACATCTTTTTTTAGTTCGGAGGAATGCACATGAGTCAAAAAACTTGGTATCAACAATTAAAAGAAAAACGGCTGGAATACGGTGTGTCACAAAATAAATTAGCTGTTCATATTGGAATTTCAAGACAATATATTAGTGAGATTGAAACAGGAAAAGTAACTCCTTCCGATTCCCTACGAGTTGCTTTATTTGACGTGCTGGAACAATTTAATCCAGACGCTCCTTTGGAAATCTTGTTTGATTATGTGCGGATTCGATTTTTAACGACAAATCCGAAGCCCGTCATTGAAGATATTTTGAAATTGAAAATGGAGTATATGTTGCATGAAGATTACGCGTTTTATTCCTATATGGAACAATACGTTTTTGGCGATATTGTCGTCATGGTTTCACCTGATGAGGAAAAAGGTTGTTTACTCGAACTTAAAGGAAAAGGATGTCGTCAATTTGAAAATTTTCTACTAGCCCAACAGCGAACATGGTTTGATTTTTTTATGGACGTGTTTCGTGTCGGCGGGGTTTTTAAACGAATTGACCTTGCGATAAACGATAAGACAGGCATATTGGATATTCCGTTTCTAACTAACAAATGTCGAAATGAAGAATGTATCTCTGTTTTTCGTAGTTTTAAAAGCTATCGTTCTGGTGAACTCGTACAAAGCGAAGAAAAGCCTGATATGGGCAACACGTTATATATCGGTTCATTAAAAAGCGACGTATATTTCTGTGCTTATGAGAAAGATTACGAACAATATGTAAAACATGGAACATCACTCGAAGATACAGACATCAAGAACCGTTTTGAAATTCGCTTAAAAAATGATCGTGCTTATCATGCGGTGGTGGATTTAATGATGTATGAAGATGCTGGACGAACTGCCTTTTCCATTATTAATCGGTATATTCGCTTTGTCGATAAGGACGAGAAAAAGCGTCGTAGTAGTTGGAAAGTGAATAAAGATTGGCAACGATTTTTAGATTTAGGTGTAAACAGAAAAATTTATTTAACAACAAAACCTGAACCTTATACATTTGATAAGACGATCAGATGGCTAGCACGTCAAGTCGCTCCTACTTGGAAACTGGCGACCAAGCTAGATGAAATCAATCAAACGAGTGTGATTAAAGATATGTTGGCGCAGGCAAAATTAACGAAGCGCCACCAAAAACTGCTTATGCAACAGGTACTTGCAACGGATGAAGTGATTAAACGATAGATTGGAGGGATTCTATGAAACTATTAAAGTACATTTTTATTATTATCGTTGGCGGTGTATTCCTATGGTTTATCGAATGTATGCGTCAAGTTACAAAATATTAGACGGTGAAAGGGGAAATGAAAGATGAATTTCGGGCAAAATCTATACAACTGGTTTTTAACGAATGCACAGTCTTTGGTGTTGATGGCAATTGTCGTTATAGGGATTTATTTAGGATTTAAGCGTGAGTTTTCTAAGTTGATTGGTTTTTTGATTATCGCCTTAATTGCGGTAGGACTAGTCTTTAATGCGAGTGGAGTGAAAGATGTATTATTAAACCTATTTAATCGAATCATAGGGGCTTAATTGTACCGTTTTTTTGTGGAAGATAAGTGGTCTTCTTATGTTCTGCAAAAAAATGGTGGACCAAACGATAGTGCGGTAGGGATTAACAAGCTTCATTTGTGTATCAACAGATAAAATGTTGATGCTTTTTTTATGGTTATTTTTAATAAAAAGGATGTGAGAATTCGATGGAAATGCAAGTTTATATTGCCAATCTCGGAAAATATAATGAAGGTGAATTGGTTGGTGCTTGGTTTACCCCTCCTATTGATGTGGAAGACGTAAAAGAGCGAATTGGTTTAAATGGCGAATATGAAGAATATGCCGTACATGATTACGAGTTGCCATTTGAAATTGATGAATATACACCGATTTCTGAAATCAATCGGTTATGTGCGATGGTACAAGAATTAGAAGGCTCGCCTATTTATCATGAACTTTCTGAAATTCAAGGCTACTGGTTTGATAGTTTGGAAGAGTTACTGGAACATCAAGATGATATTATTTGTTATTCCGATTGTGAAGATATGGAAGATGTGGCTCGTTATTATGTAGAAGAAACAGGTATGCTTGGTGAAGTGCCTGCCAATTTACAAAACTATATTGATTATCAAGCCCTTGGGCGAGATTTAGAGATAAATGGAAATTTCCTTGTTACGTCTCATGGTGTTTTTGAATACACCCGTTAAATGATTCAATTGATATATTTTTTATTTGCAGCTTGTTTTATTACAGGCTGCTTTTTCTATGCATGAAAGGATGATTTCATTTGAAAAAACTAAAAAGCTATACCCGAATTTGGTCAGTTGAAAAAGTGATTTACGCAATTAATGATTTTCGATTACCTTTCCCAGTGACCTTTAACCAAATGTCATGGTTTGTGCTTTCTCTTTTAGCTGTCATGCTACTTGGAAACCTCCCTCCCCTCTCTTTGATTGATGGGGCGTTATTAAAATATGTCGGGATTCCAGTTGGCTTGACATGGTTTATGAGTCAGAAAACATTTGACGGTAAAAAACCATATAGCTTTCTTAAGTCCGTGTTGACGTATTCGTTTCGACCTAAAGTCACCTATGCGGGAAAACCTATCAAACTGCGACGTGTAAAGGTAAATGAAAATATGACTGCTGTAAGGAGTGAATTGCATGCGTTATCCGATTAAATACATGGAAAACAATCTCGTCTTTAACCATGATGGGGAATGTTTTGCTTACTATGAGTTGCTTCCCTATAATTATTCGTTCCTTTCACAAGAAGAGAAAATACAAGTACATGACCACTTCCGCCAATTAATTGCACAAAATCAAGACGGCAAAATTCATGCTTTACAGATCAGTACCGCTAGTAGTATTCGCTCCGTACAGGAACGAAGCAAAGACTTAGTCACAGGACGATTACAAGATGTTGCTTATGAACGGATTGACGACCAAACAGAGGCGCTTGTTTCTATGATTGGGGAACATCAAGTCGATTATCGTTTCTTTATTGGCTTTAAGCTCCTATTAAATGAAGAAGAAGTTAGTATTAAATCGATGGGAAAATCTGTTGCTACTTCTCTTTCCGCTTTTATCCGTGACGTGAACCATCATTTAATGGGAGATTTTGTTTCCATGCCCCATGTTGAAATTAGGCGTTTCTTTAAAATGGAATCTTTATTACAAAATAAAATTTCTAGGCGTTTTAAAGTACGCCCTTTAAATAAAAATGACTTTGGCTATCTGATTGAACATCTTCATGGGCAATCAGACATTGCTTATGAGGAATATGATTATGCCCTACCTCTAAAGAAGTTAAAAAAGGAAACTTTAGTGAAGCGTTATGACTTGATTAAGCCAACACGTTGTCTGATTGAGGAAAACCAGCGCTATCTAAAAATTGAACAGGAGGAACAGACTACTTATGTTGCCTATTTTACGATCAATTCCATTGTCGGTGATTTGGACTTTCCATCGGATGAAATTTTTTATTATCAACAACAACAATTCACCTTTCCGATTGATACGTCCATGAATGTGGAAATTGTCACGAATAAAAAAGCATTATCTACCGTCCGCAATAAGAAAAAGGAGTTAAAAGACTTGGACAATCATGCATGGGAATCTGATAACGAAACCGGAAACAATGTCCTAGAAGCCTTAGAACAAGTGAACGAATTAGAAGACGTTCTCGACCAAACGAAAGAATCGATGTATAAGTTAAGTTATGTGATCCGAGTTTCTGCCCCTAGCTTAGACGAACTCAAACAGCGTTGTAATGAGGTCAAAGATTTTTATGACGATTTAAACGTGAAACTCGTTCGTCCGTTTGGAGATATGATCGGTTTACACAGTGAATTTATCCCTGCCAGTAAACGGTATATGAATGATTATATCCAGTATGTGACTTCTGATTTTTTAGCAGGACTTGGGTTTGGCGCAACCCAAATGCTAGGAGAAACAGAAGGGATTTATTTTGGTTATAACTTGGACACTGGAAGAAATGTATATCTCAATCCAAGCCTAGCCAGTCAAGGTGTTAAAGGTTCTGTTACCAATGCGTTAGCTTCTGCATTCTTAGGTTCACTTGGTGGTGGAAAATCATTCTCGAATAACTTATTAGTCTATTATGCGGTTCTTTTTGGTGGTCAGGCTCTCATTGTTGACCCAAAGGCAGAACGGGGAAACTGGAAAGAAACGTTGCCCGAAATTGCTCATGAA
Organism: Bacillus sp. HF117_J1_D; assembly: GCA_009928435.1. Lineage (GTDB taxonomy): Bacteria > Bacillota > Bacilli > Bacillales > Bacillaceae_C > Siminovitchia. Next base: position 24,067 of record JAABNQ010000032.1, read on the forward strand.
ATAAATATTATAAATTTAACAAGTGAGGAAAGCAATAAAGGATTGCTTGATCCCTATGTCATTATGAAAAAGAAAAAGGATTCGGAAAGTATTGCGATTGATATTCTTACCTTCCTCACGGGTATATCGAGTCGAGATGGTGAAAAGTTTCCTGTGTTACGAAGAGCAATTCGTGCTGTGAGTCAACAAGAAGAACGTGGCTTGCTTCTTGTGATTCATGAATTAAGAAGTGATCCCAATCCTTTAGCAGGTCCTATTGCTGACCATATCGAAAGTTTTACGGATTATGACTTTGCCCACCTTCTCTTTTCGGATGGAACGGTGAAAAATTCGATTAGTTTAGAAAAACAGTTAAATATTATCCAAGTGGCAGATTTAGTGTTACCAGACGCAGAAACAAGTTTTGAGGAATATACGACGATGGAATTATTAAGTGTCGCGATGTTGATTGTCATTTCCACTTTTGCACTAGACTTTATTCATTCAGATCGCAGTGTATTTAAAATCGTGGACTTAGACGAAGCTTGGTCATTTCTACAAGTTGCACAAGGGAAAACACTTTCTAATAAGTTAGTACGTGCAGGACGCGCCATGAATGCTGGGGTCTACTTTGTTACACAAAATGCGGCAGATTTAACCGATGAAAAGATAAAAAATAATATTGGTGTCAAATTCGCTTTTCGTTCCAGAGATATGACAGAAATTAAGAAAACACTCTCCTTTTTTGGAGTTGATCCCGAAGATGAATCGAATCAGCGACGCTTAAGAGAATTAGAAAATGGACAATGCCTCATGCAGGATTTATATGGACGTGTTGGGATTATTCAAGTCCACCCTGTCTTTGAAGATTTATTCCATGCTTTCGATACTCGACCACCTATCAGGGAAAAGGAAACGAGGTGATAATGTGGACAAACAAAAACTGAAAAAGATCGTTATGGCGGTGGTACTCATTGGTACTGCCGTTTTTTTATTGCTTCTTTTACTTGGTACATTTGCTCAAGCTGCTGGATTAGTTGATGATACGGTATCGGAAGACAATCTTTATTCTAAATATCCACTTGATCATTACCAACTCGATTTTTATGTGGACACAGGTTGGGATTGGCTGCCATGGAATTGGAATGATGGGATTGGAAAACAAGTCATGTATGGGCTTTATACGATTACCAATTTTATTTGGATCATTAGCCTTTATTTGTCTAATGCGACAGGCTATTTAATCCAACAAGCCTATTCTCTCGATTTCATTTCACAAACGGCAGATGCCATCGGAAAAAATATGCAAACATTAGCTGGGATTACGGCAAGTGGTTTCAGCAGTTCTGGATTTTATGTTGGTTTTTTGCTTATCTTTATTTTAATAATCGGGATTTACGTGGCTTATACAGGCTTAATGAGACGAGAAACGACCAAGTCGATTCGAGCGATTCTAAACTTTTTAGTCGTGTTTATTTTGTCTGCTTCTTTTATCGCCTATGCTCCAACGTATATTGCAAAAATCAATGATTTTTCTGCTGATATTAGTCAAGCAAGTTTAGATTTAGGAACCAAAATTTTGATGCCAAACTCTACTAGTCAAGGAAAAGATAGTGTCGATCTGATTCGGAATAACCTCTTTTCTATCCAGGTGGAACAGCCATGGATGTTGTTGCAATTTGATGACTCGGACAAAGAAACCATTGGTGAAGATCGCGTGAATAATATCGTTTCCATTAGTCCTGATTCAAATAACGGAAAAGACCGTGAAGATGCAGTAAAAACAGAAATTGAAGATCACGACAATAAAAATTTAACGATTACGAAGACCACCACACGTTTAGGAATGGTCTTCTTTTTATTTCTGTTTAATATCGGTATTTCCATTTTTGTTTTTCTATTATCAGGAATAATGATTTTCTCGCAAATTCTTTTTATTATCTATGCGATGTTTTTACCAATTAGTTTTTTACTGTCCATGATACCAACCTTTGAAAACATGGGAAAACAGGCAATTATGAAATTGTTTAATGTGATTATGCTTCGGGCAGGCATTACGTTAATTATTACAGTTGCCTTTAGTATTTCATCCATGCTTTACAGTTTAACAACGAGTTATCCGTTTTTCTTGATTGCCTTTTTGCAGATTGTGACGTTTGCAGGCATTTACATGAAGCTCGGTGACATTATGAGCATGTTTAGCTTACAAAGTAATGACTCACAACATGTTGGACGTAAAGTCATGCGCCGTCCTTACCGAATGTTCAATCGTGGCAGTCGTCGATTACAACGCACACTTGGACGTACGCTTGCGGGAGCAACGGCTGGTGCGACAGTTGGAGCCATGGTCGGGAAATCAAAACAAACAAAGGGTTCCTCTTCCCCTCTCCGACCGTTACAGAGGCTAACATCGACTGCAAAAAATAATAAAGAACGCCCAAATGATAGTACAAGAGCAACCTCTTTGAGTCAGAAAATAGGTCAGGTAACAGGAAAAGTGCTTGGTGCAACAAGTCAGTTCCGTGCGAATATAGAACATCGCAAAGAACAATTGCATGATTTGCCTACGACTGCCCGATATGCTGTCATGCAAGGACAAGAACAGCTTACAAAACCTGCCCGCGATTTTAAAGAAGGCATAAAACAGGCAAAAGAAAAAAGACAACACGTACATGCAGCGCGTGAAGCAAAACATCGTCAAACGATTGCAGATAGACGGCTGGCATTGGAGAAAAAACGCACTCCTTCTCATGATACAGCTATCCATGAGCGACCGATCACACATGATGTCAATGAATCTTTCCATTTGGATAAACGAAAGAAACCAACTGTCTATCAAAAGCAAAAGGCAAGGCCTATCACTAAAAATAATCACATTGAGCAAACCACATTACAACAACAGCTATCGAGTCCAAACAGAAAAGAACGTCTGATTCATACGGATACTGATATTCCCAAACAACCTATCACAAAAAGAAATCCATCCCTATCTAAAAAAGGTTTCCACCTTAGAAACAGGCAGCAAGTCCTCAAGCGTCCCTCTAAACCATTGAAACGTGTAAGGCAAAAACAAATCAGCAAACATTCCATGCATATAAACAGGAGGAAACGCTGATGAAGGTCATGAGATTAAAAATCATGTTACTTGCTTGGGGAGTGGGCTTTCTTGCCTTGTTTGGGCTATTAGTATTTGTAGCGATTTTTATATCCAATGATGAACATTCATCGGATGGTGGTAATTTCATTGATGGCATGGGTGGTATAACAGTATCTGCGGATGTGTTAAAACATCAGCCAATGGTAGAAAAGTATGCTAAAGAATATGGAATTAGTGATTATGTTTCGACTCTACTTGCCATTATTGAAGTGGAAAGTGGCGGTAGATTACTAGACGTGATGCAATCGAGTGAATCGTTGGGATTACCACCTAATACCTTGGATACCGAAGCATCCATTCAACAAGGAACAAAATATTTTGCGGATTTAGTACGTTCCGCAGAACGAAGTGGTGTAGATGGCAATACAGTCATTCAAGCCTATAACTATGGCGGTGCTTTTATTGATTATGTTGCACGAAGGGGAAAAGCATACAGCTTTGAACTAGCTGAAAGCTTTGCGAAGGAACAGTCAGGTGGCAGCAAAGTCATTTACACGAATCCCATAGCAGTGAAGAAAAACGGCGGTTGGCGTTATCGTTATGGCAATATGTTTTATGTCGATTTAGTTAGTCAGTATTTCATTTCCCCTCAATTTGATGATGAAATGGTTCAGATTGTCATGAATGAAGCATTAAAGTATGAAGGGTTCCCCTATGTCTTTGGCGGAGAGCATCCGAATACGTCGTTTGATTGTAGTGGACTGACGCAGTGGAGTTATCGAAAGGCCGGTATCAACTTGCCTCGAACAGCACAGCAACAGTATGACGCGACCGAGCATATTCCCCTCTCCCAAGCAAAGCCTGGAGATTTAGTGTTCTTTCATTCCACGTATAACGCTGGAACCTATGTCACTCACGTTGGTATTTATGTTGGTAACAATCAAATGTATAACGCAGGAGATCCGATTGGATATGCCAATTTGACTTCTTCTTACTGGCAAAAGCACCTGATCGGAGCTGGGCGTATTAAACAATAGAAAGGATTGGATCAGATGGAAAGCTTTTTTAAGAAAAAAGAAAAACAAACGCTAGAAACAAAATCCAAAAAAACGAAAGTACGGACTGTTGGTACACGAAAGAAATTAGTTATTGTTTTATGGATACTATTACTTAGCAGCCTTGCCTTTGGGATTTATAAAAATTTTACAGCCATTGATCAGCATACCGTTCATGAAAGAGAAATCATTGAAACTAACATCATGGATACGAATGCGATTGAAAGCTTTACAAAAAACTTCGTAAAGGACTATTACACTTGGCAAAACAAAAAGGATTCTATTGAACAGCGAACTGAAAAGATTAATCATTACTTGACAGAAGAACTACAAGTTTTAAATATTGATACCGTTAGAGATGATATTCCTACGAGTTCTAGTGTGAGTGATATAGACATTTGGTCAGTAGTAGAAGAAAAGAAAAATACTTTTTCGGTAATATACTCTGTGCAGCAAAAGATTACAGAAGAAAAAGACAACACGTTGACACATTCGACTTTTCGCATTTTACTCCATCAAGATGAACAAGGAAGTCTCGTTATTACCCAAAATCCTACATTATGGAGCTTACCAAAAAAATCTGACTATGAACCAAAACAGCCTGAAAGTAACGGAACAGTAGATCCTGATACTGAACAGGAAGTAACGGAATTTCTAGAAACGTTCTTTACATTTTATCCTACTGCCACTGATAAAGAACTTGCTTACTATGTGAAAAATAATGCCTTACCACCGATTGGCAAAGACTATATATTTTCAGAGCTAGTTAATCCTATATTCCAACAGTCTGGAAATCAGGTGCATGTTTGGATATCGGTGAAATATTTAGATGGAACGACAAAGGCAATGCAGCTTTCACAATATGTGCTGGCTTTAGAGAAGGATGCGAATTGGATGATTGTGGAATAAATTAATTAGTCTCACCGTCATTATTTGTGAACGACACAGAGTTCTGACAATAAGTTAGTTACGTGATAGTGCAGACTGTCTCAAATGGTAAGTCCTAGGCTTAATACCGTTTGATAAGTAGGGTGACCATTTCCGTGTTTACCCTACTCTATGATTCTATTTTTTATAAAAGTCAAAATTGCAATATTATGCAACAAAATTATAATATTTTGTTGACAATTCAAGAAAAAACGTTATGATTATATCGACAGGCAGTCGGTCTATAAGGAGGGGTTGGATGAGGAAAGAAGCTGAAGTCCGTAAGAACGAAATTCTTGACGCGGCTGATGAACTTTTCGGACAGAAGGGTTTTGATGGTACAAGTACAAACGATATTCTTGAAAAGGTCGGAATTGCGCGGGGAACATTGTATTATCACTTCAAATCTAAGGAGGAGATTATGGATGCATTGATTGAGCGCTATAGTATCCGTCTTTTAGAGACAGCAAAGGAAATTGCCGCAGACAAGAGCATACCTGTAGTCGAGCGCATTATCCAAGTTGTAATGGCATTAAACATAAGTGGCGGAAGCAGCAAGGAAATTATGGAGCACATTCACAGGCCGCAGAACGCGCTAATGCACCAAAAAATACAAAAGGTCATCATCAACGGCGTTCCACCGATTCTGACGGAAATCATCCATGAGGGCATTGAGCAAGGGCTATTCAGTACGCCGTATCCGTATGAATGCATGGAGATGGTTGTGGCATATACGGATACTGTTTTTGATGATGATATGATTCATTTGACGAATGAAGCCCGTGCTTCACGTATACAGGCGTTTGTTTTCAACGTAGAAAGGCTGCTCGGTGTCGAAAGCGGGAGTCTTATGTACATGATGAAGATGTTTGACAGCGGAAACGAGGATAGAAGAAATGGAAACAGCAATGAATAACTCGGTAAAATCCTTCAATAAATTTCTTCTACTATGGTCAGGACAGCTTGTTTCGACGATAGGAAGCGGTCTTACGTAATTTGGACTGGGGATTTATGTTTTCCAACAGACGGGAAAGGCATCAGCAATGGCGCTTGTCACCTTGCTTGCGTTTATGCCTTCGCTTCTCTTAAGCTCTTTTGCGGGAGTGCTTGCAGATCGCTATGATCGTAGGCTGTTAATGGTGTTAGGCGATAGTCTTTCCGCACTGGGACTTGTCTTTATTTTAATTTGTATGCTTAACGGAGAAGCACAGCTATGGCAGATTTGTGTAGGAGTTACGATTAGCTCTGTGTTTTCCTCGCTGTTAGACCCGGCATATAAGGCAACGGTTTCTGATTTACTTACTGAAGAACAGTATACAAAAGCAAGTGGTCTTGTCCAATTGGCAGGATCGGCAAAATTTCTAATTTCTCCTATTATTGCGGGATTTTTGCTTGCTGTTTCAGATATAAAACTGTTGCTTATCATCGATATTTGTACTTTTTTTGTTACTGTTTCAACTACGTTTATTGTACGTAGGGGGCTTGCTTCCAAGACATGTGAACAGACGAAATCGTTTATACACGAGTTCAAAGAAGGGTGGTACGCCATTTCTAAAAACAGAGGTGTGCTTGTTCTTGTCATTATCACATCCGTGTTGACCTTTTTTCTCGGATTTATTGAAACACTCTCTATACCGATGCTACTTGCTTTTACGGACAGTTCCGTAATTGGGACAATTGAAACGATTGTTGCTTCGGGAATGCTTGTATCGAGTGTAATCATCGGATTTTTTTCAATAAAAAAGGGTTACGTGAAAATTCTTTCGATTGCACTGTTTGGTGCAGGAATATGTATGACGGTGTTTGGATCTCGTGAACATATTATTGTGATTAGTGTTTCTGGATTTCTTTTTTTCGCAATGCTCCCATTTGCTAATACAACTCTAGATTTTCTTGTTCGTACAAATATTGATAATTCTGTTCAGGGTAGAGCTTGGTCCCTTATTGGGGTCATTTCACAGCTCGGATTTGTTGCCGCTTATGCGCTGTCAGGTCTATTAGCAGACTTTGTGTTCACACCTTTATTAGTAGACGGTGGAGTGCTTGCTGACAGTGTGGGAAAAATCATCGGTACGGGCAGCGGTAGGGGAACGGGATTTCTCATTATAATCGCTGGGATTTTGTTATGTGCTACTTCAGTCATTCTATACAATTTGAAGTCGGTGAAAAAGCTTGAACAAAGAGGTGACTTATGTATAACAGAATAGTCCGGAATGATATTTCAAAAAGCAAACTGATCACATTGACAACTACGATATTTGTCGCTGTCGCAGCTGCGCTTGTTGCTCTTTCAGCGATACTTGTTGTAAATCTTTCGGGTGCGATAGATACACTCATGAAGCAGGCGAAAACTCCGCATTTTATGCAGATGCACTCGGGCGATATTGATACTGTCCGACTTGCGGATTTCGCGGAGCAGAACGGCAATGTCGATGAATTTCAGGTGCTTGAATTTCTCAATGTTGACGGTTCTCTAATTGTAATTGACGGAAACTCGCTTACAGACAGTGTCCAGGACAACGGCTTCAGCACACAAAGCGAAACATTTGATTATCTCCTCAATCTCGACGGAAACGTTATAAATGTATCCGATGGGGAGATTTATGTTCCGGTAGGTTATATGAAGGACGGCACTGCAAAAGTCGGTGACAAGGTTATGATAGGCAGGAAGGAACTTACCGTTGCTGGATTTCTACGAGATTCACAAATGAATTCGATGCTTGCCTCGTCAAAGAGGTTTCTTGTAAGTGAAAATGATTATGATGCAATAAAGGAGTTTGGAAACACGGAGTACCTAATTGAATTCAGGTTAAAGGACTTGTCTAAAATTGGTGCATTTGAAACTGCTTATGCCTCTAAAGGACTTGAATCGAACGGACCAACGGTTACATATAAACTTTTTAAAATGATGAACGCACTTTCAGATGGGATGATGATTGCAATTATACTTCTTATAAGTGTACTTGTTGTTACTATCGCATTAATGTGTATTCGCTTTACGCTTCTTGCGAAAATAGAAGACGACTACCGCGAAATAGGTGTGATGAAAGCAATTGGACTACGTATTTCCGATATAAAAAAGATTTATCTTGCCAAATACGCGGCGATTGCAGCAATAGGAAGTATTCTTGGTTTTGCACTTTCATTTCTGTTCAGAGGCATGCTTCTTGAAAATATTCGACTTTATATGGGGGAAAGTGAAAACTCCTCTTTCGCCTTGCTGTTCGGAATAATCGGCATACTGCTTGTATTTCTTGCAATCATGGCCTATGTAAACGGGGTATTGAGACGCTTTCGGAAAATCTCTGCTGCCGAAGCAATCCGTTTTGGTACATCACAGGAAAAAACCACAGGCGCAAAGCGTTTTAACCTGAGCGTAAACTGGCTGTTTAACACGAATATTTTTCTCGGCGTCAAAGATGTACTTGCAAGGAAAAAGCTTTACGCTACAATGCTTGCGGTTCTGATGCTCTCGGCATTTATCATTATCGTTCCGCAGAACTTGTACAACACAATTTCCTCAAAAAGCTTCATCACATATATGGGGATAGGAAATAGTGATTTGCGTATTGACATTCAGCAGACCGATAATATTTCTGAAAAAGCTACGGAAATTATAAAAACGATGAGTAACGATAGCGCGATTTCAAAGTACACCTTGCTTACAACAAAAACATTTAAAGCAAAGATGGAGGATGGCACGGAGGAAAGGTTAAAAATAGAACTCGGCGACCATTCCATATTCCCTGTAGAATATTCCGAGGGCAGAGCACCCATCAAAGAAGATGAAATTGCGCTTTCAGTTCTTAACGCTGATGAAATGGAGAAAAAAGTTGGCGATGTCATTACACTCGTGATTGATGAAATGGAGAAAAATTTTAAGGTAAGTGGAATCTATTCCGACATTACTAACGGCGGTAAAACTGCAAAGGCTATTTTTTCTAATAATTCGGCGGATATTATGTGGTACGTTATTTATGTGGAACTTTATGATCGTTCTCTTGTAGCAGCAAAGACCTCGGAATACGCAGACAAGTTTAATTTTGCCAAGGTTTCGAGGGTTGATGAATATATTACACAGACATTTGGCTCGACGATAAGCTCTATGAAAAAGGCGTCCCATGTTTCAACTGTAGTTGCGCTCATGATAACGGTATTAGTTACACTTTTATTTATGAAAATGCTTGTTGCAAAGGACAAATACTCAATTGCTGTAATGAAATCGTTAGGATTTACAAAATCTGATATAACAATCCAGTATATTTCGCGTTCGACATTCGTTCTTATCATTGGAATTATTCTGGGGACGCTTTTAGCGAACTTTCTCGGAGAGGTGCTTGCAAGCGGGGTTATCTCATCGTTTGGAGCGTCTTCGTTTGAGTTTGTTGCTAATCCACTTTCTGCGTATTTATTATGTCCATTGTTGATGACATGTTCAGTACTTATCGCAACACTTATCGGTACTTCGAGAGCGGGACAAATAAAAATATCCGTAAATATAAAGGAGTAAATCATGAAGAAGATGATTATCAGTGAAAATATAATTAAATCTTACCGAACAGGAAATGAAAAGCACAAAGTTCTTGATGGCGTGTCTGTTGAAATAAACGCGGGAGAGTTCGTTTCAGTTATGGGTCCCTCGGGTTCAGGAAAATCGACACTGATGTATGCGTTAAGTGGAATGGACAGTATTGATAGAGGAAAGGTTTTTTTTGACGGTAGCGATCTATCATCACTTAGTGAAAGAGAGCTTTCCGATTTACGCAGAACAAAAATGGGTTTTATATTTCAGCAACCAACTTTGTTAAAAAACTTGAACATTCTTGATAACATTATCCTTCCTTCAATGCGGAATAAAAAAAAATGACTGCTGAGATTATTAAAAAGGCAAGAAAACTTATGAAAAGGGTCGGTATTGCCGAACTGGAAAAGCGTGATATTACTCAAGTTTCGGGTGGACAGCTCCAGCGTGCTGGAATATGCCGTGCACTTATTAGTGATCCTAAAATTATCTTCGGTGACGAACCGACCGGTGCGCTAAACTCAAAATCTGCACAGGAAATTATGGATATAATTTCCGACATTAACACAGAAGGTACAGCAGTTATTCTTGTAACTCACGACGCGAAGGTTGCAGCTAGGACTGAGCGTACTATGTTTATGTTCGATGGAAAAATTGTTAGTCAGCTACGATTAAAGAAATTTAATGGCGTGGACCTAGATGAAAGGATAAAAAAAGTAACTGAAAAAATGCAAGAAATAGGAATTTAGCTATGTTTAACATAACAATCTTTACTGATGGTTCTTTGGAGTAGCTAAAGCTTAATTTGAAATAAATAAAAAGGGGATTTATTATGGCCAAACAAATTGTTCATAAAAACTATATTGTAGTGTATTTTATTGTGTTCATATTAATATGGGGTATTCGAGAAGTTCAGATTACACCTTATTTAAATCTATTAGATCCTTTTTCGACAGCTGTGGTATCAGCTGTTATTAAAATACTTATTTGGATTATTCCCGTTATCTTATTAGTAAAAAAGGTAGAAAAAAGTGAACCATTTTCGTATTTAGGATTACGCTATAACTTTAAGAAAGGGTTAAAATGGGCAGGGTGGATATCTTTAGTTCTTGTAACTTATTTTATCTTGTTAAATCTTGTAGTTTTAAAAAATGATATCGATTTTAATATAGGTTTTAATGAATGGCTTAATACTATTTTATTAGTAGGTATAACTGAAGAAATTGTTTTCAGAGGTTTTTTATTAAGAAAACTAATGGAGTCTTTTAGATTTTGGAAAGCAAATACAATTACTTCTTTACTTTTTGTATCGATTCATTTTCCTATTTGGTTTTATAAAGGGTTATTTGAATTTCCTCATGTTCTAAGTTCTATAGTAACAGTTTTTATTTTAGGTATTATTTTTGGATATATATATAATAAAACTAACTCACTTTGGTCAGTCATCATTATTCACTCCTTGTATAATTTATTAGTGTCACTCTTCTATTAACAGTGCGTTAGTTATAACGGGATATTCGAAGTTTTAAATAATGAATTAGGGCTTGCTGGGCAATGTTGTCAAGCAATTGCTTGTTATATTGACCACGATAGAACATAAAAAAGCCCTAGTCGAAAGACTAGAGTTAATGCGGAAAATTAATTACCGAGAGACTATAATAGAATAATGGGATGAGCGGTTAATAAGATAGGAAAGGTGATGAGTTAATTTGGACTTAATAGAAATCAAAAATGATTTATCGATCAGGAGTAAAAACGGTATACCCTTTTTGCTTTCTGCAACGATTATTTGGATTGTTATCACAGTTATATACTTACAGCCATTTGCAATGAATCAGAAGAATATTTATATGTTATTTTCAACGGGCTTGATGTTTCCGTTATCAGTTATGATGTCAAAGATGATCAAAGCGGATTGGAGATCTAAGGATAATTCTTTAGGTGATTTAGGGTTATATTTAAATTTAGCTCAACTCATGTATTTTCCCCTGCTCTTTTGGGTCTTTGCAAAAAGTCCTAATGAGACGATACTTGTTTTCGCAGTCATAACAGGTGCTCATTTTTTCCCCTATGGATGGTTCTATAACACAAAAGCATATTATCTAATGGCACCCATTATATCGATAATGATTATGGTTATTGGCTGGAGAGTGGATACTGAAGACTTGTGGTTTATTCCTTTGGCTATGGTATTTTCCCTGCTTATTTTAATTGCATGGCTTTTCCTAGATTACAGAAATAAAGTGGTCCTCTGTCAAGATATCAGATAAGTTAAAAGTAGATATACCCTGGTTTAGCATATTAACTTACTAAAGCACTTTCAAAGTCGTATGGCGACCTCATTCCACGATATTCCTGTATTCTAGTTGTATTATAAAAGGTCTCTATATACTTAAACACTAATTCATGAGCATGCTTGGTATTTTTGATGACATAGAAAACAAATAATATTAATGAATATCTATCTTTTTAAAATAGACGATCGTTGCGATAAATCCGATAATAGAAGTGAAAATGATCGCAATATAAGAATACTGTAGAGGATATGTTGATAGCAACGTATTATTTGCTATATCTCCGGCAGCTGCCCAAGGAAATAAATCTCTATGTTCTGAATTTGCTGTCATGATATTTATCAATGTAATCACAATTGTAAATATAATCGTTGGTACATAGTTTTTCATGACAAGTGTGATAAAGATAATTGGCATTGAAAGAACAAAAAGAAGGAGTCCGCCTGTGAAAAACTGCTTGAAAGATTCTCCGATTAATGAGAAACTTAAACCCTCAAACTGCCCTAGTGTTCCCAATAGTAAAGTAAGTCCCCAAGAAACTAAAGTTAACATCGTAATCCATATGAATAAGAGAAGGATTTTACTTATAATAAAGCTTATTCGCGGCACTGGGATCGTAAGAAGATTTTTCAATGTATCTTCCGTATATTCACGATTAAAGAGAAAAGCTGTAACAACTCCATATAAAGGGACTCCGATGACTAAAACTGTATATAAATTAGTTTGGTAAAATAGTTCTTCAAATAAAATCACTTCAGTAGGTTGTTTAGTTTTCATATGTACATAGGTAGCGACAACGACGATAAAGGGGGCTACGGCAGCTCCAAGAATACTAATGATCATCATTTTAGCACGTTTTAGTTTTAAAAATTCTGTGAATAATAAATTAGCCAATCGTGTCGCCCCCAACTAATCTTGTAAAGTAGTCTTCGAGTTTATCTTCACTCATTGCAATCTTTACTACGTCAATATCATTTTGAACGAACAATTTATTGATTTCCGCTTGTTGTCCAAAGTGAGAGTATATACGAATATTTCCTTCATCATGCACCTCATAATCAAAAATATTGCATCGTTGCTCTAGAAGCATCGTTGCTTTATTGTCATTAGAAACTTGGAACTCAATGTATTTACGATTCTTTTTTCGAAGATAATCGAATGTCACTTCTTCCAATAGCTTTCCTTTATGAATGATCCCGATACGGTCAACTAGTTGTTCTATTTCCGACAAAATATGGCTTGATATTAATATCGTTATATTTCTCTCTTCGGCTAGTGATTTAATCAGCCTCCGCATCTCCTTAATGCTAATCGGATCCAAACCGTTTGTAGGCTCATCGAGAATTAGAAGCTCTGGATGATGAAGAAGAGCTCTCGCAATTCCTAATCTCTGTTTCATCCCTAAAGAATATTGCCCTACTAGCTTTTTAGTTTCATTTTGCAATCCAACAATCTGTAGTGCTTCCTCAATCGCATTTTTCTTGTGAACACCAATAATTTTTGCATTAATAAGTAAATTTTCTTTCCCTGTAAGGTTTTCATAAAATCCAGGCACTTCAACAATCGAACCGATTCTTCTTAAAATTTCCTTTTGATTTTTATAGAAGTTTTCGCCAAATATCTCAATTTGTCCGTTAGTAGGTTTTATTAATCCTAATAACATTCTAATAGTGGTTGTTTTACCAGCACCGTTTCGGCCTAAAAAACCATAGATTTCTCCTTGATTTACTGTCATATTGAGACTATCTACTGATTTTTGATTTCCATAAATTTTCGTTAAGTTTGACGTTTTGATAACTGCCAAATGTCACACCCTCTTTTCCCTCCAACCATTTATCTTTATTGTATCGATCAACATTTAATTACCTATTAACTATTCCTTAACTGTTTCCTTAATCCGTGACTAAATTTATCTAAAAACCATCCGAAAGCTAGTGAAATCAAG
>JAABNQ010000149.1 GCA_009928435.1 Bacillus sp. HF117_J1_D
GGGTAAAATCAGCCTGCTTTTCAAGCTTTTAACAAACTACGTCACGGATTCAGGAAACCTTGTAATTAATTTAGGTTTATATTGTGGACTAAAATAACCTGGTAATCCATAAGGTAAAGCTATTTTAGGTACAGTTTTTATAACTGGAGCAGAGCCTGATCCATAATAATATGCTTGAAAGACAATTTTCGAGCAATATGTTGGATTTACTGACTTAATATTATCTGTAATAAAATAAGAATACTTTTTACCAACATATCTACTTGAAGCCCAATTAGCAGCAGCATTTGCTACTTTTGAGTTGGGAACTCTATAAACTGACAAGGTTTTTTTATATTTTTTCTTAAAATTTGCTAATGACTCAACTTGCGGGAAATATCCCGGTCCAGATATATGTAAAACTGTAGTAGAGCTAAGTGCTATCCCAGAATGACCTGTCAACCCATTTTTCGAAGTACGATTTGATATTAAAATATCTCCTTTTTTGATGCTTTGTGTAGCAAAAGTAGAAAACTCTGGTTCTTCGAACTCCTCATCAAAAATTTCTTCAAAATCAAAAGAAGTATCATTGTCTCATATACCTGCCATTTCTAGCCATTCTTCATATGTTGTTTCTTCCGGTAGTACACCATCATTCAATAACTGTTCATAATCATTTTTCAGTGCCTTTGTAAAGCTTGATTCTTCATCATTTAATTGGATTTCTTGTGCGTTAACTGTGTTGAAAGTTGTGAAAAATAATAAAGAGATGATAGTAACACTAAAAAACTTTAAAAATTTCATTAGTAAAACCTCCTGTATTATTTTCTATCTTCATATAATATTGAATCAATTTCATAAGTCCTTTTTTTAAAAAAGTGTAGAGTAGTCCCTT
>JAABNQ010000150.1 GCA_009928435.1 Bacillus sp. HF117_J1_D
TGCAGGCGGACCTCTTTTACAAGGGGTGAATATTCAAGACGTAAGGTCGCACTTCAAAGAGATGACATTACATAAGGAAGCGCCAGACGTGGATGTGGGGCGCTTGGATCGTGGAGAGGATCGTTCGTTATTGCAGGGAGTAGTGAATTTCCTAGGAACAGATGTAAAAACGATTCAGAATTGGGGACTGGTCGGTGTTGATGTTGCGCGTGGTGCAGCGACGACGATAATGTTTACAACGGGCATGTTGGAATTCGTGGACAATGGAGATGGTACGGTTAAATTGGTGGTCGATAAGGCATGGACAAAGCAAAAAGGAAAGCACGATTCAAAGCTGGCTTCTAAAATACATGAGTTGATGAAACACCCAAAAGGGAAATATATTGTTCGACGTTATGGATATATGCCTAGCAATCTTCCAAAAGAAATAGCCGGATTAAGGAATCTACCAAAAGTAGGAGTTGGAGGACTGTTGAACAGAGCTTCAGGTCCAACAGTGATCTATAAAAATGGACAGCGGTTTGTAAATTACTTCCGGCGTGGGGATGGTATTATAGGGAATTCTATAAACTTATTGAAAAATTTGGGTAACAATTTCTTACCAACAATAAAGAGCATTGATGTGAAAAAATCAATTAAAAATATAAAACCAGGTGGTGGCGGTTGGCAAAAGAATCTTGCCCGAGCAGGAAATGTATTGGCGGTAGGTCTCAATTTTATGGAAGCATTTTCGGATGAACATAAAGATAAAAGTACGGCACAAAAAACGGGTCGCGCGCTTGCAGGAACAGCGTTGGATATTGGTTCTGCATATGCGGGTGCAACTGGAGGGGCGGCTATAGGTACGATGATTTTCCCTGG